>JADLDK010000069.1 GCA_020846715.1 Armatimonadota bacterium | reverse complement strand
TCATGCGGCTGAGGAAGAAGGCCTGACTGTGGTGTCTCTGGCAAAGCGGGAAGAGGAGATATTCGTTCCGGATCGGCCACTTCCCATTCGCCTGGACAAAAGGAGCCAGGCCTTGCACCTCGTGCAACACATCCGGGATGAAGCCCACCGTTTTGCTATCACCTATCACCGGCGTCTGCGCGGTAAAGGCAGCCTCAAATCGGAGCTCGATAATGTCCCGGGCATCGGGCAAGTCCGGCGCAGAGAACTCATTAAGCACTTCGGCTCTGTCGCTCAACTAAGAGATGCAACACTTGAAGACATAGCTGCGGCGCCCAGTATGAATGCGACTGCGGCGCAGCGGTTATATGAACATTTGCACGGAGAGGACATTGAACACAAGCCAGAACCCATCCCATCCTGACTTCACTTACAGCTTTTACGACACGCCATGGGGGCGCGGACTTGCGGCGGCGGACAGCACGAATCGCGCCGTGCGAATCTATCTCCCGGCAGAACCAGAAGAGCGCCTCTTCGCCCGTCTTGTCAGTGAGCTTGCGACCTCAGACGTCGTTGAAGGGGGCCCGGTGTGTGACGCGATGGCAGAGGAGCTGACCCGATATTTTAATGGAGAGAAAGTTGCCTTTTCCAGCCCGCTGAATCTCGACAACCTAACGGCTTTCCAGCGCAGAGTCGCAACAGCAACCGCCGAAATTCCGTATGGATCTGTAGACACTTACGGGCATCTCGCCCAGAAAGCCGGAAGCCCGCTGGCTTTTCGGGCCGTCGGACAGGTAATGGCGAAAAACAACCTACCAATCGTCATACCGTGCCACAGAGTGATGGGGCATAGCGGCGGCCTTGGCGGCTTTGCGTGTGGTCTGGAGTGGAAGGTTCGTCTGCTGGAACTGGAAGGCTACGAAGGCTTGCGTCCGGCACTGAAGCGCAAGTACGGATGAGTCGCAGGGTTCGCCGCCCCCCAGCCTCTCAAAGCCCTTCCTTTTGTTTTTGACTTCTCTTGTTGAGCAGACGCGCAAGAAACGTGAAACTGCTATAGTTGGCCCGGCATGAATCTGATAATTAGATGGATTGTTCACGCAGTCATCCTGTGGATCGTCGTCGGAATCGGTATGGCGCTCGGACTCGGTGTAAAGCTGGACGGTTGGGTGAGCGCCTTTGTTGTGGTGTTCCTTCTCGCGCTCGCTAATGCCATTGTGCGCCCAGTTGTGCAGCTCTTTCTCTGGCCGCTGAACTGTCTCACTTTCGGGCTGTTCGGATTTCTGATCAGTGTGCTTCTCATCCTGTTTCTAAACTGGGTCGTGCCAGGCTTTCACGCGGGAGGCTTTGTCGGGGCTGTGTATCTGGCAGTTGGGCTCAGCGTGCTTGGAGGACTGGCGAACAGCGTTTTGAAATTCAGTCGGGAGGACTGAGTGCCCAAAGAACTGGTGATCATCACGGGCCTGTCTGGCGCTGGAAAGAGCCTCGCCAGCCACGTCTTTGAAGACCTCAAATACTACTGTATTGACAATATCCCGCCGAATCTGATGCCGGATGCAGCCAGGCTCTGGCACGACTCCAATACAGATGCGACCGGCCTCGCCTTTGTCGTGGACACCCGTTCCGGCGATCTCTTCGAACGCTTCGTTGAGACTTTTGACGAGATGAAATCCGTCCCGGTAAACGGTTTTTCACGTCCAAAAGTCCTTTTTCTGGACGCAAGCGACGATGTCCTCATCAAGCGCTTCAAAGAAACCCGGCGGCGGCACCCGCTTGTAACCGACACGCGGGGGATCATAGAGAGTATCAACTACGAGCGAAACCTGCTGATGCCGCTGCGCGAACGCGCGGACAAAGTCATTGACACGTCCAATCTGGAGCCCATATCACTGCGCAAAGCCATCGAGAGTAACTTCTCGACGCAAAGACCTGCAGAGGCTCTGGTTATTACTGTGGTCTCGTTCGGGTTCAAGCACGGCATTCCACTTGATGCGGATCTGGTCTTCGACGTAAGGTTTCTTACAAATCCGCATTACGTTGAGCAGCTTCAGCCGTACGACGGCAACTCTCAGCCCGTACGCCAGTACGTTTTGTCAGACCCTCTGAGCGAGCCTCTAATGGAGAAGCTGTTCGATCTGGTCGAGTTCAGCATCCCTCAGTATGCCCGTGAAGGAAAGGCCTATCTCACCATCGCCATAGGTTGCACTGGTGGACGGCACAGATCCGTCGTCCTTGCCAATGAACTGGCGAGATTTCTTGAGAATCTGAACTACACGGTCATTGTGGAGCATAGAGACATTGGCCTCGGAAAGAAGTGAGACTGCCAGATCGAGCCCCGTAGCCACGATCAAGAGCGCTCTGAAGTGGCTGTACCCCGGCATGCGCGTCAAGCGCTGGCTACTGCTGGTACCGGTTGGCCTGGCGATCATAGTGCTGGGTGTAGGCGTATTCACAAACATGCGCCTGTTCGACTACATGCAGATTCTCAACGAACTCGCGCGACAGGCGTTTCTGCGCTTTGGCATCGAGCTGTACATGCCGAGCGTCTATGTACCGTTCGCCATCGCATGTGTTCTGATCGGTCTCTTGCTTGTGTTTATCAGCATCAAGCAGATCGTCGGCTCCATTACCTCAGCAGTCGCGAGTGTGGATAAGGGTCGTCTGGCGGATGTTGTCTTTCAGAAGCGCTACCTGGCCCAGGGGTACAGACTGGTGACAATCGGCGGCGGGACAGGGCTTTCCACGCTGTTGCGCGGTCTGAAGTCATACACGAGCAACATCACAGCAATTGTGACGGTGACGGACGACGGAGGGTCGAGCGGCGCGCTTACCAGGCAGTTCGGAATGTTGCCACCGGGGGATATTCGCAACTGCCTTGTCGCTCTTGCGGACTCTGAAACTTTGATGACCGAACTCCTTCAGTACCGCTTCAACGGCTCTAATCCGCCGTCGGGAGTGAGCCTGGAGGGTCACTCTTTCGGAAATCTGCTGTTGATGGCGATGACTAACGTGACGGGGGACTTCGAGTTAGCGGTTAAAGAGACCAGCCGCGTACTCGCGATTCGAGGAAGCGTGCTGCCGTCAACGACTCAGAGTGTGTCGCTCCTGGCGGAAATGGAAACCGGGGAGTTGGTGGAAGGTGAGACGAACATCCTCCATCATCCGAGCCCAATCCACAATATCTATCTCAATCCCCCGCAGGTAAAGCCGCTCCAGGAAGCCATGGAAGCGATCAAGGCCGCCGATGCCATCATCCTGGGTCCGGGGAGCGTTTACACCAGCATTGTCCCCAACTTGCTTGTTGAAGGAATCGCCGAGGCGCTGCATGATGCCAGGGCGCTGAAGATTTATGTGTGCAATGTCATGACTCAGCCAGGCGAGACGGATGGATTTACCGCCTCGGACCATGTGCGTGCGCTGCAGCGCCACGCACACACGTCGATTTTCGATTACGTGCTGATGAACAACGAAGAGCCTTCGCCTGAGCTGCTTGAACGCTATCGAACCACAGGCGCTGAGCTGGTGAGGGCGGATGTGGACGTCGTAAAGAGCATGGGATATCACCCGATTGTCGCGAATCTAATCAGCCAGACTGACGTTGTGCGCCACTCCCCTGACGATCTGGCTGCGGCATTGATGCGTCTGGTGTTTGACCGCGGAGGTATGCGAAGCTGACGCGTGTGGTCTTGGCATCGGCGTCTCCACGCAGGCGCGAGCTTCTTTCCGCTCTTTTTGACACGTTTGAAGTCATTGTCAGCAACGTGGACGAAGAGGCGCTCTTTGTAACTCCAGCTGAAGAAGGGGCGCAGCGTGTAGCGAAAGCCAAAGCGCTGGAAGTCGCCAGAATTGCTCCAGAAGCGCTCGTAATTGCGGCGGACACGGCGGTCGTCGTTGACAGCGCTGTGCTTCAGAAACCCGCAGATGCGAAGGATGCGAGGCGGATGCTGCGTATGCTCAGCGGACGGACTCATAAGGTTGTAACGGCGGTCGCAGTAGCATTTCAAGGCCGCTGCCACACTGCAGTGGAGATGACCGAAGTGGATTTCGCCCGTATGACTGACGAGCAGATCAGAAGATATGTGGCCACAGGAGAACCAATGGACAAAGCTGGCGCCTACGGTATCCAGGGCCGGGCTTCAATCTTCATCACCGGTATCCGCGGCTGCTACTTCAACGTCGTAGGACTGCCCCTCCACCGGCTGGGAGTCCTCCTTGAGGAGCAAGGCCTTGATATCTGGAAGGGCCAGCCCGGAGAGAGAAGTTGAGCCGCGGCTACTTGCTGGTTCACGATCTGGGAACGACGGCCAATAAAGCCGCTCTCTTTGATGAGAATGGGAGACTGGTCGCGTCAGCCAGCGCTGCCTACGCCACACACCACACCCGGGATGGTGGGGCGGAACAGAACCCGCAAGACTGGTTGGCAGCCGTTTGCTCTGCCACACGTGAAGTTGTGGCCCGCAGCCGTATTGAAGCCAAGAAGATTGAAGGCATTTCTCTCAGCGGGCATATGATGGGAGTGGTGGCGCTAGGCATGGACGCTGCGCCTTTGCGCCCTGCCATTCTCCATAGTGACATACGCTCATCACCTCAAGCCAGGGCCATTGCCACGCGCATTTCTTCGGAACAGGCGTATAACATCAGCGGCAACCCGCTGGATGTCCACTACCCTCTGAGCAAGCTCGCATGGCTGCGCGAGAATGAACCAGATACCTACAACTCGGCAGTGAACTTCGTCCAGAGCAAAGACTTCGTCAGCGCCTGGTTGACCGATGAGAAAAGTGGCCGCAACGTCCAAACAGACTTCTCGGACGCCTCCCTTTACGGGTGTTTTGACTTTGAATCTCTGGCCTGGAGCCCTGCCCTTTGTGACGCTGCAAGCCTGGCCATGGACAAGCTGCCACCTATCGTCGAGGTCGGTTGCCTTCTGGGGAGTCTGAGCAAGAAAGCAGCGCAGGAGATGCACATTGTCGCAGGCACTCCTGTTTATAGCGGCTTTGGAGACGGCGCCGCGGCGGCCCTTGGCGCCGATGCATGGAGCACGGGCGCATGCTACGGCTACGTTGGAAGCACTTCGTGGATTGCGGCCACGACCGCCAGCCCGTTGATTGATCCGGATAGACGGCTCTTCACACTCGCACTGACTGCGGGGCGATTCAGTTCAATCGGGACCGTGCAGAGCGCTGGAGCAGCCTGGGAATGGGCCGTTGATCTGTTGTGCGACTCCAGCTTTGACGAGGCGGAAGCTCTGGCGTCGTCTTCAGTGCCTGGCGCAAACGCACTTGTCTTTCTCCCCTATCTAAGCGGTGAGCGCGCGCCCATCTGGAACGACCGCGCACGAGGCGTTTGGCTTGGGCTGACAGAATCACACAACCGCGCCGACCTGCTGCGCTCAGTTCTGGACGGAGTATGCGTTGCACTCTCCTGCATACTGGGTGACATCAAACGCTGTACGGGTTCTTCATTTGACAGAGTAAAGCTCATCGGTGGAGGGCTGCGCAGCAGTTTGTGGAGACAGGCTCTGACCTCAGCCCTGAACTGCCAAACGGAAGTGTTCGTCGAGACCTCCGAGGCAACCGCCCGTGGAGCCATGCTTGCGGTAGCGCTTGGCGCCGGGATTGTTTCTGATTTCGACGAAGGTAGCAAGCTCCAGATGATGCATGGACAGGTCCTTGAACCGGACAAATCGGAGGCTGAGGTGTACAAAGCCATACGGCCGATTTTTGCTTCTGCTTACACCAGTCTGGTCTCCGTTTTCGACGATCTTGCCTCTGTACGAAGGCAATCACTGACAGAGCCAGGCGGAACAATGGAGGTGACCAGTGCCCCTTTTTGACTATCGCTGCGGGGAGTGCCGCAAGCGCTTCACGATGATGGTCGGCGTCGTAGCAGACAAACGGCCACTTGAGTGTCCTGTTTGCGGGTCGGAAAATCTTACAAAGCTTATCGGACGGTTCGGCTCCGTTCGGTCCGAGGATCAAATGCTTGAAGAGCTCTCTGACATCGACAAAGTGGGCGACATGGACGATCCAAAACAGCTTAAGAGGTGGATGAAGGAGATGGGAAAGGCCATGGATGAGGACATGGGCGAGGACTTTGAGCAAATGCTGGAAGAAGAAGCTGAAGCTGCGGGCGGAGAGGCCGGAGCTGACGCTATCTACTGAGAGCGTTCCTGTTGCTGGGCTGCTGCTTCCGTCAGTCCTTTTGGATCAAAACTCCCTGTAACCTTCAGGAAGCCATCTTGAGTCTCCACCGAAGAAAGCCGGATATTCAGCGGTGAATCAGGTGTCGTAAAGACCGGATTGATGAACGGCTCGACCTTTTTCTGGCCCCAGACTGGCACCCCTACTCCCAGACCGAGAGACTCCACGCGCCTGGGAGTCATCCAGATTTCTCTGTCACCGTGGATAGAGGGTACCCCTTCGACTGAGCCAGATGGTCCGACGCCTCGCACAGTGATTTTTCCGGAGACGATGACTGCGTCTTTCCGCACCTGAACCTCCATATCCTGGATGTAGGTCACTTTGTCCGTGAGGAGTCCCGCAAGTTGCTTGTCGTCAATCCACCCGCTCCACAGGGCCGGGCCGCTATCCTTGATGACCTTCGCGCCCATGTCCACACTCACATTCGTCATCTCGCCTTCAAGGCGCGCCATACGCGGCAGGCGATCTGGCTTAACGTTCAGAGCAACGATGTGAACGTGCGGGATATAACCGCGTCTAAGTTGTCCCGCAGAGCCTTCCACATCCACAGTGTACGAATCTGCTGGTCCCAGCATAAGTGGCAGCATCTTGCCGATTTCCTTCTCCGCCCGCCTCTGAGCAATTCCGTTCACACAGCCGGCCGACGAGAGAACGGCGAGCGTCACGGCCAGAAACTGAATGACTTTGGTTGACTGTTTGAGCATAATAGGACCAGCGACACGAGTATTTCGGTCTTCACACAATCAGACGCCTGCAAGCGCACTCCGGTTTTCGCAAAGGCAGAGTCTTTGGCAGGCGGCTATGGAATCATTCGACCGCTTGGAAGCGTTTATACCGTTAGCAGACGCAGCGGCGCAGTGCCGCTTTAGGTCGAGCTTACACCGAAACTGACTCGGGCGGCTACGCGCTGACCGACAAGTGTCAAGGTACAGGCAATAGGATGAATCAGATCAAAACTGCAGTTTTGTTGGCCGCAATGATCGGTCTGTTTATGCTGGTTGGAGACCTTCTGGGTGGCCGGCAGGGTATGACAATCGCTTTCTTCTTCGCGCTCATAATGAATTTCGGCGCATACTGGTTCAGCGACAAGATGGTGCTGGCGATGTACCGCGCTCAGGAAGTGGATCAGAACTCCTATCCGGAGTACTACAGCGTCGTGAGTGAGCTTGCGCGTAAAGACAACCTGCCGATGCCGCGGGTCTACGTCATCCCTACAGCAACTCCCAACGCATTCGCAACCGGGCGCAATCCGCATCACGCGGCCGTTGCGGCGACACAGGGCATTCTGCAGCTACTCAACAGAGACGAGCTGGCGGGTGTTATGGCACACGAACTCTCACACGTCAAGCACCGGGATATACTCATCTCAACGCTGGCGGCGACTATTGCCGGAGCGATTGGCTATCTCGCAATGATGGCGAGATGGTCTATGATTTTTGGTGGATACGGGCGTTCCAGTGACGACGACAGAGGGGGCGGCAATCTCATCGCTTTGCTGGTGACCGCAATTGTGATGCCAATCGCCGCTTCGTTGATACAGCTTGCGATATCTCGCAGCCGGGAGTATCTTGCGGACGAAGGCGGAGCGCAGCTTTCCGGAAATCCGATGGCGCTTGCCAGCGCGCTGGAAAAGCTGGAGCGCGGCGCGGAAGCCATTCCTATGGATGCTGCCCCGGCTACGGCTCACATGTTTATCGTGAATCCGTTGACTGCGGGAGGCATTGCCGCCTTGTTCCGCACACATCCATCCACTGAAGACCGCATTGCCAGACTTCAGCAGATGGCCGCCCGAGGGGTCGGCATGACTTCACACGGCATTATCAACTAGATTACTGACGCCCGGCAGGAGACTGCGCCGGGTGTAAGGAATTGCAGATTAGCTCCGGTTGATTGGCGTGAGTTACCAGGCCAGCCGGAGCTTCTTTGTGACTACCAGATATTATTGTTACTCTCGCGCTAGGAATATATGAAAGTTGGCATAATCGGTAAGCCCGGATCGGGCAAAACAACGCTGTTCCAGGCTATCTCGCGCGGACAGGCTCAGCATTCGCACACAAAAGAGCCTGTGCACTCCGTCGTTACAGTACCTGACCCCCGCTTTGAGTACTTCGTCGGCCTGTACAACCCCAAGAAGATCAGTCCTGCTACGATTGACTTTGTAGATGATATAGCCAGGCTCGGTACCGATAGAGGCAGGGAGTATTCTGACGAAGCGATGGGCGAGCTGCGCACTGCGGATGCCCTCGTTCTGGTCGTTGACGCTTTTGAAACGTCCCCACCCGACCCGGACAATGTCCAGAGTGAAGTTATGCAGTTCATGGAAGAGCTGACATTTCGAGACTTGATGGTTCTGGAGAACAGGCTGGAGCGCATTGCCAAACAGCTTCGCGGGCCGCAGGCGGCGCAGAATCTGCGGGTGGAACAACAGGCTGTAGAAAAAATGAAGGCCGCCTTGGAGCAGGGACAACGGTACTCAGACGTTCAGCTCGACGAGACGGAACGCAAATCACTGGCCGGTTTTCAACTACTGACAGCCAAACCGACAGTCGTCGCCATCAACGTGGGTGAAGATATTGCCTCTGAAGCCGATGAGCTCTTCTCGGCAACCCTTGGGTACCTCACGTCTATTGGCATCCAGGGGTTCTGCCTTTCTGCGGACATCGAAAAGGAGATATCTGAGCTGGAGGAGGCTGACCAGAAGGAGTATCTTGCTGGACTGGGCATTTCAGAGCCTGTCGCCGACAAGATGATTCGCGCCATCTACTCAAGCTGCAGGCTCATTACTTTTTTCACTGTGAGCGAAAAAGAGGTGCACGCGTGGCCGCTGCGCACAGGCAGCACAGCTCTTGAGGCGGCGGACAGCATTCACTCCGACCTTGCCAGGGGGTTCATCCGGGCGGAGGTGGTGTCATGGGAAGATATCCGCGAGGCTGAAGGCTGGGATCCCGCCAAGGCTGCAGGAAAGCTGAAACTTGTCGGCAAAGAGCACATCATAGAAGATGGCGACTCGCTGTTCATTCGTTTCAAGGTCTAGCGTAACCTGGTCGCTTCTCAGGAGGATTTATGAAACTATCGTGCCAGGAAGGACTCCTGCCGGGAGCATCTCTGGAGGACAAGCTGACGAACCTCAAGCGGTTCGGCTATGAAGCTCTTGAAGTGTGGGGAGCCGGATTGGGAGACCGCGTCAGCGAGCTTTCTGCAGCGTCGAAGACGACAAATGTTCCGGTTGGTTCAATATGCGCCGGATTTAGAGGCTGTCCTCTCGATGCGACCAAAGCCGAACGCGACCTGGCGTGGAATGACATTAAGGACATTTTGAAGGCCGCCGGCAAGCTCGGATCCGTGGGAGTCATAATGGTGCCAGTCTTCGGCCCCCCACGCCTGCCCGACCTCAGCCCGCTGCAGGACGCTGTCTCTCTTGAGCTTGAGCTGTTTGTCGCCCAACTCAAAGACGCCGCCCCTGTCGCAGCAGACGCCGGTACACTGATTCTTATCGAACCTCTGAACAGATACGAGACTCACCTCATAAAGACTCTGGAAGATGCAGTGCGCGTCTGCGAGCGCGTGGATCACCCAAGCGTGAGAATAATGGCAGACTTCTTCCACATGTCTATCGAGGAGGCTGATATCCCTGCTGCAATCCGAAAGGCGGGTGACTGGATAGCGCATGTCCATCTGGCGGACAGCAACCGCCTGCTTCCGGGGCTCGGCCATACGGATTTCAGGAGCGGATTTGCGGCCCTCAAGGACATTGGCTTTGACGGCTTTATGGCTCTGGAATGTGGAGTGCCCGAGCCTGCCAATGATTCGCTCACAAAATCAGCACAGTACCTCAAGAGCTGCCTGCCGGCTTAGTCCGCACAGGGTGAAATGTGAAAAGACCCGGCCTGCGTAATGCCGGGTCTTTACTCTTGTTATCGTATGACTCTTGCGACTACTGCGCCACGTAGGGCAACAGCGCAATGTGGCGAGCTCTCTTCACAGCGGCGGCCATCATTCGCTGATGCCTGGCGCAGTTGCCCGAGGACTGCCGGGGCAAAATCTTGCCCCTATCTGACAAATATCGTCGCAATCGACCCACGTTCTTGTAGTCAATGATCTCAATGTGGTCAACGCAGAAAGCGCAGACTTTGCGGCGCGGGCGTCGAAACTTCCCGCCTCTTTTTGGTGGTGGCACTGTTTTATCGATCCTCCTTAGAAACTGTAGTGGTCAACAGACAATCGTCGACGGAACAACCTTTGGCTCTACTCATCATGAAACGGATCATCTTCGTAGGCGCCTACATCGGTAAACTCCGCTTCTCCCTCAGACGGGCTTGGCGCTGGTGAATACCCGCTGCCTGCAGGCGCACTGCCCTCACGCGGACGGTCCAGTCCCTGCAGGTTGTCCGCGACAATCTCAGCACTGCGGCGCTTTGTGCCGTCTTGAGCGACCCAATCCCGTATCTGTAGCCGGCCTTCTACGGCGACCAGACGGCCCTTAGTAAGATAGTTGGAGGCAAACTCCGCAGATTGACGCCATGCGACAACGTCAATGAAGTCAGTCTGTTTCTCACCGTCGCGCGTCTTCCGATTGCGATCTACAGCGACACCCATCTGGGCGACCGGGATGCCGTCTGCCGTGTATCGCAGCTCGGGGTCGCGAGTCAGCCGGCCAATAATAATGATCCTGTTCAGCATCAAACGCTCCTTTGCGTCTCTCAGGCCTCTTCGGTCGCCGGAGCTTCCGGCTCGCTATCACCAGCGCTCTCATCAGGGGCAGGCTCTGAGGCGGCTTGCTCTTCGGCAGCGGGTTCCGCCGTCTCAACCACTTCGGCCTGACTATCCGGCGCTGGCGACTCGTCCGGCGTCGATTCCGCCTGCTCTCCCGATGGAGTCTCAGTCTGCTCGGCTCCTTCACCACCCTCAGGAGGTGCTTCGGTGGACTCAGGACGTGGAGCGGAATCGCGGCGCCCTCGAGATCGGCGATCGTCGTAGTCATCAGGTCCGCGCTCAGGAAGCTCTTCCGGCACCGTATCGGTGGCGGTCGGGTCAAGGTCTTCAGCGCGGACAATCAGATGTCTGATGATATGCTCTGAAAACTTCAGCGCCCGGTCGAGTTCGTTGACGGCCTCTGGTTCGGAGTTGAACCGCACCTGAATATAAACGCCTTCGCGCACGCGGTCAATCTCGTACGCCAGACGGCGGCGGCCCCAGAGGTTGGTGGAAAGAAGTTCTGCGCCGTTTTCATTCAACACTGACTGAAAGCGAGCAGACAGGTCATCGATCTGCTCATCGGCAACCTGAGGGTGTACAATGTACAGACACTCGTATTCTCGCAAATATACCTCCCATGGATCGTTGCTAGCTCACGAGCCCGGCGCTGCGAGCGCTCCGGGCGGGAAGCAGCAGAATGTGAAGTTGTCGGCAGCCCCACATTGTCAATAGGGAGCCGCACCTAACGATTATGCCCGATATGTGCGAGGTTCGCTACACGCGAAAGACCAGTTCATGGACAGGGCGAGATAATCGTGTACGCAGGAATCACTAACAGATGTTCTAGACGGCTGCGACTGATCTAGAGCCCCGCAGTGCTACCTGGAAACAACGTAGAAACGTCTACAGCAGGCTTCGCCACGCTATAATGGATATATGCGACCCACTCTAGCCACTCTTACGTGTCTTCTTCTGTTTCCATGTGGTGTTCCTGGAAATACCACGCCAGCAGAACACAGTGCAACACCGCCAAAATGCATCAAAGTGAACATTACAGACGTCACGAACGGCGCCTCTATGTCCGTACGCCCTCGCGCGCAGACATCAGCTTCGCATCCCACGCTGTCTTCGCGCGTGAAATGGTTACAGTGCACAGATCAGTCTTCTCGTTTTCAGGTGGACGTGCCGGCGTCGTGGAGCTTCACGATGGAGCCGGACCAAGACGCGGTAAGACGTACTTACTATGCTCCAGAGTATCATGCGTCTGTTATGCTTGAAGTGGGTGAGATGAGCGCCGATTCGCCAAGGCGCATCTGGGAGTCACGCGACCGGCAACTGCGCAACGTATTCCCGAAGAGTTATATCCTGGATTCCATCACGTCTGGGATGCTGGGAGGTCAGGCTGCTTCAATCTGGACGTATACAATCCAGGATGCTGGTGGAAAAGTCCTGCGGAAGAGGGATATTGCCGTGCAGAGCAAGAAGAGGCTGTACACTCTCCGTTTTTGTGCTCCGGCAGATACGTTTTCAAAATGGCAGGAAGTCTTTGACCACATTGAGAAGAGCTACCGTTTTCTGGCCGAGGACCGCCCGAGTGGACGCGTACTCACAGCCTGGGCACAGCTAGACTGCGCTCTATGACACAAGACCCACCTGTTATTTTGTCCCTTTTTGTTGGACTTCCCCGGACTGTAACAACAAACGGACAGACCTGGCGCTCCGGAATCTGGAAAGAATCTGTCGAAGGGCCGGTCTATCTCTCCAGAACATCGCTTGAAGGGGATGCCGTTGCCGATACGAAAGCGCACGGTGGCCCAGACAAAGCAGTCTTAGCCTATTCAGTACACCACTACGACTACTGGCGTGAGGTGTTTGGCAGAATACTGCCTATAGGCTCCTTCGGCGAGAACTTCACAGTCTCCGGAATGACGGAGGCTTCAATTCATCCTGGCGATATCTTTGAGGTGGGACAGGCATTAATCCAGGTCTCGCAACCGCGAGTCCCGTGCTGGAAGCTTGCCCGACGGCTTGAGCGTGAAACAATCATTCAAGAGATTATCTACACTGGATACTCGGGTTGGTACTTTCGCGTCCTGCAGGAGGGAAAGGTTCAGGCAGGCGATATTCTGCTGCTCAAGGAGGCTGCTGACGCTCCAACAGTGAGTGAGGTAAGCGAGGCAAAGTACCGCACCAAAGGCTTGCTCTGATTCTACGCAGCCAGTCCGACGCTGGGCGCCACTACAGAGGCTCGATATCAGAAGCGCGCCGAGCCAGAAGAACGTTCTGAATTTCTCCAGTCTCGCTGGACTCAGTGGTGCGAATCCCCGTAACCTTCACATAGGATCCAATCACCGGAATATCCTTCGAGTACACTTTGATCCTCAGCGCTCCAGTTTGTCCATTCTCGAGGAAGAAGTATGTTGAATCACCAGCGCTCACGCGTCCCGCAGCGCTCACAAGCAGCGCATGTGTGTCCGGCCGAGGTGCAAGCAGCGCCTGACCCATGATAAACGGCGGCTTAACAGGGGTCGCGGCCCCTGAGGGGACAACTGCGTCCGCATTCACGTATCTCTCGCCGTTTGACGCCGTAACGATCTCGCCGGCTACGGTCACTCTCGCGTTCTCAGAAGGAAAGTCTCCACTCCACTGAACCTTGATGCCTGAAGAGCGATCAGGATTCTCTACGTAGAACACGCCTCTGTCCGCAAAGACCGCAGTCACAACGCGCTCGTCAATTGAGACATGAGTGCCGTCTGGGAGCTTCTTCAGGGACCCTATGCTCGTATACACCGGACTGGCGATGCCCGGAGTGAATACGAAGCTGGTAACGGAGTGTGCCGGAAAGCTGTACTCGGAGCCGTTCACAAAGGTGATAGTAGATTTCTTTGGTCTAACCCGTTGCGTATTTGTTACGTCGTTGTAGTCCCACGGGCTCGCGGAACTGAGCTCCCAGACACCTGCGGTGTACGCTCCTGTGGGGTTATTCGCAGCATTAGTCAGATTGATAACAGCAGAATGTGAGCTGGACATGTCTTTGTTGATAACCATCAGATAAAGCCCGCCCTCCGAGTCTTTTCCGCCGATGGCTGTCAACGCCGAAATACTCCGAGTCGTTTCAAGCATGCTCAGGGAGTCAGCAGAAAAGTCAAATGTCGGCGACCCAACAACTCTTGTTTCCGTGAGCGCCTCTCCGAGTCTCGTCGCAAACATCTGCATCACATAGTAAAGCGGATTCTTTACGACCACATCGTAAATTGACGTAACATTGAAACAGCTCATGGGATTTCCAAGTGTCACACCCTGCCCCATCCCGTCCATCAATGGGAACAGCGCAGACGATTCCACAAACGCCCGGTTTTCAACGAGCACGCGCTGAATGTCAGCGGCAGCTATCCCTGCCATAAGCGTCCGGCTCTTGGAATAGTTTCCGGTACCGCTCGGCACACCACTATCCCATCCGAAATTGACATTCCACTCACTTAACCTGAGCTTGTAGCCCGGATTGGCATTTGGCAGTGTGAGACCTAGAAGGTCCCTAAGCCCCTTAATGCGCGCATCCGCCACTGCGCTGGCTGCCATAGTCTCCAGGTACAGCTGTTGAAGATCAGTTTGTTGCCGGCTGAAGGGCAGATAGAGATGAGCCTGAGTCCTGTCCAGATCTGATGGCAACTGTTGGAAAATGAACTGAAGGTTTTGACGCGCGGGATCAGTCAACTTCATCTGTCCATCAAGATAGGCGTACACACTGACCTTGATCGACGGGTCTACTGCCCGCATGCGCGTTACGTAATCGGTCATAGCGGTGACGAAAGCGCCTCGAGTATCCGGCGGAGGATTGCCTCCGTAAGGATCTCCACCGAAAGGCTCATTGGCAATTTCGAATAACCGCACGTTGTACGGCATTGGATGCCCGTTGGCTGCCCTGATCTGCGCCCAGTCAACACCTCCGTTAGGGTTCGTACCATCATTCGGAGAGTTGCAATACTCTACGAGATCAACAGCGTCTTCAACCGCCGCATTGTACGCTCCGGCAGACGTTGGCGGGTCCATTGGAGCAGGCGGTGATCCGGGCCACCGGAATCGCAGTGTCAGGAGAGGTTCGATGTTCCTGGCTTCACAATACTGGAGAAACTCATCCAGCCCGAACTTGACGACTTCGGACACTCCAGACAGTTGATCACAATCGTTGGTGTACATGGGTGGCCTCAGGTTGACTGGGCCGATTGTCTGCTTCCAGTAGAAGGTGTCCGCAAAGCAGCCACCTGGGTACCTCAAAAGACCCACATTGAGTTCGTCCAGGGCATTTTGGACGATACTAGGCAGCGCTTTGGTGCCGGGATCGTAAATCTGACTCCAGTAGAGCCACAGCGAATTGTATCCCAGTAAGTTCGAGGGAAAAGCGCCAAGCGACGTCCCCGCATCAAGATTGACCCTGGGACGCACATCTTTCTTGATGCCGAGATTGTCCACCCAACACTCAACACCATCGTTCCAGTCGCTGGAGACACAAGCATTCGTTACAACTCGAACTCCGAGGTCGTAAGTACCGTCAGAAAATGCAGCGTAAGTATGCTCCAGCCCATCAAACGCGTTGTCATCGACGCCGTCCAGGACCCAGTCCGCATCCGAGCTGGAACTGCCAGGACGCCAGTAGAACTCTGCCCGGTTCGGAGTGAACGGATCTCGCGCTGTGTTACTGCTGGGGATCTCCACCGGGTAGTTGATTACTTTGAGTTGCGGAGTCGTGTTGCTGATCACTGCCCCTGGCGGATACGCGTCTTTGTCCACGGAAAACACAGCTTTGGTTGTCGAACGCATCAACCTGATCCACGCAATTTCGATATGCGTGTTTTTTCGAGTGCTTGGGGCGACCATTATCCGACGAAGACTTCCGCCGCACAGAGGGTGATCTCCTAAGAGAACATTGTAAACGCGCCACTGGTTGTCTCCGTAGCTGCGAAATCTTACAGCACGGTTGCCGGAAAAATCTGGTTGATCGAGTCTCGTCCAGTACACAGCGCCGTAACTTTGAGGAAATGTACCTCCTGCCACGTCTCTGATCCGGGCCTTTATCTGGACATACGCGCTACAGGTGAGCGGGATATCTCCGGGTATGAAGTCAGCGCTGATAATTCCGAAATTCGAGGCGTCCGACGTATCGCCCGACCAGTAGCCGTCGCCGACCTGCACATTCAGCCATGGAGGTGGCGTTCCTGTGGTGGCTTTCCACCCCAGATCCTCTCCCACGGATGAAAAAGTCCAGTCACTATCGACGATGTCGGCATGAGCGGCAATCGAGAGCAAGCACAGAAGCAGTGTGACGCGACAAAAAAGCTGCAATGCGATCCCTCTTCAACCCAGCACGCAAACACCCGGAAAGAGTCCAGAACAGGGACCAACCTGGAAAAGAGTTTGGGGCTGAATTGTCAGCGTAAGAGCCGGGGCCAGCGCGGGGATAAGCTCTTTGCGAGTCCATCAACACATTTATCAGTAATGATGCACCCGTCAAAATAACAGGTATATCTGCTCCGTGTCAAATTTGCCGAGCAACGGAGCCCTGTCCGAAGACCCCCATGGCAGCTTCTCTATCAATCGTGGGGTGACCAAAAAGTGTGGAAAACAGTATAATCCTGTGAGAAGATCGATTGGCACTCAGTGGGCAGATGAGGCCGCAAAGCGGCGTAACCAGAGAAGCTGGCTACACCGCTCGCAAGACTTTGCCAGCCTTCAGACACCGGGTGCACACTTTCAGGCGAGTCGGTGTCCCTTTGACCAGCGTGTGGACAGTCTGTAGATTCGGACGCCACTGATTCTTTGTACGGGGGGCTCGCAGCGCCCAGGAGCCAGAGTGGCGGTGTCGAATGTTCTGACCGTGCTGAGATCCCTTGCCACAGATTGCGCAGTTTCCTGCCATTACTAGTCCTTTCAACGCGGGGATATGACCGCGTCAAGTTGATTTTTCGATATGCGCTGCGCGCGTACGCAAGCCCGTGAAAAAAACGAGCCGGCTCAGTATGATAGCACAGTCGCCAACCCAGGCGCAACGCAAGTCAAGCGCGACGCAGGCGCATTCATTATGCCAGATATTGCCAACAGTCCCATAACCGAGTTAGTTCGACGCACGCGTCCACTTCAGCCTTTTGACAGTGTAACCCGCGCCATCTCCTCCATGAGGTCTCACGGCGGCTCGGCAGCGCTGGTGGTATCGGATTATGAGGTGGTCGGGATGGTGCGCGAGGCAGACATCCTGTCGCTGGTGGCTGCGTCTTCGAACGGAAATGGATACGAACAACAAACCCTGCCCACCATCTCTTCAATCGTGAGGCCAGCCCCTACATACGTCCCGGAAGGAAGCACTATCCAGGAGGCCACGGGACAGTTCACGGCTACGGGAGCAGATGTGCTGCCAGTGGTCGGGCAAAGCGGAATGTACGTTGGCTATCTACTGCGAAGTGATCTGACAGCAGCAGTTACGAGCGCGATTCGCCCTCCGACTGTCGGCGGGCTTGCGACACCGCTGGGAGTCCATCTGACCTGCGGCTCGCAACGCGGAGGCGTGGGAGATTTCGCTCTGATGCTGACCGGAGCCATGTTCGGTCTGCTGGGTGTGCTGGGAGGCGCGCTATACTGGTTGTTGGCCTGGGCGGTACAGCGATGGTCTGGACAGCCCGTGTACTCGGCGCTTCTCTCTCCGCCAATCGGAGTTCCCAATCCGTACGATGCGCCGCTTTATCTGCAGGCGTTCGTGCAGGCGCTGGCCGTTCTGGTTGGTATTCGGTTATCCAGAGTTGCTGGCTACCACGCGGCAGAGCATCAGACAGTCCACGCGATCGAACAGGGAGAAGGCCTGGACTACGAGTCGGTCAGGCGCATGCCACGCGTTCATCCGCGGTGCGGGACAAACCTTATGGTGGCGGCCTCCATTTTTACTCTGCTTCTAATGCTCTTCCCGAGCCCGGCGGTCGTTTTTGTCGCTATAATAATCGTTCTCGTAGGGTGGAGGACTATCGGCGGTTGGATGCAGCAGTACATCACGACACGCCCGGCAACAAAAGAGCAGATTGCCAGTGGAATCAAAGCTGGGGAGGAGCTGCTTCGGAACTATCGGGACGAGGTGATTGGCATCCGTCCAATCTCAAACAGATTCTGGAATGTCGGTTTTCCGCAAGTATTGCTTGGGCTGATGGCGGTTATGCTGGCATCTCAGGCGCTCGGAATGGCGATTGAGCGAATCTGGCATATCAGACTTCTATTCTTGATGGGTTAGCGCGCCGGAGTGCGGCGCAAGGTTTTCGGAAGGATTTCTGTTTTGGCAAAGGATCGAGTGACAGAAATAGTGCAGGCAGCTCTCACGAGCGCGCGAGATCAGGGACTGCTCAGCTTCGAGGGCGTGCCTGAGATCACGATTGAAGTTCCGCGCAGTAAAGAGCACGGTGACTTCTCCTGCAACGTTGCGATGGCGCTGGCTCGTGAAGCCGGGCTTCCGCCCCGAAGCATCGCAGAACATGTCGTAAAGAACATAGCTGAAGATGGCATCATCGAACGCACGGAGATCGCCGGAGCAGGATTCATCAACTTCTATCTGAAACCAGGCTGGCTGCACGACATCGTCAGGGACATCGACGAACAGGGAGCAGAATATGGGCGCAGTGACGCTGGTAAAGACCTGCGGGTCCTGCTCGAGTTTGTCAGCGCCAACCCTAATGGGCCGATTACGGTGGCTAGCGCTCGCGGAGGTGTAATCGGCGACACGCTGGCGCGTCTCTACGAACTCACAGGTGCGGCAGTCGCGCGCGAGTACTACATTAATGACGCCGCAAACTCCACGCAGATGATCAACTTCGGCAAGTCCGTAGTTGTACGGTATCTGCAGGAGTTGGGCAAAGATGTGGAGATGCCAGAGGACGGCTACCAGGGAGACTATGTCACACAGATCGCACGGGAGATTGCCGAGAAAGACGGTGATAAATGGGTAGCTGCGGATGAGGAGCAGCGTCTGACGGAGTTCACGCGCAGATCCGAGGCGGCTATGATTGACCAGCAGCGCGAAGATCTGGAAGAGTTTGGTATCACGTTCGACCGCTGGTTCAGCGAGCGCTCTTTGCACGACTCGGGCAAAGTAAAAGAGACGGTTGATCTGTTGACCGAGCGTGGGTACACCTATGAGCAGGAAGGCGCTGTGTGGCTGAGAAGCTCTGCATTCGGTGACGATAAAGACCGGGCTCTTGTGCGCTCCAACGGCCAGCCGACCTACATTGCCGCAGACGCAGCGTATCACGCCGACAAGTTCCGGCGCGGGTGGAACAAGCTGATCAACATCTGGGGGGCGGATCACCACGGGTACGTCCCCCGAACCAAAGCCGCTATTGCTGCTCTCGGATATCCGGCGGAGGAGCTGGATGTGATCATCTATCAGACGGTGCGCCTGTTTTCGGGCGGCGAGCTGGTGATGATGTCCAAGCGCGCGGGAGACGTGATATCGCTTTCTGAGTTGATGCGAGAAGTTGGACGTGACGCGGCGCGCTACTTCTTATTGATGCGAAGCTATGACAGCCCGCTTGACTTCGACCTGGAGCTGGCCAAGAGCGAGTCAGAGGAAAATCCTATCTACTACGTCCAGTATGCTCACGCGCGCATCGCGGCGATTTTGCGCAAAGCGCAGGAGGAAGGCTGGAGCGTTCCCGCCGCAGGTGACGCGCATTTGGAGCTGATTACGGAAGAGGCGGAGACAGATCTGATCAAGAAGCTCGGAAGCTGGCCGGAGGAGGTTGCAACCGCTGCCTTCCAGCACGAACCTCACCGTCTCGCCCCCTTTGCGATTGATCTGGCGCGGTTGTTCCATAAATTCTATACGGACTGCCGCGTACTGGGGGAGGACCGGCTGCTCTCAGAAGCGAGGCTCACGTTGGTGAAGGCGACGCGCACGGTACTGGCGAACCTCCTGAATACAATGGGAGTCTCGGCGCCAGAGCGCATGTAGGCCCGCTGGTTGATCAGACATCTACGGATAATCGGTGCGCTTCGATGTTCCGATGCGCCATTCTCTGCCGGTAGCCCCGGCCCAGCCCAGACTCACGGCAGGACGAGTAGCCAATCCGAGGGAGTCAGCAAGGACAGACAAATCCTCAAACCGGGTTTTCCAAAAACTGGACATTGTCAGAGGGCGGTCTGGGCAGCGTTGGCAATGCTCTTACCGCTCTCTTCGCATGCGTCTGATTCACCAGTTGGCGGCGTTTTTACGGACAAGACAGGCGCTGCTCACACATGGACCGTCAATGACGCCCACGCTCTGATTTGGGACAGCCAACCGTTTCTTCCGGTCGGCGGAATGTTTTGTTCCAAATATCTCACGACGGCTCAGACAGATGAAAACTGGAGTGCAGACATCCAGGCTCTCCAGCTTCTGAAAGCCCGGGACATTCTTGATCTCTATGTCAATCCCGTTTTCCCGGCGACCTCGCGGCCGCCGGCAGCCTGGCAGAAGCTGCTGGACTATCTGGATTCCGAAGGCTTTCGGTACGGAATTGAGCTTGCTGACGGCCCGTCCAAACCACTGACAGCCTGGATTCTGCATCCGAGTCTCTACCGCCTGCCCGATATCACCTCGGACAAGACGCTAAGTTTCACACTCCCCTACTGCGTGGGCGGTATATGGGCGCTGGCCGATGCCAAGACAGGTGAAATCACAAAGATGGGCTCGCTGCGCCCGGAAAACGGCAAAGTCTCGCTGGACGTTCGCGGCTCGGCTGAGTCCCCACGCATTCTGTTGCTGTACCCCCTCAAGCGGATCAATGCGGATAAGGATGGACTGCAGAACTTCTGGGAGGGTTACGACGAATATCGCGACCGCGTCCTTCAGACTTTCTCGAGCGTGAAGTTTGGCCCGGGACTGCGCTTCTGGGTGGATCCGTTCATGAACGAAATGGGCATCAGGGGCGAGTCTCAGTTTGCGATTCCGTCAAGCCCAGGCTACAGGCTCGAACTGGAAGCGTGGTTGAAAAGGCGCTACACAGACGTCAACTCGCTGTCAGCGGCGTGGCAGCTTGGCTCAGATATCCGCACTTTTGAGCAGGCGTCACAGATCATCCCGCTGTGGAATCAGAACAAAGGCCTGGCTTACGTTTACAACACTGTCACGGGCGCCACGAGCAAGCTGACAGGTCATACCAGCCGGATGTGGGACGATCTGTTGGCGTTTCGCAATGATTCCATTCGCGGATATCTCAACAGCATATCAGTGTTGCTGAAGCGGCAGGTGGCGAATGTTCCCGTTGTCGTCAAATGGACGGCAAATCATGCGTATCTGTTCAATAGCGACACGTCCGGGTTTGACGGTATTGGTGTGGAGGCGTACGGCCGCCCAGAAACGATAGGACCCTTGGCCGGAGCCCAGTGCCTGGCGATAGTCGAGCAGTGCCAGCGCCCAATGTGGCTCTTGACGACGGAGACGCAGACGGACTCTTCAGCAACTAAGCCGACAGCCGGATATGCCAGCAGATCCGAGATGCTCGACTCGCTTACGGTTCTGAGAGAATCTGGATCCAAAGGCTTCTATGTTTTTGGATTGCAGCTTCTCCCAGAAACAATGTGGCGTAACTTCGAGCTGATAAGAACGCCTGAGCAGTTGGACTGGCTGAAGGATTTCAAAGATCAGATTGACGCGGAGCCGTTGCTGGCCGAATGGAAACCCCGGGCAATCTGGTTTTCTGCGAACAATCCTCTGGGCGCTGACCTGGAGCAGATTGAACCAGATTTGTGGTGGCTCCCACGTCAGACGGACGCGCAGCCCATCACGATGGGAAACGATCTTCACGGCTACTCTATTCGAGACGCCCAGGGGAAAGCTCTGTATCTTTGGACGAGTGGAGAACCCCGAAATCTTGTGATAGAGCCCCCCGTCGGCGTCAGACCTTTTGTGTACTTCACCGGTGTGAACAAGGCACAGCGTCAGGCAAAATTCGAAAAGCGCCGGGTGACCATCCCTCTGACTCAATATCCTGTTGTGATCCGGGGAGTTGATACAGATTCGCTTCTGACCTCCGAAAGTCTCCTCCACCAGGTGGAATATCTGACCAGACTGCTTGACCGCGCTGAACAGCAGAAAATTCCGTCCGGGCAGTGGAAGATGGCGCTGGATAACTCAAAGCAGATGATCAAGAGTGAGCGTTTTCCAATGGCAGAGGCGACTCTTAGAGGGGCAATCCATGAGCTGGAACCACTGGTGGCGCCATTTTTCTGGATCGAAGGTGAGGACGCGTCTGAGACCAACTTCGATTCCTCACAGTACTCGCGCCTGGCGAGCAAGTACAGATATCTACGGCTGTTCACCGACGTGGATCCGCCTATGGCGCCCTATTCCGCCAGCTATCCGGTGTTTGTCGCGGCGGACGGGGACTATGACATCTGGCTGGCCGGGTCTGCTCCGGGACAGCCGGTGACATCTCCTGTTTCCTGGCAGGTTGACGGCTCTTCGTGGACACCGGTGGCACCGGCTGCCACGGCCGGACAAGCCTACGCACCGGATCTGTACTGGACAAAAATTGCCACAGCCCATCTGGCTCCGGGCAAGCATGTGGTGCGGCTGCGCGTGGACGGCAGGCGCAAGGAGCCAGATCAGAACTATGTGATGTTTATCGACGCTCTGGTGGTATCACAGGGTGCTTTCAAGCCAGATGGCGTAAAGAGACCAGAGCTGCAGTGACTTCGCAGACTCAACCGCGCTACCGTCCACGACTCCTCTGGGCTATTCGTCGAGCACTTGGTGATTACTACGACCGACTGGGGCTGACCGTTCTCGGAAGTATCGTGTTGCTTGTTCCGCTGATGATAGCAACAACTCTGGGCGGAGTGCTGGACCGCTTCATTCCGCGGGCAATAGCAACTGTTTTGGTGGCGCTTCTCGCCTGGTATGGAGTCAGCTTCGCGTGGGCGGGCAATGTTTTGCAGGCTCACCGAATTGCCGCTTTTGAAGACCCCGGGATAGACGCTTACGGGCAATTATTCCGTCGTTACGGCACAGGCATCTTAAAGCTTGCGAGCATCCAGCTCGTAATTACGCTCGTTGTATTACTTGACACGGCGTTTTTCTTGCATCAACGGTTCTGGGTAATGCAGATTGCTGGAGTGATTACAGCGTACATTCTCCTCCTTTGGAGCATGATGATTCTGTGGCACTACCCATTTCTGATATACGAAAACGGCAAGACACTCAGGATTCTCAAGAAGTCCGCCCTCGTCGTCATGGATAATGCCTTCTTCACAGCAGCCGCCTTGTTTGTTACAATAGCGGGCGGCATCCTGCTGACAGTGTCTGTCGTGGGCGCGCCTCTGGCCTTTGGCGGAGTTCTGAGCTGCTTTGTTGTGCGCGCGCACCGCGAGTGCCTGAAAAAGTATGAGATGGCTGAAGATGAGCCGGAGGAACTACAGGACGCAGGGTGGCCTCAAACGAAAGACCCGCCGCGTCGGCTGAACCCGCGACTATCGCCTGCCGGCATGGCATCAAAGCAGAGGTCTGATAGCCCGACTGATTACCCCAATGAAACGGAACATACGTAATGGCTGATGTAGTGTGTCTTGGCATCCTGGTAGCTGACGTGGTTGGCAAACCCGTCGAAACACTTCCCGAGCGTGGCAAGCTGACTCTGGTGGACAGAATGGAGCTTCACACGGGAGGCAACGCAGCTAACAGCGGTATCGGCCTTGCGAAAATCGGTATTGACGTCGCCGTTATTGGAAAAGTCGGAGACGATGGGTTTGGCGATTTCATGGTTAACCGGCTTGAGCGCAACGGAATCGACACGCACGGTGTTGTGCGCGACAAAGAAGTGGCGACTTCGGCTACTATGGTTATGGTCCACAAAGACGGGGAGCGCAGTTTTATTCACTATCTCGGCGCCAACGCTGCGCTTGTGGAAAGCGACATTGACTACTCGATTATCGAGGGCGCAAAAGTCCTTGACGTTACGGGCACTTTCCTTTTGCCAGGGATCGACGGAGAGCCGACAGCCCGGATTTTGAAGAAAGCCCGCGCCATGGGGGTCACCACAGCGCTGGACAGTTGCTGGGACTCAAAAGGACAGTGGATGACGCTTTTGGAGCCGTGCCTTCCGTACCTTGATTACGCATTGCCGAGTCTGAATGAAGCCCAGATGGTGACCGGAAAAGAAGCTCCGGCTGATGTAGCGCAAGTGCTGCTGGACAAAGGGGTCCGGACAGTCGGACTCAAGCTGGGCG
>JADLDK010000068.1 GCA_020846715.1 Armatimonadota bacterium | reverse complement strand
TGGTACGCAGGCAGTCAGACGGATCTTCAAAGACCATCCCGATAGATCTGAAGAAGATGCTGGCTCAAGGGGCCAGTGAGCAGATCTATGTGGAGGATGGAGACGTCATCAATGTGCCGGTCCGTAGCAACAAGCAGAACCCGCTGGGTCCGATCATACAGACACTCGGCACGCTGGGATGGATTTTCCTTTAGGAGACTGGAAGCGCCCACATGGATTTTCAGAACTATATCTCCGCAATTCGAAGACGCTGGCACTACCTGGCTCTGAGCGTAGTTATCATCTGCGGTCTGGTGGCTTATCACATCAAGACGACAAAGCCACAGGCTTTTTACCAGGCGACGTCGCGGATATTTGTATCCGCTCAGACGAACTCCGTTACGGCTGAGGACATCGCCCAGATGGCCGTGGCAAACGACGTGGCCGCCGAAGTCCTGAAGACACTCGGCCTGGAGAATCGGATGAGCGTTGGAGATGTCCTGCTCCGGCTGACCTCAGACGTTGCGGGAGGCTCCAACAACCGCGGCAACACTGTTACCGTGACCGCTCTTGGAGAAACTCCTGAAGCGGCTATGGCGCTGTCGAACGCTGTAGCGCACGAAGCCAAAGACCAGGCTCTCGCCTTGACCAATCTGGGTACGCGAAACCAGGGTGACTACATTCAGACCGAGTTGACCAAAGCTCAGCGGCGGCTTCAGTTGGCGCAAATGAAGTTGACTGGATTCAAGGAGCAACACAAGGATCTGCTTGTTCCGCTGGACTACGGCGATGCCAAGCGGATGATTTCCGAGCTGGAAGATCAGGCGTCGCGCGCGGAGTCGGAAGTCCAGCAGAATCAGAACCGGGTCAGTCAGCTCCAGCGAACAATCGGGCATCGCAGTCAGGCAAAGATTGACGTCTCCAGCGCACCCTCCAGCGCCGTTGTGGACACGCTGAACAAAACCCTTGCAGAGAAGTCCGTGCTTCTGATGGATCAGAAGATGAAGTACACGGATGAGAATCCGAAAGTCAAAGAAACGCAACAACAGATTGACGCCATCAAAGACCGGCTGCAGCAGGAGTACAAGAAGTCCTTTTCACTCGAGAATGCCCCAACGAGCATCGAGTATCAGTTCCTGGTAGGGGACATCTCGCGCTATCAGGCAGAGAAAAGGGCAGCAGAAGCTCAGAAGGCTGCTATCGCCCGGTTGGCAGGGCGCGCAAAGGCGCAGCTTTCTCAGGTCCCGGAACTGGAAGCGCAGTACGGTCAGCTCAACACTGAGTTTCTGACCGCGCAAAACGCGTATATGGACCTGCGCAACCGGCTGGACCAGGCACAGCTTGCCGTTCGCATCGCTAACAAACAGCAGGAAGACAAACAGGGCATCGGGCTGGTGGATGACGCCAGAGTCGCTCAGCCTACGCCGGGTTATCGCCTGCAGCAGCCCAAAGTCAAGATGGCCATCGCGTTTTTCATCTCGATTATTCTTGGCATTGGCATAATCCTGTTCATCGAAGGAATGGATACATCCATTCGCGATGTGGACCAGATGGAAGACCGCTATCAGCTTCCAGTTCTGGGTGTTATCCCAACGCTTAGAGAAGCCGCCCTGAAATCTGGCAGCACGCTGGTGCTCAGAGACTCTCCCGGTAGCGCCTTCGCGGAGCCTTATCGGATTATGCGGGCCAACTTCCTCGCTCTGGCGGCTCAAGCCGGAGCCAGAAGCGTGGTCATCACAAGCACGCTACCCGGTGAGGGAAAGAGCACGACGGCGGCTAATTTTGCCTCCTCTCTGGCTGAAAGTCACAAGAAGGTAGTACTGGTGGATGCGGATCTGCGCAACCCAACCCTGCACAAGTCCTTTGGCGTGCGCAAAGAACCGGGATTGTCCAACTACCTGAACGGGGAATGCACTCTGGCGGACGCGATCTTCCCGACGACCACGGAGAATCTTCTTCTCGTCACTGCCGGGTCAATTCCAGAAAATCCGTCGCGTCTGCTCACCAGTGCCAGAATGCGAGAACTGCTGGACGCGCTGGGTGAGATGGCGGACTATGTGGTTGTAGATACACCGCCGGCAGTGGCCTTCAGTGACGCTATGGAGCTGGCTCAGATAGTGGACAGCATGATCGTTGTAGTTGGCGCCGGTTCCAGGCTGGAATCCGCGCATTTCAGAGCTCGCACGCAGCTTGCAAACGCCAGAGCGACGCTCGTTGGCACGGTGCTTAACAGGGTGCAGGCTCAGGATGTGGACAGCTACCGTTACTCTGCGCGCTACTACCCGAGGCTCAACGGGCGAGACGGGCTTCCCAACCGGCCGCCAGCGCTTCCGAATACAACAGGAGATCGTCCTTCAGCGCCGGCAGAAACAGCCGGTTAGCGCGGAGGATGGAGGAGGGTCAGGTCACGGGCAGTGGAGATGCGCAGACGCAGCGTCTTATTGCAGACGCGGTGGCGCGATCAGGTGGCCGCCTTGCGCTGTGCTGGAGCCCGGGTAAATCTGAGTTGCCTCTAAGGATGGCGCAGGCGGGTCTGATGGTGGTTGATCTGGAGTCCGATGAACCAGCGGCGGCGCGTTTCCTCCAGACGGTGGATGACGCGGGCCTGAGATCGAGCTTTCAGATTTTCCTCAAGACTCCGCAAGAGCTTCTGGCGCAATCGCTGGACGTGTTCAATGTGATTGCGCTGGGCGGTGACGACGCAGCGGCTGTCTTACCAGCTCTGGCGGAGTTGTCGTCCAGATTGTTGCCCTCCGGCGTTCTCATAGTGCATGGCGTCCGGCCGGGTGCGCGCGGCGACGTTCAACAGCGTCTGAAAGAGGCTGGCCTGTCCGATATCCGCGCAACCGTTCACTATCCGCAGCGGCAAACACTCCCGGGAAGGCTTCTTGCTGCAGTGTCCAGGCCGGCTCCCTCCGCGGTGTCGCTGTCCGGGCAGAAGCCTCGAGTGGGAGGCTCGAATTGAGCGCCTCAGAAATAGCGCCCCAGGAGTTCCAGAACGCAGAGCTGGCACAGGCTCAGGAACAGGCCATGAAGGGACGGCTGGGCCTGAACGTTGTGTCCAACTACCTGGCATTTGCCCTTAACTTCGTCCTCGGGCTGTATCTGGTTCGCTACCTGCTCCAGAGTCTGGGCGATGAGCGCTTGGGCGTATGGTCGCTGATTGGCTCCATTCTCATGTATTTGGGCATGGTGGACCTGGGATTCGGGGCGAGTGTGCAGAAGTACGTCGCTGAGTATGCCGCGCAGGGTGAGGAAGACCGCATCAGCCGTTTGTTGTCCACCACGATGCTGATGTTCTGCGGGCTCGGAGCGCTTTTGGTGGTTCTGGCCGCTGTCGTATCTCCTCTGCTGGGTACTGTTTTGAAGATGTCTCCCCAGCACGTTGCCGAAGCGCGCATTGCGCTTGTTCTGATGGGGCTGGTTCAGGGGGTTGCGCTTCCAATCGGAGTCATTGGCGGCGCGCTGACAGGTCTTCAGAGAATGGATATCAACAACTTCGTGGGGGCATTCGGCACAGTTGCCAACACGGCACTGGTGATTGCGTTTGTGCATTTTGGCTTTGGCCTACCGGGGATCTGCGCGGCCTACCTCGTGGTCATGGCTCCGATAGCTGTCGTCCGCTATGTCGCCATGAAGAGAATTTTGCCGCGCTTGCGTTTGTCTGCTTCACTGTTTGATCGAAAGCTTGTGCGCGCGACGTCCACTTACGGATTCACGTTTTCCGGCCTGAAAATCGCCCATTTTGTGAAGTACAACACTGATGGTTTTGTGATAGCGGCGTTTCTATCTGCTGCGTCGGTCACGCCCTTTGCGATCGCCAACAAGCTGGCCACTCTGATAAGACAAATCGCTGAGCAGGCCATCGACGTGCTCATTCCGGTCTTTTCCCAGTTGGACAGAATGGAGGATCGGGAGCGCATCTGGCGGGTGTATCTGCAGGCTGGCAAGCTGACAGTGGGCATTGCAGCTCCACTGACTCTGTGTGTCTGTCTGTTTGCGCGCCCCATTCTTGCGATCTGGCTGGACAGTGTGCCGCCTCTGACAGAGACTCTGACCTGGATTCTGGCGATCAGCGTTTTTGCGAGCATCGTGCCGGCCGTGAGCGTGCGGCTGCTGCTTGGTGTCGCCAACCACAAGACACTGGCGATAGTCACACTGGTTGATTCCGTCGTCAATCTCCTGCTCAGCATTGCTCTCGTGAAACCTTACGGCCTGATTGGCGTTGCCCTGGGCACAGCGATTCCGCTATTTGTCAGTCACATCTTCGTGTTCCCGTATCTGGGCTGCCGCCACATCGGGATGTCCACCTCGTGGTTTCTCTGGAAGATATTCCTCGCCTGCGCTGTGCCTTTGATCCCTGCATTGGCGCTGTCGCTGGCGTTGCTCCGTTCATTGCCTCCTACAAACCTGCCTGTACTCGTGATGGAAGGTTTTGTTGTCGTAGCTGTCTATGTAGCTGCTTTTGCGTGGGTGTCTCTGGACCAGCAGGAACGCCAGATGTACACGGCGCGCCTTCGAAAGCTGGCGCCGGGATGAGCCTCAAGGCGGGCGTGTACAGCACGTCGTGGGACTACTGCGGCGGCGGCGAGAAGGTGCTGGGTGTCATAGCCGAACGATTGCTCGCTCACGGGTGGGACGTGACGCTGTTTGGAGAGCCACTGCCGGATATCCCCAGGTTGTCGTCTGTTCTGGCACTGAATCTTGAGGGCTGTCGGGCACGGGCCGCGCGTCCAGCCTTTGAGCCCGTCCTACAGCAGGTTGCCCGTTTTGCTCCGCGCGCTGCCCGGCTGATCTACGGGCGTACAGCTCTGAGCTTTGCGAGAAATCTGGACCTGCTTGTGTTCATTACCGGTGAGATTCCCCCGGCGTGTCCCGCACGTTCCGGCTTCCTTTTCGTTCAGTTCCCGTACAATGCGGAAGAAGCTATCCGGCTTGACGCTCATGGAGCGCCGCTTCGCCCAGCCGATCGAGAAAAGCTGGCTCGCCTGGGAACGTGGGACTACATTGCCTGTCCGTCGCAATTTGTCCGCAGGTGGATCGATCTGCGTTGGAAGAGCCAATCTCACGTGCACTATCCCCCTGCGCAGATAGACGAATGCGACAGCGCAGACAAAGAGCGCACCATTCTTACAGTGGGGCGCTTTTACGCTCACGGTCCAACAAAGAAGCACGCGGTGATGATCGACGCTTTCAAGCAACTGTGCGACCGTGGGTTGAGTGGCTGGAAGCTTCGAGTGGTCGGTGGGACTCATCCGAGTGCGGATGATCAGCGCTATCTGTCTGATATTCAGGAAAGGAGCGCCGGATACCCGATAGAGATCACCACAGATTTAACTTTCCAACAGCTTTTGCCTCTTTACGCCTCTGCCTCCATCTACTGGCATGCGACGGGAGCTCTTGAGAATGCTGACGCTACGCCGGAGCTCTTTGAGCAGTTTGGGATGAGTATTGTCGAGGCGATGGCCTCCGGTGCGGTCCCTGTGGTGATTGATGGCGGCGGGCCCTCCGAAATCGTTCGCGATGGCCTGGATGGATTCGTCTGGCAGGATACAGCCACCCTTATGTCGAGAACTCTTTCTCTGATTCACAACCCGGATCTTCTCGAGAACTATCGTCACGCCGCAGAGAAGCGGGCCCAGGAGTTCTCCAGAGCCAGCTTCGAACAGGGTATTGATGCGTATCTGTCAACTTTTCAGCAGCAGGCAGTGGCGTAGGGCAATCTATGAGCGCAGAGCCTTTGCGAGAGTCTTCCAGTACGTCTGCCACACAGTGTCCATCGGCAAAGAAGATAGCCTACATCTCTACGACGTCTGAGTTGGGCGGTGCGGAGATTTCACTGCTCACTCTGCTCGCAGGGTTGGACCGGCGCCACTTCCAGCCTCACGTCGCGCTTCCCTGTTCGGGACCATTGTCTGAGCGGATGCAAGCGCTTGAAATTCCTTTCACATTTCTCCCGATGGAGACCCGCAGGAGGCGGCGCCCTCTGGCGTTCAGGAGGTCGCAGTCAGCCATCAGAAAATGGCTGGAGGACCTTCAGCCATCTCTGGTCCACGTGAACTCTTTCTGGGCGCCTGAGCTGGCAATTCCGCCGGCCGCTCGTCTACAGATTCCGGTTGTATACCACTGCCGGGATCTTTATGATGTCCTGGACAGCTCTCGAGCCAGTGCTTTCCGGGCGTGCGATGCCCTGATTGTCATCACAGAGTGCGTTGGCGAACGCATTCATAAGCTGCTTCCAGATGTGCGAACATACCTGACCTACAACGACGTGGATGTGGACTCGCTACAGGCAGAAGAACCCAATTTAGAACTGCGCCGTGAGCGGGGCTGGGGGGGAAGCCCCATCATAGGAATCGCGAGCCGGATCTCGCCAGACAAAGGCCAGCTTGATTTTGTGAAAGCCGCCGGCCGGATTGCCGCCGAGCGGCCTGACGCAAGGTTTCTGATTCTTGGCAGCCCTCTTTTCACGCATGATGACGACTATCCCGCGCTGCTTCAGGAGGAAATCGCGCGGCAAGGTCTGGCGGACCGGGTTCTCTTTACCGGCTTTGTGGACTGTGTCGCGTCTCTCTACAAGACGATGGATATCTGCGTCCTTGCCAGTCTCAATGAGCCATTCGGTCTGGTTGTGGCGGAGGCTATGGCTTGTGGCACTGCTGTTGTCGCAACGCGCTCCGGCGGCCCGCAGGAGATCATCACTGACGGTGTGGATGGACTGCTCGTCGCTCCTGGAGCTTCCGATGAGATTGCTGCGGCCTGTCTGCGCCTGTTGGCGTCCGATGAGCTGAGAAAGCGCCTTGCCCGCGCGTCCGTCGAGACCGTTCGCAGCCGTTTCTACAAGCAAGAGGCCCGCCGCATTTGCCAGTTGTACGATGAGCTGATTCGAACTGACCCATCACAGAAAGCGCAGGTCTGAAGTGCTCCGGACCGTCAGCAAACTGGTATGGCGGGGGGTCTGTGGCTTTGGTCGCAGGCGCGGCCCTGACAATGCCACTCCTCGCCGAATTCTTGTGACGCGTATCCAAAATGTGGGAGACTGTATCGTCATCCTCCCGACACTTTCCCAGTTGCGCCGCTCCTTTCCTGAAGCGGAGATTCACGTACTGGCGGGCACGTCCGCAGGAGAGGCCATTTTCCGCATGGGCCCCGCCGTAGACCGGATATTGCGCACAAGATGGCCTGCGCCAACGGGATGGCGTGAAAAGTGGCGAGAAATAGAAATGATTGGGGACGCCCATTATGACGCTGTGCTGCTCTCCACTGAGGAAACCGGCATGGCGCTTAAGGTTTTCCTGGCTGGTGTGCCAGTGCGCATCGGCTTTGACAGAATTGTCCACATAAGCGGCACGCATGTTGAGGCCAGGCCACACCTGTTGACGCGCGTTTTGCATCAACTACCTGGTGAGCACGAGGTCACAGTAAATCTGAAGCTGGCGGAAGCGCTTGGAGCCAAGCTAGGGGAGCCGCGCTTTGACCTCCAGATTCCCGCGGAAGCTCACCAGAGTCTCTCAAAGGTGCTCGAAGACGCGGGACTCGAAGCGGAACGCGCGCTGGTCGTTCACGTCGGCACAAAGCAGGAGCGCAAGCGCTGGTCGGCGGAATGTTTTGCCAGTGTCTGTGATGCGCTCTCGGCACAGGGTCTGAGCATTGTGCTTGTAGGTGTCGCAGAAGAACGGCCTCTAGTGGAACAGATGAAGGCCCGGATGCAGGCGCCCTGCATTGACCTTTGTGGGAGGACTTCGCTGGCAGAATTGGCGGCTCTGTTTGTCCGGTGCCGCGCTTTTCTCGGCAACGACAGCGGTCCGATGCATCTGGCGGCCGCTTGCGGTGCAAAGGTGTGCGCTGTTTTTGTCCAGTCCGACCCGGCAGGGTGGGGGCCGTGGACGGCGCCTGAGCGCAGGCGCGTGTTCACAGATGCGGAGGCAACTCCAGAAGCGCTTGTTGCTGCACTGCGGGAGATGTTAGCAATGGACAACTCAGTGAGTACGTCGCTGGAGGCAGGCTGAGACGTGCGAGTTGACATGGTCTGTGGCACGTATCTTCCAGACCACTGCGGAGTCTCTGACTATACCCGCCGGCTGGTCAAGGAGCTGCGAACGCGAAACGTAGAAGCGAGCGTGATCACCACGGCAGGGCTCTATATCGGCGCAGATCCTGATGTACCTGCCTTCGCTTTGGCTGAAGACTGGACAGTCTCGGCCGTCAAACACCTTGCCCGAAAGCTCCAGCAGCGCCGCCCTGACCTCGTCCACATTCAATTTCCAACCTGGCGCTATCACGGAAAATGGGGAGTCAACGTGTTGCCGCGCTACCTGCACGGGCTACCCGTCGTCACAACTTTGCACGAGTACTGCATGGCGCCGCCCGGGGGGAGGGCAAAGCAGCTTCTCAGCGTTTTTTATTCCAGAAAGGCTATCGTAACGCAGGAGGAAGATTGGCGGCTGCTGGCGAGGTGGTTCAGCTCTGATCGCCTGTCCACTATTCCCATTGGAAGCAACATTGACGTCACCGCAGACGCAACCAGTGGCCGCAACATTCTCGCTTCATTAGCAGGTGAGTCCGCAAAGCTAACCCTGCTGTTCTTCGGCTTTGTTCGCCCCGGAAAAGGGCTGGAGACGCTGTTTCAGGCGCTGTCCTTGTTGCCTTCCTCCAGCGCCCGGCTGCTGATTGTTGCGCCTGATCCAGATCCCGCGTACGGGAAGAGCCTTGAGGAGATGGCTTTGCAGCTCGGGATTGCGGAGCGCATATTTTCGACCGGATATCTTTCGGATGCAGAGGTATCCTCGATAATGCAGGCTGTAGATGGTGCCGTCCTCCCATTTGAGGATGGCGCAACCTCTCGCAGAGGGTCTCTTCTGGCAGCTCTGGCGCACGGTCTTCCTGTCCTGACAACGCGCTCAGAGCGTACTCCAGCCAGTTTTGTCCACAAAGTCAATATGCTGCTATCGCCTGTTGATGACGCCAAAGCGCTGGCTGCCAACATCAGGTTACTTCTGGAGTGTCCGGCCTTGAAAGCCGATATTTCCCATGGAGCTGAGTTGCTCAGCGCAGATTATGCGTGGGCGCATATTGCACAGCAGACGCATCAGGTCTATAAAGACGTGCTGGGTAGGGCGGACTAGATGCGAATAGGCTATTTTGGACGCCCGATAGGTTTGACCGGCGGGATTGGACGATACGCTCTTCAGCTCTTGCAGGCCATGCTGAAAGTCGCGCCGGACAACGAATATCAGCTGTACACCAACCGGGCGGAAACTACGCTGGAGCGTCTGCCGGTAGAGGTGAAGAGAGGCAGCGAACGGCTTGGCAGGGTTCTCTGGGAACAGGGAGCGCTTCCGTGGACACTTCGGAGGGATGAGCTGGACGTCTATCACTCTCCTGATTTTACGTTGCCGGTTCTGTCGCGCGTGCCAGGTGTCGTGACGCTCCACGATTTGATATTCATGAAACATCCGGAAGGCACTTCGCGAAGAGCGCTCCTTCTGTACAACACTCTCACTCGCGTAAGCGCGAAAAGGGCTCGCAGGGTTATAGCGATTTCCAACTATACCGCTCACGATATCAGCGCAACACTGTCGATACCCTCTGAGAAGATTCGGGTAGTCTATCAGGGTGTGAACCCGTCGCTGCGCCTTGCCTCATCAGAGTCCGATGCGCCGGACATTCTGGAGTCGCTGGAAGTGCCAGAGCCCTTTGTCCTGTTTGTCGGACTGCTGACTCCTCGAAAGGGAGTGCTCTCGCTTATTCAAGCGTACGAGCTGGCTCATGCGCAGGCCCAGTTTCAGGCGCTGGTTCTTGTTGGTCTTCCCGGCTCTGGTTACGATGAGATTCGGACGAAGGCTGAAATGAGTCCGCTGCGAGACAAAATCCGGTTTCTGGGAGCTGCGGACGACCGAGTTCTGGCGGCGCTCTATCGGCGCGCAGCAGTCTTCTGTCTTCCGAGCTTTCACGAGGGCTTTGGGCTGCCTGTGCTGGAGGCGATGCTTCTCGGATGTCCTGTTGTGGCAGCCGATGCTACGTCCCTGCCGGAAGTTGTGGGCGATGCCGGCCTTTTGTTCCCTGCCGGAGATTGGCAAAAACTGTCGGAATCGCTCGTACAAGTCGCAACAGACTCCTCTGTGCGTGAGCAACTGCGCGAAAAAGGCCCTGAGCGCGCCGCGCGCTTCACCTGGGAAAACACGGCGCGTGAGACGTTAGATGTCTATCGGGAGGCGACGACATGCCAGTAATGCGCTCTGCGTTTTCCACAGGTGTACGGCCGCTGCCGGAAAATGCCGCCTCCGCTATCAGGAAGACCTTCCTGAATATCGCGGTACTCCTTCTGATCGGAGCGGTGGCAGCGTCTTTCCTGTTCAGTCAGTACATGACGCTGATGATGGAGGCCGTCATAGGCCTGGCGGTGCTGGCCATACTCTTCGCGCGCGCCGAGAACGGAGCTCTGCTGGTCATCCTGCTGATGCCCCTTATGGATCTGTACGTCTTTCCGGTCGCGGGGGTCAACTTCAAGGTCAGCGACTGGATCGCCATGCTGGCTATAGCCGTTTTCTTTCTCCGTCTGGCTTTCGATCGAAGTCTCACATCTTCAGGTGATGCGCTCAGAAAACCAATCCTTGCCTACATCGTAATTGGCGTAGTTTCATCGCTGATTATGATGGATCAGATCCCTCACAACCTGCGGCTGGAAGACGCGCAGGGGTTGAACAGCCCCTGGTTGCGCACCTGGACTCAGACGTTCTGGTCAGTCTATAGTTTCCTGCTTTACACTATGGTCAACCGCGTCATCCGCACCAGGCGCATCCTGCACTGGGCCATCGGCGCGCTGCTCATTGTCAGCGTTATCGTTGGTCTGTATGCTCTGAGCGGGCAGCGCTACTGGACCTGGCAGGGTCAGGATTTCCGCGCTATCGGCACGTTCTCTGAGCCTTCTTACTATGCCGAGTGGTTGGTGCTGGTACTTCCGCTGGCGATAGCTCTCAGTATGGCGGACAAGATCCGCCCAGGTCGTTTTGCGCAGTACGGTCTGATCTTTCTCCTGGTCGTCAACCTCTTCCTCACGTTTTCCACCGGTGGCTTTGCCAGTGGTCTTGCGGCTATCGGTGTCGTTTTTTTTCTCGGGATCAGATACAACCTTATCCGCAATACCAGTCCCCTCAGGTTGGCGGGTGGCCTGGCTATCATAGCAATCTGCACGGGGCTTGTCGCGGCGATTTTTGTACCTACAGTAGGCCATGAGCTTGAACAGGTTGTCTCCAAGATCACTCATCCCCGTCTGAGTCAACACTCGGCGATGGTTAGAGAACGCGCCAGAGAAGCGGCCGTTAAAATGTTTCTGGATAATCCGATTCTCGGGGTCGGTCCGGGAAACTATCCGTTCCATCGGCTCCGTTTCATGGAGGACGACCGCAGCGCTAACGAGTACGAACTCACGCTTCGCTGGGACCCTCAAAACCTCTATCTTGAAGTGCTCAGCGAGCGAGGGCTTGTCGGCGGAGCGCTCTTTGCCTGGATATGGATCGCCTATTTTGCCGCTCTGTTCAAAGGGATACGTCAGAGTGAAGACATCTACACGCGGGCCGTTCTTGCGGGGCTGATTGCGAGCGCGGTGGGTCTGTTGATCGGCTACTGGGCGCATGCGAACTTTTTCCGTATCTATATCTGGGTGCAGTTTGGCATTGGTATTGCGGCGGCGCGTCTGGCCAGGGAGGCTGAGCCCGTGACGGCGATGGCCAGCGCCGGAGTGCTTGGCGATGCTGCGGATCTTCCAGATTCGCGCCGTTTGCGCCGGTCGTGGAGGTATCCTGCGGAGGAGGCGCCTTGAGCTGTCCGCGCGTGTCCGTCGTCATTCCCGCCTACAATTCCTGGCCGTTGCTTGAGATCTGCCTCCGGAAGCTGGGTGAACAGACCCTGCCACATGACCAGTATGAAGTGATCGTAGTTGACGATGCAGGCTCTGATAAGACTTCCACTGAAGTCGAACAACTCGCGCGCCGCGTGGGCTTCAGCATGAGGTGTATCAGGCATCAGGTCAATGCTGGACCTGGCGCGGCCCGCAATACAGGCATACAGGCTTCTTCTGCGGAAGTTGTCGCTCTCGTCGATGCTGATACGGAGCCGTATTCGACCTGGCTCGAGGAAGGGTTGAAAGCGATTGAAGGCTTCGATGTCGCGGAAGGCTATACAGAGATTGGCTCTGAGGAGTTGATCACACCCTTTACGCACCAGACGCAGAATGTCTCCCCCGGCGGCTTCCCCACGTGCAACATGTTCCTGCGTCGCAGCGTTTTTCGTGAAGTCGGGCTGTTCGACACACGTTTCTATGATCCGGCGACACGCATCCACTTCCGGGAGGATACCGAACTGGCCCTGCGAATCATCGAACGCGGACTTGGCATCACGTTTGCGGAACACGCGCGAGTTGTTCACCGGCCTCTCTCGCCGAGTTGGAAGCGTCCCATCCGGTTGGCTATGCGCTACCGTCACGACAGGCTCCTGCGTCAACTCCATCCACAGATCTGTGGAGAGTGGCACGATGTGTACGAGATATTGGGGAGGCGTTTCAAGCGCCTGCGTCAAAAGCTGTACTGGAGCTATCTCGGTGGCCTCGCTGCGATGGGTGTGCTTGCGCTGAGCTCCTTGCCAGTCTGGCCGGCGGCGGTGTGGACAGTTGGCTGTTTTCTTGCAATCTGGGGTTTGCACGTTCGGGCTATGGGACGGCGCGCCATCAGTCTGCAAGGTCTCACGGCCGCGCCTTTGGCCGCCGTAGTTCCGTTTGTTTTTGCCTGGTCGGTGGCTGCCGGTGTGCGGTTGCACCCGTCTTCCCAACGTGGCGGCCGCTCCACAGAAAGATCGGAGGCAACTTGAAGGTCGCTCTGGTTGCTGAACGGCTGAATGTCATGGCCGGGGCTGAAAAGCATCTGCTTGCTTTAGCGGATGTGTTTCCTGATGCCCCAATTTACACGGCCCTCTATACTCCCCACACTATGCCCGAAGACTTTCGCCGGAAAGATATCCGCGTGAGCTTCGCACAGAGAGTTCCGGGTGCGGCCAAGTACCATCAGCGCTTTCTGCCGGTTTTCATGCTGGCGTTTGAGCAGTTTGATCTGTCAGAGTTCGATGTCGTCATAAGCATTAATCACGCTTGCGCCAAGAGCGTCATTACCCGTCCGAAGACTCTCCACGTTTGCATCTGTTGCAGCCCGATGCGTTACGCATGGGACATGTACCACGACTATCTGCGCGACTCCGGCAAAGGGCGCATTTTCAAGAGTATTGCGGCTTTGACTATGGCTCATGCGCGCAACTGGGACGTGCGCACTGCTAACGGTGTGGACAAGTTTGTCGCCATCTCCCGGCACGTGGCCTCGCGTATCCGCAAATACTATCGCCGTGACTCCGTAGTCATTTATCCGCCTGTGGAGTGTGACCGTTTTGTCATCTCGGACAAACAGGATGATTATTTTCTGATGGTCTCGCGCCTGGCGCCGTACAAGAAGGTCGATCTTGCCGTAGAAGCCTTCAACAGACTCGGACTACCTCTGCTTGTAATCGGCGAAGGGGAGCAGCAGAGCCGGCTGAAAGCTATTGCAGGCAACAATATCCGCTTTCTGAAAGGGCAGACAGATCAGGAAGTGGCAGAAGCGTATCAGAGGTGCCGGGCTTTTGTGTTTCCGGGAGAAGAGGATTTTGGCATTACACCTGTTGAGGCGCAGGCGGCAGGACGCCCGGTTATTGCGTTTGCTCGAGGCGGCGCCACGGAAACCGTCAAAGATGGCGTCAGTGGCGTTTTCTTTCAGGAGCAGACGGTTGAGTCATTGATGGACGCCGTGCGCCGTTTTGAGGCGACAGAGTTCGATCCTGTGGCTGTGCGGGCAAATGCTATGACATTTGACAGGTCGGTATTTATGACCTCAATCGCCAGATTTGTGGAAGACTCCTATAGAGACCATGTGTCCAGGCTCTAGCACGCGAGACAGTTAGGGCACGGACCACAACCCGACCTGTGACCAGCGCGTTCCACAAGTCAGCTATCCAGTGCGGATGGAAGCCGCTTCCGGCCTGTATCTCCTGAGCGGAAGCATTGAGTGGAACCCTGCAGCACTGTCGCCTCTTCTGCCGCTTGTTCCGGCACGGTCACGGCCTCTCAACTCGCCAGCCGCTGAGTTTCGTCTGTCCGTGCTTGAGGCGCACACTATGGTAGATACACGAGGTAAGCCGCAATGAGATATCTCCCCTGGCTTGCCGCGCTCATCCTGCTGAGCGGGGCCGTACCCGCAGCCTGCTCCACTGAAGACGCCGATGCGCAAACCAAGCTCACTGACGGTGTCCGGGCAACCTCCAGCAGCGACAACGCGTGGCTCAGTCTCTTTGCCGATTCTACGCAGCTCCCAAAGAAGCGCTACTCTATTGGTGAGTTCTGCTTCTGGGGAATAAATGCGCCGCACGGTGTGACACCGCGAGACACTCCGGAACTCTACGCACTGCAGAAGCAGGCCGGAGCTCTGGGCGTGCGATACGATGTCCCGTGGTACGGCGTTCAGCAGAGCAAGACTTACGATTTCAACTGGTACGGTATTGAAGATAATATCAACGCCTACATACGAGATGGGCTCACTGTCACCTGTGTGCTCGGATACACCCCAGCGTGGGCCAACGGAATGCGAGACCGCTCCTATGCGCCCAGTCAGCCCGTTGAAGGCGAGGCGTTGGATCTTTCATCCGGCTCCGCGTCGTTGGCGCACGGTTTTGTGCTCACCGGGCAGCCGGACATCACTCCTTTTCTGCTGACTCCAAGTCCAACTCCCACAACACACCACGTTGAAGAAGTTGTCACGACCAACTTTAAGAAGGGTGATGCGCCTCGCGTTTCTCACTGGCCGATCATGGCCAACTCGGCGCAAGTGTGGGTGGATGAAGGCGCCGGCTATCAAGAGTGGCGTCGCGTGGACAATCTTATCAACTCACCCGATCAGGCGAAGGATTTTATGATTGATCGCGGTGGCCGCCTGCATTTCGCGGATCTGGACATGTTCTGGTATCACGGTAAGACTCCAGTCAATGGCTCCAGGATCAAAGTCACTTACGACAGTATCGACGCAGTTTATCAGGCCGGTTCCGACTACACGCTGAACACAAAAACCGGTGTCGTATCACGGCACATGTCTCAGGTTACTGGCGCCAAGAAGAACGAGACTTTTGACTCGGCTCCTCTCTCTTCAGAGTGGCAGTGGATGAACCAGCCGGCGTCCTGGAATGTCGGCGTTAGCGTACCCGGGAATCTGCGCGTATCGGCGACTGCGGGACTCGACACTGTGGGACACTTCCTCCATCAGACGCTCTCTGGAGGTGGGGATTTTTCAGTTTCCATGCGTGTTTCAGACGCTCCACCTCTGAACGGACCCAACAGTCAGGCCGGTATAGCCGTCTATCAGGATGCCAAAAACTGGTTCCGTTACGGGATATCCAATGACGCCGGCAGACCACTGCTGGTGCGCTGTGTCAACGGTTCTGTCACCACCTACGGTGGCAATGGAGAGCTTGGTTTTCTGGACTATGCTCCGCGCTGGATCACTCTGCGCAAGCAGGGCGATACCTGGACAGCATTCACTTCGCAAAATGATCCCGCCAATCCCGACGGTGGATTTCAGTGGCCGTACTCTTGGGATCAGGCGCTGGGATGGCCGCTGAAAGTCGGCGTTAGCATTGTCGGCGGTGGAACAGTTGATGTCGATGAGTTCCACGTCAACCTGCCCAAGATTGGCGCGGCTTCTTCTGTAGTAGCCTACTACGATTATCTCGATACCAAGCCCTGGACAGATTTTGTGAAAGATTTCGTCGGGCATTACAAAGACCGCGTGAAATACTGGGAGCTCTGGAATGAACCTGATCAGGGCTGGTGCTGGAACGCGGGGCAGGACGTCTACGCCGAGATCCTGCGTTCGGGCGCGGAGGCTGTGCGGTCCGCTGATCCATCAGCCAAGGTGGTGAGCGGAGGCTATGCGAATGGCGCAACCTCGAACCTCCAGACCATCTACAATGAACTCCCGGACAAACCTTTTGATATGGTTGCCTGGCACCCTTATGTTTTTAACACTATGGCGCCGGATGCGTTCAACTGGGCGAACGGTTTCACCAACGGCACCGGCCGCTCGATTATGGAAGCGCACGGAGACGCTGCAAAGAGCGTTTTCTTCGGTGAGATTGCTACAGACAGCGGCGTAGCCGGATCGGGTGGGGGGCTCAACGAGCGCAAGCAGACAGAGTACGGGTTCCGTATCCTGGCGTGGGCGCGCAAACTGGGTTGGGTCAAAGGTATCCAGTGGTGGCCGGCAAAGGACCTGGCGCCTGTTGGCGAACGGGAAGATGACATCTTTGGAAGCCACGCCGGACTTTTCTACTCGACGGGGCAGCCGAAGCCTTCCTACTGGATGTACAAGAATCTGGCCACTAACAAGGGTTTGATTATGGATCTGGTCAACTATGACGACCAGAGTAATCCTCAACCCGCTTCGAGGGCGTACAACGTCAAAAAAGTTATCATCGGAAGTAAAGACCGCTCCCAGATCAGCTCAATCCGCGTTCTGACTTCCCTGACAGCTACTGATGACAGCTCCCGTCCGAACTCTGTCGCTGCGCGATTTAGTGGCAGCCTGACAGTGGACCCGATCCGCATCTCAGTCAGCCTTGGATCTCCTGCGCTGCGCACGGAGGTCTGGACGGCAACAGCGACTTCCGCAAGCGCCTTCACTGTCAGCGGTTCGGTCTCCGGGGCACAGGGGACGGCGCAGACTGGTCAGCTATTCCATTCTGACAATGGTGTCGTCCATTTCACCATCCCGGATCGCCAGTATCAGCCCGGAGATAAATGGCAGTTTGAGACCTTCCTTGGTGACGGCTTCCGGGAAGCGGCTGTCTGGTCGGCTGACGGTTCCTCTGGCCGGGGCGACATCACAGTTGAGCTGCCTTCCGCGACTAGTGCCCGGTATGTAGCGGTACAGTTCACAAAGGCCGCCTCTGCGGCTAGTATTGATATTGACGAGGTCCTTGTGCAGGATCTTGGCGGACAGACTGTGAGCAATGGTAAGCTCTACGTAGTCGACGGCTATCAGGACGAGTTCCGAAGCCCTGCGCCGCCGCCAGAGCCGCCTACTGTACCGGACATACCTCCAACGACACCGGATCCACCAACTCCGGACCCGCAACCCGTTGGCTCACCCAACATTGACATTCAGATTCAGGGCCTGACGGCCAATCCACAGCCCAAGGACCTTGTTGATCTGACAGTTCTGTACAAGAACTCTGGAAGTGCCGCAGCGGCTAATGTACTGGTGGTCGCTCCGTTGCCCCGGCACACGAACTACGTCTCCGGTAGTGCCTCGAACGGCGGAGTGTACGATCCGGTGGCGCGTGTCGTAAGATGGGCGATTCCCCTGCTTGCTCAGGATGCCACAGGGACGGTGACTTTCCGGGTTTCTATTGACTAGACAAACGCAGAGGGCGGCTCAAGGAGCTGCCCTTTTTCTTTCTCCGCAGATGCAGGCTGAAATTGGTCTGCCTCGCAATCCTGCTCTCCGGCGCAGAAAGAGGACATCCGCTGCCTGTCAGTCATCGAGGTCGTTGTTGTTGAATCTTTTCTCATGCCCTTTGTGCTTCTTGTCGGCGTGTCCAGCTTTGTCCAGATGGAGCGGGATACCGATGATGCTCAGCTCTCGCGTCTCGTCGTTGAAGTTGCGTGCCGCGTATCCCACGAAACCAAAAGTCACCGCCAGCAGAAGGACGCCAACGGCCGGGTAGAGGCGGATGGGCGGCGATGGCTGGGCAACGTCAGTCTTGTAACCCGTGATTATGCTCTTCCAGATAGCGTCTTTGTGACGCAGCGTGTGCACTATCACTCCGGCAATGTGAAGGATCACTGCTGCAAGAAAGATATTGGCAAGCGTCTCGTGAATGTCTTTGAGGTCTTTGAAGGCGCGGTCTCGCGTCATCAGATAACCGGTGACAGCCAGCGCGACTACCAGTGACAGCATTATGACCGCAACCCAACTGGAAGCGGGGTTGTGTCCCGGCCACCTGCGCCGGTCTCCAGTCAGAATTCCTCGGAAGTAACTCACCAGCTCTGTTGGGTTCAGCACAAAAGTGCTGAACCTCGCGTACTTGCTGCCCGCAAATCCCCAGACAGTGCGGAAGACGACCAGAGCCAGAAGGACAAGCCCCGCTATCATATGGTGAGAAAACCTCGGCTGGTCGTCATCAAACCGCTTGGAGACGACAAAGGCAATGACGAAGAACAGCGCAAAAAGCCAGTGAAAAACGCGCGTGGGAAGGTCGTAAACCAGAACTCTTTTCATTCTTTTCTCCAAGACTTGGCAGCTACTTCGCGTCACCTGCCGCAGACTCATTCACGCCACCCAGACTGGAGAGTCCAAAGTATAAATACAACGCTTGAGCGATGCTCTATGCGATCTGCAGAGCGTGCCGATACACGCCAGGGAAGCTTACCATCTCTGGTACAGACGCGCTGAACTAGAGGAATATTTTGACGTTTT
>JADLDK010000067.1 GCA_020846715.1 Armatimonadota bacterium | reverse complement strand
GCAAGACGGCAAGATCACCCCGGAATACCGGAAACCCTTCGATTTGATCGTAAATCACCTGGGCGCGGAGGTCGTTGATCTGACTGAAACCGCCCTGGCAGTTCGGAAATCTGAAAGACACTACCCCCAACGGGATTCGAACCCGTGCTACCACCGTGAAAGAGTGGTGTGCTAGGCCGCTGCACTATGGGGGCGTGACCGATGGATTTTATACGCCGCCTTCAAGCGTGTCAACCTGTCCTGGCGAGAAAATTCCGCTTTGATGCAGAGGATGTCATCCGGGCAGGAGTTCCGGGTGTTTCGGCGAAGCGGTTACGGGCCGCGCCCGGAGGCGGTCTGGAATTTCTTATTGTAAAAGGCCGGTACTATGAGCTTTGTGACCAAACTTGATTCTCTCTGGCGGCATGTGGCCGTCACCACGCGTGAGTCGGAACAGCTGATGCTGCGCCTGCGCTCGGAGATCGACGTCGCGCACCGATTCGCCACCCATCGCAAGGAACTGCTGGATCAGTGGGAAGGCCTTATTGGGCGTGCTCTCAAAGACTTCAGTGACACTCTCAAAGACGGGAAAGGGAGTCTGGTTGAAGCGGTGACTGCTGCGGAGGACCGTCTCGATCAGATCGGTCGCGAGCTCAAGAAATACACAATTCACTGCTGTGGACACGCGCACATTGACATGAACTGGCTGTGGCCGTGGCAGGAGACTGTCAGCGCGACGCGAGACTCCTTCACAACAGTCGACCGCCTGATGGATCTCTTTCCGGACTTCAAGTTTTCTCAGGATCAGGCGTCAGTCTATGTTGCGATGGAGCAGTATTCGCCAGAGATTTTCGAGATGATCAAACGCCGCATTGCCGAAGGACGTTGGGACCTGACGGCGAGCACCTGGGTGGAGGGTGAGAAAAATCTCTCCAGCGGCGAAGCGCTGTGCCGGCAGATGCTCTACACCAGGCGTTACTTCAAAGAGAAATTCGGGATTCCTTACGACGCCGTCAAGATTGACTGGGAGCCAGACATGTTCGGGCACTCCCGGATGTTGCCGGCTATTTTGAACCGGGGCGGTGTTACGCGCTACTACTTCTGTCGAGCGGGCAAAGAGCCGAAGCTGTTCTGGTGGAAGGCGCCTGATGGCTCCAGGGTTCTCGCATTCATGGATGATGAGTTGTGGTACAACGGTTCGATCGGCCCGGAGATGACGAATCTGTTGTTCCGGTTTGAAGCAGACACTGGGCTGAAAGACTACATGTTTATGTACGGTGTTGGCGACCATGGCGGTGGCCCGACACGACGCGATCTTCTGCTGTTCCACCAGATGCAGCAGTGGCCGATTTACCCGACACTGCGCTTGAGCAAGACATCGGACTTCTTTGACGCTGTTGAGGCAGCAAATCCCAGTTTGCCGGTTATTGACGATGAGCTGAACACAATCTTTGAAGGCTGCTACACCTCTCAATCCAAGGTCAAACGCGGTAACCGCCGCAGTGAGAGTCTGCTTCCAAAAGCTGAAGCCATTGCCCTGATCGCCGGGGTTACGGACTCAATGCCCTATCCCTCTGAAGATCTGGAACGCGGTTGGCGTCACACTCTTTTGTGTCAGTTCCACGATATTCTGCCCGGCTCGGGCATCCATGCTACGTATGAGTACAGCGAGGGTCTCTACCAGGAAGTCGCAGCGATTTCAGAGTCTGTTATTACGCGTGGACTTCGCCGTCTGGCGTCGCGCGTTGATACTGCGTCTGTTGCGGGGGCTGTGCCGGAGGACGCAGAGCATTCTGAGATTGGCGCCGGGACCGGAGCAGGAGCGGGTAAGGGCGATATCACCTCCGGCTCAACGAGCTACAACATTGGCGCACCCGGAGCGCAGCCGTTCCTGGTTTACAATTCGATGGGCTGGGCACGCTCGGAGATTGCTGTCGCGCAGGTGTGGAATGTGGATTGGCCACATGGGCCGGTTAAGGCCATTGGTCCAGATGGTGAAAGCGTAAGCGCTCAGGTGCTGGATCACAATCAGTACTGGGGCCATGCGTACACGACCGTGGCGTTTCCGGTAGAGGACGTCCCGTCGGTAGGCTACAAGGTGTACGCTCTGGATCGTGACGTCGAGCCGCAACCGTGCGAAGGCGTCCACGTCCATGCGCGCAAGGAGGTTCTTTATTGCCCGGCCTGTGAACTGGGACAGGTCACTCTGGAAAATCAGCATCTCAGCGTCACGCTTGAGAGCAAAGCCGGAGCTATCTGTCATCTCGTAGACAAGGCGACCGGCATTGACTTTGTGCCGCAGGGTGAGTTCATGGGTTTGCTGGAGGTCTTCAACGAAGCTCACAACCCCATGAGCGCGTGGAACATAGGCCAGATTCGCCGCGTTGAGAAGCTGGATGAAGGCTGGACGCTGGATGTGCGCCACCGGGGCCCGCACCGTGGAGCTGTCGTCTGCAGGCGCTCCTACAACGACAGCACTCTGAGCCTGGAAATATCTCTTGATAACGACAGCCGCCAGGTGCGATTTGACTTGACCGTCAACTGGCTGGAGCGCGGAACGCCCGAGAAGGGTGTGCCTTTCCTGCGCACGGCACTTCCGGTAGCTGTAAGCAACCCACAGTCAACCTACGAGATACCGTTTGGCTCAATCCAAAGGCCTGCGCACGGTCAGGAAGTTCCAGCGCTCAAGTGGGCTGATGTGTCTGGATCGACAGCTTCCGGTCCGGCAGGACTGACTCTTGTCAATGAATCGAAATACGGCCACAACGCGGACGGTAGCACTCTGCGCCTGTCTCTGTTGAGGTCCAGCTATGCTCCCGATCCACTGCCGGAGATGGGAGAGCACCGCATTAGTTGGGCTGTTCAACCGCACACTGGCGCTTTCAGTGTCAGCGAGGCGATGAAGGCGGGATGGAACTTCAACGATCCTCTCACTGTCATTTCCACTGCTGTCCACTCCGGCGATCTTCCACCGGCCAGGAGTTTTGCCAGCGTGGAGCCGGCGAACGTTGTTATGGCGGCGCTTAAAAAGGCAGAGGATTCGGACGGTATTGTTGTGCGCCTCTTTGAATGCGAAGGCCATGATACTGATGCTTCTGTCTCACTGGATGGTCTGGTCAGGCAGGGGAGCAGCGCGACCGAGATGGACATACTCGAGCAGCCGCTTGAAGCTTCAGCGGCCCAGATGGATGGCACAACCCTGAAAGTCAAGGTTCCTGCATACGGCATAGCCACTGTGAGGGTGGAATAGTGCCTGGACTCATCCGCGCTGACTTAACTGATGAGGTAGCAAAATGACACGGCCGCCCGCTGCGCCATGGTCGCTTGGTGTTGTTCTGCTCTCCCGGTACCCTGAACACAACTTTCTCTTTGAAATCCTGGACCACTCCGGAGTCGCCTATCGTCGCGTTCAGCCTGGAGAATCTCCGGAGGCAATAGGGGGCTGTTCGGTATGGCTGATTGGGAGCTATCTTCCGGCTGGTGTCCCACAAGATTGGACTTCGGCTATCCGTTCGCATCTGAACTCCGGAGGTGGTCTTGTTCTGCTGGGGAACCCTGCCGGACTAGAAGATCTGTTCCGAGTCCAAACGCTGGGACGAGATTTGGGTGAGGGATACTACGTGCCGGAGGCTCTCAAGAGTTGTCCTGACGATGTCTGGCTCCACCATTTTGGAGGTGCTGCGGTCCGGCCGCTGAGCGGTAGCTCTGATGCTGTAGGAAAACTGACTGGAACTGAAGGCGAGGCGCAGGACGCGGTGGGGCTTGTGCGTCCGTCAGAATCGCTCTCCGGAATCTTCGTTGATGTCGCTAAGACCTGCCGGTATATTCAGCACGGCATTCCGGTTGTTGCAGATGGTGTGCCAGCGCCGGACGGCAGCGCACCACTGAACGACAACATCCTCAAGGCAGAGGACGGTCACGTTCTGGACTGGCGTCGAGACCGCCACACGATCGAAGGATGTGACTTCCCTTTCTTTACCTATCCGGTGGCGGACATTTGGAAAGAGCTCCTTCTCAGCGAGGTTTTTCGCGTGGCGTCGAAGGTGGCGGCGCCCCTGAAGATGCTCTGGTACTGGCCGGATCGCCTACCGGCAGTCGGACAGATATCGTATGACTCTGACCACAATGGCCCGGATGAAGCGCATCGGACTATTGCCGCACTCAAGGACATCGACATCCGTACAACCTGGCTCGTCATTGCACCGGGTTACGACAAGGGCAGTGGGGTCATCGAGTCTCTGAAGGCCAACGATCACGAGGTCGGCTTTCATTTTGACGCTGGTATCAACCCTGAAGATAGATGGGAGGGGTGGCTCCGGCAAAAGTTCCACCAACAGCTCCACGAAGTTGCCCGCGCTTGCTCAGTCGGAGGTTTTCGCTCAAACAAGAATCATTACACCCGCTGGCAGGGGAGCCTTGATCTGTTGGAGTGGTGTCAGGAGTCGGGCATCTCAACCGACCTGACTAAGCTGCCTTCGAAGCTTGGAACTGCTGGATTCTTCGCGGGAAGCGCACACCCTTGGCTGCACCACGACATCCGCGGCGAGCCGCTCGATTGCCTTGAAATCCATGGATTCACGCAGGACCCGGTTGTGACCGTTCCGCCTGTTGTCCAGCTCTATCTGTTGCGTCAATGCGCGCGCCACAACGGGGTAGCAGCTTTCACCTATCACCCTGTCCACATCGCAAAGCCTGGCGTAGAGGACGCGCTCCGGCAGACGATTCAGCTTGGAAGAGACCTGAATCTGGAGTGGTGGACGGTGGAGGAGATTCACGACTGGGAGCTTGCCCGTCGCGCAATCCAATGGAACGGCGCCGGTCAGCCAGAAGGCGGCGCTCTCATAAGAGGCCGCAGTGGCGTTGTGTTGACTCTGGACTCTGACGGAGACTTCTCTTACCTGGATCACAGGTTTCTCGCCAACTGAGCCGATCTCTCGCGTTGCCTCTCTTGACACTCAATGCGCACGCGGATAACATCCCCTCGGAATTAGCACTCTCGCCTGGCGACTGCTAAGCGCGACAGGAGAGGGCGCTCAGCTTTGTACATTCCTACACGGAGGAGGATACGCACGTTGATTAAGCCGTTGTTCGACAAGGTTGTAGTTGAGCCTTCGGAAGCAGAAGACATCAGCGCAGGCGGCATCGTTTTGCCGGATTCTGCGAAAAAGAAGCCTCAGGAAGGCAAAGTCATTGCAGTGGGTGCGGGCCGGGTGCTGGATGACGGCTCGCGCGGTCCAATGGCTGTGAAGGCTGGTGACACAATTATTTACGCTAAGTACGGCGGGACTGAAGTCACGGTTGATGGCAAAGATTATGTGATTCTGGATGAGGATTCCATCTACGCTGTCAAGAGTTGACGATTCTATAGCGTGAAGATGTTGAAGGGCCGGAGCACGGGCTGGGGCGGGCTCATCGCTGGCATTTAGGCCCTGCTTCGCACAGGTGCAGACGGGTGCGCATGAGGCCAGTCTACGCCCTGCATTCTGAGGAGGTTTTATTATGGCTGCCAAACAGATCATTTACGATGAGGAAGCGCGCAAAGCGCTTGAGCGCGGCGCAAAAACAGTTGCCGCTGCAGTGAAGGTGACTCTTGGTCCCAAGGGGCGCAATGTTGTTCTTGACAAGAAGTGGGGCTCACCGACCATTACCAAAGACGGTGTGACAGTTGCCAAGGAGATTGAGCTCACCGATCCTTATGAAAACATGGGCGCCCAGCTTGTGAAAGAGGTCGCTTCCAAGACCAACGACATTGCTGGAGACGGGACAACGACCGCAACAGTTCTGGCTGAGGCGCTGGTGAGCGAAGGGCTGAAGTATGTCGCGGCGGGCGGCAGCCCCACGGCTGTTAAGCGCGGGATCGACAAGGCGGTGGAAGCTGCAGTCGAACAGCTCAAAAAGAGCGCTGAACCGGTGGAGACCAAAGAAGAGGTCGCCAATGTCGCCTCGATCGCCGGCAACGACCGCGAAGTCGGCGAGTTGCTCGCGGATGCTCTTGACAAAGTCGGACGCGACGGTGTCATCACGGTTGAGGAGTCCAAAGGCACAGCCACTGAAGTGGACGTTGTCGAAGGCATGCAGTTTGACAAGGGTTATATTTCTCCTTACATGGTGACTGATCCAGAACGCATGGAGGCCGTCTTTGACAATCCCCTTGTGTTGGTGCATGAGAAAAAGATTTCCTCAGCGGCAGACCTGATTCCGTTTCTCGAGAAGATCGCACAGACCCGGCGCCCGCTGGTTATCATTGCTGAGGATATTGATGGCGATGCTCTCGCTACGCTGGTCGTGAACCGCCTGCGCGGAACGCTTCAGGTTGCCGCTGCCAAGGCCCCGGGCTTTGGTGACCGGCGCAAGGAGATGCTGCGCGACATAGCCACGCTCACCGGGGGTGAGTATATCAGCGAGGAACTCGGGCTGAAGCTGGAGCATCTTGAAACCAGCCAACTGGGTTCGGCTAAGAAGATCACGATCTCCAAAGACAAGACTACCATTATCGAAGGCGCCGGCAAGCGTGAAGATGTTGCCGCTCGGATTCAGCAGATTCGTAACGCCATAGAGACGACCGACTCCAACTACGACCGTGAGAAGCTGCAGGAACGCCTGGCGAAGCTGGCCGGCGGTGTAGCTGTCGTTCGAGTTGGCGCCAGCACTGAGACAGAGCTCAAAGAGAAGAAGCATCGCTATGAGGATGCTCTGTCCGCTACGCGCGCGGCTATCGAAGAGGGCATCGTCTCAGGTGGTGGCGTCGCACTGGTCAACGTCATTTCAACAGTGGAAAGCCTGCCACTTGAGGGTGACGAAAAAGTCGGCGCAAACATTGTGAAGCGCGCTCTCGAAGAGCCACTGCGCCAGATAGCCGAGAACGCGGGGCAGGAAGGCTCTGTCGTGGTGAATGATGTCAAGCGCCACAATAAGCCGGGATGGGGCTACAATGCGCTAACCGGTGAGATCGTGGACATGATGAAGGCAGGAATCGTTGATCCTCTGAAGGTGACGCGCTCCGGTCTGCAGAACGCGGCCTCTATCGCAAACATGGTGCTCTCTACAGAGACGCTGGTTGCGGAAAAGCGGGAGAAGAAGCCTGCTGCTCCGGCTCCTGGCGGTGGCATGGACGACTACGATATGTAGCTGGACTTGCCAGTAAAGCAAGTTACTGAGAGCCTCGGCAGCCTGCATTGTCCGGGGCTCTTTTTATGCCTGGTTGCCGCAGCTCTGGAACTTCTGGGTAGTTCCCCGGTTCGGTATCTACACCTGGTGCAAGGTTTGATGAGTTAGCGCGAAGCAATAGGAACTCTGAAGACTGAGCAGTCTCCGGGTGCAAGCCGCACACTCCACTTAAGAGACGTGCCTGCTCTGCTTGATTTGTGCTCCACTCTCAGCGGAGAAGGGCCGGACAGGGCAGCAGGTGTTGCGTTCCCGAGCTTCGCACCAGCTTCACGCGAACAATCTAGCGCTATGTTGAGCGTTTGAGCGCGCGCGGGGTCGGTATTCACAGCCACAACATAGGCATCTCCGCCGTACATCCAGACAGTTGCGCGTCCGTTGCTGTCACAGGTCAAATATCCCGGAGCGGCTTTGAGCTGCAGGAGTGTTGGGGAAAGACGCTCCAATCGGCGTGTGAGCCGTCCAATCTCTGTCCAGCGCTCGTCTCCCCTGTAGTTCTTATCTACCAGCCCCGACATTACACTGCCGCTTGCGGAGTCCCAAGTCTCCGTCTGATACAGAAACCAGAAGACACCACGAGCGCCGTTGGCAACGGACAGATAGGTCATACATCGGATTTCGGTTGGCGTCGGGAAGCGGTGGATGCCAGTGATGGCATGCGTCTGAAGAACAGCCCATAGGGTAGCGCCGCGGTTCTGCGTGTGCGACGCAGCCTGCCGGCACGCCTGGTCAAACGCCACCATAGGCTCCCGAGAGTTGAGAGGAGTGTGCACTCCGATCGGATAGAAGTCGAAGGCCAGTACGGAGGAACCGGTCTGATCTAGAAAAGCTTCGCTGTGATCAACTCCCATCAAGCACGTGAATGGCTGAAGTTCGGCAGAGAACCTTTTCAGCTCATTCGCCACCTTCCGATACCGGCCAAAGGCATCCGGCGCCGGTTCATCCAGAAGTTGTACCCGCCACAGGGCAGGGTGGTGCTGGATAGGGGACAGGTTCTGACTAAAGACCGTTTGCAGACGTCTGGTCTCGAGCGGCTGAGCGCCACGGATCATCTGTCCTGGTTCGCCGCCCTCTTTGTCCAGCTCGATAATCAGCTTGAGGTTGTTGCTCTGGGCCGCATCGAGCAGCGCGCTGTGGTGCGCAGGCGGAGTATTTGGAACGACAGCGCAGTTGAGCCCGTGCGCTGCGATATCGCGAAAGTTGCGTTCATAGAGCAGCGCCGCTTCTCCAGCGCTTTGGGGAATCAGATTCCACCTGAACTCTCCGACTCCACCCTCGTACCAAACGCCCAGCGGAAGCCTGGGACCGGTTGCCGCCACGCATACGGTCGCAAGAAGCACAGAGCAAAAGGCCGCGTAAATTGCCGTCATCCGCGTGATCATATCTGCCTAGTTACGCACGGCGGCAACTCTTCCTGCTCGCAATCTTTCGTTATGCTGTCTTGTATCCTCAGAGTTCCAGCCGCTATGGCTCAAGACAGCGGTGTAGCGAGTTGGCGCTAGTAGTCGCCGGAAGATGTGACCTCTGAGTAGACCTTCCCGCCCTTGTACCAGTCCGCAGACACAGCGTCCCGCAACTCCTGATCACTGATACCCAGTCGCTGCTGCCAACTGGTCGCGTAGTTCGCAACAATGTCGCACAGCTTCTGAAAGCGCGGACGCCCGACGTGTTCTGTGAAGCGCGCACTCTCCTGTGCGGTGTTCTGGGTGAACCACTCCTTGAAGATTGCCCGGCCGGCCATAATGCCACTCGAGCCCGCTTTCATTGCCAGCTCAGTCTGTTTTTCAAACAGGTCAAAGTCCACACCCGCAGAGAGCAACACCCAGGGCCGAATAGCCACTTCATTCAGTTGAAGGAGGTTGTCCTGGATTTCGGATGCGCTCAGTGTGTTAATGTCCCCTGGAAACTCGAGCTTCAGAATGTCGGTGATTGGACCAAGGGCGCGTGCGGAGTCAATCGTGTTCTGCACCTTGCGTCCTGCGTAGTCCTCATCACTTTCGCCCGGGCGTTTGTAGGACAGCTCTTCTATGAGGAGAAGGATGTCATTTTCCCGGCAGTCTTTCTGAATTTGGCGGGCGAAGTCGAGCTGGTGTTCTGTAGCCTGCTCATTTCCCATGTCAAGGTACACCAGTAGTTTCACTGCGTCGGCGCCCATTTGTTTGATCTGGCCCACACTCCATCCCGGCTCGAACTCCACGGGGGTTCCTGCGTCTTTCGAAGCTTCAACCCGTCCCAGGAGACCTGTCCCTTTTGGGATCGCGTTTGCGTTGATAGCTTGTCTCAGGCCATAGTTCACATCCAGCAGGACTGCGCTGGCATTGGCGCCGATGATGCGTGAGAACTCAAGTTTCGCCGCGCTGATCTCTTCATAGGTGGGTTCGCCTGGAATGTCCCGGATCTCATGCGTCCTCCGCAAGGCTTTCCGGAATGAATTCGACTGATCCAGCGCCAGGACACGAAAACACCCATTCTTGTCTGTGATGCGCCGAAGTCCCATCATCTTGCCCGGTGTCAGATTGACAAAGTGCTGTTTGAGTTCAGTCATAGTTCTTACTCCTCTGTGAGAATGTCGTTGCCACGATCGCTCTTGAGTTCTGCGGCTTACAGGCTGCTTTATGTGGCGTCAGTCGGGTTTTCTGTGCTTTGAGCCTGTGATTCGTCTTCGATTTATCTCTTACCCGCGAATAGGCGCCGGGCACTCCGTGTCATCCATAACAGAGTGGTATTGATCCGGGATTGTCCTCCCGATTACCGGGAAAGGAACCGTTTGCGCGCGGGTAACCGTTCTAACCCATGACGCATCAACTCGGGTCTAGAAATGCAGCCGTCCAAAGGGGTCCGCAGGAGTGCGCCTCGTGAGCTTTTGGTGAAGTGTGCCCGTGGGTGGTATAATCCCCTCGAAGGGATGCAAGCGCGAAGTGCGCACGCGGACTTTTCTTGCCAGTCCAGCTTCCCATGGTCGTACAAAGCAGACAAAGTAAGTTCGGAGTCAGTCAGAGGTACACTCCGGATTTACTGCCGGAGGCGCTTTGTGCGGAGGTAAAGTTTGAGCCGATATTTCAAAAACCTGATCGCCATTATGGCGCTGGTCCTCATCGTCTTGTTCGTCACCCGTGGCAGTTCGCTACGGGGCGTGAACAACGATGTCTCGGAGCGAGACTACTCCGTAATGATGCAGATGATCCAGAAGGGTGAGGTCAATCGCGGCACCATCCAGGAGAACATCTTCAAATTCGAGGACAATAAAGGCCGTCACTACTATACGCGTGTCCCCGATCCGGGTGATCAGGAAGACTTGCGCGCCGCGCTTGAAAAGGGCAAAGTCACTTTCAAGATTTCGGCTCCACTTTTGTCCGCAGGCATTCAGAATTTACTCCTTGGGCTCTTTCCGATACTTATCCTTGTCGCCTTCTGGATGTTCTTTTTGAGGCAGGCGCAGCAGGGTGGCAACCAGGCTATGGCCTTTGGTCGCAGCCGTGCCAAGAGGGTGTCTGAGAACGTCCCTAAAGTGACTTTCGAGGACGTGGCCGGTGTGGAAGAGGCGAAGCAGGAGCTCCAGGAGATTGTGGAGTTCCTGAAGAATCCTAAGAAATTTCAGGCGCTTGGCGCGAAAATTCCAAAGGGCGTTCTCCTCCTTGGGCCTCCTGGGTGTGGCAAGACACTGCTGGCCCGAGCGATAGCTGGCGAAGCCGGAGTGCCCTTCTTTCACATCAGCGGTTCGGACTTCGTTGAGATGTTTGTAGGAGTTGGCGCATCCAGGGTGCGCGACCTCTTTGACACCGCAAAGGCGAACCGGCCGAGCCTGGTCTTTATTGATGAGATTGACGCTGTCGGCCGCCAAAGGGGCGCTGGTCTCGGCGGCGGGCACGATGAGCGCGAACAGACGCTGAATCAGCTTCTGGTGGAGATGGATGGCTTCGACCCGAACTCGGGCGTCATCCTCATTGCCGCAACCAACCGGCCGGATGTTCTGGATCCGGCGCTTCTACGTCCCGGCCGTTTTGATCGCAGAGTGATTGTGGATGATCCGGATATGAATGGGCGACGGGCGATTCTCGGCGTACACGTCAAGGGCAAACCTCTGGCCGACGATGTAGATCTGGATTCACTGGCGCGCCGGACGCCCGGATTTTCAGGGGCTGACCTGATGAACCTCGTAAACGAGGCAGCGCTACTGGCAGCCCGTCGCGAGAAAACCAAAATCGGTATGGCGGAGTTTGAAGCCTCTGTCGACCGAGTAATTGCCGGGCCGGAGCGGCGCAGCAGGCTTATTAACGAAAAAGAGAAGAGTGTTGTGGCCTATCACGAAGTCGGCCATGCGGTAGTTATGGACATCCTGCCGAACGGAGATCCTGTGCACAAAGTCTCCATCCTCCCGCGCGGAATGGCGCTCGGCGTTACGATGTCGCTGCCTTTGGAGGACAAGTACCTCACCACGCGCGATGAGCTTCTGGATGACGTGACCGGTCTGCTTGGCGGAAGAGCGGCGGAACAGCTCATCTTTGGTCAAATGACCACCGGCGCCAACAACGATCTGGATCGCGCAAGCGATATTGCGCGAAGGATGGTGTGCGAGTTCGGAATGAGTGAGGAGATAGGCCCTCTGACGCTCGGCAAGCGGCATGGGAATCCCTTCCTTGGCCGCGATATTATGGAGGACCGCAACTACTCTGAGGAAGTGGCCCAGAAGATTGACATGGAAGTCCGGCGCATTATTGAAGCCAGCTATGAGCGCGCAGTGAAGATACTGGAAGACAATCGCGACAAGGTTGATCGTATCGCTCGCGTGCTCCTGGAGCGCGAAACAATAGACGCCGATGAATTCAGAGCCCTGATGGAAGGCCGCGATCCGTTCGCGGGTCAGGTCAAAGAGGGTGACTCTGGTGACACCCCCGCTAAGGATAAGCCTTCAGAGCAGCCTCTGGACAACCGGACTCAGGTACAGCCCAAGCTCGAGCCTGGCGTTGCGTGAGTTTTTGAAGCCGACAGGGATGGGTGGCCTTTCTCTTCTGCCGGTTTTGATCGGCGCATGCGCTTTGTGAGAGCCTTTGGGTTGCACAAGAGAGTCCTCTTCCTGGGGTGTGTCCTGGCGTGTGTGCTCTGTTTGTTTCAAGGCGCTTTTGGGGCCGAAGGGCGCTTTGCGGTACGGGGCATTAAGGGGTTGTGGTGGGACGGTGTTGAGAATTATCGGCTCGCTCTTCCCTGGCTGGCCGAGCACCAGCTCAACTTCCTCATGTTCTGCTACACCTCCTTTCCGGCCAGCGCGAAAGACTGGCGCTCGGCTTACTCACCGGATGAGCTGGAAAGTTTCCGAACGTTAGCAGCGCAGGCGAAAGAGCTGCGGGTGAATCTGTGTCTCTCCTTTAATCCAGCCATCTGGAGCAACCCTCCTTTGGAGTATTCCAGCGATCAGGACTACAGAATCATTCTCGACAAGGTTCTAAGCGTTCACGAGCGTGGGATTAGCTGGTTCGCACTGTGTCTGGACGATATCAACCGCGATCTTACTCCGTCTGACAAAGAGCGCTTTGGCTCTCTTCAGGCAGCTCAGGTTTATCTCGTAAACCGCCTTTGGGCAGATATGCAGCGCATGAAGCCGCGTCCGAAGCTTATCTTCTGTCCGAGCGCTTACTCCACTCGGGATATGACCCTTCATCCGGACTATATCAAGGCCATTGGCGCTGGAATATCAAAGGATGTTCAGATTTTCTGGACCGGCCCTGAGGTGTGTTCTGCGTCTATTGCCCGTATAGACGCAGAAAAGGTCGCGCAGTGGTTGCGGCGGAAACCCTTTGTCTGGGACAACTATCCCGTGAATGATATGTACCCGTGGCGGCCGCTTCTTGCTCCTGTCCAGCATCGCGCGCCTGATCTTGCCGGCGCTGTATCTGGATTTATGGCCAATCCGATGAAGCAGTTCCACGCTTCTACTCTTCCGCTGACGACACTGGCCTGGTATCTGAACGATCCCGCGTCCTACAACTCCGAAACCGCGTCCCAGCGCCTCATTCACGCTTTTCCGCCAGAGACTCGCGGAACAGTCCGTCTGTTGCTGGAGTTGTACGGCAATTCGTTCTGGGGTGACGGAGCGTTTCCTCCAAGACCGCGCCCTTCCAGCAGAACTGAAGCCAACCGGATGCTGGGGAGGTATCGTGCCCTGCAAGCCCAGATGCAGACACACCCTGAACTTGCCGCACTATTGAGCGATATACGTCCCACGCTGGAGGAGGATATCCATGAATTGGACCATCTGGCTTCGCGGAGGGCGCACGGCGACGGCTTGCTCCTTTTTGGCGATCGTTTCTCCGGTGGTGGCGCGGAGCTTTACGGGCGCAGGCGCGAAGGCCGCTGGGTCAACTACGTCTACGCTCAGCCAACCGGGCAGGACGAAATGCGGGCGGAGTTTTCACTGAGCGCTGTCCCAAAAGCGGCCGAATTAAGAGTGCTGGCCTTGAACGACGATTTCGGGAACAGACCGAAGATTAGTGTTAGCATCAATGCCGCGGTTGTATTTGAAGGTGAGTCTCCTTTTACGAGTGAGGCTTTCTCGGAGCGCCAGTGGAGAATTCCGCCAGGTGCGCTGAAGCCAGGCTCTAACACCATTGCCATCGCCAATCTCGAGACGGTTGGATCTTCCGGGATGCCCCCATGGTTTATGGTTGCGGAGGCTCAAATCGAGGATGCCGGACAGCCGGACTCACCGGCTAAGTGAACACTTCAGTGCGGGTCTGGAGTTTGACAACGGATCGGCTGTTTCAATCTGAGGTAACGCTTTGAGCGAACAATCTGCTTTGCATACCTTTGCGTGTATCCCTAACTTCAGCGAAGGCCGCAACGAGGCGACAGTAGAGAGCATCGTCGGCGCTATCTCTGGCAGCGGGGCACGCGTTATGGACTGGTCCATGGACGCCGACCACCATCGCAGTGTTGTCGCCTTCTTTGGAGATGCCAGCACCGTTTGTTCCGCTGTCTTCGCCGCAGCCTCCAAAGCGGTTGACCTAATTGATCTGCAAGCGCATAAGGGAGAGCACCCTCGCTTTGGCGCGATTGATGTTGTCCCGGTTGTCCCTCTCGGTTCGTCCACTTTTGAGGAAGCGATTGCCCTGAGTGCAGGCATTGGGGAGAACCTCGGCAAAAGCCTCGGGTTACCGGTCTTCCTTTACGAGCGTAGCGCAACAGATGAGCGTCGGCGGGATCTCGCTGAGGTGCGAAGGCTCCGCAACGCCGGCACAGACGCGGATTTGAGGAACGCTCTGTCGCCGGATTTTGGACCACGCCGGTTCCACCCGACGGCCGGCGCCGTAGCCGTCGGCGCCCGTGACCCGCTCATCGCCTACAACGTAAATTTAGAAACATCGGACGTGTCCGCAGCAAAGGATATCGCCGCCTCGTTGCGCAAGAGGCGAGACTCTGGTCTGGGAATGGCAGGTGTCAAAGCTCTCGCAATATATCTGGAAAGCCGCTCCGTTGCGCAGGTGTCAACCAACATAACGAGGCCTGATGTATGCCGGCCGAGAGAGGTGTTTGATGCGGTGCGTCGTCTGTCCGGCGAACTCGGCGTGGCGCTGCGGGAGTCAGAGCTGATTGGGATTGTGTCCCGGGATCATCTTTCGTTGGAAGACGTCAGCCACATGCGCTTCGCGGGGCTGAGAGAGACACAGTTTCTGGAGTACTGGGGACAGCGCTACAGCGCAGAGTGCAAAGAATCTTAGCTCTAAATAAACACCCTGTACGTCTGGATACCCAGTACTGGGCCGATGATAGCCCAGATGCTTCCCATAACATAGTCCCCGAGGATAAGCCCAAGGAAGAAGGGGACGGCGGCGTTGTGAAACTTCATACCGCCATACCGGACAATGAGCGATTTAGCAACCCACGCCAGAAAGAATGCGAACCAGAAGTAATTCATGGCAAAGCTAACCGCCAGCGCATACCCCGCCGGATGAAACGGGAAGTCGATTGACGCCAGCCTTAGACTGCGCAGACTGACCACCACGGCCAGACCGGCAACCATCGCAATGATGCGCGGGACGCTGGGGCTCTCTGGATTTTTCAGCCAGGTCATCAGTTTGTCGCGGAAGGATTCTGTCCCAAGCCACCATTTGAAACCCAGCGCTTTGGAAGATGCGCCAGCTTCGTACGTCACCTGGAGGTTAGCCCAGTAGGTGACGGCAATGCCCACCACCAATGCCAGCGCAAGCACACCAACCATTTTCCGGCGGTGGATTTTCGCATATTCAGCCATCTTGAAGGATTCCATCATGTTCGGCATCGGGTGGCAGCGCATTCCGCGTTGAAACCAGTACATTGTGCAGATGGCTGTCAGGCTTTGTGGATGCCCGCCGAGAGTTGTTCCAAAGGTGTTAGTGAGGATTGTCTGCGGGTTGACAAAGTAGATTTCGTGCGGTGTGCCCAACTCAGCGCGCACTCGAGTAATGGTGAGGCTCAGCAGAAGGTAGATGCCGAAGAAGAGAATGGCGATCCACCACGCTATGCCCAGCAGCATACTCCAGAATGCGAGAAATGCGCACCCCAGAGCAATTGTACCCAGCGCTATCCGATAGTCTCTGGCTTCCCCAGCTTCGTGCTCCGGCTCTGTTCCTACTGCCTGCCTCCAGACACTCTTGAGGTAGTGCCGGGCGCCCCAGACGATCGTCATACCCAGCCCAAGCCAGGCGCCTGCGGCCTGTTCGCCAAAGAACGGGAAACCTACATTCGTTGCCGCATCCCACCCCTGCGTTCTGCCCAGCACTTTGAAAAGCTGACTCAGCACGAAGAAAAACCAGCACGAAAAGCTGAGATCAAGCGGGATGAAGAACGCAATTCCAATCGCGAATGGATACATAGAAATCGGAAGGTATCCCACGGCATTCCAGGGAGGGCTGGAGAACATGGTTCCTATGTCGTACTGCTTGACGGCTGGCAGCCAGGGGAGTTGCGGGTAAAGCGTGTGCATTCCGTTGACAAACGTAATTGTCGCCGCCACAGCAAAGCCGTACCACAGCGCCTTCATGTTGAAAATGCCTCCGCCCTCCGCGCTGGCGGCCATGGCAACCGGGAGCTGAATGAGCGGAAACACGAGCTTTTCGTTCTGTGTCCAAGCCCGCCGCAGGATTACTGAGGCTGCCAGCATCATTGAGAGCAGTGCCACCAGGAAGATGCCCCACATCGAAAGTGGGAGTACCCAGAAGCGCCACAAGCCGCTCGTCCAGGGGTTGGTATTGCCGATGTAGAAATCCTTCAGAGCCAGCTCATCGCGCACAAAGAGGAACTTTGGAAGAAAACGAAAGAACAGCTTCTGGTACTCATTTTCCGGGGAGGCGTAGTAGTAAGGGTGGGTGATTGCGCCGAACATATTCTGAAGCATGTCGTGCCCTGAGAGGACGCAGCTCACCACCAGCATCACGTACACGACCGTCAGCTCCGCGCGGTTGAGCGCGTGACGCGGACGCAGCTTGAGCGCGAGCAGATTTAGCAGGCAAAGAACAAAGAGAATAAAAACCGGAGTAATGAAGAGTGGGAGGGAGGTGCCGTCCAGCGTGTACCAGCGCACCTCGACAATTGTAACCCAGTAGGTGTTGACAGGCGTGAGAAGCAGGCCTAGAAGGATCGCCCGCCACGTTACGCCAGAGACCGTCTGTTCCGCCTGTGTTTGAACTCGTTCCAAACCGTAACTGTATTGTTCAGGCTGCTGGGAGTTTCCTGCAGGGGCTGGGAAGCAAGCTCAGCATTGCCTGAGCCTGTTGGCGCAGGTATACTCCGTACCGGCGTACCTCACTTTTTTACGGGAGAGTTTTTATCGTGGCTACAACACCCACTGACCTGCCTTCTATGACGGGCGACTACACACTGACGGATGAACAGATTGCTGCGTATCAGCGCGACGGGCACATTCATCTGAAGCAAGTTGCGACACCGGATGAACTGAAGCTCTGGGAACCCATTTTTGCAGATATTGTGCGACAGCAGCAAACCGAAGTGCGGCCACTTGAAGAGAGAGATACCTACGGCAAGGCTTTCCTCCAGATCATAAACCTCTGGCAGAATCACGAGTCAGTTCGCGCTTTTGTGCTTTCGCCGCGCTTCGCTAAAATTGCAGCTCAACTCATGCAGGTGGATGGCGTGCGAATCTATCACGACCAGGCGCTGTTCAAAGAGCCGGGCGGGGGACTCACTCCCTGGCATCAGGATCAATACTACTGGCCGTTAGACGGCGCAAAGACCATCACCATGTGGATGCCGCTTGTGGACGTCCCGCCGGAGATGGGCGCGCTTACGTTTGCCAGCGGCTCTCATACAGAGGGTTTTCTCGGACATATCAGGATCTCGGATGACTCGGAAGAACACTTCAGTAAGTATGTAAATGACAACGGCTATCCGGTCGTGCGGGAACCACTGGCTCTCGGAGATGCGACGTTTCATTCCGGATGGACGCTGCATTGCGCCCCTGGTAACGACACGGACAGGATGCGGGAAGTTCAGACCATCATCTATTTTGAGGACGGCGCCCACGTGTCCACACCAGACAACCCGAACAGGGAGAATGATCTGGCGTGCTGGTTACCCGGACTCAAGCCCGGTGACAAGGCGGCAAGCGCAATCAACCCGGTGGTCTGGCAGAAAGCTGACTGATCTGCGGGTTTCCAGCTACCTGTTCCAGCGCTGATCCAAGGGTGGTCTGCCTGGGCTTTCGCATTCTCTGCGCTGGTTTCCATCCGCAATCCGTCCGACTTGTGACGGCAAGTCTTGTCGCCAGGTACTTTGGACATATGTCTTGACAACGGACGCCTGAAAGCAGACAATGGAGTCGCAGTCGCATGTAAATTGCAGAGGCTGGACAACCATGAATGCAGCAACGACGTTCTGTAAACCTCGCCGCTCAGCCAAAATCGGTGGCCTTTGTGCCTTGCCACTTGTCAGGTCCAAAGGGATACCGGTGAGTTTACACACCAAAAGTGGACCCTGCTCACACAAGGACTCTCCGTCGCGGCGCAGGTGCGGTTTTACGCTCATTGAGCTTCTTGTCGTAATCGCGATAATCGCAATTCTGGCTGCAATTCTGTTTCCCGTCTTTGTCAGCGCGCGCGAGTCGGCAAGAAGGAGCAAGTGCGTTAGCAATCTGAAACAACTCGGATTGATGCTGCAGCAGTACGCTGACGACTACAAGGGAAAGCTGCCGCCGTATTCGTCTTCAGCAATGCCGGATATGAGAGCTATGCGCACCGTGTGTCAGGTGTATGGAAAAGGAGAGAAACTCTGGCAGTGCCCTAGCGACCACGGGTACGATTACCCTCCTCCTCAACGCCCGGTCAAGCCTAGCTTTTACGTTTATGCCGGTAGCAGCTACCTCTACAATGGCTATATCTACGGCTCTGCACAGCCAGCGAACAAACCTAAAACACTGACAACCTGTACGAACTCAGCCAAACTGATTCTCTTCTGGGACTGGGTGTCACATCCGTATGAGACCACGTGGTGGCAGCAAACCGTTTTTGGAGATGGCCACGTAAAGGCGCTGACCAATCAGCAGCTTTATGATGGGGTGGTGCTGGAGACTCCCGGGCTGTGGTGAGAAGGGCCTGACCCTTCGACGCCCTTCCGTGGACTGCCGGTGACGCTCCGCCCGAAATGTCGCTTATCGTTCGGCAGCTTTGCGCTGCACATGGTGTGGTCACCTATCCCGGTTATCAGCTATCCTCAACCACAAAACGAACGTACTCATGTCCCATTTCCCGCCAGTCGACTGCGGCCTGTCGGCGGCTGGAATACGGCCACACTGTCCGTCAGCAGCACCGCAAGAGTTTGGTGTCAGTTGCCGTGGCGCAGTGCGCCGTTCAAATCACACTTCAGGAGCCTGATACAGCATGCCAACGTCCAAAACTGATACGCGCATAGAATCTGACAGCATGGGTCAGATTGAAGTCCCGGCGCATCGTTACTGGGGAGCGCAGACGCAGCGCTCATTGAAGCATTTTGCGATTGGCAACGACGTGATGCCCCGGGAGCTTATACGCGCTTTCGGTATTCTCAAGCAGGCTGCCGCAGAAGTCAACCGGGATCTCGGAAAGCTCGACGAGGAGAAGGCTGGTCTGATCACCGCCGCTGCTCAGGAGGTGATTGACGGAAAGCTTGACGAGGAGTTTCCGCTGCGCATCTGGCAGACGGGCAGCGGCACACAGACCAATATGAACTCTAACGAGGTCATAGCTAACCGCGCCATCGAGATTGCGGGCGGAGAGCCAGGGTCCAAGAAGCCCGTCCACCCGAACGACCACGTCAATATGTCTCAGTCGTCCAATGACACTTTCCCCACTGCAATGCATATCGCCGCAGCAGAACAGATCGTTCATTCCCTCTTGCCCGCCGCCCAAAAGCTGCGAGACGCTCTTGATGTGAAGGGTCGCGAATTTCAGAATATCATCAAAATCGGACGTACGCACCTGATGGACGCGGTGCCATTGACGATGGGGCAGGAGTTTTCTGGATGGGTATCTCAGATTGACGCCGATATCCAGCGTCTGCAGATGATTTTACCAGGGCTGTTTGAGCTTGCTGCTGGCGGTACGGCCGTTGGTACAGGCTTGAATACTCATCCAGAGTTTGCCAGTCGCGTTGCTGGCAAGATTGCAGACAAGACCGCCCTGCCTTTTGTCACTGCGCCAAACAAATTTGCTGCCCTGGCCGGGCACGATGCCGTAGTTATGGCCAGCGGAGCATTGAAGACTCTCGCCTGCTCGCTAATGAAAATTGCCAACGACATTCGGTGGTTGGCTTCCGGTCCGCGTTGTGGGCTGGGTGAGCTTTCGCTGCCAGAAAATGAGCCCGGTTCGTCCATTATGCCGGGCAAGGTCAATCCCACACAGTGCGAGGCTATGACGATGGTGTGTGTTCAGGTGCTCGGAAACGATGCGGCAATTGGCTTCGCTGGAACGCAGGGCAACTTTGAGCTGAATGTTTTCAAGCCGGTGATGATTCACAATTTGTTGCACTCAGTGCGCCTGCTTTCTGATGCCTGCAACAGCTTCACAGATCACATGGTCGTTGGGATTCAAGCCAACGAAGCTCGGATCAAGTCATTTTTGGACAACTCCCTCATGCTCGTCACCGCACTCAGCCCTCAAATTGGTTACGATCGGGCGGCCGAGGTCGCGCACAAGGCTCATCACGAGCACTCTTCGCTCAAAGAGGCGGCTGTATCGCTGGGTTATTTGACCGCGGAGGAGTTTGACGCCGCCGTGCGCCCGGAAGAAATGCTTGGGCCCTGACTACTGTAAATCAGAGACGACATGGACGACACGCACGACACACATTGTGACAAAGGAACGGAGGATGCTGGACGCCTGCGCCGCAGGCTGAGCCGGCTGCGCTTTCCCGCGTTCAATCATCACAGCCATCCACCAGTTCAGAACGCCAACGATGTCTATGAAAGCCGCCTGAGCTTACTGGACAAACTGGCCGTGTACATAACGGATCACGTCGGGTCTATCGGCTTCTTCATCATTATCCTGGCCTGGACTCTCATCTGGACGGGATACAACGCCCTGGCTACTGAGTTCAAAGCGCTGCACTGGAAGGCCTTCGATCCATACCCGGCGTTTGTTGTCTATCTACTGATCAGCAACGTGATCCAGATACTCTTGATGCCTTTGATTATGGTGGGACAGAATATTCAGGGGCGCCACAGCGAAACGCGTGCGGATCTGGATTTCGAAGTGAACATGAAGGCGGAAAAAGAGGTGGCATTCCTCCTGAAGCACCTTCGTTATAATACCGACCTGTTGCTGCGGCTTATGGCGCACGTAGAGTGTCATCTCTCAGACGAGGAGATAGCGCAGATAGGGGAAGAGCTCGAGAGTCTGAAGGAAGTGGCAAATGCCGATCCTCCACCTCTTGCAGCGGCCGACTCCTGAATATCCCGTTTGCGGTTCAGCCCCACACAGGGTCATGTGACACTGTCATCGCGGTATGTCGTCCGCCGCAGACCTTCAGATGGCTCAGTTTGCTACGGCGCTCGTTTTTCCCCGGCGAGCTTCAACTGGAGACTGATACAAGCGAGGCTAAGCCAGCGAATTCTGAAAGGGCCGGCTCTGCGTTTCAGCGCTCCCTGATTTTGTGCGTGATGTGTCAACGTAGTCGTTGAATCTATGCCTGAGGTATGACGTGAGAGGTTTGCGTTCTGGTCGAGACCAAGGACATTTCATTCGTTCTCTTGACGCTAATTAGCTGCAAATCTATAATAGTCTTACAGCATCGGGAATGCAGCGATACTCCAGCTGCGGTTTCAGCGTATAGTTCGTCGCGTTCGGACGATCATGTTTCAGCTGGATCAGTACTGTGCACAGCACCTTGCTTGATGGAATAGCACCAGGAAGCACTACAAATGAGCAGGTCGAGCATGGTTCGATGTCGAGAATGTGGCGCACCTAATCCGGCTAGGCTCACCGCCTGTTACAACTGCCAGACAGAACTGACTGCACCATCTGTTCCGGACTCCACACCTGATCCGCCACCGGAACTCACACCAGACATCAGCTCCCAGCCGGAGAGCCGCAAAGCTGTAGTTCCCAGCGAGATTATTATACCTCTCCCTGTTAGCGTAGCCCTTGAGTCAGTAGCCAGAATGTTAGATCGAGTCGGTCAGGTAACGGAGGTCGACAGTGAGAACCAGATAGTTGACGGAGGAGTTGCCTACGGTATCTGCGCAGTCGCTATTCGTCTATGTCTAGCCGAGTATAGTGCGGAGTCGACACTGGTCTCCATTCAGGCGTTCGGTGGTGACATCTGGGGAACGGCTGCAAGGGGTGCTACACGTCGCATTCTCGCGGCGTTGGCTAATTTTAATATGCCTATCAGAGAGACGGAGAGCCCCCCAACCGTTTCGTGGGTAGCGATTGTAGGGCTTGTGCTTGTGTGTTTCTCTATCGCAATGCTGTCGCTAATACGAGCAGACAATTCCGGCGACAGCCCAGATGAATACAGGTCTAACTCAACTGACAATAACCGTGCCATGAGTACACCACCCAGCGCTCCAAATATACCCTCTGAAGAGATTGCGGCAGTTCACATTTACGCTGCTGAAAACGCCAACATGGCAGCGTTGTTGGCTGGCAACGCCGTCACGCAGAGTAAGTTCACACTGGTGCTCGATGCAACGACTCGATACGGAGAGCATTTCGGCAAGCTCATAGCTAGGCACATAGACAGACATGAAACTCACACTTGCTCGTTTCCTCACAGCAGAGACACATACGGATACGACGATAGGTAGATTGGGCGTGACAATAATCTGAGTGTCTAGCAGAACTAATATTGAGGCTTTCGAATTTTCAGTACTGTGGTGTACTTCGCGGCTTGACAGATGGCGCTTCTGCGCGCAGGTTCTTAGCGGATCGTAAGCACGTGGTAGGAGAATAGCAGATGTGCCGACATATAGGAAGACTTTGTTCGGTCGCTCTAATACTGGTCCTGGTCGCGCAGAAGGTTTGTTGGGCGAACTCTGGATTCACCTTTCACGACGATCCAGTCGCTGGGGAGTTACGCTTTGCCAATAGGCACTTCGAACTCGCGTTGTCCAGAGAGAACGGTGCGATCGTCCGGATCGTGGACAGATCACGTGGGAAGCTGGCCTGCACCGGGCAGGCAGCAGGCTGCCTCTGGCGCGCGCAGATTAACGGTGGAGAGGGGCGCGGGGGTGCGGATTACACACGCCGTGAGCAGAACGGGCGCTCGTGCAACCAGCACCTCAGACAAGCGTTACACATGGCCAGCCTTGTAGCTGTGAGAATAGCCCCCTGGGCGAGAGAACTTTTCGACCGGCTGCGCAACGAGGGCAAGACCTACGGCCGCGCCCTGAG
>JADLDK010000066.1 GCA_020846715.1 Armatimonadota bacterium | reverse complement strand
TTTATATTGATCTCAACAATCCCTCAGTCGCAGCGGCTACCTATGGGTTTGACCTTACCAGCGAAATCAACAATCAGTCCGGAGCAAAGCTGCGGGACTTTGTCTTTCACGTAGCCGCAGATGACAATACCGCCCCTGGACACGTCCTTATTGCCGCGGACAACACGGCCGGAGCAGCCAAGCGCAACGATCTGGAGACAGGCAACCATTTTGAGATTGCAGCCAGCGGATGGTACAGGTTCCAGTGGGTGTTCAGGGACGCATCGGGCGTTCTCTCTGCGGATCTGAATCTGCTGGATTCGGGAGGGACGCCGCTGTGGAGCGCCACACTCTCCGACCCTTCGGATTTGATTGCCAGCGCCGTCGGTGGTAACGGAGCTCTGCGCTTGTCCTACCTGGCAGTGGACAAGCTGGCGATTGACAACACGCTGATGTCCCAGCCAGCCCCAGCGGTTACGGTAGTGCGTCGCGAGGACGGCCTGCTGCTGAGCGACCCGTATCCGATAGGTGTCACACACATCGACTGGAGCGCTGCGGACTGCTGTGGAAACACAACGACGCTCACCCAGACCGTGACGGTAAACAACGCCTACACCGTTGAGATTCCCGTAAGACTCAAGAACGTGAGTGAGAATGTCGTGCGCACCATCCGCTTTGACTTTGGCGGCGCCGGAGAAGGTCTCGAGCGCCGCACAATCAACGTACCTGTGACGTTCACAGCCGGTGTTGGCACAGCTCAGATTTCTACTCTGGACGCTTGCTCTGGCGCCCAGCATTACGACTGGACCTGCGTGAGCGCCAAAGACGAGCAACACACCCTGCGCTCCACGGCTGCGCTGACGGTGAGCGGGACAAAGTACGTAGCGGATTTCACGCAGGACGCCGCGCTGGTTGGCGGAGACGCCACCAACGACAATCTCATCGACATACGCGATTTTGGCGTGTTCGCCGGACAATACGGAAGCAATCCCCCGCTGGACACAGCGTGGCCGGTGCGTAACGCCAACTTTAGCTGCAACCTCGGCGTGGGAACTGACGACTATACTTTCATTGCCGCCGGTTTTCTGCACTTTGGAAACAACCTGTGCTCGGGTGGAGCGACGCTTGCGTCCATCCCGCTGCTTCGAGCGTCGTATGCGCAGTTGCGCGTTGCGGGAGTGAGTAATCCCGAGGTGGCTGACGTCAACCGTGATGGCATTGTCGATATGCGCGACGTCTCGCTGTTCCTGCAGAGAAATCGCAGACGCTAAGTCTGTGTGTGGCCATGCCCAGCCATACACGGCACAGAGTGGACGCTGTGGCTCGATTACCAGGGTGAAGCTCAGGCCAGGCTACCTGTTGCTTTGAGCCTCACAGCGGTCGAGGAGACTGATGCTAAGACGAAAGGCTCTCTTGAAGGCTGTATGCCTCGGTGGTCTTTTGATGACAACCGCACCGTGCCTGGCACTGGTCAATCTGGACTGGCGTCCCGCGTCCCAGACAGTCCCGCTCGGGGGGACGGCCACGCTGAGCCTGTATGCGCGCGCGACAGGTCCGGGCAACGAGCTGATTTCCTCCGTTGACGCCATCATTGTCTCAGATCCCGCTTTCCTGCGGCTTGAGCGGCTGAATCGCGCGAACGCTCCGTACCACTGGCTCACCGACGGCTTTTTTACCCCGTCTCCTGATGGGATCAACAACTCTCTGACTGACGGCGCCATGCTGTACACGGCGCTGGCTCGTCCGGGTATGCCTCCTCTAATAGACACGCAGGGTCTGTTGGTGATGACTTTTGAGTTCACGGCCGTTGGAGGGCCGGCGACGGCTGCGGTGACGACGCCGCTCACCTACGGGCCAACTGCTCAAACTCATGTTTATGACGCCCTCCAGGCGAATCACGATATCCGCGGCGCTGGAAGCAGCGCGACTGTGCATATTGTCGCCTCCGTTGAAACACTCTCGAGCGTTGCCGCCGCAAAGCAACTTCCCGACGCTAGAATAATCCGATTGCAGATTGGTCCGAATGTAAGTCGCTCGTTTTCGCAAGGGGAGTTCTTCTACGTTCAGGACGCGAGCCGAGCAGCCGGCATTCGGATAAACCCGACTACAGCGGTATCACTTTCTCCAGGCAGACAGCTCACGATCACGGGTACCCTGGCTACAGTCAACCAGGAGCGCGTTGTTCAAAATGCCGAAGTGACTCTCGGCCCCGTTGTCTCACCACCGCATCCGCTGGGAATGAATATCTCACGGGCTATCGACGACCCGGGGCTGCGTCCGAATGGACTGTTGGTAAAGATAACCGGACGCATAACGCATTTGGACCAGGCGCATTCCATAGCCTACGTCCGTGACGGCTCACTGCCGGAGCTTCGCGCCAAACTCTACGGTTTCGCCCTGCCACCCAAAGGCTCAGTTGTCAGCTTCACCGGAGCGCTCGGAGCTGACTCCGAGGGCCCGCTGTTGCATGTGAAAGAGCAAAACGACGTGGAGGTGCAGGACCCGTGAAGAGAGTACGTCAGGCCAAAAGCGCACACCAGGCGGAGAGAGCATTCTGCCTGCCGTCGTCCACAACTATCAGGGGAGAAGTGAGATAGCAGAGAAAGACCACAGTTCCACAGCGCCCGTACGCGTCATGATCAACCCGTCCTGTCAGTACGCCAACCAGATATTTGACAAGGCCGGAGGCGAGATCTACAACGAAGGCCACAATCTGTGGCTGTTTGCAGAGGCCGTGGAAAAAGCGCTGAGAGCCGACGGACGCACCGAGCCTTACATCAGCCGTGAGAGCCAGACCTCTGCATCAGATCTGGACAGCGAAGCCGCTTTGACAAATGCGCTGGGTTGTGCGTGTCTTGTGGCGCTGCACTCCGACGCTACGGCAGACGGCACACCCGGTGGAGGAACCTGGACATTCTATACAGGCGAGCAGCACCTGAGCGCGGAGGAGCTCGAATCGCTGCCCTACGACCTCAAGGATTCTCTGCGCCTGGCGGAGCTGGTTCAGAGGCGCACCGTGCAGGCCATACAACCTGTTTACAAAGACCTCCTCGATCGCGGTGTCCGTCAGCACTGGCACCGCCTGCGTATGCTTCACGCTCCGCAGTGCCCGTCCTGCCTCATCGAGATTCTCTTTCACTCCAACCCTGTCGAACGGGAGATGCTGAAAGATCCGGCATTACAAACGGCTGTGGGCAGCGCGATAGCTGGAGCAATTCTGGAGTTCCTTTTCAGGACCTGAGCGCCAGTCGCAAGCACTGTGGAACATGCGAAAGGTCCAAACTGCTCCGAGAGCTACTCCTCCGGACGCATTTGCGGAAATAGAATAACGTCCCGAATGGAGCGCTGATCCAAGAGGAGCATGCACAACCGGTCAACTCCGAGCCCCAGCCCCACCGTCGGTGGCATCCCGTACTCCAGTGCCCGCAAAAAGTCTTCATCCATCTGATGCGCCTCCTCATCCCCCGCCATCCTTGCGGAGAGTTGCATCTGAAAGCGCTCGCGCTGATCCAGTGGATCATTCAACTCAGAAAATGAGTTGCCCATCTCCAGCCCGGCGATAAAGGGCTGAAAGCGCTGCACCATCTCCGGGCGCTGCGGGTTGCGCTTGGACAAAGGAGAGAGTTCGTACGGATATTCGTAGAGAAACGTCGGTTGTATGAGTCTGGGAATGACAGTGCTCTTCAACACCTCATCTACAATCTTTCCGTAGCCCACCACCTCCTCAACGTCCACTCCACGCGCCATTGCCAGCCGTCTGGCCTCATCCTCATCCTGAACCTGACTGAAGTCAATGCCCGAGTACTCTTTGATCGCGTCGTAAAGCTTCAGGCGGGGCCAAGGGGGCGTCACGTCAATTGTATGCCCCAAACTCTCAAAAGAATGGGACCCATGCACCACCATCGCGCAAGCCCCAACTACCGTCTCGAAGACTTCCATATGGCGCGGATAGTCGCAGTAGGCTTCATAGGCCTCCATCATCGTGAACTCGGGGTTGTGGCGGGTGTCAATACCTTCGTTGCGGAACTGTTTTCCAATCTCGAAGACCGCCTCAAATCCACCGACAACCAGCCGTTTCAGATACAGCTCAGGGGCGATGCGCATGTACAGCTCGATGTCCAGCGCATTGTGGTGTGTCACAAACGGCCGGGCAGCGGCGCCACCGTAAAGGGGTTGCAGAATGGGCGTCTCAACTTCAATATAGCCGAGGCGCCGCATCTCATCGCGAAGAGTCGAGATGATCAGAGATCTGCGCTCAAAGACGTGGCGCACCTCCGGATGCACGACAAGGTCGGCGTAGCGCTGGCGGTAGCGCGCCTCCACATCACTCAAGCCGTACCAGACCTGCCCATCCTTTTCCTTGCCAAGCGGAAGCGGCCGCAAAGCCTTTGAGAGGAGTGTCAACTCCTGGGCGTGGACAGACACCTCACCGGTGCGCGTCTTGAACACGAAGCCCTGCACCCCCGCAAAGTCCCCAACGTCCAGCAGCTTGACCAGCTCGTAGCCTTCTTCACCCAGATCGTCCTTCTTCGCATAGACCTGAAGCCGCCCCGTCTGATCGGTCAGGTGAAAGAAGGTAGCTTTACCCATCGCGCGCATGCTGATGACGCGACCAGCCACCCGAACTGTCTTATCCGCGAGTTCCTCATGCTTGTCGTGAACATGAAGCAGAGAGTGCGTTCTGTCGTAGCGCTCATTTTCAAACGGATCCAGCCCCATCTCGCGCAGACGCCCAAGTTTAGCCAGGCGGCTCTGCATCTGGTCGTTAATATCTTCTTCAAAATGAGTCTGGTTCGGGTCCAAAGAAACGGTGTCCTCCACAGCGGATAGTAGCGCGGCCAGGCGCCCGTAGCATTGTATCCCTAAAATGCAGAAACCCTGTGACCGCCCTCACAGTCACAGGGTTTCAAAATCTGCTCCAGGCCTACCTGCAAGCCCGAAGCTGTTGCTTTCCAATACCTCAGCGGTGAATATCCACCACCTCATAGCGAGCTACGCCGGCCGGCACCGATACCTGTACGACATCGCCAACCCGGCAGCCCAGCAAAGCCTGCCCCACTGGTGATTCGTTGGATATCGAGTCTTCCGCCGGGTTAGCTTCATACGAGCCCACAACCCGGTACTCCCACTCGTCCAGCGTCTCCAGGTCGCGTACCCGCACAACGCTGCCAACGCCAACGTGGTCAACCGGAATCCCGGTCTCATCGATAACCGCTGCCAGCTTGAGGACCGCCGTCAATTCGTCAATGCGCCCTTCAATGAACGACTGCTCGTTCTTGGCGTCCTCGTACTCCGAGTTCTCGGAAAAATCGCCAAACGACTTCGCTTCGCGGATGCGCTCAGCAACCCGCTTGCGATCAACCGTCTTCAGACGCTCGAGCTCCTGTTCGATCTTCCTCAAGGCAGTCGAAGAGAGGAGAACATCCATTTCGCCTGTATGTTCTGTCATTGTCATGGTCCCCCCGTAAGCTGTATTCCTTCCTTTTCCCGGCCGCAGCCTGGAACAAGCTGACGCCACTACCTCTTCAGCAGCGACACCCGCCTGGCGTCCGGTCTCAACAGTCTCGTTACCTGCGGGCAATTCTGGCTAACACGTGGGCGTCAAACACCGCGCACGCGCGCCTCACTGGCCTTGCCTCCAAACGCTGGAAACGCCTTAGCGACCAGCTTGCGCGTCTGGCACAATCCTTCCACAGCATCGCGGCAACGATACAATGTTTTGCCACTCTGGACGCGTTTCTGTAGGTTGAAACACAAAATCAGGACAAAAAGTTCTACTCTTTGTCCATCGTGTGTATACGATACCCAACTGACGGCTATTTGACCCTATTTGTTCACATTTCTACGCAAACAGGTATTATTGCGAGGCCATCTGCGAGGGGAGGCTCAGTATGGGGGGTTCGTCAGGGCGAGAGATTAGCAGGACAGGCAGCCACATGCACAATCTACCGTCCGGACAAAAAGCAATTCGTGAAAAGAGTTACGGGCAGCGTAAGGCCTGCAAGACGACAATCCGCGGCAGCGTCCCATCGGTTCAGACGGTGCGGATCATTCAGCAGCTGCGTACATCAGAAAGGCCATCCCGACTGCCCCTCGGGATGGCCTGACTTCTTTTGACCTCCGCTTTCGCGGTGGTCGATGAGCCCGACTTTGCGCCGGGCTCAAGATTGTGCTGTGGCTCCTTAGGCCTTGCGGCGGCGGGAGACCAGGCCCAGGAGGCCGGTGAGGCCGCTGGCCAGAACCAGCATGCTGCCGGGCTCGGGGGTCACCAGGTTGAAGCGGTAACCCGCAGTCTGCGTCGCGGTCAGAGGACCGGTGCCCGTAATCGGGTTGACAGCCTCGGTGCCGGCGGCCGGCAGAACGATGTCAGCAAGCAGGATCTTGGCAGTGGCAGGACTGCCGTTTCTCGGCAGATTAGGATCGGCCGGATCAGCCAGGAGGAACTCCTTCGGACCGTCGTAACCGGCAGGCCACTGCGTCATCACGAGCTTGTAGACGATCGGCTGGGCAACCGTCTTACCATCGGGAATCTGAGAGCTCGGCGCAAGCTTGTTCACCTGCGTCGTGACAAACAGATGAATGTCGGGATGGTCATCAGAAGGATCGTTCGGCGTGCCACCGTTGATAAAGCCCGGATTAGCCCAGACAATCAGGTCCTCCCAGGTTTTCACCAGATTGGACGTGTTATTCAGCGGGGTCCGATAGTCGGAGCCGAATGCCCACGGCCAGGACGTTGAGTCTGTGCCGTCGTTCTTCATCCACTGCGGGCGATACCACGCAGAGTTAGCTGTGCTGCCCGGGCTGGATGCGGGCGGATTGCCGTCTTTGGTGTCACGAATAGCAGAATCGTCCTGAACACCGGCAATCGTAGAAGCGAAAGCGTTAGTCTGACCACCGGAATCCATCGGGCCATACCAGTTGCCGCCCGAACCTGCCTTGATAATAATCGCCCAGTCGGTCTCACTTGCGTGGCCCAGTCCGGCCATTCCGGCAACCAGCAGTCCAACAGAGCAAGCTGTGAAAAGTACTTTTCTCATGTTCTTTAAGTTTCCTCCTTTCGCTACAGTCGGCCCAACATCTAGACAGTTATGGACATCAAGCCTGTCTGCAGCGAAGCGGTTCTCCCCTTTCTTGAAGAAATAGAACCCTATGTGCACTTGACAGAAGATAGTTTCGAAGCCTGTTAACAAAAACCAATCTGGCTTAAGCCGATAAGGCTGCAGTGACCACTAACGGACGCAGGTCACATTGCCAAATCTCAGTGCTCCGTGCCTCACTATTGACTAATGCAAGAATCGTGCCAATCCCGCAGTCGCAGTCCGCACTCCATGCAAAAACTTCCGCTCTTGCGTGATGGCTTGCGAGACTTGCTCTCTAGTGAGTCGATCTCCCGAAATCGGTTCATCTCCGAGAAGGAGCGACCCCACTTCGGATCGGCCACCCATGGGTAGTGCAAATGCCGTGCCAATCAGCTCGCCACGTCGATGGGCGGGCAAATTCCAGTCTATTTACCGGGTGAGATGTCATCCTAAGTCTTATCGGCAGAAGGAACCAGACACTCCAGTGGGCTGTTCTTGTAACTGACAGGCGGACTGCTCAAACAACGCCGCTTTTAGAGGGCAGCACTTGCCAAACTCGCGCAGGTGAGCGACAATGCATCCTCTGCTCTGACGCCTGTCTATGGCGGCGGCGGAGCGCGGTCATGGATCGTGCTAAGCGGGGAACTAGCGGTGCCCTGAATCCGAAATCCGCTATACGCGGAGCCGAATCCCCCGTCTGAGGTCTGTTTCTTCCTGTGAGTGTTCGCATCGGCGGACGTTGAAGGCCGGGCCCGGTGCAACGTGCGTCCTGTGAACCCCGTCAGGTCCGGAAGGAAGCAGCGGTAAGCAGGTTCGGCGTGTGCCACTCGTGTGTTCCGACCTGAGCCTCGCCCTGTGAGCGGCTGCGGGAAGGGCTTATCGACGCGGGGTGCACGATCCGTGAGCGCGCCTTGAGTGAGCTGTTCGACGCCCTGTCAGGTAGGAACGGCCTTTGCGGACAGAGAAGCTTACTCAAAGACTCGCGCGTTCTCGCCGCAGTCGTTCGGTGATGCTGAAGAGATATGGCTTACGTCGCGCTGTACCGTAAATACAGGTCTCAGGATTTTGAAGACGTCATCGGGCAAGAGCACGTCACCCGCACGCTGCAGAACGCAATTGAGCGCGGTAAAATCGGGCAGGCCTTCCTGTTCACCGGATCCCGCGGATGCGGCAAGACGACAGTCGCCAGGCTGCTGGCCAAGGCTGTCAACTGCGAAAGCGGCCCCACCGCCCACCCATGCAATAAATGCCCGAGCTGTCTGGCTATCACGCGCGGAGCGGCGGTAGACGTGGCCGAAGTGGACGCCGCCAGCAACCGCGGAGTCGCTGAGATGGAAGCTATCTGCGAGAGCGTGCGCTACCAGCCGATGGAAGCTCGTTACCGCGTCGTGATACTCGACGAAGCCCATCAGCTCTCCGACCACGCCAAAGACGCCTTTCTCAAGACGCTTGAAGAGCCTCCGCCTCACGCCATCTTCGTGCTCGCCACAACCGAGCCGTCCAAAATCCCCATCACCATCCGCAGCCGCTGCCAGCAGTTCGACTTCCACCGCGGGACCCTCACTCAAGTAGAAGACCGCCTGAAGTGGGTCTGCGAGCGGGAAGAGGTGGCTATATCCGATGAGGCAGCCAGGCTCATCGCGTCACACGCACAGGGGAGCTGGCGGGACGGATTGAGTCTGCTGGAGCAGGTCATCGCCTTCTCCGGAGGCGGCGTCAACGCCGACGACACCCGAAAAGCGCTTGGAGCAGTCCCGGAAGAAGTGCCTGCGGCTATCGTCGAAGCCATCGCTGCCAACGATGCTGGCCGGGTAATCTCGGAGTCCAGAAAGAGCTGGAGCTCCGGCGCCGATCCGGCGCGCCTGCTGGCTGCGGTCGTCGAATACTGCCGGGACCGCCTGGAAGACGCCATTGCCGGCAGGCAGGCCAATCCGGCTGTTCAACGCCTGGGAGCAGAGCGTCTCATCAAACTTATTTACAGCCTGGCAGACTCGGAAAGCGCCCTGCGCAACTGGGAAAGGGCGGATCTGGCGATCGAGGTCGCGCTGTTGTCGGCGATGGCCAGCGCCCATCAGACCGCAGCTCCTCCTGCCCAGGCTGTAGCGCCTGATGAACCAGTGCGCTCTCCCGCTGCCACGCAAGCAGGCCCCGGTACAAACGCCGCTGACCCGCACGCTCCGAAGCCGCCGCCGTCAAGCGCAACAGAGGAGAGGGCAGACGCACTGGAGCCGGATGCGCCGCCTGCTGCTGCGGGTGAGGTGAATCTTGAAATGCTGGTTCGGGCGTGGCCCCGCGTCATCCAGCGCCTGCGCGCGGACAGAGCGAATACGTCGCTGTGTGCTATACTCAAGGACGGTCAGCCTTCGGAGTATGAGGGTAATACGCTCACGATCGTCTTTCCGGAAGGGCATTCCTTCCATGCGTCGCGTACACAAGCCAGTGCCGAAAAAGTCGCCGCTGCCTTCCAGCAAGTTGCTGGAGCGCAGGTGAAGCTGAAGGCGCAAGCGGCCGACGCGCCAGGTCACGGCGCAGCACGGCCTTCCGCCCAGCCCACCGAAAAGCGCTCCGGGCGGGCAGACGGGTCGGGGGCTGCGTCACGCCAGAGCCCGAAAGCCGCTGAGAAACCCGACACTCCGGACGAAGCTGAAACACCAACAACCGAGATCGAGCAGGAGGTACTCAGGACTTTCGGAGGCCAGGTGCTGGACGACCAGGACCCGTTTTAGCAAGCCGGGCGCAGACAGAGCCCTGCTCGTATGTATAAAGGAAGCAACAGAGATTTATGGCCAATCCATTCAAGAATATGGGCGGTATGGGCGGCTTTGGCGACCTCATCAAGCAGGCGCAGAAAATGGCGGAGGACGCCAGGAGAATTGATGAGGAGCTGGAAGATGAGAAGCTGGAAACTTCATCCGGTGGCGGCATGGTCACGGCAGTCGTCAATGGCAAGGGACAGCTTCTGGACATTACCATTAATCCCGAAGTCGTCGATCCGGAGGATGTGGAGATGCTGCAGGATCTGATAGTCTCCGCCGTCCGGGAGGCGCTTGAGAGCGCGGAAGCTCTGCGCACAGAGCGGCTCTCAGCAGTTACAGGAGGGATGGGGCTTCCGGGAGGCATGGGTATCCCGGGTCTCGGTTGAAAGGAGAACAGGCGGCGCTTCGCCACTGACAGAGTATGCCCTCATATTTCACGCGTCCGCTCTCCAGACTGGTTGCAGAGCTGGAGAAGCTGCCCGGGGTGGGACCGAAATCCGCGCAAAGGCTGGCCTTCTTCATCCTGCGAATGAACGACGAAGAGGCTCAGAATCTCGCACAGGCCATTGTCGAAGCGAAATCGCACGTTCAGACCTGCCGGGTCTGTTTTAACTACACAGATCAGGACATCTGCGAGATCTGCCGTGACGAGCGAAGGGACACAGGGTGCATCTGCGTGGTGGCGGATGCGCGAGACCTGGTCGCCTTCGAGCGCACTAACGAATACAAAGGGCGCTACCACGTGCTGCAGGGCGTTATTTCTCCCATGGATGGCATAGGGCCGGAGCGGCTGCGCATCCGGGAACTGCAGCAGCGCATCGCCCAGGCGCAGCAGGATAACGGATCAGGCGCCCATCCCGTAAGCGAGATTATCATTGCCACCAACCCGACCATCGAAGGCGACGCCACGGCGATGTATCTGGCAGGCATTCTGAAGCCACTTGGTATCAAGGTCACGCGGATCGCGCACGGCATGCCGGTCGGCGGCGATCTCGACTACGCAGACCAGGCCACACTGATCCAGTCGTTGGAGTGGCGCAGGGAGATATAGCTCTTTCGACTTTCCTCCAGACAGCGCCAGTCAAAGCGCCGCCAAAAGCGCCAGCATCTGACGCGGAAGAGTTGTAGAAACTGTCCCAGTTGTCCATCAGACTTTACAATGAAGACTGCGTAGCCGGTATGCGAAACCGGCTGGATACCGGCATCGTGGACGTTGTTGTGACCTCTCCGCCTTATAACCTGGGGATCGAGTACAGCCAGTACGACGATACGTTAGGGCGCGCTCAGTATCTGGACTGGCTGGAAGTGTGGGCTATTGAGGTCAAACGGACGTTGTCCGACAGTGGGTCCCTGTTTCTGAACATTGGCTCCAAGCCAAAAGACCCCTGGGTGCCCTTTGACGTGCTGAGTGTTATGCGGCGTCACTTCTGCCTGCAGAATGTGATTCACTGGATCAAATCCATCTCAATCAGCAAGGCGGATGTCGGACGCTATCCTGGCATCGAGCAGGATGTGTCTGTCGGTCATTACAAGCCGATCAACTCAGACAGATTCGTCAACGACTGTCACGAGTATATTTTCCACCTGACCAAATTCGGCGATGTGCCGCTCGATAGACTGGCCATTGGCGTACCCTATCAGGACCAGAGTAACGTGAGACGGTGGAAGTCTGCCGGGGGGAATGTGCACTGCCGGGGGAATACGTGGTTCATCCCCTACCGCACAATTCAAAGCCGCCACTCTGAACGTCCGCACCCGGCTACCTTTCCGACCCGGCTTCCTGAGATGTGCCTGCTCCTGCACGGGATGGACTCCATCCGCCTCACGCTGGATCCGTTTCTGGGGCTTGGACACAGCGCGGTTGCCGCCCAGAAGCTCAATGTCAACTTTGTCGGCTTCGAGATCGACCCGGTGTACCTGGAACAGGCCCGGGAGCGCCTCGCTTTGGCGCCGGATGACGAGGCGGTTTTGTCAGGTCCCGTCCCCGACATCGCTGACGCCCGTAACCAGCTCAGTCTGGAGATCTAGCGCCCCGTCCCGCCGTCGGCTGTAACGCAATACACCCAACCCCTGCCCCCAGCGGATTAATTCGCGCCTACACCACAAAGCCTGCCTCCGCAGACTCCACACCCAAAGTCTCCGCAGGGAGACTTCGTTCGAACAGGCGCGGTTTCAACCGCCGGCCACTCCCACACACCGGCACCGCCAGCGAATTAATTCGCGCCTACACCACAAAGCCTGCCTCCGCAGACTCCACAACCAAAGTCTCCGAAGGGAGACTTCGTTCGAACAGGCGCGGTTTCAACCGC
>JADLDK010000065.1 GCA_020846715.1 Armatimonadota bacterium | reverse complement strand
CTTGTAGTCGGTCTGAGCCGGGTTCTGCTTGGCCATCACCAGGGCTCCGACCATAACCGTATCACCGACAACAATACCCTGTGCCGAAGCGCTGTCTACAGCCAGCCACAATGTGTCAACAGTATTGTCCATCACAACATAGACATTGCCACCTGCGACCGGGTTAGAGCCGACCAGACCAGTGTCAGGATCAGTCACCAGTCCTGTAGTCACCTGCATGAACTTGTTCGCAAGCTGGCCATCTGGGAAAGAAGCCCCGCCCACAGTGATTGTACTGCCGCTTACTGATGTCACCTTGCCGGACCAGTCAATTGAAGTAGGATTGTCAATATAGACCCGCGGATAGCCAATCTTCGGTGCGTCACCGTCAGCGTCCATATAGTCCACAGAGTACGTGACCGGAGTCCCAGGATCAATACCACCCACAGGGTTTGGACTTACGGCTCCGTTCAACAGAACAGGGTCATTGTTCACAATCGGCCCTGGAAGCGGCACGATGTTGCCGATAGTTGACAGATTGCTCCTGGACCCGTTCAGGTCAAACGCCGCAAAGCCTGTACCGTCTGAAGCCTCAAAGTAATAGAGATGCGAGCCTCCACTCAGGGTCGTTTTGTAAGTGAAGGTGACACCATTCCGATAGACAAGGTTGGACCCTGCCGGCGGCGTCATCGCAAAGGCCTGGCCGTCGATAACCACCCTCACAAACGAAGGCGCGTCTCCAGACTGTCCATCTGTATCCGTGTACACCACGGAGAAGGTAAATGGCGTCTGACTCGTGCCATCAATCTGCGAGCCAGGATTGTCTGGTGTGAACTTTCCGTTCGTCAGGCTTGGCGGGGTGTTCAGCCCAACTGCGGCCGGTCCAAGGTCGCCCCACCAGTACTCGACTTCAATCACGTCTGATGGCTGATTGACCTGAGTAAAGGTCACCTTTCCGTTGTTGAAGTCGATCCGGTAGTCACCGCGGTTGTAGTAATCCACCAGCACATCGCGAACTCCGGATGGCAGCGCCGTGCCAAGGGCAATAGCGCCTGTAGCAGCATTGTAATTGGACTGGCTACCAACGTTGTAGTAGTCTTTCAGCGTCGGATCCGACTGACTGGTTCTTGCGCGAACAGCAATGACCCGGTTCACAACCGCAGGGTCTACCGTTACTGTCAGTCCGGAAGGATTCACCGCAACATTGTCTGATGGAATAGTGGAGTTCAGTGTGGAGAAGAACTCTCTCACCAGCAGGTCGCCGTTTCTCTGGACTTTCGGCTCAATCAGCACGCCCGGATTTCCCGCAGCGCTTGCCGGTAATGGCCCGACCACCGGCTTATGAGCAAGCTGATATGTCTTGTTGTCGCTTGTTGAGCCGCCGCCCAGAATCTCTCCCGTGTCAGCAGAGCCTTCACCTGCCGGCTGCCGCGTCAGCGCCTGTGCGCTGGGTGAGTTAACAGGGTTGTAGCGGGTGACAAATGTTCCGTCAGAAGCCTGGAAACTATAGTAATAAATGATCGGAAGATCGCCAGCCTTCTGCGCTCCGGCAAGCTTTGTCTGATACGTGTAGACGGCTCCGTCACTGTACACGTTGTCAGATGGATTACGCTTGACCATATCGTGCCCGCTGTCCCAGGAAATGGGATTAGAGGCATAGGTTACCCAGACATCCCGCCCTGTATTGGGCAGCGCTGTGCCAAGCGTAATTACGCCGGTATTCGCGTTGACCGATCCGCCGGTGAAATAGTTCGTTCCCGTGCCGTCCGCATTATTCCAGACACCCGAGACACTTAGCACAGGCACAGCGCTTGTCTTCACCGTTGTTGTCGAACTCGGTGACAGACGCTCTCTCGTGCGCACATTCAGCGGATCTCCCGGGCTTCTCTGTGAACCGATGTAGACATTGATGTAGCTCGGCGCAACCTCGTTCTTCTGGGAGTAGGTGACTTCGTAAGTCCAGAGGGTATTAGGGTTCGAAGTTCCATCTGAAGAGGACACAGAACCACTCGACAAAAGCGGGCGCGCAGCTTCAGAAATGGTCGGCCCCGTCACCCACGCGGTAACGCCCGGAGTCTGAGAAGTCGGGTAGTTCACCAGCTCTCCGACAATCACGTCATTTGGATCTGTCAGGCGACCCCAGTCGTCGGTAAACTCGAATCGGAACCGCCTGTCGCCGATTGCAAAGGTCTGCGACTGCTGAGACGACAGCCTGTACTGGTACACAACGCCCGTGTCATACGGCGGTTTGTAGTTGGCCGGAGGAGGCGTCGGATCGACTCGAGACATATCGACGCGAAGCTCTTTGCCCGGTTCCGTTTCGATGATGAGCTGCGCCTTGCTCGGACGCTGATTGTCCGGGTCCCTGTAAGTAACACTGAACACAAATTCCGTTCCCACGGGCCCGCTGGCCGGAGACACAGAAGGCGCACTGAGCACAGGAGCCGAGTTTACGTACGGTCCAGGGCAGTAGTCGTTGTTGTCGGCATTCGGCGCTTCACCGGGCACCCATGCGTCAACCCACCAGGACGGCGACGGTTCAGGTGTTTCGCCGTCTTTGGGATTAGGTTTTTCGAGAACACGGCCATCAGGTCGAACCGGATAGCGAATCGCTCCAAATCCGGCGTCCGCTTCGAAATAGTAGGTATGCGGCCCCGCCGAAAGAGTCTTGGGACCAAAGCTGTAAATGACGCCGTTCTTGTAGTCCGCCGCCGTCGGATTGTAGCTCACCCACAGCCCGTTCGGCAGTTTCTTTGTCGCGCTCATCTGGTAGCTGGTGTACGCGCCACTCGCATCTGAGCTGTTATTGATGAAAACGCGCACGTAGTTGGGAGCGCGACCAGCCTTGGTAACTGGATCTATCGACTGGTAGATGACGCGGAATGTAAACGCCGTAGAGGATGTTCCTCCTGCCGTCTCAATGAGCTGCGAGCCAGGCGCCCCGACGTTCTCATACTTCGCGTCTGCCGGCCCGGTAGAAGGATAGCTGAATACCGGACTTACGTAGCGTGTAAATGGCGACAGGGTGCCGAGGAAGCGCCCGGAACCGACCATCTCGGTAACGTCCACACTCTGAATCTGTGAGATCGGTATGGAGCCAGGATCTGGCGGCAATCCGGCAAGAAGTCCATGGACAACAGGGTGAGCCGTAGCCGGGAATGTGTAACCCTGCGCACCAACCCCGGGCTGCAGACCTGTCTTGTCGACATAACTCAACTCATCAAGCAGAGTTGTGCTGGTAGGACTTTGGGGCTTGCCGGGCCGGTACACGGGTGGGTTACGCTCGAGCCAGTTCACTGAATCTGTTGGATCATCCATCCGAGGTTCTCGGATTGGCGCGTCCCAGCCCCCCGTGGCCGGTTTCGGGTGAGGGGACACTCCGAGGTCAATCACCCCGTTCTTCCAGTCAGCCATTGGATTTGTGAGCTGTCCCCCCGGAGAGAGACCACCCCAAGAATACTTTGTTAGCGAGTCGTCCGACGCTCCAAAGTAGTACTGATAAACGCCCGGAATCATGGAGACATAGTTGTTCGGGTTACTCCAGTACGGTACCCCGACTCGACCACGTCCAGGAATCTTCCAGCCCTGCATCCCGGCATTGGGCTCCACTTTGGCAATGAAAGCCCGCCACGCATCCTTCAAATTTACGGTAGCCGGATTGGCTATGAACATACTGAACGGACGATAGTCCAGGTCTGTATCCTGCTTGTAGTACAGGATGACACCCGAAGGCTCCGACTGGAAGAAAGTTCCATAGCCATCAGCGTATGGCAACCACGGCAATGGGGGCAAATCTTCCGAATTGGTGTACTGAACGCGGAAAGAAAACGTGTTTGAACTGTTACCGTCGTCCGGCTGCCCCTCCTTGAAGGGCACAAACTGCCGCGGATCCGCAACGGACTCAAAAGTCCGATTTTGATCTCTACGGTATTGTTCCGCGACTAGCGGATCCCAGTCCTGTGGATCGGATCCGCCGATTGGCGAACGCATCGCCATCAGAAAATCCGCGCTTCCCCCGCCACCCCAGCGACCAGCGCCACTATAGGAGTAGGCCACGTAGACAGGCTGAATTGCACTCGGGAGCTGCGTGCCCAGCGTAATCACACCAAGCGTGGTAAAAGAGCCGCCTGTGTAGTAGTTGGTGCCTGTCAAATCCGGATTGTCCCAGACTCCGAAGACATCCATCATCGAACCGAGTGGAGGAGTGACCGCGACGAACTCGCGTGTGGTCGGACCCACACGGTCAATACGGGTCGGATAGCCAAAGTGGGACCCGGCAACTGTGGCCGAGGACATATCAACAGTTTTTACGTCAGTATCAAGACGGCCAAACCGGGGCGAAGACGTATCGCTCACACGCCCAATACCCGGGTCATGCTTAATAAATCCAGCCGCCCATGTATAAGGAGAGACAGCCGGGAGCCCGCCAGGGTCGGAGGTGTACCAGATACCCGGAACACCCGCGCGCTCATTCACCAGGTTCAACCCGGCGGAACCACCCATCCCGTACCGATCCGGAGCCTGTAACCCACCCGAGAACGGCACCGAACTACTTGCCATTGTGCCCGGCGGGATAAACGGATCCATCGGCGTGTAGGGGTCCGGAGCCGTGAACTGACCACCGGGTCCTGAAAGCGCGATCGGCCCGACATAATAGATGATCTTTACACTTGTCACGGTAGGCGGGAGCGGCTTGGGGAGCACTATCTGTGCTGACTGCTCTCCGGGTCCGCCCGCGAACTCACCAGGTCCCAGTAACAAATCGTGGAAATAGTCACGCCCCTTGCTGTCAAATACGCCTGCAACGCCGATTACTGGCGAAGCCCGTACGTAGAACGTCTGCCCGTCACCATACGGGTCAACAGGAACATTGGCTTCGACAACGCGACGCCCCGCCACATTAATGTTAACGCGCGGGTTAGTGGGGTTGAAGATCACCGGCCGATCATAGGTGTACCAGACCCATACCCCGCTACCTGCAAAATCGTCAGGGAGAGTGAACGTCAGTTCGTTAGTATCTTTGTCAAAGCTCGGTCTTGGAGCTCCGTCTGGGGGAGTAGTGAAATAGTTGGTTCCATCTCCATTGGCATTGTCAAAGATGCCCAGTATCTCAAGGACAGGGAACGTGCCAGGCGGCAAAATCTGATCAGGCCCCGGAGTCGGCGGCTCACCGGGCGTCACAATGGTGACGGAGTTGGGACCGGCGGTGGCTGGCGTATTCCAGTTCTCCATTTGTTCACCAGCACAACCAAAACCCGGGCTCTTTATTGTTCTCCAGCCCGCAGTCGGGTCTTCCGGCCCTGCCTGATCAATCAGGCGATTTGCAGGGTTCTGATCGAGAGGAAGTACGTCTCCACACGGAAATGGCTTCTCAGCCCGCGGCTTCTCAGGAGCTTTTCGAAGTGGATCGAAACTGACTCCAGCGGCAGTCAGCACCTCGTGATGGTTATCTGCGCCCACCATCGCGGCCGGCATGCGAATCTGGACTATGTTGTTCTTCTTTGTGACTACGTTGACAACGACCTGAGGCTGTGGCAGCGTGGCGGGAAGCGGAGTTCCAAGCGTAATCTCACCAGTAGCGAAATCGAATGTGCCGGGTGTTCCTGAGTCGTCGTAGAAGTAGTTCTTCTGTGTAGTGTCATCCGTCAGCCACACTCCGCCCACTGCCCAGAGCTGATCGTCTGAATCCAACGCAACAGTAACCGATCCATCACCACCGTTGGCGTCTACAGCAGTCCATAGACCAACCCGGACTTCTTCGGGCCCGTGAAGGATGTAGTTGGCGCCGGCATAAGGCGCAAACTTGATCCCGTTAACCGAATAGTCCCAGTGAACAGACCAGTAGTATACTGAGTTGCGGGTCGCTTTCGGGGGGTCAACTTTGGGAGCGTCGAGCGTCTGGGCGCGGACAGACACAGCCTGCAAAGCCAGAACTGCTGTTGCCACACTCATCCAGGCTCGAGAGCGCACGAAGTCAGGCAGGGTTCGGCCGAACAGGCTCAACAGTCTCTGTCTGGTAAACCGATCTGTATTGAATACGCGCGTTTTCAGCAAATTCAAATGCTCCATAGATTATTGGGCCCCTGTTGGCTGGATAAGAAGATCGCAGGCCACAAACGCCCTGAACCAATAGCCTCTATAAGGGTCGAGAGTCGCCACATCGCCGCCCGGGGCCCGCACAAGGAAGTAGCTTTTGGCGCCAGGATTGTACCCCCACGCAAAATCGCGAACCCATCCGTTTGCCGCAGCCTGCGAGAGACTGACAGTCTGGTTCTGATAACGGACTTTCGTCGCACCCCAGTTGACAGCGCGGACAAACCCCGAGCCAATCTGATTCCACCCCGGCAGCACCGACACAACCACTGGCTGATTTTGGTCGGAAAGAGCTCCGTTTAGACCAAGCGTAACTGTCGCGTCCGGCTTGATCCAGAATCCACTCCCCGCCGCCAGAACAGGGAAGATCGCTGACTGCCCGTAGAATTGGTACGCTGCCGTGAATGGATCCCAGCGCACAATGTGTAAAGCGCGAGCCGCGTCCGCTCCAAAAATCGTGGCGGGATCTCCGGTGAGTGTAGCCACCGGGACAGAAATCATGTCAACAACTCCACCCTGTACTCGCAAGCTCGCAGACGAAACTACGAGTGGAGGAGAAAGCGTGACTGTCGTACCGTCTCCGTTGACGTCGCGAGCCGTAACTACCCACTGCCCGACATCGTCCGCCGTAATCTCGGTTGAGTAAGCTCCCGAAGCGCCTGTAGAAACTGTGCGCGTGAAAGTGGACGAACTCGGGCGCGTGAATGTCAACAAAATCTGTGTGGCACGCGCCGGCGTCACCTGTCCAGACAGGGTAACAACATCCCCCAATGTCACCGGATTCGGACTCGCATTCACCGTCAGCCCTGTGGAGGACACAGTAGGAGAACCGCTTACGAGGTCAGAGGAGACGAGATCGACACCATCGCTTGCCTGGAACTTGTAGTTGTGCGTCCCTGGAGACAAAGTCGTGCTGTAACGATAGACAGCGCCATCCACGTAATTGATATCCCAACTGTAAAGTTTGGTCATGGTAAAAGGCTGGCCGTCGATCAAGACTTTGACAGAGTTGAAGGCCGGGGCGTCGTTGTCCACATCCGCGTAAGTAACGCTGTACAGAAACGTCGTGCTCGCGCCGCCTGTAGTGGGAGTCACATATCCATTCGTGAGGGTCGGCGCGGTATTTACGCGTGGGCCATCAAAGCTGCCTGTCTCACCCGGCAGGCGCGTTGTCTCGATTCCATCTGAGGCTTCCACGTAGAACGTGTGGGATCCACCGGGCAGCTTTGTCGTCGCGCTGTAGCTGACACCGTTGATCCAATCGGACCCGTGTGGCGCCAGAAGCAGCGGGGTGGCCACGCCGGATATCCAAACTCGGACAAACCCACCAGGCTTTGGCCCCACACCATCCGCATCCTTGTAAAGAACGGAATAGGTGAAGTCCGTGCTGGGACGGCCAAAGTTAGGAGTCACAATGGCGCCCGTTAGAACAGGCGGGTTGTTGACGGTCGGGCCTGAGGCTGGAGTGCCTGGCGCAGAATCCGGAATATAGACTGTCTGCCCGGCAATCTTGACCCGGATGTACCAGGAGTGCACGCCAGGCAGCAACGTCGTCGAATAGAAATACTGAACACCACTGGTGTAGTTGGAGGCCGACGGGTTGACCTTGGCCATCGTGTATCCATTGGCCTCAGCCGAGCCATCGATAAACACTTTGACCTCTGTCGGCGCCGTGTTGTCCGGATTGGTAACAGTCACCAGATACGTGTAGGTATCCGTGGACTTTCCTGATGCCGGAGATACGGAAGCGTCACGGACTCCAGGTGACGCTACGCTGGTCGGACCTGACAGCTCAGCGGTATTGGGCGCCGGGTCAAGCCCATCGCTTGCCTCAAAGTGGTATGTGTAAACGCCTGGATCGAGCTGTACCTGGGCCCGGTAAACGACGCCGGTGCTCCAACCACTGGAGGCCGTTGGCGCAAGTTGATAGGTTGACTGCCCGGACACTCCATTGACCACAACTCGCACATATCCGCCCGCACCTGGAGCGACGTTGCTCTGATCTGTATAAGTCACCTGATAAGTGAATTTTCCAGAAGAGGGTCCGCTGCCGGGCGTGACAGACGGGCTTGAGAGACCCGGCACGAAGTTGACCGTCGGGCCGACAAGCTTGCCGGTATCTCCCGTTGCCGCGAGAAGGCCGTCCGAAGCAGTAAACTGGTAGTAGTAGCGGCCACCGGCAGCGAAGCTGTAGCCGGTATACGAGTATTCAACTCCACCCGCTGCGGCGTAGTCGGTAAGCAGTGGATTGGTCTGCGTTAGATTCTTCGTGGCCAGAACTGTAGTCCCGTCCGTAGCATAGATAGTCAACTGGACGCTGTTAGGCGCATCTCCGTCCGGGTCATGATAGCGCACAGAATAAGTGAAATTGTTGCCCGCAAATGCCGAAGACGCCGGCGAGACAGCGCCGTTGAGCAAAACTGGAGCGCTATTTGTAGCGCGTACAACTGGCCCGTTCTGGGCAAAGGTCGGGGCCGCGGCCTCGACATCGTCGCTGGCCGTAAACCGATAAGTGTACGTTGCCGCCGCCAGGGTTGTGTCAACGTAATATACGGCGCCATCAATAAAGTTGTTGTCACCCGCATCCAGCTTCGAAAGAGCCATAGGCGCCTGATCGACTCCGTTCTTGTTCAGAATGAGCTTGATTGACGACGGCTGAGTATTGTCAGCATCCGTGTACGTGACTTTGAACCTGAAAAGCGTCCCGGTATTACCTGAGGCAGGTGCGACACTGGGGTTTGACAGGACAGGCTGGCTGTTGACAACGATGGCCGGATCGTTCTCCGGATTGCTCGGGAAGCGAGTGGTTCGATAGCCGTCAGAAGCTTCAAAATGATACCTGTACGTCCCGGAGCTTAGCGTTCCCGCATCAAAGTGAAACCCCTGGAAAACGCTGCTGTTAATTGTTCTCCAGAGACCCGCCGGCCACGAGCCATGCGTGACAGGATCGACAGAGGCGCGATAGGTGCGCGTGCCGTTTGGCGCTTCCAGAAAAAGCGTCACATTTCCAACTACACCGTTATGTGGACCTGGCGCATCTCCATCGGGATCCATGTAGTCCACAGAGAAATCAAATGCTGTCTGCGTGGTCCCCTTGAAGGGCGTCGCGGTCGCATTGCGTAAAGCGGGAGCAGAATTAAGGGAAGGAATGCCGGGCAAAACCCGTGGCCCAACCAGAGGATCTGCTGAGCGCAGCGGGTAGTACGCCTGATAGTTCATACGCTCACCCAGCAAAGTTGGGTTGTTGCTGACCATGAAGCGCGCGGTATGCTGGCCCAATCCAAGCCCGGCCGGTACAGCAGCGCCAAACCCCACCCCTCCAAATCCGGCGTAGTCCTCAGGTGAAGGCGGATCACCGGTGGGAACCATTGTCAGTCCCGCGATTCTCACAATAGATCCGTCCAGCCCAAGCGGAGGGAAGTCCGCAGAAGAATTGCTAAACGAGATCGTATCGCTGGTGTTAGTCCAGATCGTGTAGCTGTTGCCTGCTCCTGTCCCCAGCAGCACCTGTAGCGGCAAACCCGCAAACTGTCCCGGTATCCAGCCCGGGCTGTTCTGGAAACGAAGCGTCACAAACCCGTTGTCGTTCGTATTGAAATCTACTGCCTGGTCAACGAGAATATCGCTCAGGGAGTACGCGTAGCCGTTAACCAGTCCGCTCGCAGTCACGGCAGGGTCGCTGTCCGCGGTCGGATATTCCCGAGCCGACAAGGCCAAAACGTTGGATGTGTTGCCGAAAACTGTGAATACCGTAGCAACCGCGTCTCCGCTCAGGAGATCCGGGTTGCTCGAAACAATCTGCAGTCTTTTTCCCGCCCAGGCACCCGGCGTATAGGCCGCAAAGTCATCAACAATTGCCGCTGCGGTGTAGTCAATCGCGGTAGAGCGTGCGCTCAGCTCGTTAATCTGAAACTTGTCACCTGGCACGGGCGCGGTATCGGCATCAGAGTCGAGCTTGCCGCGAACAATGAGCGTATTGCTCGTATTGTCAATAATCGTATCAGTCAGGCCGATCCGCTTTCCAGTGTTCCAGTTAAGCGGTTGGTTTTGAAACTGAGAAGGTGTCCAGCTTTTGGAGCTGTCCGTCACCAGAGTCACGTCTGGTTCCACTTCACTTGCGATACCGCCTGTGAACTGCCACCCAGAAGAGTTTCCCGTCCAGACAATCGGAAATCCCGGTTCGGGAGCATCGCCATCACGATCCCTGTACGTGACCTGATACGTCGCGGGCAGTCCCGGCCGAGCCCCCCCGCCAACCGATCCATCTGAAAGTATTGGAGCCTCGCTGATAAGAGGTCCGTCCAGGTCCGAGTCTGCGGGGAACTTGACCACTGCCGCATCAGCGGTGCTTTTGGTCTCAAAGTGATAGTTGTTTGAGACAAGCGGAGTGTAGACAGTGGAGCCTGGCACGTCAATTCGGTACTGAACTGGCTGGGTGTAGTCGGATACGTTGTTGACCACCGACTTCATCGCGACTGGATATTCAGCGCCGTTGATGAAGAGCTTCACATACGAAGGCGCATCGCCGTCCGCGTCAGCATAGAAGACTGTGAATGTGTAAGTGGTCCATGAAGCGCCAATAACTGGACTGACACTTCCGTCGCTTAAGACCGGATCAGCCGCGCGAGACGCCGAGGCAGAAAAGCTCAACACAACCAGAGCAACAAGACAAAGGAACCTTCTCATTAAGTGTCTTCCTCGACGCAGCCACTAAGCTGCCCGCAGCAGTGGACAACGATCAGTGTGTGAGTATCAGAGTACCCACACGGCATGACGCCGCGCTCCGGAGAAACGCGGCGCTCACCAGCAACTATCAACGCCAATCTTCCATCCCTCAAATCGTCACCCACAACCACAGCCGCCCGTTTCCAATTCTTTCCTTGCTAACAGACGATCCTTGGCTGCCCCTTGTTCGCTCCGGCCTCTTCCCTCCGCAGAGATCCACACACCTCAGGCTCATCATTACCTGGAGTGGGCGCCATTGCCGGACGAGAAAGCGCCATTGGCAGCCGGCGACCGATGCGTCCGCGCAACCTGCCCCGACCCCGGCGGTCCTGGAGGCAGCGGAGGCAACGGCGGAGTAACACCGCCCCCACCCCCGGCATCGCGGGAGGTGAAAACCACCGAGCCACCTATAGTATCAGTCCCGGGAACAATGAGAGATAACGGCTGAAACGCGCGCACCCAGTAGCCTCTCCACGGTATTATCTGCGTGTCAGGAGAAGAGCTTGCCTCATAGGCATTGGTCGTGGCGTTGTACCAGTACACAGTAGCTCTCAGCCAGTTGCGCTCAGTCGCCGTTGCCAGTGGAACGCTACCTTCAATCGGATCTCGAAGCACACGGAAACGCCCCCAGGAGATGCCATAGAGAAACGGGTTGCCAATCTGATTCCAGCCCGCCTTCAGATTGATAACGTACGGACCAGTGGTTGAGTTAGGAAGCGGGTCAGCATTTGTTACAATAACCCGCGCGATATTGAGCGGCTTGAACCAGAAAGCGTCTCCCGGTTGAACAGTGGTGATATCAGCATACAGCCCTGTCGCTGGATTGAATTTCTTGGCCGCGAAAGACCCCGGGGTAAGACCCAACATGGCGGCAGGAGTAGGATCGTCTGCGCGAAAAGGAACAGAAATGAGCTGCCAGGTATTGCCCGGATACAGCCGATCTTCCACAGCGGGAATATTCACTGAACGCGTTACCGCCTTGGCCGTCAACGGAAATCCGACGACAGACAGAGTCATATTGACAGGTCCAACTTGTGTGCGATCGGCAAGAATCTGCCACTTGACCTGCCCCTCGCCACCAGCGATGCCGATGTCGCCTATTGTCTTGGTGGGCGTTTCACCTGGCGCGAACTGCAAACCGGCGTCCAGGGCCAACTGGACCTGCACGTTGGAGAGCGGCAGTTCATCGCTGCGATTGTAAACGTATCCGTATACGGTCGTAGGTTGCGGGTTGATGTCGCCCAGGTCATCCCCCGCCGGCCGATTGTATTCCAGTGAAAATGGCGCCTGGAGAGCCAAGACAGCCGGATAGCTGTAATCCTCCGTGGCATGTCCCAGACCAAAATAAAAGGTGGTGGGGCTCATCGTTGCGTTGGCAGCCACGGACTTCTGATTCCACAGCAGAACCAGACCACTCTGTTCAAGGATGGAGTGAGTCGCGATGGGAGCCAGATCCCAGAAGTCGCCTCCAAAAGCATGGCCCGCGTTCGTGAGCATGACCGAATCAGGCGTTGTCGCGTCTGCCCCGCGCAGAATTGTCTTGGTCACTATTTTGTACTGCGGCAGGTTGTCAAAACCGAACACGACATCCGGCACATCACTTCCAGTCAACTCCTGCTCGTTGGTTACAGAACCAGTTCGGACAGTCCAGAAAGGCCCGCCGGTGACAAGCTGCATGCTCTGATCGTAACCGTAGTCAGTATCCATGAAGGTGGCCAGGCCGATCTTGTGAGCAGCGGTGTCGTTGTTCGTGATGGAATAAGACACTCGAATAACATCGCGCTCTATGCTGATAACGCGAGATATGTTGATGGGAGCGCTCTTGAGTAAGTAGCTGTCGGTGATGATGTCTTTGTTCTCATCGGCAGAGGGCTGTCTGGTCCAGGCACCGCCTTCATCCGAGCCGTAGATCACCGCATCCGCCTCATCCACCTTGATTGCTGTGTAGCAACCCCAGGGTTCCTGAAACAACGCCCCGCCAGTCAGCTCTACACCGTTGTCATCAGCAGTATGCGGTTCACCGCCGGTCGTTGCTACCGTCCAGTAACCGGCCACTTTGACGGTCGTATTGTAGTTGGGGCCAGCGTCAGAAACGTCTCCCGAGACTCCAGCGATTACCTGAAGATACGAATTCTGAACAGACTCAGCCGAGAAAGCAGCGCATGCGCGTCCCTGAAGCCCAATAACGCACCCCAGCGCGACCAGGGCAAACGTTGCGAGCCTGCCCATCAGCGCAGCGTCTGGCCAGACCAGATTACGGGACATATTCGGCAGAGTCGGTTTTGGTGGCATACAGATCCTCGTGACACGGTGACGCACAGCAGGGATGACGATCAGGAAAGGACAGCCGGAAGACGAGACGTTCATCAGAAGCAAGGTGTTGTACCACAATCAATAAACGTCGACGCCGTTTCATGGACATAGCGCCGCTCGCATTTGTTCCTGACGCTCATCCGGCACCCTCTCGCAGACACCGTAATAATACCAGGTAAATCCATCTGTAAAAAGTTATTCAAAGACTGCGCATATCCTCCGTTATCTGCGCAACATATCTGTGCGAGATCACCCGAGACACAGGGACGGACCGGCCTCCGCTGAGCCAGATTCGCAACATCTGAAGTTGGTGTCTCAGAACCTACCACGCGCGCACTTTGCCGCTTCCTTCCGATTGACCACCAGTGGAGCTGCCTGTCAATGAAGCTCCAGCAGGCTGAGCGATAGACGGCATCACAGCAGACTCATTCTGCAAAGGCTGATAGTGTATTGTCAGTCTGCCACGCACGTCGTCCACAGAAGTCAATCCGCCGGTAAGCGGCACTTTGGATCTCACCCAGTAACCCAGCCATGGCTGCAGGGTCCCCTCTGGCGCTGTCTGCGAAACGTAAACATTGTTCTCGTAGCTGTAGAGCGATGGACTGATCCAGCCCCGCCTGGCAGCATCGGTAATGGATACCGTCTCCCCCATATAGGTGACCAGAACGCTTCCCCACGCAATCGGATACGGGTACGGGTTTCCAATCTGATTCCAGCCCGGCGCCAGTGACATATCGTAAGAGTAGCGATCGTCTGCCACTTCGTTCTCCAGCAGCTTTGTAGTCGCGTTCAGGCGCAGCCAATAGCCTACACCACGCGGCAGAGTCTCGCTCAAGCCATTTGTCTGACTGGCGATGACGTCGGTTGGACGCAGGGACGCTCGAGGATCGTTCGCCAATCCAGGATAGTTGTACATCGCATACGTAGTTTTGACAGTGCCGGTATCGTCAAGTTCTGGAACTGCGCGCGCCAACCGGTAGAGTGGAGTTTTCAGTACGGATGCCGGATCGTTGACCGCAGAACCAAACGGCCGAGAGAACATGTAAAGTCCCGGCGGCAGAGTGGGCCCCTTGATATCGAACGAAACACTGGCAGATTTGATCTTTGAGAGGTTGAATATAGCGGCCGCGGAGACAACGACACGATGTGTCCCTTCTTCAGAAAACGCCCAACTAAAAGACATTTCTCCCGAGCTCGTGCTGTAGTTGAAGTTCTCAACGCGAGAATCTGAGGCGCTCTGCCCGCTGATGACGGTCACACCGTCTACTTGCACGGAGATGGACTGAGGAGCCGCTCCGGCCAACCTCACTCGTATCAGCGGCTTCAGCGTCGAAAGCACATCGCCTTCACGGGGTCTGTCAATGTTGACGTTGACCGGCGAATATCGCAACGCAGCGTTGACATCCAGAATGCCGTAGCCGTACTGATCGTTGGGGATCTTTGTCCCTTTAGGCTGTGCCGTGCCTTCCAACGCTGCTCGGACACTGGAAGCTGGCATTCCCGCCGACAGAAGCAGCGCCGCGGCTCCCGCGACATACGGGGCTGCCATAGATGTGCCCTGGAACGTCCCCCAGCCATTCGTTGCAGCGGTCGCCGCTCCAAAGCAATAACGAATACAACTCAATACGCCGCCGGGATCGTTCAGATCATTGCTGGACATTTGTCCACCCGGTGCGGCAATGTCCACTTCTGGACCAAAGTTGCTATACGAGGCCTTGTTTCCACTCGGACCAACGGACGCTACAGCCATACAGTCCGGGAATGCGGCGGGATAAGCCACAGGGCCATTGTCATTCCCCGTCGAAACGACAATTATGATCCCGCTGTTGGCCAGCTCCCGGCACTTGGCTTCGAGCGCAGCAGAGCGGTAGTAGCCTCCCAGGCTCATGTTAACCACCTGCGCGCCGCGCCGCTTGGCCTCCTCAAGTCCCTGGACAACCCAGCTCCACTCAGCGCCTCCACCCTGGTCGGCGAAAACTTTGATCGGAATGATCTTGACCTTGTCCCAGCAAACGCCTACAATGCCCACTCCGTTGTCGCCCTGCGCGGCGATAATGCCTGCAACGTGCGTGCCATGCGTCATCTCCTGCAAAGCTTCACAGTCCTCAGGAGGATTTGTATCCGCATCGCCATCCGCCACGTCGTAGCCGGCAATCAGGCGCGTGGACAAATCTGGATGATCTGCCCGAACACCGGTGTCCACCACAGCAACCTTGACAGTCTCAGCGCCCTTGGTAATGTCCCACGCGAGAGGCGCCCGGATCATCTGCAACGCCCACTGCTGAGGGTAGAGTGGATCTGTTGGAACAGCTTGTACGTAGCCATATCCATTGGCTTCAGCTCGCAGCACCCGAGGGTCTGAGCCGATGGCTTCGAGCATCTTTTTCGTCGTCTGCGTCTCGGGGTTGAACGACCGGATCTGATACCAGTTTTCCAGAGGCAGCTTGGTGACAATACGCGCACTCGCCTTCGTGGCCACGGCAGCGGCAGTAGTGACATTGGAGCCCTCTCTGAGCTGAACCAGCAGATCGCCTTCAACATACAAGGGCCTGTTTGACGGGTTGCCGCCGCCAGGACCAGAAGCAAACGCTGGAGAGAACAGAACGCACAGCACAGCAGCGAAAGCGGTGATGCGAAAAGTCCGGCCGAATAGTGTGAACAGCATCTTGATCAGCATCTCAGCAACCTCAGGCAGCGCCGCCGGCTCCGCGGCGGAATCTCCGGGTGCCTGCAAGCAGATGAAAACCCTCCTGCTTGCGAGAGCACCCGGATAAGCACTCCAATCTTAAGACAGCCGCCTTGCGCTCAAGCGCGCAGCGTTTGAGAACTAAATCGGTGGTGGTGGTGGTGTATCGCCGCCACCGCCGCCACCAGATCCGCCGCCTGAGCCCCCTCCAGGAGGTGGTGGCGGCTCTTCCTTGGTGCGGAACTGACTTACTTCGCTATACACGTAGCGCAGCCCGCTGAGCGCGTCCGGCACCGGCCCCGGAACGTCCAGACTGTTCACCGCTCCAACCCGCCAGTACAGAGGGGTGCCAGAGGTGATTCCGGAGAAGAAAGACGCTATATTCTGATTTCCAAGCGTCACCTGTGTCCCTGCTGCCGATGGAGAAGACGTCACAGCTGAGCTTCGGAACCGCACATTGGAAAACGCCGGGTTCGTGGACACTTCCACGATATATCTGTCCGCGCCAGCAACGGCGTTCCAGGCAAACGTCACGTTCTGAAGGTCGATGTCTTGAGCGTTAAACGTCGGAGTCAACATATTGGCGCGCGTGATCTGCTCAAGTGGGGTTGAGCGGCCAACGAACTGCTGGGTCGTCTCCTGATACTTGTAGGTGGACGACGTGCCTCCTGTACCACCGCCGGTACCTGAGTCGCTGCCCCCGCCGAGCCCCGTGAGAATCTTGTAGACTCCGCTAATGTAATAGTTGTAGGTTCTGCCCGGAGTAATTCCCGGATTGGTCGCAGAGACCTCATCCGGCGCGCTGGAGGTGTCATTCGGATCAACGCGAAGGAACGTGACCGGAAGAGTGGTTCCAACTGGCAAATCCGGATCGTTGACCATCGAGATATTCGGGTCCACACCGAAAACGGGCGTCGGAAGATCGTCACGCCAGATCTTGTACTGGATCAGTCCAGTCCTGGCAAAGCGCGACGGATCAAGCGTAACCCTGACCGCTGGAGAGCTCATAGCGGACGTGGCTTCCGCGCGCAGGCCGGTGGCGGCGCCTCCCGGCCCGACGGATTCACTGCTCTTGCTCTGAGAGGCGAGCAGCGCGAGAATTCCCAGCCCTAGCAGCAGTCCGGCAACCCGGCCCGTACCGCGCTTCTTGCCTCCGCCAACGACCCCACCGGAAACTGTGGAAGGAGACTCTCCAAAGCCTCCCGTCGCCACATCGGGCAGCTTGAAAATGGCGCGAGCCTTATCCTGAGGATGCACTCCCCTGGTTGACCCAGGTAAAACATTAGCGGTGGCGTCGTTGTTGGAGACCTCAAGAATCCGAATGCGGCCGACTGTCTCGCCGTCTCGGGAAACCAGCATCTCCATCCCGCGCCGGATGCCGTCTTGAGCGCCCTTGTTGAGAAGGACCCTGTCGTCGCCAATCGAGTTCAGAACAGTCGCCTCAGGAATGATGTAGCTGAGCATCGTGTTGACGCCCACATAAGCGGCGTTGTTAATCGCCTGCGTCAGGAGCACATCATCGTCACCAGTAAAGTTGGGCACAGGCGTGGACTGTCCGCGGGCGATGGCGCCGTTCATGGCTTCACCGGTCTCCGCGTCCAGCATCCTGACCTCCATCTCCACCTTTGCCTGGCGCGGATTGTTGGTGAACTCCACTGATCGCAGAGTGCCGGTGATGACGGAGCTAACCCCGAGCTCCTTGGCCAGGCGAACAATGGAAGTCACATTCAGTGGCGGCTGGAGATCCAGGTTGTTCATTGCATCAGCAATCTGACGCCGGCTGGCCACTGTGAACTTGTCAGACTTTGCAAGTTCTACCGCCACGGCGTCTGTCGCCAGACGCGCAGGCATCTGTCCACCGGATCTGCTGGCATTCGCAAAATCGAGCACCGCTACGTAATCCGCTCCCTGGACCTGGGCAAGCACGACAGATGTGCCCAGCGCCGTCAGCAGATGCGGCACCAGCATGATAACGGTGAGCATCTTCGCTATAAATCGAACTGTCTTACGCTTTCTCGCCTTGATCAAAAGACGCCTTTCCTCCCCGCGCTAATCTTAGTTTCAGTTTACTGAATGCGATCGCGACTCGAGATAATAGCCGAACTCAGACACGCCAGGCGATCTGGCCAGCCAGCCTCTGTGTGACAACACCGGTACAGACAAAAGTCTCCGCTCGCACATAGTCGAGGGGAGACGCGCCTGCCGATCTGTCCAGAGATATTATCACGTCCGAATTCACCAAGCAACAAATAACACTAATGCGCCACGCACCAGCGTAGCCGAACATCTGGACGGCCACAAAGGCTGAGTCCACCCCAAAGAAGCTCGCTCCTTACCTGGAGTGCGACACGACGCCGTCAACTCTACGCGGGGCGCCCTCAGCAGTCCGCACACCGCTGCGTGGAACCTGCGTGGCCATCCCATTACTTACGCGTCTGGAGTCCTCTGTCCTTCGCTGTCAGGCGCTCTGTCAAAAAAACCCACAACTTGTCAGTCTCCGCTGAGAGCTCAGCCAAACCTGCGCAGTTGTGAACGACAAAATCCGCTCGCACAGCCTTTTCATCCAGCGACATCTGCGCGGCGATCCGGCTCTGCGCTTCAACAGGGTCCAGATACTTGTTCTGCAGACGACGCAACTGCAGATTTTGTTGCGTCCAGACAACAACCGTCAGGTCAAAGCTGTAGGACGACCCGGTTTCAAACAGCAGAGGTATTTCGGCGACGTTGATAGTGCGGATTCCTGTGTCCTCAGCCAGCCAAGACTCGACTTCTGAGCGTACGAGCGGATGGACCAGGGCTTCGAGCCGTTTGCGCCGGGTCTCATCTGAGAAGACGACCTTAGCCAGAGCTGCCCGGTCTACTGCGCCATCTTGATCAAGCACAGCCTGCCCGAAAGCGCGGCACACAGCGTCCTTCAGGTCCAAAGACTCTGCAAGCAATCGGTGGACAATGCCGTCCGCAGACACGGTCCGCGCGCCGCGCTCAGCAAGCATCGCAAGCACAGTGGACTTTCCGCTGGCTATGCCGCCAGTCAGTCCGACAGATAAAGCCATCTCAAAGCACTCTGTCTGCAAGTCACTTCACAGGCCCGCCGCGCTTGAAGGACGGGAAAGCCCGAAAAGAAAGAAACCCCCAGACGTTGTCCGGGGGCTTTGGAGAAATCACATTTACAGGATGTGAACGCAGCCAGAATCAGGCCTGCTCACTCTCATCAGTGCCGAGAGACTCCTCCGATGGCTCATCTGAGCTTTGCGCAACGGGTTCCGGTTCGGACGGCTCCGGCGCAGCATCTTCGGCCTCCTCACTGCTGGCGGCCTGGACATCAGCTTCCGCTTCTTCGTGATCCGGCTCCTCCTCCACAGCGGGAGTCACCGCCAGATCCAGCAGCTCTTCGTCTGAGAGATCGCCATAAGCCTCTTCCTCGGCGCGCTCCGCCGCTCGGGCCTTCTCTTTACGGCGCTTGCCCTTTCCTTTGCCTTCAAGCTCGCGCTCAAACTCAAGGCGCTTCTCCGCAAACCCTTCACCAAGCATATCGGCAATGGTCGTGCGTGGAGCCTCCCGGCCACCTCCACCACCGCCACCGCCGGAGTAACTGGGCTGTGGTATGTGCATCGGCTCTTCGCCCCGATCCTGCATTAGAGCTCGCATCGAAAGCGTCATTCGGCGCTCTTCTGGCCGGACATCCAGCACTTTGGCTTCTACGTCATCTCCAACAGAGACAACCTGCTCCGGCTTCTTAACACGCCGGTGTGAGAGCTCGGAGTTCGGGACAATGGCTTCGACGCCCTCTTCAAGTTGGACGAACGCCCCAAAGGGTACTAACCGCGTGACCTTGCCGTTGACAACGTCCCCAATATGGAATCGCTCCCCGACGCCCTGCCACGGATCCGGCAGAATCTGGCGCATACCCAGAGAGACGCGACCAGACTCAAGATTCATCTTGAGCACCATCACCTGGATTTTCTGTCCAACCTTGGCAGCCTCACTCGGATGGTTGATCCGGGTCCAGGACATCTCACTGATGTGCAGCAGGCCGTCAATTCCGCCAAGGTCGACAAAGGCGCCGTAGTCGGTGATGCGTCGCACCACGCCAGTGCGAATTTGCCCCTCGGCCAGCGTTTCGAGCGTCTCTGAGCGCTTCTTCTCCCGCTCCTCCTCAATGGCGTTGCGGTGAGAAAGCACCACTTTGCGTCGCTCCCGGTCCACTTCAATGACTTTCAGAGGCAAAGACTGACCGATGAACTTGTCCAGGTTCTGGACTTTTCCGCTGCCCACATGGGAGGCTGGAACGAAACCGCGTATGCCAAGGTCTACGACCAGACCGCCCTTGACGCGGTCGCTAACCATAGCGGTAAGCACCTTGCCCGACTTGCTGGCCTCTTCAACCCGCTCCCACGCAACTTCGAAGTCGGCGCGCTTCTTGGAGAGAAGGAGTTGTCCGTCCTGGCTTTCAGTCTCCAGCACGTAGACTTTAATGCGTTCGCCAACGGAGACTACGTCTTCGGGGTTCTGGAAGGGATCACGCGTGAGTTCATTCATCCGGATGACGCCTTCGGACTTCATCCCGACGTCAACCAGAACTCCCTCGCGGTCGATGTGAACGACTATTCCCTCGACCACATCGTGCTCGCGCAAAGCCTGAAACGTCCCCGAGTAGTCCACCCGCCTCTTCTCGACCGGCATCTCTCTGAGAGCCTCTTCGAAGGCGTCTGCGTCAGACATTGTCACATCGGGCTCCTCACTGGACCCAGTCTGCACGCGATTATTGTCCTCTCCAGTTGACACATCGCCCGACGCAGAGGTGTCCGCCGCCTGCACGGCAGCGTCCACGTCATCCGGTGGCTCCGGACCCCCGCCACCACCGGCCACGTCGCCCGCTTCCTGGTCTGTCACGGCAGAAAATCCAAGCCGCAACATCCTCAGCGGGTCGGCCTTGTCCTGGAACATAACGTACTCCTTCTCCGCAAAAGGCAGCCGGCATAACGATTGCCGACATCCTGAAGGCCTTCTGCAATGCAATGTCGATTTGTTGGGCGCATCCGCACCCTGTAAGTTGCCCCACTCCTGTTGAGGAGCCGCCGCGACTGCAGCGCATCAACCTACTGAAGAGCAGGACTAATTATTCTAGCAGACGTTGCTTTGTTCTACAACAGCCCAAGCATTCCTCTGTCATAGAAAAAACAGCCTACGATTCTGTTTTAATAGCGCTGTCAGGCATATTCGCGCAACTGCGAAATTCACGAACAGAGCTGCATGTCCCGCCAGTTCAACCCACACTTGACGTCGGCGACAAGCGGAACAGCCAGATGGCAGACGCATTCCATCTCCCGCTTGACAACGGGGACGATTTCGCTGATCGCGTCTTTGTCAGCGTCAAACACAAGCTCATCGTGCACCTGCAGCACCATGGTCGCCTTCGCGTCTCTGAAGAGCTTGTCCAGGCTGATCATCGCGAGCTTGATTATATCTGCCGCTGTCCCCTGCAGGGGGGCGTTGAAGGCCGCCCGCTCCGCGTTGGCGCGCACATTGCGATCGCCGGCGTGAAGTTCCGGAAACCAGCGCTTTCGTCCAAAAAGCGTGGAGACGTAGCCTTCCACTCGCGCCCGCTCCAGCACTCGCTCGTTGAACTCCTTGACTCGGGGATACTGCGCAAAATACTTCTCAATATAGGACTGAGCTTCGGAGACGCTGATGCCCAATTCTCTGGAAAGGCCAAAGTTGCTCTTGCCGTAGATAACGCTGAAATTGATCGTCTTTGCCCGCCGGCGCATCTCCGGGCTTACGTCGGCAGCAACCACACCAAACAAAGCGCAAGCGGTGCGAACGTGAATATCTTCACCCGCAGTGTAGCAGCGAATGAGCTCCTCGTCTCCAGACATATGCGCCAGCAGGCGCAGTTCAATCTGTGAATAGTCAGCAGAGATCAGCTCGCAGCCCGGTGCGGCCACAAACGAAGCCCGAATCTTCCTTCCAAGCTCTGAGCGAACAGGGATATTCTGCAGATTGGGATCACTCGACGACAAACGCCCTGTCGCCGCTCCCGTCTGGTTGAGGCTTGTGTGAATTCTGCCGGTGGTCTTGTCCACCAGATTGGGCAGCGCATCGGCGTAGGCGCCCTTCAGCTTGGTCAATTCGCGCCACTGCAGTACCCTGGCAGCAATCTCGAAGTCGCCAGCCAGGGACTCCAGTGTCTGAGCGTCAGTGGAATATCCGGTCTTGGTGCGTTTTCCGGAGGGAAGCTGCAGCTTCTCGAAAAGAACAGAACCAAGCTGTCTCGGCGATCCGATGCTGAACTCAGTTCCAGCCAGTTCATAGATATCTCTTTCGAGAGAAGCGATCTCAGAGGCCATCTCCTGAGACAAAGCCCGGAGTCCATCGGAGTCAATCCCAACGCCCACTTGTTGCATTCGCGCCAGAACAGGGCTGAGCGGCAGTTCGATATCCGCATACACTTTCTGGAGGCTCTCAGAGTCAATACGATCTCGCAGAACTTTACGGAGCAACCGGACCAGAGCCGCCTTGCGCGCCGAGCGGCTCAGGGCATCGTCTTCGGGCAACTCCAGTCCGAGATGCTGCATGGCCAGCCATTCCAGATCGTAGCTGCCCCGGCCGGGTTGCAGCAGAAAGCCGGCCAGCATCGTATCATCCTGACAAGCTGCCAGATTGACACCGCACGTGGCGAGCAGGAGTTGCGCTCTCTTAGCGTCGTGTGTGGCTTTGGGGCGCTCGAGTGAGGCGAACAGATCAGAGAACTGTTGAGGCTGGACGGAAAAGCTCCCGTCAAGTGCGTCACCCAGGCTGGACTGCGCACGGCTTTCAGAGCGCACAGCCACCGCCCAGCAGGCCGAATCCGTCGCAAAAGAAAAAGAGACAGGGCGGAAATCAGAGTCCGCATCGATCCAGAAAGAGACGACCTCTTCACCCTCGATCGCCAGAAGCATTTTGCGCAGGTCCGGCTCAGAGGGGATGAGGTGGACGGGCGGAAGGCTCTGCGACTGGGCAACTCCAGTCGCCTCCGGAGGCGCAGACGCGCCCGGAAGACGCTTCAGCAGAGTCTCAAACTCCAGTGAGCGGAACAACTGTTCCGCTTCTCCGGGCATTCTGGAACTGGATGGCAGTTCGCTGATGTCAACGTCCAGCGGCATATCCGTGATGATGGTCGCCAGCATTTTGGACATGGCCAGTTGATCCCTGGAGTTTTCCAGCGAGTCTTTTACCTTGCTGGGCGGCAGGTCATCCAACCTGGCAAGGAGCTCTTCCACGCTGCCGTACTGTTGCACCAGTCTGGAAGCTGTCTTGTCCCCGATCCCGGGGACGCCAGGGATATTATCGGACGCGTCGCCCTTCAGGGCCTTGTAGTCAACAAATTGCCGCGGGTGCAGACCATACCGCTCTTCAACAGCTTCCGGCGTATAGACGGTGACGTCTGAGACACCTCTGGTGGTGGTAGCGACGCGTATGTGGTCCGAAACAAGCTGCAGCTCGTCGAGATCTCCCGTAACAATAAGGACTTCATAGCCAGTCTGCTCGGCGCGCGTTGCGCAGGTCCCGACAATATCGTCCGCTTCGTAACCCGGCTGCTCAAGCACGAGAGCGCCCAACGCTCGCGCCAGGTCTCGCGCAATGCCCACCTGAGAAATCAGCTCATCCGGCGTCTCTTTGCGAGTGCCCTTGTATTCCTCATACACCTCGTGCCGAAACGTTTTTGCTGGAGCATCGAAAGCGACAATGAATGCCTGAGGGCTGACCTGCCCTAACAGTCTCAGCAGCATCGTCGCGAAGCCGTACAGGGCGTTCGTGGGCTGCCCCTGTCGCGTGCTCAGGTACTTTACTGCGTAGAAAGCCCGGTATAGCAGGCTGTTGCCGTCGACAATCAGGCAGGTCTTTTCCTGGGGGGAACTCAACGGGTTCTCAAACTCTCCAACCCCACCTCCTCAGAGGCGCCCGGCATGTTGATGACGACCTTCGGCTGAATGTTGAACTTGCTCTCAGCAAGAGTCTCCCAGAAGCTGCGCTTTACTTTCCATAGAGGTGGCTCACCGCTGATGCCTGCGCGTTTGCCCGCCGCGCGGATTGCATCCTGAAACGTGCCAATCTGGTCCACCAGCCGGGCGGCTTTGGCCTGTCCGCCAGTCAGCACACGCCCGTCGGCGATCTTCATCAGCGCCGGCATGGTAAGCCCCTTGCTTTTTCGCGCTTCAAAGACATCGTTCACAAACTGATGGTAGATGTCGAGAATCATAGCTTTGGCCATCTTGTTCTCTTCCTCTGTGAGGGAGCGGTTGGGGCCAAACATATCTTTGTGGACGCCGCTTTTCACGACCTGCGGATTGAAACCGATCTTCTTGAACAAAGCGCTCATGTCTGTGCTTTGCATAATCACGCCGATACTTCCCGTGATGGTTCCGTTATTGGCGTAGATCTCGTCGGCGGCTGAGGCGACGTAGTATCCGCCGGAGGCCGCCAGGTCGGCCATTGATACAACCACGGGCTTGCCCCCACGGCGTATCCGTATCACTTCCTGATAGATCTCCTGAGAAGCAGAAGCGCTGCCACCTGGTGAGTTTATCCGCAACACAATGGCCTTGACAGATTTGTCTGAATCCGCGGCTCGCAGGTCTCTTATAATGCCTTCCGACGAGGCAGATGACGCCGAAAGCAGCCCACCTTCCGGAGATGAGACAATCGCACCGGTCACATAGACAACCGCGACTTTGTCCCCAAAAGGCTTGGTGGAACCGGACGAGACGAGCGCAGCGATCGCACTCCAGAAGAGAATGAAAACACCAATCAGGCCGAGACATCCACAGCCAAATATCCACGGCCAGGGACTCGATCTTCGAGCCTGCGCCACCGGCGCGGCTGGAGGAGGCATCACTCCACCTCCCGGTACTACCCCCGAAGGTGGTGGCGGGGCGGGAGACTGCGAAGAAGCTACATTCTGTTCGTCGTCCATTTTTTCTCCAGAGCCACCACGCGCTTCAACAAAGCATCGCGACGCACGCGAGTGGAATCTTTCGCAGTTGGCTCCAGAGAATGATACAAGACAACAGGTCCAGGCGTCCTGCGTCATTTTGAACGCGCAGCTCAGGAATGACACGATGGGGTGCGTAAGTATCTGGTCGTGCGCAGAGGAAGCGGCGCGAAGCTAGCGCCAAATGCAATGCCGAAGGCGGGAGTCGAACCCGCACGGGTTGCCCCAACGGTTTTTGAGACCGCCGCGTCTGCCATTCCGCCACTTCGGCCTGAAACGAGCGAATGAGAGGAGAATCCGTCCGCCGGATTATACGGACGCGGCCTCGCGCGTGTCAAGCGCCGGCACGTCTAACCTCGCCTATTCGGCCGGCACTCAGCGAAAGGATTCGAGAAGCGGGCGTCCATACCCAGCAAATATACCTAATCTGTGGGCTTTCGTTGACACCGCCTGGACCTGGCCGTATCATGGTAGAGACTGATTACTGTACTGCCTATTCCTTGCCACCCGGAGCTATACATGCTGAAGCTTTGGCGCAACCCGGCGACGGACTCCGCCGTGACAAGCCTGCCGCTGAGACAAATCCGCCATGATGCCAAAACTGTTGCGCAGTACCAGGCCGATTGCAGGAAGATCGGCCTGGCAGTACTCGCCGCAGCATTGTTGCCCTGGCCTTCAGCATCTCTGGCACAATCCTTTCACACTAACCTGACCCAAGTCAACGCACAAACTCTCAGCTTCACGCTCACCAACGACTACCCTCTCTCGAGCGCCCAGAGTGTTTTTGATTTGCGCTTCGCGCTGTCAGGAACCGGTGAACCAGCGATTCAAGGACAGGCAGCGGGAGCTGTCCCGGAACAACACTGGTGGGTCATGCCACAGAGCGATCCGTCTCAGATGGACTGGTTCGACCCTGATGAATCCAGCCAGGGGAATGTTTTTCCCGGCGAGACACTTGGGCCGTTCATTGTGCGCCTGTTCAGGCCAATCCCTCTGAGCCAGCCTGCGGGATCGTTCTACTATTTTGCGGCGTTTTTTGACAACAACTCCGGCAACATCAATCAGCAGATCCTTCTCCACTCCCGCCCGGCCGCAGCGACGCATGTTATGTCAATCAACAGCCCGACTACTTCCTGGTATGTGCGGCCAGGGGAGACTGTGGACGTCAGTGTCGCTCAGTTCAACCACAATACGCCCGTAAACGGATATCAGGCCTTCCTGCAGTATGACACAGGCACTCTGGAACTGTTGAGCGCAACCTATACAGCGTCTCCCTACCAGATGCACATTCAAAATCCGATTCCAGTTATAGACGGCAAAATCAATCTGGACGGACAGGTGCAGCCATTCGGCAGCACCACTACGCAGGAAGGCGCTCTGGCGTCGCTGCAGTTCCGTGTCCCTCAGGGCACTGCGGACGGCATCACTTACGTGACTTTTCGTCAGTTTGCACTGCCAACTCAGTTCTCGGACGCAAACGGCGGCGTGCCCGCAACTCTGGTGGACAGCCCGCCGATTGTGATAGACGGCACGCCACCCGCAGTCAACTGCCCACCGGATATCGTTGCGAACGTAGCCGCTGGCAAATGCAACGCGACTGTCGCACTCACTCTACCGTCACCTGTGGATGCGCTTTCAGGAGTTGAAGGACTCACTGCTGTTCGCAGCGACAACAACGCTATCTTTGGGCAGCAGGCATTCAATGCGCCCTATCCAGTTGGGACGACGACAATTACTTGGACAGTTTCTGACCGCGCCGGCAATCAGGCACAGTGCGTTCAGCATGTCACCGTTGTTGACAACCGGCCACCGACCATTCAATGTCCGGCCGACATTACTGTTTACGCCGCGCCTGGCGCGACGTCTGCAGTCGTTACGTTCAATGTGTCAGGCACAGACAACTGCGGACCGCCAACCATCTCTTCGACACCGGCAAGTGGATCGAGTTTTCCTCTCGGGCAGACCACTGTAAACTCCACAGCCAGCGATGGACACGGCAATTCTGTAAGTTGCAGCTTCAAGGTGACGGTAGTCCCCAGCGTTGCCCTGACGCAGATTGACCCGCAAACCTTCCGTTTCACAATCTGCAACTGGTATCCCGGTGGAGACAGCAGAAAGCTGACGGGTTTTTCGGCAGCTCTCTCCCAAATGGGCGTCGAGCCTGATATACTCGGGACCGCCGCTGGACCGATTCCGGACAGCCACTGGATGGCGCCGCCGGGTGGAGACATCAGAACAGTAGAATGGCTCGGCCCGCTTACTGGCGGCGCTGGCGCAGTGCCGCCACAGAACTGTCTGGATGGCTTCACAGTACGCTTGCCCCGTCCAATTCCGCTGACTCAACCGGCCGGAGAATTCAATCTGACGCTCGGCTTCTGGAACTCCACAACCAGTTCAAACGAGGCGCAGACAGCGCAAATAGCCCGGCCTGCTTCGGTTGAGAACGTCCTGTCTGTCAACGCGCCGCCGTCCTCGCTGTTTGTCAAAGCGGGCGAGCAGGTGGACATCACTCTGGATCAGTTCAATCTGACGACTCCGGTCAACGGCTACCAAGCCTTTCTGGCTTTTGACAGCGCAAAGCTCACATTCTTGAACGCCGCATATTCCACAGACCCGTACAATACGCACGTGATTGATCCGCCTGTCGCCGCTTCCGGAGCTATTGATCTGGATGGTCAGATACAGCCATTTGGTTCTACGACAACTTCTGATGCGAAGCTGGCTGATTTCCACTTTGAGGTTCCGGCCGGGACTCCAGACTCAACGACCCAGGTGAGTTTCCGTCAGGGAGACATCCCCACACTTTTTTCGGATGCAGAAGGTGGAGTAACCCCAGTCCTGGTTAATGGTCCAACGATTGTGATCGACAGCACGCCTCCTGTGATCACCTGCCCTGCCAACATCACAGCCCCAGCAGCGCAGGGCCAGTGCTCGGCTTCAGTTTCCGTGACCGCTGCGACAGCAACAGATGCCTTGTCGGGAGTTGAGAGTATTGCGGGAATGCGAAGCGACAATGGAGCTACGACGGCGGATGCAGCCTTCAACGACCCATTTCCTTTGGGCTCAACCACCATAATCTGGACGGCGACCGATCGCGCCGGGAATTCCTCATCGTGCCAGCAAACTGTCACTGTCACAGATAACCAGCCGCCGAGCATCACCTGCCCGGCAAACATTACGGTTTACGCTGACCCGGGGTCCTCCAGCGCCGTTGTCGAGTTCAGCGCAAACGCGTCGGACGACTGTGGCACACCTGTTGTTACCTGCACCCCGGCCAGCGGGAGCGCATTTCCCGTTGGGACGACCCATGTGCAGTGCGTTGCGGACGACGGACATGGGAACACAGCTTCGTGCAGCTTTGACGTCACTGTTCTCGCGGAAAACCAGGTTACGCTGTCCGTGGAATTGGAAGAGATCACCCCTACTGAGGTAACGCGGTGCATCACATTCACCTTCGGCGGCAGCGGTGGTGACCGGAATCCGTACGTGGTGAATCAAACGGCAATCTTCGTCAACCGCACCGCGACGTTTCAACTTACTATTCCGTCCGGGGCTGTCTGGAATCGCGTCTCTGCCAAAGACCAGAAGCACACCCTGCGCAGAACAGTGGACCTCACGGTGGAAAACAAGCATTACACCGCATCGTTCACTGGCGCAAAGAGACTGTTGGGTGGCGACCTGACCAATGACAACGCGGTTGATATTGCGGATTTTGGCGTCTTTGCCGGGCAATTCGGACAGGCTCTTCCGCCGGCGTCGTGCGGATTCAACGGCTATCAGTCGGACATCAGTGGCAACGGCACCGTGGGCAGCGATGACTTCAGCTATATCATGGTGCACTTCCTGCAGTTTGGTGACGACGCACCGGGCAAAGCGGCGCTTGCCTCCCTCCCTGTGCGCACTCTGGTTGCCCATGGCATCCCCAACGCCAGAGCAGCGGACCTGAACAACGATGGGATTGTCAATGCCACGGACGTTCAACTGTTTGCTCAGAAATACATGGGCGCCCGCAAACGCTGACATCCGGGCGGCGGCGCTTGGAAGCCGTTCAGCCGCAGTGACCCGGTCCTCATACTTCCATCCCAAGTATTGGTGGAACGCACCTGGCAACGCGCGGACTGAAGTGGGAATCTGCATACCAGTCTGGCGTCTTCCGACGCTGTCTTCGAAGTGAAACAAGAAAAAGCCCGGCCTGCAAAGACCGGGCTTTGATCAACGCTTGTTAGAGGGAAGGGTCAGCGAGTGCGGCGGCGAAGTCTGAAAGCGCCTGCCAGTCCCATCCCAGCCATTACGATACTGGCTGGCTCCGGCACAGGCGGGGGAGGATTGTCGTTGTGATTGCCTCCACCACCTCCTCCTCCGAAGAGTAGCGGAACCAGAAAAGGAAGCGGCGAGACTCCGCGGGAGGCCAGGATCAGGGGCTCAATAGAGGCCACCTGGGTCTCGGGAAGGATCGAAAGCGGCGCCAGGTCCATCGCAAAAACTGGAGCCGGAGCTGTCGCCATAGACAGCAGATCGCCTCCCTGAGCTGTCAACAACAGCGGATTGCTCGTTGCCGGCGGAGCAAGGACCTGGCGCGGCTTGCGAGGCAGGCTTGTGGTCAGCGGGTTACCGCAGGCGGCATCCAGAACCGGGTTGTTCTTCCAGTCCACGTACACCCAACGCCCCTTGTTCAGTGTTCGCATTTCGCTGATAACCCGGTTGCCACGTCCGAGAAAATAGACACGCCCATGCCATTCCTTGCTGAGTTGTACAAGCCTGAAATCCGCAAACGCATCTGACACCTGACGAGGTGAAGACTTGTAGAACTCTGAGTATCTCGCTGCGACCGTTTTGTCTTCGACAACCTGTCGGGACGCATCCGCAGCGCTTTGGACGCGATAGCGCAGAAATGCCCCAGGGGGCGTCCGCTCGGCCCGGCTGATAGAGGGCGCCAGAGCCAGCGTTGCTGTCAGGGCGATCAGAAGTGGACGGGAGGCTTTCATCAATGCCCCTCCTTTCATGGGTGGCGCCGCGCGTGTCGTTTGTCAACCAGGAGGTGGGTGAATCCGGGACGGGGAGCGACAGCCAGGACGCGCAGAAGGAATCAGATGAGTTGAATAATTCTATTCAGAGGTATGGCAATTAGCGCGCCAACGGGGCAATTTCAGCGCGATTCTGGTATATGTGCGCGGATTTCCGCCTGCGAAACCCGCAGATACACGGGCTGAAGTGACATAGCGTCGAGAGTGCGCCCGGTGTCTGCGGCCAGGCGGGCGGATTTGAGTGCCGCGCGCATGTCAACGCTGGCGAGAGGCACGCACTCAAGGACAATGTCAAGCGTCACGGACCCGGCGGCCGGCCCGGTAACAGCAACAGAAGACTCTGACGCAAAACTGGCAATGAGACTGTGAACGTCCTGGGCAGATTTCACTGTCGCCGGGACGAGTGTTTCAATCGAACTCGATCCGCGCCTGTAGACAGCACTGTAGAGCTCGCCGGGAACAGCTTCAATGAGCGGGACGATGATCTCTGAGTTGCAGGATACGCTCTGAGCGAGAAGCTCAAGTGTGGAAAGTCCGACTGTCTGGGCGCTGACGGCATCTGAGAGCGCTTTTGCTGCAGCCACGCCAACGCGAAGACCCGTAAAGGAGCCGGGGCCAACAACACACGCGACATATCCAATATCCCGCGCACTGAGCTCAGCCTCGGTCAGTATTTGTCTAATCAGAGGAGTGAGGCGCTGCAGAGCGTCTCGCTTGTGTTTGAAGCATCGGATAAGTTCCAGGCCGTCTGAGCGCAACACTCCGACCTGAACATCCTCAAGTGAAGTATCTATTGCAAGGATTGTCACTGCTCTGCTCGGCCCTCTGGCGCCGTGACTGTGATCTTTCGGGAATTAGCACCGGTTACGTCGAAAGATATGCGCCATACCTGGCTCCCCCAGTCGAAGCTTCCAGCGCGCTCTGGCCATTCCACTAACGTCACAAAGCCGGATGCCAGATAGTCCCGAATCCCGATCTCCTCCACATCCGCCTCTCCACTGAGCCTGTAGATATCTACGTGCGCTATTGACTGGGGCCCGGGGTATTCGTGAATGAGGACGAACGTGGGGCTGGAAACATGTGCCTCAGAGTCAAGACCGCGAACCACACCGCGCACAAACGCCGTCTTTCCTGCGCCAAGCTCACCGGCCAGCAGGACCACGTCACCAGCTCGGAGCTGTGCGGCCAGACGCTCTCCGGCTTCTTCTGTGGCTTCCGGCGCGTCCGTAAGCACGGTGTAGGAGTCATTCATCGCCGGGGAAATGCTGGTAGCCTCCTCGTAGCGGGCGCCGATGACCAGACGGGTCTTCAACAAATACACCGGATCCCTCGACGGCACGTCCTATCACTGAGCCTGATGTTTGAGTTTCAGCATTCATGCGCTCCAGAAGCCCTCTCGATCCTTCTTCCTCGGCCGCAAACACAAGCTCGTAGTCTTCTCCGCCAACCAGCGCCGTTACTACCGGAAGCTCGTCTGTCAAACGAGCAGAAGACAACACCAACTCTGAGACGGGGATCAGGCTCTCCTGCACAACGATACCGACGCCGCTTGTAGCGGCGATATGACCCAGATCGGAGGCCAGACCATCACTCAAATCCATCATTGCGTGACAGTTCGACTGAGCGCTGAGCCAGACTCCCGCCGGTACTCTGGTATGCGGTCTGGCATAAGCCTGAACGAGGTCCGGGGAAAGGGAAGCAGCCGGGTGCTTTTCCAGAGCAAGAACGGCCGAGCGCGAGGCTCCCAGGCGCCCGGTAACACAGATCAGATCCCCTGGACGCGCTCCTGCTCTTCCAACCATCCTGCCTGCAGGCTCCGCAAGCAGACACACGTTCAGCGCCACCGGACCGTTTGTCGCGACCGTATCTCCGCCAGCGAGGACAGCGCCAACTTCAGCGAGCGAATCGCGCACGCCATGGATAATATCCTCAGCGCGAGATTCAGGGCACTCCGGCGGCAGGCCGATAGACAGAAAAGCCACTCGAGGCCACGCGGCCATCGCCGCGCAATCGGATACTGAAGCCGCCGCACAGCGCCACCCACAGTCATAGGCGCTGATCCAGTCAAAACGGAAGTGACGCCCCTCGATGAGCATGTCTGTCGTGACAGCCACATCTGTATCAAAGCGCAGAAGCGCACCGTCATGGGCGAGGCTGGCGCCTACCAAAACATTGCGATCCCCGGCGGCGGTCTGTGGAGGGCTGTCACTCAGCGCGCGCTTAATCAGCGCAAACTCTCCGCCAGCCTGTCCAATTGTGCGTTCAGCACCCATTGCCCTTGTATGATGAAGAATGGATTGCCCATGGCGCAACCCTTACAGGCGACGCTTGCCGTCAGTCCATACAGCGCGGACACATTCACGAGACCCCTGCCAGACGATGCGCTCACCTAGAGACTGCTTTGGATCCCCGTCTGGAAGGGCGACGGCCACGATGTCAGCTCGAAAGCCGGGCCTGATCGCCCCGGCCTCTGTCACACCAATAGCCCGCGCGGCTTCCATCGTGGCCATATCGAGCGCTTCGCAAGCAGTAATCGGATCGCCTTTGATGCGTGAAGTCAGCACGGCCAGGCGCATCTCCTCAAACATGTCCAGACGCTGAGAAGAGATAGCGGAGTCTGTGCCGAGACAACAAAGCAAACCAGCTCGCCGGGCCGCAGCGATCGGAGGGATGCCGTTGCCAAGCGCCGCATTGGAGGAAGGACAAAACGCCGCGCTACACTGACGCACAGCGAGAAGGGACAGGTCAGGCTCAGTCGCCTGCGTGAGATGGACAGCCAGCGTACCCGGCTTCCAGTAACCTTTTCGTCCAAGGTGCTCGACTGGAGTGATAGCGTGACCTGTGACGGCAAACCCTCTGGCCTGGTGACGTTCTGCCATAACCCCTGTACCCCGTGCGATGTAGCTGATCTCGTCCTGGCTTTCAGCGACGTGAATTGAGCGGCGCGCCCGGGCAAAACGCGCAAGAACCTCCTCCAGAGCTGGTGAAGAGGCATTGTAGGGAGCGTGACACGACACGCCACGGTCAATACCCGGCTCACAGGCTTCCGTCAGCCAGTGCGCAACAGCGTCCATCTGAGCACTGTAATCCCCTTCTGGATCTGGACAGAACATCTCACGGTAGACCGTCCCGCGCAGACCCACAGCGGCCATAGCGCCAGAAGAGAATCCAAAGGTACTGTGATCGGCGATACACGTCACGCCACCCTGCAGGCAGTCCAGGGCGCCTTCGGCTGCGCTGCTGACGAAAAACTCTGCAGAAAGACTCAGAACCGCCTGGGTGACTTCCAGTATCCAGTCTGTGAACTTCAACCCATCGGCCAGACCGCGCAGGCTTGTCAGCTCAAGGTGCGTATGCCCATTGACCAGACCCGGCATAAGAGAGCATCCGGGAAAAGACTCGACCGGTTCATTTGGGAATTTCGCGTTAAGGTCAAACCCTACGTGGGTGATGCGCCCGCTCTCAATACGGACCTGAGTGGCGCTGGCGACGTGTGCGCCGTGCGTGTCTTTCCTGCTGCGAATGTCGCACGCATCGCTTGTGAGGACAGCATCCGCAGTCAGAATGAAAGCATTCAGAGTCGGACCTACTTCAGCGTTTCTTTAGTGATGGTGCGCGTTGGCAGAATTATGCGCTTGTCAACCTTCTCACCATCCAGAATCTTCAGCGCAGTGTCAATGGACTCAGGTCCACAGGTCGGATAAACGAATGTGGCCGTGAGAAGGCCGTCCCGCACGTATTTCTGTCCCTCAGCGGGCAACCCGTCAATCCCAACGAACTTGATGGTATTCTCACGGCCCTTCCCCTCCTGCTTCGCGGCCAGATAGGCCCCGTGAGCGCTTGGATCGTTGTGTCCGTAGACAGCGTCAATATTCTCAAACCTCGAAAGCGCCGAGCGCATTTCTGCCTGCGCTTTGGGTTCTTTCCACTGGCAGTCCGCATTGAAGATGACCTTGATCGCGGAGCCTGAGATGCCCTCCACAAAGCCGCTGTGCCGGTCCTGAGCAGGAGTCGAAGTCATCAAACCCGCAAGCTCAACAACGTTGCCTTTTCCATTCAGTATCTGCTTGATGAACTTGCCTGCTTCCAGCCCAATCTGCTTGTTGTCGCCGCCGATGAAACAGGTGTAGTTCGCTCCCGGAACGTCCCGATCCAGAACGATGACCGGCACGCCTTTCTTGACAGCATCGTTAATTGGCTGAACAAACGGGCGGCTCTCCTTTGGTGAGATGATAATGAGATCTACACCCTGCTCCACAAACTGTTTGATCTGCGCCTGTTGTGTCGGGGTATCATCCTGAGCATCCTGAAAGATGACATTGATCCTGTCCCTGTGCCTTTCTGCCGCAGCCTTGACGTCAGCGTTCATCTGGACGCGCCACGGCTCTGAAAGAGTGCACTGAGAAAACCCGATGTTCCACACGCGAGCGTCGCCACCGCTCGCCGTTGGCGCCGATGGGGACCTGGCGCATCCTGCAGCGATGGCTGTAAGTCCGGCGATAAACAGACCAAAAAGCAGCTCTCGTTTCATTGTGTCTCCTGAGGATCGTTTCTTGATTGGCAAACGGTGCGGCGCCGCGAAAAACTGTCTCAAACCCGACGCTTTTGCTGAATCAAGACAGCGGCGACTATGATGAGTCCTTTCGCCAGAAGCCGCGCCGGTTCCTGTACAGCGTTGAGTGAAAGGATTTTGTTGATGTACGCGATCGTGAGTACGCCCACCAGCGTGAAGCCCATGCCACCCTGCCCGCCCGTGAGCGTGGTTCCACCAATGACAACCGCCGCTATGGCGTCGAGCTCGTAGGTGAATCCAGCTTCTGGATCGCCGATGCTGCTTCGGCTGGCGCTGATAAGGCCAGCCAGCGCGGCGAACACTGTGCACAGGGCATAGGCTGAGGTCTTGGTCCACCTCACGTTGATACCGGACAGACGCGCCGCTTCCTCGTTCCCCCCTACGGCGTACAGCTTCCGTCCAAAGCTGCTGTAGCGGACAACAACATACATCACAAGGATGCTGATGAGAAACAGAAGCGTGGCAGGCTGTATTCCAACACCGGGCAGACGAGTGGTCATCCACTCGAATACGCGTGGCGTTCCTTCCTGCATCGCATACCACGTACGTGCTCCAGGCTGAACTTTGATTCCACCTGAGATGGCCTTGGCTGCTCCTCTGGCCGCCACCATCACCGCCAGAGTCGCCACAAAAGGCTGCAGTCCGAAACGGCCTATCAGAACTCCATTGACGAGTCCCACTGCCAATCCCGCAAGAATGCAGGCCGCGACGGCGGCGCCAACGCCCCAGCCGAACCCGATAAGAAGCAGCGCAAATAGTGTGGCAATGAAGCCGAGAACGCTGCCAACAGCAAGGTCAATGCCACCAGTGAGGATTACGAGAGTCATCCCGCAGGCAAGCAGCCCGTATTCAGAGTATTCAAAAAGGATATCGCTCTGAGTCTGCCAGGTCAAAAAGACAGACTGACCCGTCACCAGGTTTCTCGGCGTGAAAACGATCCCGAGAATAAAGACCAGCAGCAGCGCGAAGACGCCGCGCATCTGGCCCGCCAGAGCCCAGGCAGCGCTGCCCTTTCCGGGCGTCGAATGCTGTAACCCCCGCTTACTGAAGCTCGGCAAGCGCCGAAAACCTCTCTTTCATGGCTGAGTATAGGGACTGATAGAACCGATGCAAGGGCTTGTAAGCGAGTGTGCGAGTCGAATCCGACTCACAGCTTTGATGCGTGGTGAGGGTCGCCGAGCACGCCTCCTGGACACTGCTCCATGCGCGCTGGGAAACGCCGGCCAACAGCGCCACACCAAACGCAGCCCCTTCTTCTACATTGAGAGTCACATGAGTGCGTCCGACGACATCCGCCAGAAGCTGCCGCCAGAAACCACTGCGCGCTCCCCCGCCCATAACGCGCACCTGCTGAGCATCTACGCCAATAGAGTTCAATATCTCAAAGCTGTCCTTGAGAGCAAAGCTAACCCCTTCCAGCACAGCGCGGCTGAAGTGGGCTCGCGTATGCGATAGTGTCGCCCCAAAGAACACACCGCGGGCGAACGGATCAGGATAGGGCGTTCGCTCTCCAGAGAGGTACGGCAAATAGAACAAGCCTTCACACCCCGGCGCAATATCCTCCGCAGCCTGCAATATCAGATCATAGGCGTCTTTGTTCTGCTGCAGAGCGAGGCGCTTTTCTTCTTCACAGAAGGTGTCGCGATACCAGCGCAAGGAACCACCAGCGGAGATAACCACTCCCATAGCGTGCCATTTACCAGGGACAGCGTGGCAGAAAGTGTGCGTTCGCAGCAGAGGATCGACAAACGGCTTGTCCGCATAGGCAAAAACGACACCGGACGTGCCAAGGGACGTGCTCACAAGACCAGTATCCACCACCCCGCTTCCAATGCCACCGGCAGCCTGGTCACCACCGCCGCCAACGACCGGCGTACCTTCTCTGAGACCGGTCGCCTGCGCTCCCTCACGGCTCACGGTCGCAGAGACTTCCACTGATTCAAAGCACTCCGGCAGCCAGCTCTCTTCAACAAAAGCCGCCTCCATCATCTCGGGAGACCACTTCCGCTCGACAACATTCAAAAGAGATGTGCCCGAAGCGTCCGACACCTCCGTTGCGTAGGCGCCAGTCAATTTGAACCGGATGTAATCCTTTGGCAGTAAGAGCTTTCTAATGCGCCGATGAGCTTCCGGCTCATTGTTCTTGAGCCAGACAGCCTTGGGCGCCTGAAAGCCGGTCAGAACCCGATTGAGCGTTATCCGGTGCACAGCCTGCGCCCCCGCGCGCTCCGTGATTTCATCACACTCATCGGCGGTCCGCTGGTCACACCAGAGAATGGCCGGACGGATAACAGCGTCTTTCTCGTCCAGAAACACTGCTCCGTGCATCTGGCCAGAGAGCCCTACAGCGCTGATGCCGGAGGGACTTATCCCCGCCTTCCGACAAGCATCAGGGAGACACCTCAGCACACCCTGCCACCAGTCCTGCGGGTGCTGCTCCGCCCAGAGCGGCTTTGGCGTGAGAAGTGGATATTCCGACGAAGCGGATCCGAGCAGCCGTCCCTGCTCGTCAATAACCAGTGACCGGGCGCCACCTGTGCCGATGTCTATCCCGAGAAAGTAGCTCATATCAGAATTCTTGTTCTCCAGTAGCCGCCAATCCAACGGCGACGTTGCGGTCAGGTTCGGCGGCTACAAGATACTCCGGCAGGCCAGAGTCAGATGAACTGCTTGAGATGACGCAGTCCGATCTCCATTCCCTGCTCTCGTCCGACCGTCCCATCCTCGTGTTCGATGGAGAGGACGCCGTCGTAGCCAGCCACGCGCAGATGCGCGATGTACTCGCCCCAGTCAATGACGCCAGTGCCCGGAATTACATAGCGCCACCATCCACCGTTCAGACTTCCGATGCGATCCCGCTGATACTTGCGAATCTCGGTGTCTTTGGCGTGCGAGTGGAAGATACGGGACTTGAACTCATCCACGGCCCGCAGATAATCAATCTCCTGGTGCACGAGGTGAGAAGGATCATAGTTAAGCCCAAAGTTTTCGTGCGGTACGGCGGTGAAAATGGCGTCAAAGTGCAGTAGATTCTGTATGTTTGTCGCGAACCAGTTCTCAAGGCATATTCGGATGCCCTTGTCAGCGGCATACTCAACGAGCGGCGTAAAGGCTGGCTTACAGTCCTCATCTATGGTCCTGAAGCGATCTTTGCCCTCAACCGGCATGCCTGCCAGAGTGCACACGACGTCAACGTCCAGAGCATGCGCCGCATCAACCAACTTTTTGAACGCAGTCGCCTGCTCCTGACGGCTTGCGGGATGCACAACGTCCGTGTACCAGGCGAGACTGCTGATCTTCATATTGTTGCTGGAGAACAGCTCTTTGATGCGATCCGCATCCGCACTCGAAAAGGTGTTGATATCCAGATGTTTTGAACCAGGGCCACTTGCGACCTCGAGAGAGTCGAATCCAGCTCCTGCGGCGAACGCCACGACCGAATCCAGTGAGTCGCCCCCAAAGGGCGCTGTTAAAAATCCAACTTGCATGATTGCTCCTGTAGCCAGCTTTTCGTGATTATAAATGGAAAGGCAGATAGTTCCGCAGGCCGGTGAGGCCTGGCCCCGTGCTGTTCCAACCTGCTGCGCTGACCGGCTATGGAGTTGTTTGCGCGAAGCTGTGAATCCTCTGCCAAAACAGATTCTGAAAGGCTTCAAGGTCAATATCCGTGGCAACATCGACAGACGCCGCGCCAGGATCGACAGATTCCTTAAAGGTGACAACTCCAGCCTCATTGCCTTCAGTTTGGACGCGAGGATGCAAAGTCCGCCAGGTGAAGATTTCGGGATGCGTCAACGCCGCAACGGCTGTAGAGTCGTGCATGGGGGTGGAATCCCGATCGCACAAGTTGAGATAGTGCTCCCCAGCGGTGGCCAGGAGCTGAGCTGCCTCTGTAGGAATATCCCGCAAGGCTTTCACGTGGCTGCGGGAGAGAGAGGTCTGCTTTGTGATGTTGATGCCAACCATGCGCGCTGGCGCTCCAGACTGCAGCACAATATCAGCCGCCTCTGGATCAGATTTGAAGTTGTGTTCAGGGAGAATAGAGCGCCCGTGCACTCCCATGAAATTGCCACCCATCATCGAGAGGTTGTCAAGTGACTGAAAGGCCCGTGGACAGTCGCGAGCAAGAGCGCCAATATTGCTCAATGGGCCAATAGCGACCAGGGCGAGATCTGTACGTCTTTTCTCAATCTGCTCCAGAATGAACGCCTCCGCTCCTGATGAGCTGATTTGCGAAAGGTCAACTCCGGAGGTATCCCAGACCTCGCTCTCGTGACCTGCCCACCACGCCCTCAACCCCGGCCGCAACGGCTGGCGTCTTCCAAGCGCGACAGGGAGGTGGCGGTGTCCTGAGGCTTGCAGGAGTCTGAGAGCCAGGCGAGCGCGAACATCCACATCGCCGTAAACGACTGTCACCCCGTCCAGAGTCAACTCTGGCGACCCCAGCAAAAATGCCAGGGCGAATGCGTCGTCAACGTCAGTTCCAATGTCAGTGTCGAGGATTACGCGCTTTGCCGCCATCTGTTCAGCGACACATTCTAGCAGACTCCAGGCGCGACAGTGGAGATGGAACAGCCAGGGCCATATGCTGTGGCGACGTCAGACAACGTATGCGTGAAAGCATCGATGTCTATCCCGTACGGGCGCAAGCGCAAGGCGCCTGCGGAAATATCGGAGCCCTGGGTGCGAATCAGACTGTAACTGTAACTTTGGAAAGGCCCCTGGGAGTATCCGGATCCAGCCCTCTGGCAACTGAGATCTGATAGGCTAGACGCTGCCCCACCAGAATCTGAGCAAGCGGATCAACCCAGCGGCTGCGCCCTTTGGGCACCTCCACAGCGTCCGCTGAGAGCCCCAGGGCCTCCCGATCGCTGGAGACCACTGTCAAGTGTGTGCCTTTGCTGTAGAGGCTGCGGGCGACTTCCAGCACGGAATCTCGAGCTTCGTCGTGTGGAACGTAGATAATTCCCGGCACCGCCTGTGCCGCCGCGACGGGCCCGTGCAGGAAATCCGCCGCTGAATAGCCCCTCGCCAGCACATAGCTGGTCTCCATGATCTTCAGAGCAGTCTCAAGAGCCGTCGCATAGTTCAGACCGCGCCCCACCACGAAGCATTCACTGCGGATGGGGGACGTGGCGGCGATTCGCTGGAGGCCGGCACTCATCTTAATAGTGCGATCCATCAGATCCGGCGCTTCGGCAAGGTCATCCAGCGCTTCCGTGCGGTTGCCCATATATGCGGCAATCAGCGCCAGAGCAGCAAGGGTGGCGGTGTAAGTCTTGGTTGCAGCGACACTTTTTTCAACTCCCGCTCCCAATGGGATGGAAATGTCCGCCAGTCTGCTCAGCTCAGACGCAGGATCATTGGTGATTGCCACAACAGGACTACCCTGCTCCCTTGCGGCGCTCATGTACTCCATTACGTCTTGAGCGCATCCGGACTGGGAGATGCCAATAACCATTGTCTTAGGGAGATGAAGTGGCTTGCGGTAAACAGTGACTACTGAGGGCGCAGCCAGAAATGCGGCGATCCCGCACTCAACCTGGAAAAGATATTGGCCGTAAACAGCCGCGTGATCAGAGGTTCCACGAGCGGCAAACACCACCTGCTGAACGTCGTGCGATTCAGCCAGCCTGGCCACTTCGCGCGCCAGACTCCGGCCATTCTCAACCAGCCGGGCGACAACCTGCGGCTGCTCAAGAATCTCCCTTAACATGTCGTGCATTATTCAGTCCACTCCGTTACCGGTGGCTTTGCGTCTGGCTCCTGGTGCGCTGAGAAGTCAGTCAAAGCCAGGCGTCCTTTCCTGTATCTCCAGTGACCGCCTGGCTGGGGGCCGCACGACGTTGCCGCAGCACCAGAAGCACAACAGAGTGGCTTTTGACTGACCGGCAGAATCGTAAGCGCAAACAATGCCCACACATCCGACAGCTTCGTCGGTTTATTGCGTTACCGGTTACTCTAGTATAGCAGGTATTGGCTACGAGTGCGAATGAAATCCTGCAAATTCTGTTGCCATCCTTGCGCGATCTCCGCACCCGACACTCCATCCGCAACCTGAGTTCGAACCCGATCTCCGCCCGTCAGTAGATCTATGAAATACCGGCCTGAAGGACCGGGCTCTCGAAACGCAAACTCGGACGGATACATCGCCCGAATCAGGCACAGAATCTGAAGCCCGGCCGTCACTGGCTGGAAGCGACGCCTATCGGTCAGATGAAGCTGGATACCAGCACACTGCGTATCCTTATGTTTGGAAAACCAGGGCTGAAAATACACGGCGCGAGCGATAGCTCCCGGAATATTTTCCTCGTTGATCCGCTCAGCAAGCGCTTCCGCGTCAATCCACGGCGCTCCGACGATCTCAAAAGGTCTTGTCGTGCCCCTGCCCTCACTCAGATTTGTGCCTTCGAAGAGGCACATTCCCGGGTAGACAGTCGCGGTATCGAGAGTGGGCATGCCAGGCGAAGGCATCACCCACGGAAGACCCGTTTCATCAAACCATTGATCGCGCGACCACCCCTCCACACGCACGACCTCCACTGAGCCTTCTGGAGCTTTTATGCGGTCAGCGACAAGAAGCGCCATCTCACCAACTGTCATCCCATGGCGCGTGCTTACTGGATACAGGCCAACAAGAGAGGAAAACGCCGGATCCAGGACAGGACCCTCGACTGCCGCGCCGGAGATGGGATTTGGCCGGTCGAGAATCAGCATCTGAAGGCCATTTTCGACAACCGCTTCCAGAGCATGCGCCATCGTCCACATAAAGGTGTAGAATCGCGAGCCGACGTCCTGGATGTCAAAGACCATAACATCCAACCCATCCAGCATCTCAGGAGTGGGCTTGTGCGTCTGGCCGTAGAGGCTGTGCACTGGCAGGCCCGTCTTGTCATCCACCCCGGAGGAAACATACTGCCCGTCCGCCACTGCGCCGCGGATGCCGTGCTCGGGCCCAAACAGCGCTCGCAGCTCCAGCCCTTCGTCCAGCATCCGGTTCACGAGTGGCTTCAGTTGTGAGGTGAGTCCCGTGTGGTTAGTGAGTAACCCAAGCCTCACGCCACTCAATTTTGGCGTGTAAGTGTCGAGAAAAACTTCGCATCCGAGCTTGACAGACATTGTCGATCCTTTCCAGGAGGCAGTCGCAATGCGCATGGTATTCGCCGGAGAGGAAAGCGTTGCCTGCTTTGACGGGGGAGACAGGGGAGAAAGGATTGGGAATGAGGGAAGTAAGGAGATGAGAAAGGGAGAGCGAAGCAGCGCTTTGAGGGGTGACAGATCGGTGGTGCGGAGTGAAGAACAGCCGTCTGAAGCCAGTGAGACTTATGTAAGTAACAGCACGCTGGCCACTTGTGTGTCGGCGAGACACAAGGTATAATCGGGTGCGTAACTTACGTGACACTGCGATTTGTGGGGCTGTGGCTCAGTTGGGAGAGCGCTTCCTTCGCACGGAAGAGGTCGGCGGTTCGAATCCGCTCAGCTCCACATTGTATTTTTCCTTTTTGAGCGAACGGCCCGGCGATGATCTCACCGGGCCGTTGCCAACTCTGAGGTCTGCGCATTTTCTCAGCCGCGAGAGTCCGCGCTTATTGTGCCCGCGCTGTTCTATCCAGAGCGGCGCGGATTGCGCTTGCGGAAGCCTCAAGCGTGTAGTCAATAATCTCGTCTGTATGGGCGGGTGAGATGAACCAGTTGTGCCATGGGTCGAAGTAGATACGCCGGTTCGCTGTTTCATCGTAGAAAGCGTCAGCCAGTTCGCCAAGTCCTTCGCCGAAAGAGAGGTGTGGCATGGGCGCCTGCCCGGTGCTGTGCGCATCAACTCCCGCAGCCTTCATGACCTCATCCAGTCCGTCCATCAGCTTCTTCCCCTGCCGCCAGATGATGGACACCCCGTCCGTTTCCTCCATAAGCCGGATGGTGGCCAGCGCGGCGGCAACACCGAGAAGCTGACCGTGGAAAGTCGCGGCGACCCACACGTTAGCGGCCTGCTCCATGATCTCTTTTTTTCCAACTACCATCGCGACATCGTAGCCGTTGCCCAGTGCCTTACCAAAGGTGGAAAGGTCAGGCGTGACACCAGCGACTTCCTGATATCCGCCAAGAGCAAAGCGAAAACCGCTCTTCACCTCGTCAAAACAGAGCAGCGTACCGTGACTCGCGCAAAGCTCCTTGACGCCGGCCAGATACTCTTCTGAGGGCCCTTGTCCCTGGAAGGCTTCGAGCATGAAGACCGCATACTCACCCGGATGAGAATCCAGAGCCTCCCGCAGTGATTCGAGATCGTCGTAGCGCACAGCCGTTGTCAGGGCGCCCACAACCTTTGGAACCCCCGCTCCGTCCGGGTCAGCCCAGTCGTGCCACCCGTGATAGCCGCACCTGAGCACGCGATCGCGCCCGGTGACAGCGCGCGCAATTTTCACGGCCCCGGTCGTCGCGCCTGACCCTCCGGTGAAGTAGCTCAGCATATCGCAGGAAGGAATGAGGCGCGCCAGCAGTCGGGCCAGCTCAAGTTCTTTGGGATGGTGGATATTAAAGATTACGCCTTCATCAACCTGCGCTTTGACGGCGGCGTCCACAACGGGATTCCCGTAACCCACAAGCATCGGGCCAAACGCGCAGAGATAGTCGATATACTCATTGCCGTCCGCGTCCCAGAAACTGGCGCCTTTTCCTCGAACCGCATAAACAGGGTAGCGCCCGTTCACCTTGCCAGGGCGTTTGTGGCCCTGACCACCGCCCAGAAGAAGCGCTTTTGCCTGCTCGAAAAGCTCTTCGGATGTCTCTATCGATCTCAAATGGATTCCTCCTGTAACGCGGACGCGTTTATTGTGCGTGACTTCTCTCCAGCACGACAACTGCGGCGCTGCGCGCGCCAACTGTCACCCTGTGCTCCCGGTCTGCGGTTTTGCGCGCCGGCGAAGGCTCACCTGCTTTGATCACGCTCACGGCGAAGTGCTCACCCTCACCAATACCCACCGCTTCCAAAGGAAGTTTCAGCGCGATCTCGTGAGCCTCATCGCTTACGTTCGCAAGCGCCACTCCAACCCTTCCCTTTTCGGATTTCCAGACACTCGCAAGAACTGAGGGCATCGAGATGGGATACGTCGCATCAGAGAAAGCGGCAGATCCTTCGCCGGTCACGACCGGATTGTCCCCGCCAGCCTGCAATTCGCCGAGGAACCGTCCCTCGGCCAAAAACTCGTGCGCGAGGTGACGGCAGCGGGACAGGTTGCGGAGAAACTCTGCCTCGGTTGAGGCTTTTGGATCCATTATCCGTCCAACACCAACCCATCCAAGCTGTGAACCCCAGACGAAAGCTCTTCCCATCTTTGCGCGCCACGGAAGCGAACGATCGAGGTCGTCCGGAGCAATGTACTGGAATCCAAACGCGATCGCGCGTCCCGAATACACGGCCGGAAAGATCGGAATCGGGCGCGCGGCGGCGGAGGCCGGGGTATTCACGAGCAGGAGCGCATCCAGCTGGTCATTCCAGCACTCCCCATCTTCCTCCGTGGTTATCGCTTTGTCTTCCGGCAGTTCCCGGCGAATTTGGTCCAGCATCCGGCGGTAACCCTCCACCCAGAATGTCCCACCGCCAGGAGGGTGCCCGTGTCCGGTTGCAAAGCAGCGCTCGGGATGAGCCGCTCCAATCTGGTCAATATACACAGCATCCACTCCGTACTCCTGCGTAAGCCGCCTGACCAGACCTGCAATCTTATCCTGCCAGAAGCCTGTCGCCGGACACATCACATTCAAGGGGACCTTGGAGCCATAGACCTCTGTGTAAGGCTCCCCATCCTCTTTGCGCGCCGCCCACCTGCTGCCGCCCTCTTCGTTCCAGGTTGTAGAGTTGGGATCGCAAAGGCGTCCGTTGATATAAGGCATCACGCGAAAGCCGGCTTCCTGCAGCTTGCGCACACCTTCGGCGAAGTTCGGCTTGGCCGGGAAATACTCGGGGTAGAGCGTATCGAAGGGAATCTCGTGCCAGCGATACCAGTGAAGCGCGATGGGCACTCCGAAGTACTCCGAGGCTTCAATGCACGCCTCGACATTCTCGAGAGGCTCCGGCGCCGGCATAAGCCACAGGTCCGTATCCCTCATCCACGAAGGAATAGCTCTGTGTCCGAGCGTCAGGTCTTTTCCCCACTTCGTCTCGAAAGTGAAGTCCCGGTAGAGACTGGCTGCCTCGTAATGACTTCCGCGAAAGGCCGCGATAACAGGCTGGTAGGGTAAACGCCACTGTGACTGACCTGGCTCGAGAGCCAGCCAGTTGGAACAGACGAAGCTGGCATGGGATTCGTCTGCTCTGGCCACCAGGCGTTTGTGCGATCCGCGCACATCGTGCAGTCCAATGTAGAGGCCACGCGCCGCATCGTAAAACGCCGTAAACTGCATGGCCGCCATAACAGAAGGGTAGGTCGCGCCGTAGGACATTCCCGGCTTTACCGGATATTCACAACCCCAGCCAGCGGGTGCGGCGAACTTCAGTCCGCGGCGGAGGGCGATGTTTGGAATCCGCGGAAAGTCTGCCCGCACGACTGTCCAGCCAGCAGCCACCGTTGCCGACAGCGACCAGCGCGTCAGCGACTTCTCCGCATCTGCCACCACCTTCATCTGGACACTGGTGAGCCCTTGCGCTGAATCTCCATCCCATTCGACCAGAACTTCTCCGGACCGCTGCTCGAAATGACTCAGAGCCAGGGTGGAGGCCGACACATCGGATGTTTTCGACTCCGGACCCTCCAGCGCAATCTGCCACAGACTGCCGTCTTCACCAGCCTCACTCAGCCACTGCGTCGCGCCCGTTGAAACCTCTTGCAGCTTCAAGCGCTTCGACTCGGCAGCAAAAACGAGCTTTAAATCGCCGCTTCTCAGTGTGGCGATGTTGCCTGTCATCGCATCCTCCCCACTTGCAGCCCCTGACAAAAGCAGAAGCGCACCCAGTAACGCACACAGCAGGCGCCGAACGCTGCCGTTCAGCGACTCGCGAGAGAACGATAGTATCATGCATTCATCCTCCTGGAGCCTTGCCTCAATTTCACCTGACGCCTCCGACTCTTCTTGTTGGTGATCAACCTGGTTGCGTCCCAACCTCTTCCGCGCTGCGGGCAGTGGGACCTGCCGGAGGGGCCGGAAGCACAGGACGAGGGGTAAAAAAAACGGCCCATGCGCCAGGTGCCTGCCGGAAGGGCGCGTCAAGGGGGGCAGTGAAAAGGCTGGAAACAACCGCGATTAGAAGATATATTAGAACCGCTGCTGGCGCGCCAGAGATGGACGCGCAAGGCGAAAGACAGCGCCGCGAAATAACCTGCGAGGAGTTCTGTCATAAATGCCGAATGTCTGGCTCGCGCTTGGGCTTACGCTGTTCGCGGGAATGGCCACCGGAATCGGAAGCGTCATCGCCTTCGCTGCCCACCGGACAAACTACCGCTTTCTGTCTGTTGCGGCCGGCTTTTCCGCGGGCGTTATGCTCTATGTCTCTTTCGTTGAGATATTTCCCGAAGGAACTCGCGCCCTCATCAGTGCGTACGGCCCGCGCCTCGGACACTGGCTCAATGCGGGGTCGTTCTTCGCAGGGATGCTGCTCATCGGGATTATCGACAATCTGATCCCCGCAGCCGAAAACCCACATGAGACGCACGCACAAGCGCAACGCGATATCCTGCATGACCCATCAGTATCCACATCACCGGCTGCCGGCGCCGGACACAGCCATCACAGCGCCAGTGCGGCCAACGGACATCTCCACCGCATGGGACTTTTCACGGCGATCGCAATCGGTATTCACAACTTCCCCGAGGGACTCGCCACATTTGTGGCCGCGCTGGAAGATCCCAAGCTTGGCGTCGCTATCGCGGTGGCAGTCGCGCTACACAACATCCCCGAAGGCATCAGCGTGTCCGTGCCGATCTACTATGCAACAGGAAACCGGGCCAAAGCCTTCTATTATTCGGTGCTGAGTGGCCTGGCCGAACCAGTAGGGGCGATCATAGGTTATTTGATCCTGATACTCTTTTCCGGAACCACAGACGGTCAGATACCTGCCGCTCTGATGGGCACGCTGTTCGGTGGAATCGCAGGCATCATGGTCTATATCAGCCTTGATGAACTCCTGCCGACAAGCCGCGCCTATGGCCAGGGCCATGACAGCCTGTACGGACTGGTTGCAGGGATGGTGGTGATGTCGCTCAGCCTGCTCCTCACCAAATAGCCAGAAACGGCTTCGACGGCGAGCGGATCCTGTAATCTCCTTCACGGAAGTCAAGTCAGTGGTACAGTTTATGCACTAAACCTGTACAGAGATTGACATTATGAAAGGAGGCAACAGAGAGTGAAGTACTCTACCTATATTGCCGTCGTCGCTTCCATCGCCGCTGTCGCGTTTGGCACGGTGGCGTTCCACGGTCGGACAGCGGCCGCAGATGCTGACGGGTCACCGCTGTTTGCGTACAGAATCGTGACACTTGCCAGCGCACACCCGTCAGTGCAGCAGGACATCCTGAATCAGTGGGCGCGCAACGGCTGGGAGCTTATTACGGTGGACGAAAGACAAGCCTATCTCAAAAGACGCCTGCGCTGAGGCGAATCTGGTCGGGGAGTAGATAGGACACAGAGCTCTGCCTCAGAGCAGGCGCCAGACCAACGGAGCGCACAAACCAGCCAGACTCCGAACAAAGCCTCTGTAAGTTTGACAGGGTTCATGGCAAAGAGTACAATTGAAGGTCTTTGTCAACCATGGAGCATGGATGCAGCTTATGAGGTTTTGGTCAGCGCTACTTGTTGTCTCTCTTCTAGCTACAGGGCCGGTCACCCCGGCTCGAGGAGCAGCGTCAGTCCAGACGCGCACTATCAGCGGCGGTGCGCAGGTTGTCGTCAATGGGCAACCGGCTTTGTCGCTGCGCACGTCTTCCGGTGGCTATGACGCGGCGCAACGGGCGGGTATTGCGGCGAAGCGGATAAGCGACATGGTCGCGCAGAAACAGCCGGCCTCCAAGATCCGGGTCAAGGCTCACGGTGGAATGGTGTCCGTCGTGTGGGGCCATCAGACAATCGCCAACGCTACTGCCGCAGAGGCTAAAGCTCAAGGCTCCGCACCACATTCCCTCGCGAGTCTCTGGGCAGAAAGGTTGCGCGCCCAGCTCAGTTTGCCTCCGCTCAAGCTTGTGCAGCGCGACCTGACAGTTCCCGTTGGAGAGACACGCAAGTCGCAGATTATTGGCTATTCCACCGGGCCTTTCACGGTAACAGCGGAGCCTGCCGGTGTCGCTACGCCAACTGTTGAGGCCTCAGGTACGCTTGTCGTTCAGGGTGTGAGGCCGGGCGTCGCATTAGTGCGCGTGAGCTCACCCGACGGCACTGATCAGATCAGCGTCACTGTGGCAAAGTACGCGGGACGCCTGGTGACAGCGTCCATTCCAGCCGAAGTCTCCGGCAAGAGCGTTCCCGCGGACGTTGTGGCTGAGGCGGCGTGGCGAGCGGCGCGCGTGACGTGCGCTCTGGAGCCAGGTGCAAGAGCAGATGTCACACTGGCGGCCAAGCCGACGGCTATGTCGGACTCAAGGACCCGCCAGACCGTAGCGGCAATAGTGAAAATGAGCGGAGCCGGGTATCTGGACGCGCGCGTGCCCACCACCGTTGAAGTGATTCGTACCGCCGCTCCAACAATGCCTGCGAAAATGCTGTTCTACAGCAACAATCCCGAACGTGTTCTCCACCCGCAGCCCCTGTATGCTGCTCCTCTTACGCCCAATGAATCCGCCAGACTGCTGTACCATCATCAGAATGGCAGTGGTCAAAAGATGCGGGTAAGCATTATGCTCGTGAACACTTCGAGCGAAGTTGCCAAGATTCACACAATTGGCGCCCTCGCTGATCCCAGACAGGACCCCGTCGTTGTCGGATACCGCGCAGGCGCGCAGTTCCTGCAGGACCTGCACAACGGTGTTGGCTATGACGTTTTTCTCCCGCCGAAGAGCCGCAGCATCCTCTGGACAGGCATACTGGACAAGATGGAAACGGCCAGCGGTATTCTCCAGATGAGGCAGATGCTTGGCGGGAATGGCGTTCTGGTACGGGTGCTGTCTGAACCCGCTGGCATCACGAGGACTGCCCAGGACATTACGCCGGCGGAGGCTTCTGATTATTCTCTGTCATTCTCCGCTCATCAGTACCCTCGCCCCGTTCGAGAGCTCAGCGAAGAATATGTCGCAGGCGATCGCTGGTTGTTCATTCGCGTTGGGAAACACGCTATTCCCGACGCCAGGGAAAGCCAGAAACTGGACGGTAACTACGGCGTGATCTACAAGATCGATCTGACAATTTCGAACCCTACCCCGCACGTAAAGAATGTACAGGTAATGTTTGACCCGACGGCTGGCGTTGCCGGAGTGGCTTCAATGATTGACGGACAGTTCCACGGAAAATCGCACGTTGTGGGCACCCGCGAATTGCCGCTGGCTAAGTACACTCTCAACCCCGGTGAGCAGCGCAAGGTCCACATGAGCACCGTCCCTCTGGCCGGATCCAACTACCCGGCAACCATCGTTGTCCGGTCTTGACGCCGCCCACGCCGCTGCAGGTGGCTCTGGTT
>JADLDK010000064.1 GCA_020846715.1 Armatimonadota bacterium | reverse complement strand
GGGTCGTTGATGAGCCCCTTCCAGCCGATTGTTGTACGAGGTTTCTCGAAATACACCCGCATTACAATCATCAACTGATCGCTAACCTCTCTGGACAACTTCAGGAGGCGCTCTGCGTATTCGAGAGCCGCGACCTCATCGTGGATAGAACACGGGCCAACTACGACAAGCAGGCGCGAGTCTTCACCCCGCAGCATACGCGCAATTGCAGCGCGCCCCTCGATGACAGTGCGGTTAACAGCCTCGCTTTGGGGAAGCTCATCCCGGAGGGCACGCGGAGGGACGAGTGGCACAGTGCTAACGATGTTGATGAACTGAGTGGTCTGCAAACTGGGAATGCCTTTGCGCGAGATTTCTGCCCCCTGCACTGACCGTGAAAGAACGCAGAAAGCAGTGAAGTAACTCTTTTCTTCTTTTATTATATCAAACTGTTGGTGTCTTCTCCGCAGGTCTGCCCGGGCGGGCAGATTCTGGGAAGACTCAGTCGCCGCCAGCCGCAGCAAAATTGGTAGTATCCTGTGCGATTATGCTACACTCGGTGTTGCCATTCTTGAAGGAGGAGCCGTTTTGGGTGCCTTAGCCGCAAACGAAAACGTGCGCAAGCTCATTCCCTATGTCGCTGGAAAGCCCGTTGAGGAAGTCGAGCGCGAACTGGGGATTACGAACATTGTCAAACTGGCGTCCAATGAGAGCCCGCTGGGGCCTTCCCCGCGAGCGCTGGAAGCCGCTCGTCGGGCGCTGGAAAACGTCCGGATGTACCCGGAAGGGTCCTGCCACGTACTTCGCGAAAAGCTGAGCGCGCATCTTGGCGTTCCGCAACAGGCTCTGATGTTCGGAAATGGGTCTGACGATCTCATCCACTGTCTTGGGCTGGTCTTTCTCCAGGCGGGCGATGAGGTTGTCACAGGGTCTCCGACTTTTGTTCGCTACGAAGCGGCGGCTACACTCGCAGGAGCAAGGTATGTGGAAGTGCCGTTGCGCAACTACACTTATGACCTGGAGGCCCTGGCGGATGCGTTCACGGACCGGACCAGACTGGTGTTTGTAGCCAATCCCAACAATCCAACCGGCACATCCAACTCGGCGGCAGAGGTAGACCGGCTCCTGCAGCGCCTTCCGGAGCGCGCTCTGCTGGTGCTGGATGAGGCTTATTATGAGTACGTCGAGCGAACGGATTACCCGGACGCTATCAAATCCGCGCTGGAAGGAAAGAGAGTCGTAGTACTCAGGACGTTCTCCAAAATCCACGCCCTGGCGGGTCTGCGAGTGGGCTACGGGATCGCGTCTGAGGAGATTGTCGGCTATGTCGATCAGGTTCGGGAGCCGTTCAACGTGAACAGCGTGGCTCAGTATGCCGCCGCAGCCAGTGTTGACGATGTTGACCACCTGCAGCAGAGCAAAAGCGTAAATGCAGCCGGAAAGAAGCAGTTTTATGCGGCTTTTGACCAACTGAGACTGACCCATGCCCGGTCTGATGCGAATTTCGTGTACGTGGATCTCGGCCGGGACGCATCAGTAGTCGCGGAGGCGCTGCTGCGCAAAGGCGTCATAATCCGCTCGGGTCGTCTGATGGGCAATTCCACTTGCGCCCGCGTCACCATCGGGACAGCGCAGGAAAACGAACGATTCATTCAAGCTCTCTCAGAGGTGCTGAGTTGAGTGAGCGCAATGTGCCACCGCGACGGCTGGCACCCAGAGGCTTTCAGCTAGAGCAGTGAGTATCAGAACACTTGGAATAGCTGGAGTCGGTCTGATTGGAGGATCAATCGGGCTGGCTGCCAAAGCACGGGGTCTGGCACAGCGGGTCATTGGCGTTGGCCGGTCCTCGGACCGGTTGAAGGCAGCCAGAGAGGCGGGAGCGATCGATGAGGCATCCCTCAACCTGGTTGACGCAGCCCGCAGATGCGACGTGCTCTATCTTGCGACGCCGGTGCAGACAATTATCCAGCAAATCAGAGAGCTTTCGAATGTAACAGACTGTAATCTGACTCTAACCGACGGCGGGAGCGCAAAAGCAGCCATCGTGGAGGCGGCAGAGAGCTTACCAGCAAATATCCATTTTGTCGGTGGTCATCCGATGGCAGGCTCTGAACAGCGCGGTGTCGAAGCGGCTTCCGCAGATTTATACGATGGAGCCACTTACGTCCTGACTCCGACGCAGTCAACGAATGCAGCCGCATTGACAACAGTCAGAAATCTCGCGCAGGGACTTGGCGCTGAGGTCCTGGAGATGAGTGCTGAAGCGCACGATGAGACTGTTGCGACAACGAGCCACATGCCCCATGTGCTGGCTGCCGCTTTGCTGAGGGTTGCAGGTGAAGGCGGGGAGAGTGCGCGCGCTCTGACCGCGGGCAGTTTCCGGGACCTCACAAGAGTTGCTGATAGTCCTCCGGAGTTGTGGAGCGACATCTGCGCAGTGAACCGCCAGGCGCTTCTTGCAAGTTTGTCTCACTTTCAGAAGGAACTGGATCGTGTCAGCGGAATGCTACAGGACGGCAATGAGAACACGCTGGAAGAGTGGTTCCAAGAAGCGAGAGACATCTATCGAACATTTCCGGTCCGTAAGGAGCGATCCATATGAGTGACTGGACCATTCGTGGAAAGCAGGCGTTCTCCGGCGATATTCAGGTTCCAGGAGACAAATCCATCTCCCACCGCGCCGTCATGATTGGCTCACTGGCGGCAGGCGAAACGCACATTACCAATTTTCTGCCCTCTGAGGACTGCAAACGAACTGTCGCTGTGTTCCGCTCGCTGGGTGTAGATATTGCAGAGCGGTCCGCCACGGATATCAGTGTGCGCGGCGGCAGCTTGAGTGAACCTGACGACGTGCTGGATATGGGCAACTCCGGCACTGGCTTGCGCCTGCTTGCGGGAGTCCTTGCCGGCCAGCCGTTTCTGGCTGTCGTCACCGGAGACAAGAGTATCCGGCAACGGCCAATGAAGCGCGTCTGCGAGCCTTTGAGAAAAATGGGGGCTACGATCTTTGCGCGCAGCGGCGACCTAGCGCCGCTGGCTGTCCGCGGTGGCTATCTGAAAGGCATTGATCTGGAAAGTCCCATCGCGAGCGCGCAGGTGAAATCCAGCGTACTGCTGGCCGGCCTGTTTGCAGACGGGCAAACGACCGTGACTGAGCCCAGCCCGTCACGTGACCATACAGAGCGCATGCTGCGGGCGTTCGGAGCCGATCTCAAACGCGAAGAGCGCAGTGTGACGCTACAGCCGGGCAGCCAACTTAGAGGACGCACTGTAGAAGTGCCGGGAGATATTTCATCCGCCGCGTTTTTCATTGTTGGCGCGCTGATCACTCCCGGGTCTGCACTGCGCATCCACAATGTCGGTGTGAATCCGACGCGCACCGGGCTCCTTGATGCGCTCAGCGCTATGGGAGCCGAGTTGTCCCTTGAGGATCAACGGGAGGCAAGCGGGGAGCCCGTTGCGACGATAGTCGTGCGGCACTCCGAGCTGAAAGGCACGCGTTTTGGCGGAGCGATCATTCCGCGGATGATTGACGAGATCCCAGCGCTGGCGCTGGCCGCAGCTTTTGCAGAGGACGACACGGTTATCGAAGATATTGGGGAGTTGCGCGTAAAGGAATCTGACAGAATAAGCACAGTCACCTCCGCTCTGCGAGAGATGGGCGCCCGAATACACCCCCAGGTTGAAGGCCTGATTATTGAAGGCGGCGGGCCTCTGACGCCCGCGACGGTGGATTCGCATGGCGACCACCGCATTGCTATGATGTCGGCCATCGCGGCAACTACGACTGAGGGTGAGACGATTGTGCGTGACACGGACTGCGTAAACACGTCATTTCCAGGTTTTCTCGATCTGCTTCACAGGGCGACGGGGATGGGCTCCTGATATGACCGGTTTCGATGTGATTACTGTTGACGGCCCGGCTGCGGCAGGAAAGAGTACAGTCGCATCGCTTCTGGCGAGCAGATTGGGTTGGCGGCATCTGGACACCGGAGCGACTTACCGAGCAGTCGCGGCGGCAGCATTAAAAAAGGGCATCCAAAGCGATGACACCCAGGGGCTGTCTCAGCTTGTAGCGAGCTTGCGCCTCGATATTCTGGATGAGCAAACTGGCAGCCGAATACTTGCTGACGGCGAAGACGTTACAGACCTCATTCGCACGCCCGAAGTGTCGCGAGCGTCCTCACCCGTATCGGCCGTTCCAGCGGTGCGGGAGCGTCTTGTGGCATTGCAGCGTGAATTGGCGAGAAATCGCAACACCGTGGCTGAAGGCCGTGACCTGGGAACAGTCGTCTTTCCGGATGCCGTTGTCAAAATATACCTCACGGCGGGAGCCGAGGAGCGCGCACGACGAAGATACAAAGACTTTCAGGCGCAGAACAAGGACATCTCGTATGAAAAAGTCCTGTCTGAAATCCAGGAGCGCGACCAGCGAGACTCAACGCGCGCCCACAGCCCCTTACGCCCCGCCGAAGACGCCCATGTCATAAATACGGACACGCTGACGCCAGAAGACATCGCCGAGCAGATTGTCCACCTCTATCACGATCGCTGTGTTCGAGCCTAATCCCGTCTATCTGCTGATTCGCGGAGGCTTCCGCATCTTTTTCCGACTGTTTGGATCGTGGCGGATCACAGGGCATGAGAACATCCCTGAGTCCGGACCAGTCATCATCATCAGCAACCACGTGAGCTACCTTGACCCTCCGCTGATGGGCTCCGCTGTGAAGCGGCCGGTAGCTTACATGGCCAAACGGGAGTTGTTCACTCAGTCAAGAGCTCTGGCATGGGTTTGCCGCAAGCTCGAAGCCTATCCTGTGCGGCAGGGCATGGCGGATAGAGAAGCGCTGCGACAGACCTACGACCGCCTGAACAAGGGCTGGATGGTTGGAATCTTCCCGGAGGGCCACCGCAGCGACTCTGGCGACCTGCAGGAGTTTCAGCCCGGCATGGCCGTGATTGCACTGAAGAGCAGAGCGCCAGTCGTGCCATGTGGCTTTTGTGGGACGCACGAAATGCTTCCACCTCACGCCAAAATCATCCACCGCAGCCATATCGAAGTGCAGTTCGGTCCGCCGCTGGATTTGTCTGACCTCTACGACGCCGAAGACCGAAAAGCTGCTGTTGTTGAAGCCACAACCCGCGCGCACGCAGCTGTTTCGGCGCTTGTCGCAAGCTCCGTGAGCGCACGAGAGAGTACGCGCAGAAAAAGCCTGTGAGTCGAGTGGACTAGACCTGGTCCAACCCCTCTTGAAGTTGCATTGGCATAACCACACACAAGTAGCCGTCGTCTGCGTCGGCAGGGCGTACAACAGTCGGGGAAAGCGGCCCGTCCATGTCCATCTGGACTCCTTCGCTATCAATGACGTTTAGAACATCCAGCAGGAACCCGGCATTGAAAGCGATTTCGATATCATCGCCTTCGCGCACTGCCTCAACCTCTTCATAGGCCTGCCCCACAGTCCCGGAACGCGCCCGGATGGACACTTTTTCTCCGGAAGTCTTGAGTACAGCACGGCTCAGATCTGCCCGCGCAACGATCTCCGCGCGGCGGACAGCCGGTAGAAAGAGAGCGGTGGGCACGACAATGCGTTTGTCGCTTTCTGTTGGAATCACGCGTTCGTAGTTGGGGTACTGCCCCTCAATGAGCGTGGCTGTGAGGGTGAGCGTCCCGAGGGTGAACATCACCTGGCGCTCTGAAATGTGAACTCGCACGTCACCCTCATCTGTAAGCAGTCGGCTGAGCTCGTTAATTGCGCGCGAAGGAACGACAGCCCTGGCTTCGCCTTCGCCCGCCTTTACCATACGGGTGTCAACAGCCAGCCTGTGGGTGTCGGTCGCGACGCACTTCAGAGTGTCTCCAGAGTACACAAACAAGACTCCGAGGAGAATAGCTCGCAACTCATCAACCGAACAGGCGAACTCTGTTCGGCGCAAGCCCGTGCGCAACTGCTTTGCTTCAATCTCGAACCAAGTTGTGTCCGGCACCTCCGGCAGCCCTGGAAACTCGGATGGAGACAGGCTGACAATCTGGAACTCTGATGGTGGGCAAGACACTCTGACCTGATTGCCTTCCGTGGATTCCAGAATGACATCAGCCTCCGGAAGCGAAGAGATCACTTCTGCCGCAAAGCTCGCCGGCAGCGCGAGCTCGCCTTCTTCGAGCACCTGCGCCGGCACAGTGGTCGAAATGCCAATCTGGTGATCGGTGGCGCTGAAACGAAGCGAGTTGCCTTCGGATGCAATCAGAACGTGCGACAGAATCGGCAGGGCTGTGCGGCCTCTAATGGCGTGGGCCGCCGTCCGGATGCCGTCTAACAGATGTTTCTTACTTATGCTGGCTTTCATCGAACGTCCCCCGCAACGCGTGTCATCGAACCTTCCTCCAAGAGTGAATCGTGCGCCTGAAAACGGTCTGTCTTCAGTGGTACGCCGGCAGAGTATAGCACTATAAGCCGCCCTCTTCAACATCCGGCGACGCGGATTCAGTCCTGATGAATGCCCTGATCTATCGGCCTCGCAGAGCTTTGAGAGCGCCTCGAAAAACCGCGCGGACTGGAGACCCTTGAGCAAAGGCCTCTGCTATGGCGTAGAGGCAATGAGGCGTGAAGGATGGCTCATTCGAAATCGAGTATATATTTTCCCAGGCATCCGGCTGGAACTTGGACTTAAAAGCCTCCAGACCCTGGAAGTTGTAGAACCGCCGCCCGGCATACCGGACAGAGCGCAGGACAGACCGCAACCATAATGGATTCGCGTTTTCCAGAGCTGCGCGGCGGAAGGACAAAGGGACAAGCCCCATCGTTAGATAGTGGGCTCCTTCGGCAGACACTGTGCGCACGGCGGTATCCAGCGCGAGCTCAATCGCTCCGTTGGGCGCGCCCTGCCCCCTTGGAAACTGTTCTGTCAGCCAACCATTGCGGCGTGGTATCGGCGTCAACACGACAAACGCGACAGGATGCGATTTGAGTTCGGCGACAAATACCCGTCTGTCAAAGAGACGAGTCAGCGTCATGGGCTCGACAAGAAAATGAAGTGGAGGCAGCCCACGGCTCTGTAGCCATTGATCCAGAACATCCGCGAGCGCTTGGCTGTTTTCAGCGCGCTGCGGCGGCCATTCGGAAACTGTCACACCTTTGTTTCTCGCGCGAAAGAGCTGCGCTCTCAGGGAGGCGTGAGAGTCCACGGCCTTGCCCCAACGCGGAGGACGCCAGACGGGCTGGGAACCCAGGACTACGGTTGAGTGCTCGGGAGAATCCGCCAGAACAGAGCGTATACGGCCCGCCGCGCCGAAATAGCAGGTCTTACAGCGGTCGCTTGCACAGTCTGCCTCCCACTCTCTGACAACATCCATGAGACGCGCGGAGCTACAGATAGGCGCACCGGCTACAACGCGAAAACCTGCCGCCTCAACATAGCCAATTACGGCGTCTCCAGAGGCGGAAAACCAGAGCCGAATTCCGGGATTGAGAATCTGATGGCACGTGGCATTCCAGCCGAAGTTCCTGACCAGACTCCGCGCTTTATCTGTGGCTAGGTTTGAATAATAATCGACCTGTATAGTTAGACTAATTGTGCTGCTTCAATTTGCGGACTGTCTTCGCCGGGGTCACTGAGACACATAACCGGATCAAGGCCAATACGCCGCGACTTAGCCGGCTCAAAGCCTGCAAGGATATTTCCCAGAAATGAGAGAGATCACTCCGAGCTGGAAGATTCGCTCCAGAGGGACAAATCTGATGTCACAGTCCGGAGCAACATAGCATAGCCAGGATACTGGCGAGGACGCCACAGTTTTGGATGGCGCCTGTCTCTTGGTGGTAGATTCGCCAGTGTAGCGATTGTGCGGATCCCAGTGCCACACTTTGATTGAGGGGAGAGAGCTTCGCAGGGCAGGATGCGCAGGCGCGGCCAGCCAAGTATACTCCAAGCCGACAGCCTTGAGCGTAGTCACCTGCGGATAGCGGCCCGGACTCCCAACCATGCCCAAACAGTCAATCCTCAGCGCCATTCGACTCTGCCCTCTCTTCAGCACACTGGATGAACAGATGCTCGAAGAGATCGCCGAAGTCGCTCGCATCCGCGAATTTGAGGCGCGACAGACTATCTTCAACGAGGGTGACCCCTGCACAGGTTTCTACGCGGTGATTGACGGGACTGTCAAAGTGTACCGCCTCTCGGCAAAGGGGAAGGAACACGTATTGCATCTGCTGGGCCCAGGAGACACGTTCGCAGAAGCGGCAATGTTTCTGGACACAGACTTTCTGGCCCATGCCACTGCCATCAAGCCCTCGCGAACGCTATTCCTGCCAAAAGAGCCTTTTCTGGGGCTGCTGAAACACAGGACAGAAATCGCCGTGAGGATGCTCGCAAGCATGGCGATTATTCTTCAGCGGATGGTGTCGCATGTGGAAGTGCTGGCGCTCAAGGACGCATCCGAGCGCCTGGCTCAGTTCTTGCTCGAGAAGCAGTCTGAATCGGCCGTTCGCCTCCGCGTTCCCAAGGCCGTGATCGCTTCCCACCTCGGAATATCTCCGGAGACGCTCAGCCGGCTCTTTCTCAAGATGGAAGGGTTGGGAGTAGCTCGAGTTTCCGGCCGAACAATCTACGTTGAAGATGCTGAACGCCTCAAAGAAATTGCGGCTGGTAAGCTGGTAGAGTAACTGAACAAGACTGCTCAGGCAGGAATATCTGACCCGGCGTGGAAATGGCGTGCAGCGTTACTACCAATTGCTGGAGGATTTCAATAATGAGCATTCTACCTGTCCACGCCCTTAGCGGCCTTACTGTCGCACGTGATTTTGCAGCTGCGCGAGTCAGCAGTTGGGACACGAGAGGACGCAACGCCGACTACTGGCATATCGAACCAGGTGAAACGAGAGTGCTGGCCGATCTGAAAGGCGCTGGGGTTATCAGCCATATCTGGTTTACCATCAATTCGCCCGACAAACTGTATCTTCGCAAACTGGTGTTGAGAATCTACTGGGATGGTGAGGCCTCACCGTCAGTTGAAGCCCCAGTTGGAGATTTCTTCGGTCTGGGACACGCCCGGGCTTACTCTTACCAATGCGTACCGTTCAACACAAGCTGTCATGGCAAAGGCAATCTGGGTGGCGGAGTCGCGATGAACTGTTGGTGGCAGATGCCTTTCCACAAGAGCGCTCGGGTCGAGATTGAGAACCAGCAGGAAGAACCGGTACGCTCTTTCTATTTTTACATTGACTATCAGAAGCATCAGTCGCTATCTGAAGATACACTGCATTTCCACGCACAGTGGAGACGAGAAAATCCCTGTGATGGATGGACTGGCGAGGGCAGCTACTGGGGATCGCGTGCGTGGGCGCTGCGTGAGCAGGGTGAGAGCGGCGTGAATCTGAGCGACGAGAAAAACTATCTGATTCTGGAGGCTGAGGGGCGCGGGCACTACGTCGGTGTGAACTTCGCCATTGACCATCAGGCCAGAGGCTGGTGGGGTGAAGGCGACGACATGATCTTTATCGACCGGGATGGCGAGCGCGCCTGGCCACCAGACATGCATGGAACTGGCAGCGAGGACTATCTGGCACAGGCATGGGGCATGCAGAACAACGCGCATATGTACAACGGTCAGTCCTGGGCGGAGTTGGAGGACAACTTCAATGATTGGGGCAAGGTTTGCGTGTACCGTTACCACATTGTAGATCCGATTCCATTCACGAAGAATATCCGGGTATCTATCGAGCACGGGCACGCAAACGACCGCTCCGATGACTGGAGTTCGACGGCGTACTGGTATCAGACGGAGCCGCACAAGGTCTTTCCGCCTCTGCCGTCGATGGATCTGCGGCTGCCAAACTTCCTGTAGATCTCTGCAGAAAGCTAGCAGACTGCAATCGCAGTGACGCCTTGTCTACTCGCCTGGAAGGCCGCCGGTTTTTCAGGCGAGTTTTGTCTCTGAGAGCATGAAAAAGTGACTCAGAGAAGAAGCAAGCAGAGACTATTTGCGCCACAAAGAGACTGACAAACACTCACCGGAGCAACGACTGATTTTGGCGGGACTTGAGTTACCTCCCGCTCCAAAGCCCTCCGGCCTCTACCGTCCGGTAATTCTCACAGGCCTCACCGTCTGGACATCCGGGCACGCTCCTGCGCGCGTGGATGGTTCCCGTTATGCGGGACGAATCGGCGAGACCCTGTCGGTGGAGGAGGGAAAAGAGGCGGCGCGTTTGTGTGCGCTGGGCATTCTGTCGTCACTGCGCGAGGCGCTTAGAACGCTGGACAGAGTGCAGCGCGTGGTGCGCGTCTTTGGCGCTGTGAATGCTGTGCCGGAGTTCACCCAGCATCCTGCCGTGCTGGACGGCTGCAGTGAGGTCTTTTCGACGGTCTTTGGGGAAGCCGCAGGAACCTCTGTCAGGTCAGCAGTCGGAGTGAGCTCACTCCCCGGCAATGCGCCCTGTCAAATTGAAGCTGTATTTCTACTGAATGAGGCTCAGAGTGACTGACAACGCATTTCCAGAGTTGCCAATCGAAGAGTTGCTAAGACGCGTACAGGACGCCCGAAAACGGATTTGTGCGCACATGCACCTGACTCCGATATTTCAATCGTCGGCTCTGGATAACGCGGTTGGCACACAGGTCTTTCTGAAATGCGAGAGCTTTCAGGTGGGAGGCGCTTTCAAGTTTCGAGGTGCGTATAACGCTCTCTCTCAGATTTCTGACGCCAGGCGGCCACGAGGGGTTGTCGCTTATTCGTCCGGCAACCATGCTCAAGCCGTCGCTCGCGCCGGACAGATGCTTGGAATTCCGGTGACAGTTGTGATGCCGGACGGCTCATCAGAGACCAAGAGACAGGCTACGCAAGGCTACGGCGCGAAGGTAGTGCGCTGCCCAGTGAGTGAACGTGAAGAGGTCGCACGGCAGCTTCAGCAGGACACAGGCGCGACGCTGATTCCTCCCTTTGATCATCCCGAGGTCATTTGTGGACAGGGGACCCTGGCTCTTGAGATGCTCGAGCAGCTACCCGACCTGTTGGCTGTTCTGGCGCCAGTGGGGGGCGGAGGGCTGATCAGCGGCGTGGCAATTGCGCTCAAAGCGCTCAACCCGAAATGTGAGGTCGTCGGAGTTGAGCCTGCTCAATGTGACGATGCCGCTCGATCTCTTGCCAGCGGCCGCATCGAAACGTGTGACAGTTGCGCATCTATCGCGGATGGGACGCGCACGCGCTCGCTTGGCCGGATTACCTTTCCGATCGTGCGTCGCTTCGTAGACAGAATTGTCACGGTGAGCGAAGAGGCAATCGCCGAAGCAGTCCGTTTCCTGTTCTACAGAATGAAGCTGGTCGTAGAGCCGTCGGGCGCACTTGGCGTTGCGGCGTTGATGTCCGGATCGTACAAGTGTAGCGGTAACACTGGCGTCGTCATCTCCGGTGGAAATGTGGATGGGTCGCTTATGGCTTCCATTCTGACCTCAGCCGCGCCGCGGGGAGACTAGGCCGGCTACGGTTTTGCATCCGTGGCGATACCGGGATCACTTCTTACCGGGCGCCCGGGCGGCAGCTCTGCGCGCAGCGGGAGTAACAGGCGCGTCTTTGAGCGCCCCCTGAGGCAGTAGCTTTTTTAAGCGCGTTATTTCATCGCGCAAGAGAGCCGCCTGTTCAAACTCCAGATTGCGCGCCGCAGCTTTCATATCTTGCTCCAGCTCCGCCACAGTCACCATGAGCTCATCCAGCGGCGCCTTCCCGTCACGGAGCTGCCGGGACCTGGACAAGGCAGGATTTTCCACTGCGGCGCTATCGGTCTTTGGTCCCATTCTTTCGGATTCGATCACGTCGCGAATTGCTTTTCGGATCGTCTGTGGGACAATCCCATGCTCTTGATTGTACTGCATCTGCACTTCGCGGCGCCGATTGGTCTCATCAATAGCCCGCTGCATGGAGTCCGTCATCTTGTCTGCATAAAGCAAGACTTTACCCTGGACGTTGCGCGCTGCGCGTCCAATTGTCTGAATGAGCGACGTCTCGGAGCGCAGGAAGCCTTCCTTGTCCGCGTCGAGAATCGCAACCAGGGCAACTTCTGGCAAATCCAGCCCTTCTCGCAACAGATTGATACCGACGATTACGTCATAAACGCCCAGACGAAGGTCTCTCAGGATCGCGATACGATCCAGTGTCTCAATTTCGGAGTGGAGATAGTGGACTTTGAGCCCGAGATCGAGCAGGTACTCCGAGAGGTCTTCGGCCATCTTCTTGGTGAGTGTGGTGACGAGCACTCTTTCGTTTCTCTCAATACGCTGGCGAATCTCAGCGATCAGATCGTCAATCTGGCCCTTTGTTGGGCGCATCACCACTTCAGGGTCCACAAGGCCAGTGGGGCGGATAAGCTGTTCAACGGTTCGCGTGGCGTGGCGCTTCTCGTAGGGCCCCGGAGTGGCGCTGACAAATATCGTTTGCCCCATCATGGTCTCGAACTCTTCGAATTTCAGCGGGCGGTTGTCCACGGCCGAGGGTAGCCGAAAGCCGTACTCAACCAGCGTTTCCTTGCGCGCCCGGTCGCCGTTGTACATCCCATGAATCTGGGGAATAGTCTGGTGCGACTCATCTATGAACAGCAGGTAGTCGTCCGGAAAATACGACAGCAAAGTGGCCGGCGCAGAGCCCGGAGGACGGCGATCGAAGATGCGGGAGTAGTTTTCAATTCCGTTGCAGTAGCCTACCTCACGGATCATTTCCATGTCGTAGCGAGTTCGCTGCTCCAGCCGCTGCGCTTCCAGCAATCGCCCATGACGCTCAAAGAACTGGATGCGCTCGATCATCTCCTGCTCGATCTCTTTCAGTAGCTCTTCAAGGTCCTCAGCAGGTGTTACATAGTGCGTAGCAGGATAGATCGTGACGCGATCGTGGCTGTTTACGAGCTCTCCTGTTACAGGGTCCAGAACAGTAATCTTCTCTACCTCGTCCCCAAAGAACTCCACTCGCGTGATGATCTCTTCGTCGGCAGGCTGAATCTCAAGAGTGTCCCCCCGAACTCTGAAAGTGCCACGGCCTAGCGCCATATCATTACGAACGAACTGCATCTGAATCAGATTTCGCAACACGTCGTCGCGCCGATAAGACTCTCCGCGCTCGAAGGACAGGATCTGTTTCTTGTACTCCTCCGGCGAACCCAGCCCGTAGATGCACGATACACTGGCGACAACAACAACATCCCTCCGCTCCAGAACAGCCTGAGTCGCAGAGTGCCGCAACCGGTCGATTTCGTCGTTCATTGAGGAATCCTTTTCGATGTAGGTGTCGGTCTGAGGGACGTAGGCTTCCGGCTGGTAATAGTCGTAGTAAGAGACGAAATACTCCACAGCGTTTTCGCCAAAGAACTCGCGGAACTCACTGCACAACTGCGCTGCCAACGTCTTGTTGTGAGCAATCACGAGCGCGGGACGCTGCTCGCGCTCGATGACGTTCGCCATCGTATAGGTCTTGCCGGAACCTGTGACACCGAGCAAAATCTGGCGCTCTGCGCCTTCTCTAAGTCCTGCAGAGAGTCCCTCAATCGCGCGGGGTTGATCGCCGGTAGGCTTGAGCGGAGAGGTGATTCTGAAGTCACTTTTGGATGGCATAGCAGTGAAACGTAACAGGTAGAGTGAAAGTATCCAGCACCTATGTTACCTGTTACAACACGCGCTGCCAACGTTTTGTTCACCTGGCGTCGCCATCTGACCAGACACTCCGAGAAACGGCAAAGCCCGCCCCCGAAGCGGCTGGGACGGGCTTGCGTCTGAGAACTCTTGGACTGGCGGCTGCTGGCTAGAACGGAGGAGGCGGAGGATTGTCGATTCCGCCACCGCCATTGCTGGAGCCACCGCCGCCACCACCACCTCCAGAGGCCGCGATAATCAGACCCACCACCAGAGCGATAGCGGCAAGCGCACCGCCATTCTTCTTCTTTTTTCCGTTACCCGCCGTCGGCTGCGCCTTACCGTTTTCAGGCTGAAGAGGCTGACCCTGCGCCAGATTTTCATCCGGCGGACTGGACGACGGCGGAGGGACGATCTGTGAGGCAAGCTTCTCAGCCGCAGCATCCACAGCAGCGGCGGCAAGCTGTTGGTCGGTTCCACTGGTCATAGACGTAGGCGTGGTGCCTGCGGCGGTGAAGTTGCTCACCGTCGCTCCAGTCGCCGCATCCACGACGCGCGCGCTAATACTGACTGATGCCTCCCGCTTGGTGCGGTCGATCTGCAGATCTTCGATAGCGCCGACGACAAACCGCGGCACACCCATCACCTGCGCGATCTTCGTTGCCTTCTGGATATCTTCGCCATCCAAACCGTAGGAGGGTTGGAGATCACTGTCTTTCAACACACCGTCTGCGCTGGCCCTCTTGATGGCCGGATGGCGATCCGAAAAAGAGAGACCGCTGTATTCTGTACTGCGCAAGGTCGCATCCTTGACTACTTTTGCGACTGCCGGTCCAAGCACGCTGCTGCCCTGTTCCACGTCTGAGGAATTGAACGGAAACACGAGAAGCGGCAAAGTTGGTCCGCTGTAGGGCGCCTGCTTTGTAGCTGCTTTTTCCGTTTCGGCCGGCTTGGCAGTGTGCGTTGACGCCGGATGAGCGGCTGTCTCGGACGTGACAGGGGGCGCCTCCGCAGGTGTGACTCCTTGCGCAAATGCAGAGGTCGCCAGACCCAGCGCCAGCGCAGCGGCCGCCACTAGCGCCCTGCGCTCGACTGACTCATGTAATGTGCATCTTAGCATTTAGTTATCTATCGTTCCCTTCGCACTGCCGCTCTGATCACCGAAAGACCTTCGGCGCGCCCAGCAGCCAAACATTATCAAGGTACCAACACTATCTGGCAATCCACCAGGGCACGCACCCAGTAGCCGCGCCCTGGATTCAGGTTTGCAGCACCCGCAATCAGCTCGTACTGCCGGCTTGTGCGGTTGTAAGTCCACGCGTAGCTGCGAATCCAGTTGTTGGGCGCTGCAGAGGCCTGTGCAAGGCTAAGCGTAGTGCCCTGATAGCGCACCTGTACCCGTGACCAGTTAATTGGATTCACATAGACAGAGCTTATCTGGTTCCAGCCTGCCTTCAGGTCAACGGTGTACGACGTATCCTGCGGCCACAACCGGCCATTGGCATAGATGGTACCAGTTGTCGCAGGATTTATCCAGAATCCGGCTCCACCCTGTAGCTGAAGCGCAGAGCCACCCTCTGGCCACATCAGGTATTTTTCGAGGTCTGGCGCCCACTTCGCCAGCCGAAGCTGATTAGCAAACGAGCCGAATACATCGACTGGACTTGGACCGGATGGAATCAGCGTCAGCCCGAGCATATCTATCTGGTTTGCGACCACGTTGATCGGATAGCCGCCCACCGTAATACTCTGGCTTCTGGACTGTTGCGGGAAGCCGTTACCGCCAGCCCATGTCGCACTGATCGTCCAGACACCGCTCACATCTGCGACAGTCAGACTGGAAGAGAAACTCCCGTTACTCGCAGTGGTAATGTTCTTGGTTACCGTACTGCCGTCCGGCCTGCTTGCAATCAACGCTATGGCAGCCGGATTCAGGGACGCCGGACTCAGTGACCCGGAAACGCTGATGGTGTCTCCGAGGTTGGCCGAAGTGGGCGTGACGGTGATCGCAAGTGAAGCGCCACTGACGGTCGGGCCGGTATACACCGCAGTTCCGGCTGGAAGCCGCGTCGACGCAGACCCATTGGACCCCAGGAAGTAATACGTGTGACTCCCTGCGGAGAGAGTAACAGGTCCTGAGACGTATCGCATACGGCCCTGCACATCCACACCGCCCGTCCCGTAGGTGGTATCTCGCATCATAACGCGCGGCGAGGTGTCACTGTCGATGTAGACTCCGACACTGGTTGCGGGCTGAGCGCTGATATCTTTGTAGAGGACACTGTAAGTGAACTGCTGGCTGGATGGTCCTGAACCTGGACTGACTGAGCCGTTGGACAACTCAGGCGGAGTGACATTCTGCACAACCGGACCACTTTGGACTGGCGTTGAAGCAGACTGCCCACCGCCTATCGCTGTGAAGCGATAGCTGTGGTTACCCAGACCCAGGGTGCGAGACAGAGAATAGACTATTCCATCGCGCGCATCGTTGTCGCCTGGATCCTTGGTCATGATGAAGGGCACGCCGTCGATCTCCACCCTGACCACTCCCGGATCGTTGTCAGCATCCGTATAGGTCACCGACCATGTGAATATCGTCGTGGGCGTGCCATTCGCCGGAGTAACCCCCTGCCCCGCAAGAATGCTCAGCATCGGAGCAGAATTGACCGTGACCGATGGATCAGAAAGGCTGGACGCTGGCCAGCGAACTACAGTCAACCCCGCGCGATATCCGTCCGAGGCTTCAAAGTGGAATCGGTGTGTCCCCGATGGAAGCCCTGTCAGCCGCACGCGCATACGCGTGGGCTGCGTCCAGTCACTTACCGCACCCGTTGCAGGGACTAGCAGTCTGGACGGAAGGCTTGCGTCGTTGAACACCAGCTTCACATAGCCGAATGCCCCGTTGTGCTCCCCTGCCGCATCCCCATCAGCATCAGAATACGTGACGTCAAACAGGAACAGATCGCTGGAGAATCCTGAGCTGGGCGTCACGACGCCGTTGCTCAGAACTGGGGGCCTGTTTCCTGAAGGCGCAGTGGCGTTGACCACGGGCCCGGTGAACTCGCTGATGAGTGGAAGCCTGACAATTGTCGTCGTAGGAGGCGCAACCGCTGTGAAGTGGAAAGTGTGACTCCCAATCGGAACGCTTGGCGCCACGACCTGATAAGCCGTATTCACCTTGTAGTCG
>JADLDK010000063.1 GCA_020846715.1 Armatimonadota bacterium | reverse complement strand
TCTGACGTCGTTGCATCGCCCCTTCGGGGGCGGTGTGGATTGAAACGACCGCTGTGGATACGAGCTTGAAAGCTCGGACTCCGTTGCATCGCCCCTTCGGGGGCGGTGTGGATTGAAACGTATTCGACTGCGACTGCTTCAGAGAAGGGTTCGGTTGCATCGCCCCTTCGGGGGCGGTGTGGATTGAAACATGGGTTTTCCTCTTTCTTCGTATTGGTGCTGTGTTGCATCGCCCCTTCGGGGGCGGTGTGGATTGAAACAACCCTGTACACTCTGCAGCTGTATGCTACATTGTTGCATCGCCCCTTCGGGGGCGGTGTGGATTGAAACTATGACACTCGGACACGAGACCGTCTGAAGGTGGTTGCATCGCCCCTTCGGGGGCGGTGTGGATTGAAACGTAATGCCCCACCCGAGATGGGGACGGGGCAGTGGTTGCATCGCCCCTTCGGGGGCGGTGTGGATTGAAACGCGCGCTAAAGGAAGCATGTTTTCCGCTTCCTGTTGCATCGCCCCTTCGGGGGCGGTGTGGATTGAAACTTGCCTACCCTGCAATCAAAATGCGTAAACATCGTTGCATCGCCCCTTCGGGGGCGGTGTGGATTGAAACGCGTCGATCGGCTGCACCTGGGCGGCAGCGCTAGTTGCATCGCCCCTTCGGGGGCGGTGTGGATTGAAACTTCGAGGCAAAGTGCGATCCGAGCCCCACAGCCGCCTGCGTATAACCGTATCCGCCTCCGACGCCACAAACGACTTCCTCATTCCCGCCCTCTGACCGGCTAGAATTGGTACGCCCGTTTGCGCCCAACCTTCCGTTTCCGGCCTTCGCCTGGTAAAATTGGCCCATGCCTCTTAAAGAAGGACTCTACGAACAGGTTGTAACCCTCGCGCTAGCAGGCGAGCTTGAAGCCCTGAACCCGCTTCTGGAAGCCCAGTGCATGGAACTGGAAGTCGGGGACAGCCACCAGGTGCTGGCGCAGCATCTGAAGCACGCCATCGGCCAAGCCCTCCAGATCGCTGCGGAGGGCGCCGGCAAGAAGCTGGATGCGCAGATAGCTCTCTGCAATCAAATCATCGGCCTTTTGCAGGGCGCAGAGGGCAACGATCTGGCGCGACCGGCGCGCAAACTCCTTGAGATCAAGCGTCAGAAGGGGCCGCAGCGGCTCAGGCCGGATACCCCCCTTACCACCGCATGTCTGCTGACAGGGACCCGTCTGGATCCAAGCCTGCTCTCCCAACTCAGCAAGGAGCTGGAGAGCGCAGATCGTCTGGACATCCTCTGCTCCTTCATCAAGTGGAGCGGCATCCGCACGATGGAGAATGAGCTTGTCCGATTCACCGAGCGGGAACACACGCGCCTGCGCGTGATCACCACCAGTTATATGGGCGCAACGGATCTGAAAGCCGTTGACTTTCTCGCGGAGCTACCAAACACACAGGTCAGGCTGACCTTCGACACCGAGCGGACTCGTCTCCACGCCAAGTCTTACACCTTTCACCGGGAAACCGGTTTCGGGACCTCCTACATCGGCTCGGCGAACCTGACGCGCCCCGCCATAACAGATGGCCTGGAGTGGAGTGTGAAGGTCAGCCAGTATGAGAGCCCCGGGCTCTGGGAAAAGATCAGCGGGACCTTCGAGACCTACTGGCAAGACCCGGAGTTTGTGCTCTATTCTCCGGAGCAGCGGGAGCGCCTGCAGGTCGCGTTGCGCCACGAGCAGACGCGCGACGCCGGCACTGTCGACACGTTTTTTGATCTGAGACCTTATCCCTTCCAGCAGGAGATTCTGGACAAACTTCAGGCGGAGCGCGACGTTAGCGGCCGTGAGCGTCAACTTGTAGTGGCGGCGACGGGAACAGGAAAAACCATGATCGCAGCTTTTGACTACCGTCGCTGGTGCGAAAGCGCAGCACGGAAGCGGCTCCTCTTCATTGCTCACCGCGAGGAGATCCTGAATCAGAGCTTGCACACCTTTCGCGCTGTGCTACGCAACAATAACTTCGGGGATAAGCTGGTAGGCGGCGCCCGGCCAGGGCAGGATGAGCATCTTTTCTGCTCGATTCAGTCGTGGAACTCCCAGGAGATGGATCAACTTCCGCCGGATTTCTACGACTACGTCGTGGTAGATGAGTTTCATCATTCCGCCGCTCCTACCTATGAGCGGCTTCTGAGTCATGTGCGTCCAAAGGTGCTACTGGGCCTGACTGCAACACCTGAGCGCACAGATCAGGAAGATATCCTGCACTACTTTGGCGGCCATATCACCTCCGAGATACGGCTGCCAGATGCCATCAACCGCAAGCTGCTGTGCCCGTTTCAGTATTTCGGAATCAGTGATGAGGTGGACCTGAGCGGGTTGCGCTGGCAGCGCGGGGGCTACGACCTGAACGAGCTTACCGCGTTGCTATCGCAGACAGAGCGAGCGGGTCTCGTGATTAGAAGCATGCACAAGATTCTTCTCGATCCTTGCGAGGCGAGAGGGCTTGCGTTTTGCGCTAGCATCCGACATGCGCAGTTTATGGCGGAACAACTCCGGCTGGCCGGTATTCCCGCGATTGCGCTGTCGGCGGATTCTCCAAGGGATGAGCGCCGGGCAGTTCAAGGCCAGCTTCGCGAGCGGAAGATCAATTTTATCTGTACCGTAGACCTCTATAACGAAGGTGTGGACATACCTGAGGTTGACACGGTTCTGTTTCTTCGACCCACTGAGAGCCTGACCGTCTTTCTCCAGCAGCTTGGCCGTGGCCTGCGTCTTCAGGATGACAAAGAGTGCCTTACTGTGCTGGACTTCATCGGTCACGCGCACAAAAACTTCCGCTACGACCTGCGCTTCCGGGCGTTGATGGGTGACGCGACTCAAAGTGTAGCGACTCAGGTCAGCCGGGGATTTCCTCATCTGCCCGCGGGCTGCACGATCCAGCTAGAACGGTTTGCTCGCAAGTACGTGCTGGACAACATTCGGCAAAACATCCAGCGCAACACAGCATCGCTTGCAGACGAAGTGCGGGCTGCAGGCGACAGCATCGGAGGGCGTCCATCCCTCGCTCAGTTCCTGAGTTATGCCCAGCTCCAGTCAGATGACATCTATCGCCGAAAGGTTACGTACACGCGACTTTGCCATGAAGCGGGATGGCTACCCGGCCTGAGCGAGCCAGATGAGCCACTGCTCGCGCGTGGTTTGCGGCGGCTCCAACACACGGATAGCCCGTCAGTTATCGCCTGTGTCCACAACGCTGCGACCCATCCTCAGACGACCTACTCTGAAGAATGCGCCAGACTTCTGACGATGATGCACATGTCGCTGTGGTCAAGAGACGCCTTGCCAGGGGACCTGAGAGCTTGTGATGCGCGGTTGCGCCAGAACCCAGCGCACATGGGTGAGCTGTTGGAGCTGCTGGACTATCGCAAGGAGCAGATTGACAGCGTACGCAAACGCCCGGAGCTTCCATTCTTCTGCCCGCTGGATTTGCATTGCCAGTACACACGCGATGAGATTCTGGCTGGCGTTGGCCATTGGACTCTGGAGGCCCAGCCGTCCATGCGGGAAGGCGTTCTCTACCTGCGCGAACAGAAGGCGGACCTCTTTTTCATCACCCTCAATAAGACTGAAACTGACTACTCCCCAACTACCATGTACGAGGACTACGCCATCAGTCCGGAGCTGTTTCACTGGCAGTCTCAAAGCACTACCACGCCCGAAAGCCCGGTAGGCCAACGCTATATCCATCACCGCGAAACCGGGCACACTATCCTGCTTTTTGTGCGCGAGAACAGGGCGACCTCCGGTCTCGCAAACCCGTACTTCTACCTGGGTCCCGCCGACTACGTGAGCCACCAGGGCGCGCGCCCGATCAGCTTCGTCTTTCGTCTGCGCTACTCCATGCCCGCAAAGCTGGCCCGCCAGACCGTGCGGATGGTCAACTAAAGAGGCAAGTTTTTGAGGTTGCTCCGCTTCACCACTGCCTTCTCACGCCTCACCGCGCACAACCCTTCTTCGACCGTCTGAGGTCGTTAGCTGTATCTCAAACCTTCTCAGCGCGTTTGGAGCTTTGCCACAGGTCCTCCCACTCCTCCGGCGTCAGCTTTTGCAGGGCCAGACCAGCGGCTCGGGCGCGCTCTTCCATCGCTTTGAAGCGCTCGGTAAAGCGGCGCACCATTCGCCGCAGCGCATCTTCCGGGTCCACCTTCGCCCATCGCGCTACATTCACAACAGTGAAGAGCAGGTCTCCCAGCTCATCCGCAATGCGTTGGCTATCCAGAGAGGGCGCGCGGAGTTCTGCGTCCAGCTCCTCCACCTCCTCGCGCATCTTGGCCACAACGCCCTGCATATCCGGCCATTCAAAGCCCTGCTTGGCTGCCTTCTTCGACACCTCCATCGCCAGAAGCAGCGCCGGAAGCGCCTGCGGCACTCCCGACAGCGCGCTGTCCAGTTCAGATGCGTTCTTCTCCTGGCGTTTGATCGCCTCCCAGTTGACCAGCACCTCCTCCGCGCTATCCACCTCGACTTCCGCAAAGACGTGTGGATGGCGTCGGATCAGCTTCTCGTTAATGCCCTGCACGACGTCGTCAATCTCAAAACTGCCGCGCTCACTGGCGATCTGCGCATGCAACCCGATCTGAAGCAGTACGTCGCCAAGCTCTTCCGAAAGCCCCGCGTCGTCCTGATCGTCAATCGCCTGCAGCGCCTCGTAGGTCTCCTCCACGAAGTAGCGCTTCAGCGACTCATGCGTCTGTTTGCGGTCCCACGGACAGCCCCCGGGAGCGCGCAGAGCCGCGACAATCTCAACAAATCTGTCTAACGACTCCGGCATTGCTACCCCAGCTCCTCATAGAGCCGCTTTTCCGCCTGCTCGTTGTCCAGTCCGTGCCGCAGACGCATGACGGACACGCCCACCGGAGCCGGATACACCTGTCCGGCGCGCATCCGCGGCGAGACATACTCGATAACGTCAAAGAGCATGTGGCAGGCCTGCTCATAAGGGACACCAACAAGCTGTGAAATGTAGCGCGTTGAGCGGTCAATAAGCTTCAAGTTGCTCGGAACAACCCAGATCATCACGTTGCCCATCACCCGTCCCATACGCACCAGCGTACACGTGGACAGGGCGTTCAACATCATCTTAACGCCGATTCTGGAAGCAAACTCAAGTAGACCGGACTCCTCCGGCAGCTTCAAAGCGACCAGAAACGTGCCAGCAGGCAAAGATTCCTTCACAAGCGCTCGCGCGTCTTTGAGCGCCTCCTCAGTCCCCAGAAACACCAGGCTCGTCTCAGCTCCGTTCGCATGCGCCTGCCAGAGCATCCTCTGATAGGAACCGTCCTCCCGGAGTTCTCCCAGCTCCTGCTCAGTCGTAATTGCTGTCGCCGTGTCGCCCTGCTGAAACCTTCGATACGCCAACCCGTCCAGCCCGATCTTGAAGCGGTAGATTTCCTGCAGCCCGATAGTCTTCATAATAGCGTGCTGTCGCGGCGCAAGCTCCGGGCCAATCATCCGGCGCACTTGCTCTTCACTCCACTCTACCGGTCGCGGGTCTCTTCTCAGCAGACGCCGCCATGCAAGCTGCGCGCTCTCCTCCGGCAAAAATAGAAACGACCAGGATTCCGCAGCCTGTTCGTCGTCAAACTTGCGAAACGCCGGGATGCAGAAAGTGGGGCTTCTCTCGGTGGTGTCTGTCAGAACATCTATGGACAGACGGTCGGCGAAGTAGCTGTTGCGTTTGCCTGCGCGGTAAACCCGCTCCTCTCGTTCCACCAAAGCGCCGAGTTCACAGCGTAGCTCCTCCGACTGAAGAGTCGCATGAACAGCTTCCAGCGATGCGGCAAACTCTGCGCATACTTCCGAAGCGATCGCTTCCACGCTCCCCTGTCCTGTAATTTCTCTGAGAACGATCTCCCAGATCAACAGCATGGCGCAAAGCTGAATGCTGGTGGCCTGCATGCGCGTGGATCCGGTAATGGCCATCGGGCCGGTGGTGAGATTTACGGTCTCAATTCGTCCGTCGTCAATCACCTCGCGGCTTCGGATGACGTGCTCCCGCAACACTTCATCCGGGTTGTTGTAGACAAAGTAGACCTTTGCGCCAACATCCACACCCTGCCAGGCGGTCCCAATGACGAACGACGTCTCCCCGCCTTCCGTAATCGCAAAGACAACGTCGCGATCGCTGATATTCAGATCGGCAATCTGCTGACGCCCGAACTGCGTGAAATCCTCAAAGCCTTCCACGCTCTTGATCAGCGCAAAGTCACCGCCTGCCATTACGCTGAAAGTGCGCTCTTCCCACTCGTCAGGGTCGGGCTCCAGCGCTCCGGCCACGCGCCGCCTCTGCCAGAAGTCCCGCCAGATGGAGTCCATCTGAATGCTCAGCCGCCCGGTCGCGCCGCACCCTGTGCAGAAGATGCGCCCGCCTGCCTGCAAAGCATCCACCACAGTTTGCGCAATCTTTTGCGGACGGCCGCTCATAGCGAAGTCTCGAAATTTCTTCACCACGTCGCGGTCCACATCGAAAAGCATCGCCAGCCCGTCCGCGGCGCTTGCGCGGGCAACGTCGCTCAGCGTACGCGAGCGCGGATGCGGACTCTCCGTCAACAGCGACCCGAGCCGGAACTGAGTGGATTCTGTCAGGAATTGATCGGCCTTTTCAGCCGCCGTAACCGGGGTTTGCGCGCTTGCCATTCAAAACACTCCTTCTCTTGCGCCCTCTTCGATTGAAACAGAGCCCAGCCCTGCCTGAGCGCGGGCGCAACCGTCACTCGCGCTCGCTTGCCGCGTGCGTCTGGCTGTTCTTGATTCGCTTCCAGGCGCGCGGGAACTGAGGCGGGGTCTGGCGGATTTTCTCTATAACCAGAAGGCGGTGGCGAATATCGCCAGGCAGTGCAGCCTCCACTATCTTCTCTACCCTGCCCCCAAGCTGCCCGATGAGCGCTCTCGCTGCGGCCAGCTCCTCTTCCAGCTTCGGACCCTTCATCGCAACCGCGCGTCCGCCAGTGCGCACCAGAGGCACACAGACCTCTGCTCCCAGCGCCAGATCGCCCAGCCCGCGCCACACGGCGATGTCGAAGCGCTGCCGGATCTGGCGCTCGTGAGCCAGCTCCTCAACGCGTCCGCACAGCACCTCAGCATTATCAAGACCGAGAGAGGCGACAGCTTCACTCAGAAAAGCCGCCTTGCGCCCCGTCGCCTCAAGCATCGTCACCCGCAGGTCCGGGCGGGCGATCGCCAGCGGTATCCCCGGAAGACCTCCTCCCGAGCCCACATCCACTGCGCCCGCTCTCTCTTCCACCCCAACAGACAACACCGTCAGTGAGTCTGCAAAGTGCTTGACCGCCACCTCCTGCGGATCGGTGATGCGGGTGAGGTTGAGGCGCTGGTTGGTTTCAAAAAGCAGACGCGCGAATGCGCCCATCCGGGTCTCTTGCTCTGCGGACAGCTTGAGAGCCAGCTTTTTCAGCGCTGCCTGCAAAGCTGATGTAAACTCGCGCTCATCCCACGTTTTGGTATTGACAGTAGGGTTGTTCATTGCTCAGCAGTCCGCACCCTGGCATTTTGTCCCCTGGGTGTCGCGGAAGGAAACTTTCCGCTCCTCCGCGAAGTCTTTGTACGGAGACGCACAATCTATCGTGTGTCTGTTTGTTCTCTGAGTTGTCTGGGAACCAGTGTCCGCGCGTGCGCCCGCGGCGGGCACAGTCTGCGACGCCGCCCGGGTCTTGCTCACCCCTGTCCGTGTTTCGTTCATAACATAACGCGCTGCCATTGCGACGCGCCGCCCAAGGTGAATGACTATGCCGCGGATTCCCCGTTTTCACACAATGACAAGACAGTACCGGATTGTTGCGTTCGCAGCGTGCGCAGTCCTGTTCGGCGCCGGCGCCTACGCCCTGAAATCCACGAACGCCGCGTCCTATCTTTCAGACGACCCGAAAGCTTGCCTCAACTGCCACATTATGCAGCCTATGTATGACTCGTGGAAGGCCTCACCCCATGCCAGCGTGACCAACTGCATGGACTGCCACACGCCGCACTCATCAGCCTTTGCAGGCTACGTCTTCAAGTCGCGCTCCGGGCTGCGTCACAGCTTTGTCTATCTCACGGATCACAACCACAAAAACATCAAAGCGCGCCCGGATACTCTGAAAGTCATCAATGACAATTGCATCCGCTGTCATTCTGACCGGCTGGACCCCAAAGCGCAGCCCCAGCACGCTGCCATGGCCAAAGGCAAAGCGTGCTCCAGTTGTCACGCAGGCGTGCCGCATGGCGGAGAGTGAACCAGGCTATCCTGCGTTCTGTCCTCCGGCGCAGACACAGATCAAACACACACCGCCCGCTCGCGACGCAATCTGTATCGGAAATGTGACGCACTCTCGCGTGTGTATGCTGCGTGTTTATGGAATGACAGATTGTTTAATATATGTTGACGTAATGCTTGAAAGTGAGTAGCATCTAGATTGACATGAGTTCCCCAGAGTTTTGTATTGCGGATAACAACCACAATGTCGAGCATCCTGCAGAAGAGACGGTCCCGCCAGTTCTTGGGCAGCGTTCGACCAGGCAGCGCAAGCTGATCTATGACATTCTGAAATCATCCAACGACCATCTGAGCGTTGAGGATCTCTACAGGCGGGCCAGGGACATCGATTCCCGTGTCAGTCTGTCCACGGTCTATCGCACTATCTCGCTGCTTAAGGAAGCGAGTCTGGTGGATGAGCTGATTTTTGAAGACGACCGCCGCTGCTATGAGTTCAAGAGGGGCAACGGCTATCAGCACCACCACATTCGCTGCCTTTCGTGCGGAAATATCATCGAGTTTCAGACCGACTACGCGCGGCGGCTGCGGGACAAAGTGGCCGAAGAGATGGGCTTTAGCGTGGAGTCACTGAAGATTGATGTCGCCGGCTACTGTGAGGCCTGCGCTACCAGGTAGCCCGAAGATGATTCGTGAGTGAGGGGCGGATCAGGAGTTGAAGGCTTCTGCAACAGCTTCTGATCCACTCGGCACTCAGCAGTCTCGAGACGCTTCCTTCTCAGACGCCAGCTCCTCCGGGGCTGGCGTTTACTTGTGTACCGTCAGGAGCCGCCACTTCCCAGAACTCTGTCACATATTATCGCGCTGCAGTCTCACGATTATCATCAGAAAGTTACACGCGTTGGCCGTCGCCGGACAGATGCGGCCAGTCAAAGACGCCCGCAATTCCTCAGAGGCTTCCGATGTCCCTTAGCTGAGAGATCTCACTTCAAAGGGCTCTGGATTCCAGACGCTTCAGTCCCGGAAAAACGGGTCTTCGACACTTCCAACGGCCTCACTATCGCCCGCCGGATCGCTGCCTGCGTGCGCTCCGTTTGTCGCCCGCTCCAGCTTCGCATACGCCAGCAGCAGCTTCTTCAGCCCAACACCGCCCGCAAACATCACCGTGACCTGTTCTTCATCACCCGAACCAGTCGAGTTGATGACCACGCCCTTACCAAACTTTGCATGCGCCACCCTGTCACCCTCGCGGAACTGAGAGCCCGTGTTTGAAACCGGCGCGCGCGAAGTCAGGACTGCGGATGTGTTCCAGGCAGTGGGTTCAGCCTTCGGCGGGTTGTCAAAGTATTGTGAGGGGATGTCTTTGACAAAGCGCGACAGGCTGGACCGGTTTGACGCCCCGTAGTGCATCCTGCGAAACGCATAGGTGAAGTAAAGCTCCTCTTTTGCCCGCGTCATGCCCACATAACACAGCCGGCGCTCCTCCTCAAGCTGCCTGGAGTCGTACAGCGAACGCGAGTGCGGGAAAATCCCCTCCTCAAGCCCCGTCATAATGACGACCGGGAACTCCAGACCCTTGGCTGCGGGCAGCGTCATCAGCACGACAGCCTGCGCGTCGTCCTCTAAAGCGTCCACGTCTGAAACCAGCGCCACCTGCGCCAGAAACGCCTCCAGCGACGTATCTTCCGCCTGCGTGTCAAACAGAGTCGCCACCGAAACAAGCTCCTGCAAGTTTTCGAGGCGTCCCTGCGCTTCCATCGTGCGCTCCTGCTCAAGTGTCTTCAGATAGCCGCTCTCCTCAAGCGTTTCCTTCAGCAGATCACTGACGGGGAGATTCCTGGCTTTGTCGCGCAACAGCGAGATTGCGCCGGAGAACCCCTGAAGAGCGCGTCCGGCCTTGGGCTGGATGCGCTCCAGCACGTCTTTCGAAGTCGCCGCGTTCCACAGGTTGGTGTCGTGCACTGCCGCGTAGTCTTCCAGGCGCTCGATTGTCGTTGCGCCAATGCCGCGTGTCGGAACGTTCACGATGCGCCTGAAACTCACGTTGTCCGCGTCGTTGGCGATCAGGCGCAGGTAGGCAATGGCGTCCTTGATCTCCTTTCGCGCCCAGAAGCGAACGCCCCCGATAATGCGGTAAGGCAGCTTGTGGTGCAAAAAGACCTCTTCAAAGGGACGTGACTGCGCGTTGGTCCGGTAGAGGATGGCAAAGTCAGACGCGCGCCGTCCCCCTGCGACCTGCTCTTCGATGAACTGCGCCACCAGATCCGCCTCGTGCAGTTCATCCATCGCCTCCCACATCGTGATCAGCTTTCCAACGCCATTTTCTGTCCACAGCTTCTTGTCCGCGCGATTTTCGTTGGAGCTCACAACCTCATGCGCTGCGTCCAGAATGATCTGCGTTGAGCGGTAGTTTTGCTCCAGCTTGACAATCTTCGCGTCCGGAAAATCGCGCTCAAAGTTGAGGATGATACTGATATCCGCGCCGCGCCACGAATAGATGGACTGATCGTCATCGCCAACCACTGTGATATTGCGATGCTTCTCCGCCAGCAGCTCCACGAAACGGTACTGACTGAAGTTGATGTCTTGATACTCATCCACCAGCACATGCCGGAACTTGCGCTGGTAGTTGTCCCGCACATCCTCCCGCTCCTCCAGCAGACGCACCGCGTACAGGATGATGTCGTCGAAATCCACCCCGCGCATATCGCGCAGCTTCTTTGCGTAGAGCCGCCAGATAGTCGCTACTGTCTCTTCCTGCCGGCCCGTATTCTTGCGCAGAAAAGACTCCGGGTCCAGAAGCTGCTCCTTGCCGTGGCTGATTTGGGAAAGAACGCCGCGCGCCGGATAGTTCTTTTCGCTGATATTGAGCTCGTGCAGACACTCCTTGATCAGCGATATCTGATCGTCATCGTCCACAATCACAAAGTTGCGGTCCAGCCCGATCTTCTCCCCTGAAATGCGCAGGATTTTCGCGCACACGGAGTGGAACGTGCCTGCCCACACTTCTGATGCCGCCTGCGCCCCCAGCAGATCTTCGATGCGCGTCTTCATCTCTCTGGCGGCTTTGTTGGTGAAGGTGACAGCGAGTATCTGATAGGGCTGCGCTTTGCCCTGGTCAATCAGCCAGGCAATGCGGTGCGTCAGCACCCGGGTCTTGCCGGATCCCGCGCCCGCAAAAACCAGCAGCGGCCCCCCTTCGTGGGAGACAGCCTCTTTTTGTGATTCGTTCAGTCCCTGTAGAAAATCCATAAATAGTGAGCCGTGAAATCTGCCAGGCCTTACCGCAGGCGCAAGACGGCTTATCGTCTGCTGCGGTCAGGCCGTCCCGGGTATCAATTCGCTTTACGCCGCCAGAGTCTGCGCTCAGCGAAGCGCCATCAGCACAAGCGGCAGCGTCGCTACGCTGGCGATGGTCGTGGCCAGCGTAGCGCTGGAAACCAGATTGCCATCCGAGCCGCCCTGGACGGTCATAATATTGGAGATGATTGAGTTCGGCATCGCCGCCTGCAAAGTCGCCACCTGCCTCGTGAGCCCCCCAACTCCGAACAGAGTCAGTATGGCATACACAATCAGCGGCATGCAAAACAACTTCAAAATGCCCGTACACACGATGAGCGCTCCGTTTCCGCGAAAGCTCCGGCCGCTCAGCATAACGCCCACCGAGATCATCGAAAGCGGCAGCGTGCAGGCGCCAAGGCTCTTGATGACGTCCATCAACGCCCCAGGCACTGTCACTCCGGACAACACGAGTCCAGCAAAAAGCGCCGGTATTGCTGGCAGCCGCTTGATGGACAGAAGCTCCCGCATATGCGCCTGCGCGCCGCCAAAGTGCGAAGCCACCCACAATCCCAGCGTATATACCGGTAGCGACATCGCCAGCTCGCCATACACAATCCCGTACAAGAGCGCATGCTTGCTTCCGTGAAAGGCCGCCGCGATAATCGGAATTCCCATAAAAGTCGTGTTGCCGAAGGTTGCGGCTATCATAAACGCCCCGGTTCGCGGCCGGCTGAGCTTCAATGCGCGCGCGATACTCCATGCAACTGCAAGGCTGACCAGATTGGCCAGGTTCCCGCCGACCACAACTGCCGCCGCGCTCCAGCTCAGCTTCTGACCGTACATGATGGTGAAAGCCAGGGCCGGCACGGTCGCGAAGATAATCACGGCGTTGAGCGTGTCCGTCTCACCCTGCTTCAGGATGCGTCCTTTGCGCAGGGCGAAACCGACCAGCAACAGTAAAAACGTGGAGAATATGGGCGCGACTGTGGCCATAGAGAGTGTGAGACGAAGAAAAGCGGCGCGGCGGAACAATACCCGCAAGCCTGGAAGCTGTTTCTTCGCGCTGAGCAACGACTCCTGCGCCAGTGCCACACAAGCTCATCTGGCGCGGTTTGTACTGTCTTGCGGAGGCATACTGCGCCGTTTCCGGCTAAATAGTATGCGACATGAGTAACGCTGGGAACAAGGCTACAAGAAGCGCCTATCTTCACGCCTCGGTGTTTGGACGGATCTCTCGTCTGCTGGTCTCCAACGATGCCCAGTTGGATCACATCATTGACGCCATCCTCACAGAGTCCATGCACGCCCTCAATGCTCACCGCGCGTTCATCGCTATGGTGGACTATGAGCACGGTGAGCTCGCTGTGCGCTACACGGCGGGGGCGGGCTGGAGTGAGATGAGCGCGCGGCTGCGGTTGAAGATGTCGCAGGAGACAGGGCGTGGTATCACCAGCCACGTCGCGGCTACTGGCGCTCCCTACCGCACCGGCGATGTGTCAAGTGACAGGTACTATGTGCGCCACTTCGCGGATGCCAGGAGCGAACTCGCTGTGCCCATCCTTGACGCGGACGGAAGGACGCAGGGAGTTATCAACGTCGAGAGCGTTGCGCTGAATGCCTTCACTGAAGAGCACGAAGATTTTCTGGTAGCCGTAGCCAATCTCATCGCGCTGCGCATTGTGGCGGACGAGCAGCGCAAGAGACAGGCGGCCCTGGTCTCACTGGGGCGCGAGATCGGCCGCTTTGCGCGCTCCGTTGACCTCTATAACCGCGTCATAGACCTGGTGGCCGGAGCAATCCAGTTTGAAGACTGCTCCATCTTTTTGCTGGACAAAGACAACACCGCCCTCGTGCTCGAAGCTTCGAGAGGATCGCTGGGGGAGAAGGTTCATGAGGCGCGCTACAGCCTGGGTGAGGGCATCACCGGCTGGGTGGCTGAGCACGGACAGCCGGCGCGCGTGGGAGACCCGCGCAAAGACCCGCGCTGGCGGGGACGGCACGAAGAGCTGCCGCCGGAAGAAGTGGGCGGCCTCATCGCAGCGCCCATTCAGGGCTACGACCATCTGCTGGGGGTGCTGCGCATCCTGAGAAGGCGCAGCGCCTACGCCTGGGTGCCAAACGATTTTACGGATGAGGATGAGGGGCTGGTCGTGGCGATCGCCAGCATTCTGGGAGCAGTCATCGACAGCGTCAACCTCGTCAAGAGGCTAGTCGCCGCCGAGAGAATGGCGGCATGGGGTGAGATGTCGGCGCGCTCCGCGCACATGATCGGCAACCGCGTCTTTGCCATCAAAGGCGATCTAAACGAACTGCGCCACGTGTGCGAAGAGTGCTGCGACCGAGAGAAGATTATGCCCCTCATCACCAGCCTTGAGAGAGGGATCTTCCGCCTTGAAGAGATTCTCTCAGAGTTCCGGGAATTTGTCGTCGCCACCAAGCTGCAAACCAGCCGCATCTCCATTAACGAGCTGTTACAGGAAGCCGTAACTGAGGCCTTCCCGCGCAATACGCCCGTGAAGCTGGAGCTGGAGTTCGCGCCGGATCTACCACCGGTGGAAGCTGACCCATCCAAGCTGCGCCGCTGCTTCTCCGAGCTTATCGAAAACAGCTTCAATTTCCAGCAGGAAGGCGGGCTTGTGCGTGTGCGAACAGAACCTGTGCCCCACCAACCGGAGCAGATACGCGTCACCTTCGAAGACCGTGGGCCCGGCATTCCGAGGGATGTAAAGAAACAGATTTTCCGCCCGTTCTTCTCAACGCGCTCCAAGGGCATGGGACTTGGACTCTCTATCGTGAAGGGCATAATAGATGCGCACAGGGGAGAGATCACAGAAACTGGCGAAGAAGGCAAGGGCGCTCGCTTTGAAATCCTGTTGCCTGTGGCCTCAGCCTGACCACAGAGCTTTGACAAACGGCTGATGAACCGAGTCTTCGGATGAATGAGGAAACGCTGACACGTGACAAAACTACTTATTGTTGATGACGAAGAATCCGTGCGCGCGGCTGTGAAGAGGCGGCTTTCGCGCGATGGCTATCAGGTGGACGAAGCAGAGAATGAGGAAGCTGCCGAGCAAATGATCCTCGAAACTCAGCCCAGCTACGACGTTGTGGTGACGGACATGGTGATGAACAGTGAGCAGGCGGGTGTGAGTGTTCTCAAGGCTGCGGTTGCGCGCGACATATTCACAGAAGTCATCGTACTCACCGCCTATGGCAACGTGGCGAATGCTGTGGAGTGCATGAAGCTGGGCGCTTTCGATTACGTAGAGAAAAATATTCCCGGGGTGGACGTGTACGATCTGCTGAGCATCAAGGTTGGACAGGCGCTGGATCGGCGGCGATCTTCACTGGGCACAGTGCGGCGCGCAGACAGCATTCGCAGAGATCTGGGGATGTAGCTCTTCTAGTACGCCACGCTTGACTGTGCCAGGCGGTTCAAAAGCGCGGAGTAGCTCTGGCTCAAACGAGTTGCGGCCGAAGCCCGGAGGCTCCGGCCGCATTTTTGAGATGAACTCGAACGAAAGCAAGATTGCTCCTGCTGGCGGATGCGTTTTCCGCCCAGGGCCGAGTTCATAACCCTTAGAGGCTTACCGGACGCGCCCGTCCAGCTTGCTCTACAAGGCTAAAACGTCAGCCCTGCTCATCACCTCGTAAAGAATAGTCCATATGGCCATCACCTCCTGTGAGTAGTCGGTACAGCTATTGTACCTCACACCACAGGTTTGGTCAAACAAATCTTTGCTCTTGCGTGTGCGGCTGCCTGCGGATAAGCTGACAGTTGTCAGAGGTCGAAGCGGCCATCTCAGATGCTTTGTCAAACCAGGCGACAGCCAACGGTTCAAACTGTGGAATATTCTCTATGGGTGCAAAACGCCTTTCGTACCGGCGAGCGCACACTGACCTCTCAAATGCGCAGCCTGCGCCCGTGCGCTACGCCTCGCGCTTGTCCTTGTCCCGCAACAGTTCGCCCCTGATGACCGACCATGATTGACCGACTTACCACTTCTCTTTTTGCCTTCATAGCCTGCGCCGTTATCGCTGGTGGCGCCAGCGCCAGCGATTCTGCGGACTACACCCTCCACTTCAAGTCACGCTCCTTCACGCCTTCGCCCTCCGCAGTGGGCGCCCAGTCGGTCAGAGCCCGTGACTGGCACGGTCTCATTCAGTTTGAAGCCGGAGCCATGGACTCTGCTGCTGCAACTTTGAAGGCGAAGGGAGTCCGGATTGAACACTTCATCCCGGACTACACGGTTGCAGCGCTGATTCCAGCCGGTTTCAACCCGCAGACTGTCCGTGGAGTGCGCTGGGTAGGTTCTTTTGGTCCGCTGGACAAGCTGGACGCCTCCGCCGCTCAGCAGGCCGTCGTGGAGTTCTTCCCGGATACCACACCAGATAATGCGCGCGCTGTCATTGTTGCCCACGGCGGCAGCATCGTGCCGGCGCCGTCGCTTCCGGATCATGTCGCGTTGGCCGTCTTTGCGGACGTCGCGTCCGCCTCAGCCATAGCGCGGGAGGACTGTGTGGCATGGGTGGGTCAGGCGCCAGAAGGTATGACAGCCGGACAAAGCATGTACTACTGTGCCGGCGCCTCTACGCGAATGGGTCCGGTTCCAAACTACGTCGCAACCGGAGATGGGTGGGACGGCCCGGGCCTGGGCTCCGCCTCTCTCACGTACAGCTTTCGCAACTTCACGAGCCGCCTGAGCGCTGCCGACCAGAAAGCCGAGATCGAGCGCGCTCTTGCGGAATGGGCCAGGTATGCGGCACTCAGCTTCACGGAAACCTCTCAGCCTGGATTGGCGCGCTGTCTGGAAATTGGCTTCTACAGCAGAGATCATGGAGATGGATATGCGTTCGACGGTCCGGGGACAGTTCTGGCGCACTGTTTCTTCCCATCGCCACCCAATCCAGAATCCATTGCCGGGGATCTGCATTTTGACGCAGATGAAAACTGGAACATCGGCTCAGACATTGACCTGTTCTCTGTCGCCCTCCACGAGCTGGGGCATGGCTTGGGTCTGAACCACTCCAGTGACACCAACGCGGTGATGTACGCGTACTACAAGCGGGTAAGCGGTCTGCATTCGGACGATATCCAGGGCATTCAGTCGCTTTACATGCCAAAGTCCGCGACACCGCCACCCGCGCCGCCGGCTCCCGCCAACGACCAGTGCGCCGGGGCGACCAACCTGACCTCGGGAGCAGTGATTACCCAGTCCACCAGCACTGCGACCTCAGACGCAGACCCGGCCTCGCTTTGCGGTGTCGGGATTGGAAAAGTCGTATGGTTCCGGTACACGGCGCCGTCTAACGGTACGCTCACTGTTACGACGGCCGGCAGGTCTTACGATACGGTGCTCGGTCTTCTCAGTGGAGTGTGTGGGAACTGGCAGACGCTGGCATGTAACGACGATGACGTTTCCGGCGTTACTACCACGAGTCGGCTGTCCTACAATGTGGCTGGCGGAGTGAGCTATCTGCTGCTCGTCGGGGGTTACGCTTCAGGCAGCGGAAGCCTGCGAATTTCTGCCAACTTCGCGGCTCAGGCTCAGACACCGCCGCCCGCCCCTTCCAGCCCGGTTGTCGGAGATTTCAACGGAGACGGAAAGACGGATCTGCTCTGGCATCACAGGGGAGTTGGCAGTCTGTGCGTCTGGTTCATGAACGGCCGTCAGCGCATCGGCTCCAGTGTTCTCACCCCCAGTCAGGTTCCTGACACGCGCTGGTGGGTCGTCGGCACACCGGACATGAACGGTGACGGTAAGCCCGATCTGCTCTGGCGCCACCAGGGGGTGGGCTCAGTCGCGATCTGGTTTATGAACGGCGTCACACGCTCCTCAGCGGCCACCGTCGGTCAGATGGCGGACGTGCGCTGGCGCATCGGCGGTGTCGGCGACTTCAACGCAGACGGCCACAACGATATCCTGTGGCAGAACACCTCTGACGGCTCGCTTCTCGTATGGCTGATGGATGGCGCAACACACATAGGCTCAACTCCGTTGACACCGGCGCAGGTTGGCGATCCCCGGTGGTGGGTTGTCGCTGTCCGGGACATTAACCAGGACGGCAAGCCGGACCTCATCTGGCGGCACCAGACGGTGGGCGCCCTGGCAGCCTGGCTGATGAACGGAACACAGTTTGTGTCGGGAACCCAGCTTTCGCCGAATCTCGTGCCAGACCCCAACTGGACGATCGCCTCCGCCTACGATATCTCAGGTGATGGAAAAACAGACCTCATCTGGCAGCATGTGACTCTCGGAAGCCTTGCCGCATGGAGTATGGACGGCACGCACTTTCTCTCCGGTGGTACGCTGAGCCCTGACCGGGTCACCGATATGAACTGGCGAATCTCCGGCCCGTAGCCTCACCTCCCGCTGTATCTGCCGCCCCGGTTTCCTGGCGCCAGACACCGGCTCCCTGCCGTGCGCTCAATGCGCCGCGCCATTCGCCGACGGTTTCTTTGAGAGATAAAGCGAATAAGGAGCGGGAAGTATCACAACAACCAGAAAGAAGGCTATCAGCCACACGTAACCAACCCCGAGCACTGTGAGAATCAGCCCCGCTATGCCACCGGCGACCCACAGGCGTCCGGCGAGACGGTGCGTCGCGTTCCACACCCCTTCATCCGCCAGAGTCCACGGAGTGCGCACGCCCACCCAGAAGTTGCGCTTCACGCGCCCCAGGACGTTGCCAAGCAGCGCAAAGAACAGGAACAATCCCCCCATCATCCACCGCGAAAAATCTATGCGGCCAAAGACAAAGTACAGCGTCAGCGCGTGAATGTACGCCAACAGCGCCGCAACACAGAACAGGATGTAGGAAAACGTCTCGCGAAAGCGCTCGGTATCGTAGTCACGCGGAGAGAGCCAGCGCAGCAGCCAGAAGCACACGCACCATCCCGCCATCATAAACGCAATCAGGAATGCCCCCGGCCACTTTGGAGCGTAGTTGTCCGCCTGTCCCTGAATATTCCAGTGGATGGGCATCATCTGCGGCAGGCGCGGATACAGAACAATCGTTACGGCGAACACAGCCGCGCTCAGCGCGACCGAATACCAGAACCATCTGTTGTTCATTTATGATTTCTCCGAGGATTCGTCCCTGGCGTGTCCGGATGACTCCGCTTTGAGCTTCGGAACCAGATCAAAAGCCCACGCCAGCAGCTCCTGCAGCACTGTCGTATTCAGCGAATAGTAAATTGTCTGACCGTCTCTTCGTCCCTCGATCAGAGAGGCCTTCTTCAGAACGGCAAAGTGATGTGACATGGAGGGCCAGGATACGTCGAAGCGCCCGGCCAGCTCACCCGCCGTCATCTCGCCATGCCCAAGCAGCCGGAGAATCTCCCTCCGCGTTGGATCAGCCAGAGCTTTGAATACGCTGTTAGTCGACATTGCACTGCTCTTAGGCATGTGCCTAATTAGATATACGCCTAAATATTCTCACAGACGGCACTTGTTGTCAAGAGTTTTTCTGAATACGGGAAAAATTCTGCTAGCCTGCGTTCTCGCTCGCCGTAGAGGTCTGAGGTTAGATCATCCAGCTTCCCTCAGAAGGCGAGGCAGCGAAAAATGGACATTTTCTACCAGTATTTATACTGGGAACGGGAACATTGGCACGCTTCTTGCAGTATTAATAAGTGGAAACCAAAAATCATCTTTTTCTCCTTCTGTCATATATTTTGACACTACGCCTGCTGAGGAATCTCAGCGGGCTTTTTTTTCGTGTCCTCCATCGAACAATCATACGCAGAGCCTGCGGAGGCAGGCTTTGTTTGCGTAGGCACGGTTTCAACCGCCGGAGGGATAATCTGGGGGTTCTCGGCGGCTGAAGTCGCGCCTACGTACGAAGTGTCCCTGCGGACACTGTGGGAGTTGAGCCTGCGCAGGCAGGCTTTGTTTGCGCAGGCGCGGTTTCAACCGCCTGCGGGATAATCTGGGGGTTCTCGGCGGCTGAAGTCGCGCCTACCGTACGAAGTGTCCCTGCGGACACTGCGGGAGTTGAGCCTGCGCAGGCAGGCTTTGTTTGCGCAGGCGCGGTTTCAACCGCCGGCGGTATGTGTTACGGTATCTGTTACGGTGCCGCAACACGCCGGCGGTATCTGCTACACTGCCGCAATCCGCCGGCGGTCTCTCGCGATCTACCGGAAGGGTGGCGCCAGCGCTTTACCAGCCTCAGCGGAACGCTCCGCTGTCTCAATGACAGAGATGATCCTTCGCGCTGACTCAGGTGTCACGGCCAGCGGCGCTCCCTCACTCAGATGCGCGGCAATATTGCCGTAGTACGCCGCCCAGTCGTCCTTCAAATAGGGTACCTTCGATTCTGCCCGCAAGCCCGCGATGTCGCTGAAAAGGGTGAAATGCCCTTCCCATCGGTCCAGAATGCCGCCCTTTGTGCCCAGAATGCGGTAGCGCGGCTTTGAAACCGCCGCAATCTGCGACATCTCTACATTCGCCCAGACGTTGTCCTCAAAGCGCACAATGGCCTGTGTATGGTCCTCGTTGGTGACGTCCATCCAGACGCGCTTCTGGAAGATGCCGGTCACGTCCACCATGGGCTTGTTCACAATGTGGAGCATCCAGTCAATGATGTGAGCGCCCCAGTCGTAGAAGTTGCCACCGGATATCTTCTTGTCCGCCCGCCACCAGGTTCCGGGGTGCCCGTAGCCGCCCATCCCCATCTCAATGGAGAACACGTCGCCGATGAGTCCCGCCTCTATAGTCTGACGGATGGCCATAAAGTCCCCGTCCCAGCGCCGGTTGTGATAGACGCTGAGCATCTTTCCAGCCTTCTTGGCCGCCTCAATCATCGCGGTGGCTTCGGCGACGGTGATGCTGAATGGCTTTTCAGTAATCACATGCTTGCCGGCGTTGGAAGCCTGGATGCACAGATCAGCATGTGTGTTGTGCGGTGTAATAACAATGACCAGGTCCACTGGCGCTTTGGTCAGAAACTCCTCAACGTTGTTGTACGTCGCGATACCGGGAAAGTCCGCTTTGGCCACTTCTGTGCGGGCCGGGTCGAGATCGCACACCGCAGACGGTATCATTCCCGCCGCCTGACAGTGGGACAGATGTCCCTTGCCCATATTGAACGCGCCGCCGTACCCGATAACGCCAACGCGGATGCCAGTGTCTTTTGCCATTGATAACCTCTAGGATAGATTGGGAATGAAGTCTCTTGAAGGTTCGTTCAGGACTTCACCATTCCCTTGTGCAAGCGCCGCCTTTCGTGCGCCTCAGGATTCATAGGTTTTCACGTACCCACCCGGCCTGCCGCCTAGGCGGTTGCAACCTCTGGAAGGCTGGCCGCCGCGACCGCCTGGCCAACCCGCCGGCTCTTCTCATCCGGTAGGTTCACGCTGATGTCGTCCAGGTCCGGGAACTGCTTCTCCAGCACTCGCTTGGCCGTGTCCAGAATGATGTGCCCACCCTCTCCGGAGGTCACCCGGCCGAGCACCAGCACGTGGGCAAGATCGTAGAAGCTCGCGTACTCAGCGACTGTATAGCCCAGATAGACGCCAATGCTCTCAAAAATTGCCGCCGCGCGCTCATCTCCGGCCTTCATCATCTGCTGTACTTCCGCCAGCTTGTCGCCGGGCATGGAGCCTTCCTTAAGCGCTATGCCCGCCTTTGGCGCCAGACGAATGGCTGCCTGCTGGGAGAAATAAAGCGCCCCCACGCCACTGTCGCCAGACCATTCATCTACAGGCGCGGAAGGGCTGTAATCCACCGGCGCAAAGGCGAGTTCGTTCAACCAGCCAGTGATGTTTCCACTTGCGTCAACGTAGCCAGCGGCCTCACTGGAGCCCATTGCAATGCCCAGCACGCGGTTGACTCCCAGCGACATAGACCCGGCCAGCGCTGTCACATCGCCGTCGTTGGCTACCTCCAGAGGTACTCCCCACTCCTTTTGGATATTGAGGAAGATCGGTTTGACGTGCTCTTCGAAATCCGCTTTGGGAACTCCCCTGAACAGCGATGCCGCCATCGCCTGATTGTCGATATAGATTCCTGCCGAGCTGACTCCGATTCCATCCAGGTGGGGCATTTTGGACGCCGCCAGTTTCAGCGCGTTGTTAATGTGTCCGTAGTGATAGCGCCAGTCGCTGTTGTTGCGCGGGTCCCAGGGAGTTTCTGTACTGAAGACGCTCTCCCCGTCAATGACCGCAGCGACCTTCCAGTCACTTGCCCCGGCGTCAAAGCCGATCCGGCAGCCGTCCGTATGCCGGCCCACAGCCACGGCCGTTTCCTTGGGGTCTTCGATCTCGTCTGCACCGCAGGCCTCCACCGTAAAGCGGTGGCCGTAAACATTGCCCATAAACTCATAGTCAAACGCGCGAGCGCCGCCAGGGCTGTACACCTGTTTTATATGCTCGGCAATAGCCTGCGGCCCTCCGATTACCACTCGCCAGCCGCCCCGCTGCCACAGCAGGAATTTGACAAGCCGCTCCACGTACCTCAGATTTTCCTGTTCCCGCGGATGACCTGCGGCAAAGACGTACGTGTCAAAGACTGACGTCGCCCCGCCGCCTCGCTCCAGCAGAATCCGCAGCGGCAGTCCTCCGCCGGACTCATTCACCGCACTGCAAAAAGAACGGTTGGCAAGGACCGCCGGTCGATAGCTGTCTTCCAGCGGCGGGGTGATCTCTGGCGTTATCAGTTCCATTGCTCCAAGCTCCCAGTTGACACTCAGGCCGGGTCCACAAGTTGACGCAGGCTTCGCGCTCTGCGCTGCATGCGGGGTAATCCGGCGCAACACTTCTCAAAAACGCGTATCAGATACTCACGGGGTCGCGGCGCTCAGGCGGCCTGCAGACCTCTTTCGCTGAGCAGTCCAACTCGCTAACTCCTTATCGCCAGAGGAGTGTATCTCCTTCGGAGACGTGCGCTGTCCGGGCATTGACAAGATCTGCTCAAAGTCGCACCATGCCTCATGTGAGTGACTCCGATCAAAAATCAACGCGTGAACGCACGGCGCCAGCGCGGCCACGCGGGGCGTTGAAGCAGGCGTGCCGGGAAAAGGGAATCCGGATGACGCGTCAGAGGGTGGCTATCGTTGACCTTCTGGACAACGCAGCCGACCACCTGGACGCCAAGAAGCTTCTGGAGCAGGCAAAGCGGCGGGTTCCTGACATTGATAAAACCACTGTTTACCGCACCATCCGGCGTTTGCGGCAGCTTGGCCTGATAGACGAGCTGGATTTGCTGCACTTCCGTCACGACGGACACTTCTACGAGCTTGCGCCAGACAAAATGCACCTGCATATTGTCTGTACAGGGTGCGGCCAGGTGCGTGAAGCCAGTCCGCAAGCCTGGGCAGACGTTGAGCGTGAGATTCAGGCTCAGACCGGCTACACCATTGAGATGGCTCGCTGCGAGGTGGGCGGCTACTGCCCTGAGTGCCAGAAGAAGAGATAACAGACTCGGTCGCCTTCTATTGGTAGCCTGCGCGTGGCTCATTGCCGGCTCAAGCGTCGCGCTGGCGCGCGCGCCGGTTATGCTGCAGGGTTTCTACTGGGATGTGCCGTCGCCCGCTGCTGGAGACAAGCTGGCTCCCTGGTGGTGGGATCAGCTCGCCTCTGAAGCGGAAGAGCTTGGGCGCAGCGGCTTCACTTCTGTCTGGATTCCTCCCGTGCTGAAGGGCGCCTCTGGCGGATTCTCGGTCGGGTACGACCCGTTCGACGACTACGACCTCGGATCAAAAGACCAGAGAGGAACTGTCCCAACGCGCTACGGGACTCGTGAGCAATTGGAGCGCAGCGTCGCTGTAATGCGCGCAAACGGCCTGGCCGTCTATGTGGACCTGGTGCTGAACCACCGCAACGGCGATCCAGGCAACTACACTTTTGCTTACAACGGAGCTGGCGGGGTACCCGGCACGGGGCGCTTTCCCAAGAGCGCGAAGGACTTTCACCCGAACGTGCCACAGGACCCTGACGTCCCGGCGGATATCGCCTCTTTCGGACGGGATGTCGCGCATGTCAACGGCGCGCGTATCGGCGAGGGACTCAAGGACTCTGTGGACTGGATGACGCGGGCACTGGACGTTCAGGGCTATCGGTTGGACTACGTCAAAGGCATCTCCTGCACGTGGCTGATGAGCTTGCTGCGTGAGGGTAGTCGCAGGGACAAGTTCGCTGTAGCGGAGTTCTGGGACGGCGATGACAAGGCTGTCGCGGACTATGTCCAGAGCTGTATGGCTGGCTGCGTAAGCGCTTTTGATTTTCCACTGCGCTATCTGCTGCGGGATATGTGCAGGGCGAACGGCTCCTTCGATATGCGGCGTCTGCACCGGGGCGGCTTCACAGGCCGGGATGCCTCCCACTCTGTAACCTTTGTTGACAACCACGACACCATCCGTGAAGACCCTGTGCCGAACAAAGCCATCGCCTACGCCTGCATATTGACCAGCGAAGGCACTCCGTGCGTCTTCTACCAGGATTACAGTGTTCGCCCCGGATGTCTGGGCCTCAAACCTGATATTGACCGTCTCATTGCGATTAGAAACACCTTTGACGCTACCGCTACGCGCGAGCGCTGGAAAGATGACGATGTCTTTGTTTACGAGCGCACGCGCGACGGCCAGCCGGCTCTTCTGGTAGGCCTGAACGACAGCCCATCCGTCAGCAGGACAGTGACCCCGGCCACTGGCTGGGGGCCTGGTGTGATTCTCCACGACTACACAGGTCATGCGCCGGATGTAGCCACAGGCGATTACGGGGTGATCACGCTAACTGTTCCAGCCAACTCAGACGGGCACGGATACGTCTGCTATGCTCCCGCTGGCCGGAAACTTATCGTGCCACCACCTGCGTCCTACACTGTAACCCAGGTCTACGAAGGCGCTGCGGACCTCGACATTCCACCTGTGGGCATCAAACCAGTGACTCCGGTGCGGGTCTTTGCCACCGGATTAACAGCCATGAAAGCTGAGCTTTTTCTGAGCCGGACAGACTGGACTGTGCGCACTCGCGTGCGGCTGAGAGCGCTCGGACCGGATGGACGCACACTGGGTGCGTTACTCGTTCGCCGCGGATCGAGAACTGCCGCGCTGAGAGTTACGGCTCTGCGCACAGGCTGGTACAGCTTTGACCTGCAGGCTTCCAGTCTGCCAGCGGGACGCCGGGCGTTGCCGTACCGGCTGCGTGTCACATACGCTGCGCCGAAGCGTCTGTAAAAGTTGAGACTGAGCCATAAGTTCAAGAATTCTTGACGCCGGGAGTCTTGCAGTGGTATATGATGAGGCGTTCACCCACCCGTCAGAGCGGCTGCGGCGGCGGGCTTTGTTGTATGGTGACAGTCAGTGCAGCTAAGGAAGGCGCACTCTACGTTTGCAGGCTCCGTCTGGAGGATCAAAGGCATGCCTAACCCCTACAACAGACTCTTGAGATTCGGCGCAAAGGTACGGTGCGCTTCGGTATCGCTGGGAGTATTTCTGGCACTGCTCTCTGTCGCGAACGCGCAGACGCAAAGCCCAGCCTATTCCAACCCCGGCTACGGCTACAACTATTATGGGTACACCTACAGCCCTGGTTACCCACCGCCGTACGCAATGCCGCCTGTGAGGTATACCGGGCAGCCGTGGCAATACCCCGCGCCCGGTGTCAACAGCTATCCGCCCGCCTCAGCGACACCGCAGTTTCTCCCTCCGCAGTATTACAGCGGCCCGCAGTACTATTTCGTCTATCCGCCGGCTGCCATAGCTCCACCAGGAAGCTATGGAGTTCCCGCGCCGGCTCCTTCAGGTTCCATCGCACCACCTGCTGTTCCTCAGGTTAGCTATCCAGCGCCGCAGCCGCCGTCTCCGTTTGCGCTGCAGCCTTCACAACCAGGAGCATCAGCCACCTCGCCGTCTCAAAGCACTGCCGGACAGCCGCCCCAGCCGCAGCCGTTGCCCATCTATCCGCCCGCCGTCTCGACTGGCGCGCAACCACTTTCTGCGCCAGGCGCCCTTCAGCCCGGGTTGTTGCAGCCTTCGCAGCCTCCACAGACGCAAGTATCCGCGCCTTCGGTCACGCCCTCTGTCCAGCCTCCTCAACCACAGCCGCAGCCGCAGCAAGCGCCGGTTCTGAGTTCGCCAGTCCTGCTGCCCCCCGGGCCGCAGGGTCTCCAGGTCACGCCCTTTGGCTACGACTTCTTCAATGCGGGCAGTGAAGGATTTCAACCCATTCCAAATCTTCCCGCTCCGGCCGAGTACCCGCTCGGTCCGGGGGATTACGTCCGTGTCATCCTCACGAGCCCTGTTGGCCAGGAGACGAATCTGCAGCTTCTGGTGGACGCCCTTGGGCGCGTGCAGATTCCCAATGTCGGCCTCATCAAAGTCAGCGGGATGACGGTCCTGGGCGCTCAGCAGGCCATCGCAGGTCAGGTGCGGGCCAAGTTTCCGGCTCTGATGACGCAGGTGGCTCTGAGCTCGATCCGCCCCATTCAAGTGTTCGTTATCGGCGAAGTCAAGAAGCCGGGTTCCTATGTTCTTCCGGGACTGTCCACGCTCTTGAACGCTCTGTACAGCGCCGGTGGCCCCAGCATGACCGGCTCTTTGCGCACCATCCGCGTTGAGCGCAACAAACAGACTCTGGCCACCGTTGATCTGTACGACATCCTTCTCAAGGGAGACCGCTCAAAGGACCTGACACTGCAAAGCGGAGACAGTGTGTTTGTGCCTGCACTTGGTCCCACCGTAACTGTGCTGGGAGAAGTGCGCCGCCCTGCGATATATGAGATAAACGGCCCTACCGACGTGGGCGACGTCCTGCGGATGGCTGGCGGCGCCAGCGGTCTGGCTTCCCTCAGCGATGTGCGCATTGAGCGTGTAGTTGGCTCCACAAAGAAGATCATGATGGATCTAGCCCTGTCCTCCCCAACTGCGCCGGACTGGCGGATTCCATTGCAGAACGGTGACTCTGTGCTGGTTCGTCCGGTGTTGGACGACGCCGCTAATCGGGTGGAGATTATCGGTCATGTCAAGCGCCCGGGCGCCTACGAGCTCTCCGACGCTATGACGCTCTCGGCTCTCGTGCAGCGCGCCGAAGGCTTTGATGACACCGAGATTTTCCTTGACCGCGCCACAGTTATCCGCGTGACTCCGGACGGCGGCACGCAGCTTCTCAGCGCCAACCTGAGGGGGGCGATGGCGCGTGAAGCTTCGCAGGATATCGCCCTTCAGCCGCGCGACCGCGTCATTATCTACTCTCTTGAAGAAGCCGCCTCTCTGAACCGCACTGTCGGCATTGAGGGTGAGGTCAGCCGCCCAGGAGTCTATGAGCGCAAAGAGAACATGCGCCTGCGCGACCTGATCATAGCTGCGGGTGGGGCGAAACCCGAGGCTTACGGAGTAGTTGAGATTGGCCGCGCTGATCCGGCGGAGAACGGACAACTGCAGGTGCTCACCGTCAACCTTGCCAAAGCCATGGACGGCGCTGAAACGGACAATCTCATTCTGCAGGATCGGGATCAGGTTTCCGTGCGCAACCGGCGGGATGCGCAGGTTCAGGCCGAGGTGGTTTATCTGGCTGGTGAAGTGAAGTACCCCGGACCATACGCTCTGACGGCTCGCGGAGAGAAGCTCTCCAGCCTGATAGCCAGAGCTGGTGGACTGACCGGAGACGCCTTCGCGGAGGGCGCAATCTTTGCGCGAGATACCAGCGTGGTGCTGGCCGAGCGCCAGGTTGACATCGCCGCTGACATTCAGCAGGGACTCGACAAGCTGAGCGATGAGCTCAGAACACTCGAACTGGCGAAGTACGGCATCCGGGCGCCGGCCGTTTCAACACCGTCGGTCTCCACGGGGAACACGACCTTGGCTGCCACGTCCGTTCTCACCAACATTGCGGACCAGTCCAGGGGGGCGCAGGCTGGCCCGCGTGGGGAAGTGATGCTGGACCAACCCCGCACAGTGGAGCAGGTATCCAGGACCAGCCGTCTGACAATTCACCTTACCTCCGCGCTGGCTCATCCCGGGTCTGAGGACGACATTCCGCTGGAAGCTGGCGATAAACTGGTCGTCCCGAAGAAACCGCTGGTGGTCAGTGTCGCAGGCGCGGTCATAAACCCTTCTGTGGTTGTTTACCGTCCGGGACAGCGGATTGACGACTATGTCAAGAGAGTCGGTAACTATGCGCGCGACGCAGACAAGAAGAATGTTGTCGTCGTACGCGCCAATGGAGACATCGCTCCCCGCTCTTCCGTGCGGGAGGTGGAGCTTGGCGACATCATCATCGTTCCAGCAAAAGCCCTCACCGCGCCGCGCAACCGGTGGGATGGCATCTCTGAGATTGCCCGCATTGTCGGAAACGTCGCAATCGCTGCAGCGTTGATTGCCAAGTAGCTTCGCGTGCACCGGCTGAATTGTGTTCAGGTATGGTGCAACAATTGACAATTCTATGTGCCAAAGATAGAATGCTTCGGCTCAACAGTGGGAAAAAACATCTGAAATAGACTTCTGAGTATCTGGCTTTTCAGAAGGAAAAGGTTCAGATTTGGCGTGCGGACGCCACAATACAATAGGTCAGCCGGTCAGCGCAAAACGCAGGGGTGTGGCACTCGTTTTCCTCGGGCCGGCGGGGTGTGGCAGGCTTTCAGAAGTCTGGCACAGACTCGAGACAGCGATACACCGCCGCGACTGCCGGCTGGCGGTGCTAACGGGCTGTCGATACTGGCTGTTTAGACGGCGGTATGGCTCCTCGTCTAACGACTGCAGAAAGGACGCGACTTTTTCTTATGGTGCTTTTGGAGAAAATAGCGAAGCGGCAGGCGAAGCTGGCAGTGATCGGGCTGGGTTACGTGGGGCTTCCTCTTGCAGTGGAGTTTGCTCGCGCTGGCCTGAAGGTCGCAGGAGTGGACATAGATGGCCAGAAGCTCCTGATGCTCCAGGCGGGCGAAAGCTACATAAAAGACGTCTCCTCCGGCTCAGTCGCTGAGATAATCAACAGCGAGCGCTTCATACCTACCTCCAACCCCAAGTATCTGAACCTTTCCGACATTATCGCCATTTGTGTTCCCACGCCGTGCAGCCACGGCAACGAGCCGGACCTCTCTTTCATAGAAGCTGCCGCGAAGATGGCGGCCTCGCAGCTCAAACCGGGACATCTGGTTATTCTGGAGTCCACGTCTTTTCCAGGCACCACCGAAGAGATTCTCCAACCAATTCTGGAGACGTCCGGACTCAAAGCGGGACGGGACTTCTTTCTGGCCTTTTCACCGGAGCGTATAGATCCTGGCAACGCGGAGTTTACCCTGCGCAACACTCCCAAGATCGTCGCTGGCACGACTCCTGAAGCCACTGCGCTGGCTGAAGCCTTCTACAGCGTTGTCGCCGAAGAAGTGCATACCGTCAGCTCACCGCGCACCGCTGAGATGACAAAGCTCTACGAGAATACCTTCCGTCACATCAACATCGGCTTTGCCAACGAAATGGCGATGCTGTGCGAGAAGATGGGCATCAACATCTGGGAGGTCATTCAGGCGGCCTCTACCAAACCGTTCGGTTTTATGCCGTTCTATCCTGGGCCGGGTGTCGGTGGGCACTGTATTCCGGTTGACCCACAGTATCTGCTCTTCAAGGCCCGCCAGCACAACTTCAACCTGCGTTTTGTCGAGCTGGCTAACGATGTTAACGAACACATGCCGGAGAAGATCGTGGACAAGGTCGCCTATGCGCTTGACGAGCAGGGCAAGCCGCTCAAAGGCTCCAACCTTCTGGTTCTGGGTGTCGCGTACAAGAAAGATATTGACGATGTGCGCGAGTCTCCCGCCATTCGGGTCATCGAAAACCTTGTCGCCCGTGGGGCGCGCGTGCACTACCACGATCCGCATGTTTACAGCTTCGAGAACGGATGCGGGCGCTTTGATTCTGTCGATCTCACAGATGATGAACTGAAGCAGTCAGACTGCGTTCTCATCTGCACTGACCACTCTGACCTGCCGTACGAGAAACTGGAAGGCTGTGCCTTGGTGGTGGATACCCGCAACGCCTTACAACGCACTGGTAACGGCCACGAGCAACATAAGCGGGAAACTCTGGAGCGTCTCCTGGAAGCGGCACTCCATGATGCCGAGCGCCGCTACGGCGCCAGCGCCTGATTCCTGCAGCTGGTCTCCACTTCACCGGTTGTAGCCGCGTGCGCTGAGGCTGGTTCTTCAGGCCACTCGAGAAGTCGAAATCTGCGCGCGACCGGACTTGCCGCAAGCCTCCAGCAGAACCTCTTCAATCCTATCCACGCACTGTTTGCGACCGTGATGGCATTCGAGATAGGCCCGCGCGTTGGCGCCCATCTGGTCCACTTCGTCCCTGTGTTGCGCAGCCCATCGGATCTTCTCCGCCAGAGCCTCGGGGTCGCCCGGAGGCACGCACAGACCGCACTGCGCCTCTGAAATCATCCTGTCCACCTCGTTGCCCGGAGCCGTCACCGCCAGAATGGCGCGGCCCGCAGCCATCTGCTTGTAGACCTTGGACGGGACGGAAGCGTACGTGGACTGATTATTCAGCGTCACAAGGGTGATATCCGCCGCCTGGAGCACAGTCGGGTAGTATTCGAGAGGCTGAAACGGTTTGAACTGCAGATTGCTGAGTTTCAGCTCTTTGGCCAGATCGGTCAAAGCCTGTTTGTGATAGCCGTCTCCGCAGATGACAAACTCAAATGGTTCGTCTCTGAGTAGAGCCGCTGCCCTCACCACTGGCTCCAGATCGCTGTTGTGGGTCAGGCCACCGGAGTACAGCACCGTAAAGCGCTCACCCACCCCCAGCTCTTCGCGGAAGCTGTTGTCGCGAGGGCCGGGCTGGATAGCGTCCGGATCCGCCCAGTTTGGGATGACAACAATTTTGTCCTCCGGCACACCTTTGGCCAGCAGATTCTCTTTGAAACCCTCTGAGAGCACCACAACTTTGCTGGCGCGCCGGTAGATCCACTTCTCCATCTTCTGAAAGAAGCGCACAACGCGCGGGTTCTTGAGCAGTCCCAGTGAAATCGCGATGTCAGGATACATATCCTGCACGTTCACCACCAGCTTCGCTCCCCGAGTCCATGCCAGAAACGCCGAACTCACCCCGAGCGGCAGCGGCCATAGGATAGCGTACACCACATCGCACTTTGGCGCGCTGAAGAGTCCGGCGAGAAAGGAGGTTACCGTGAAGCTTCCCCAGTTGAGGAGGCGTGGCTTGAAGGATTTGTCTCCGTTGGCGTAAACCCAGGACCGGATAACCCGCACGCCGTTCTCCATACTGCGCATGAACAGCTTGCGCTTGAAGCCCTCAAAAACGACCCTCAGCGGGAAGTGCGGCATGGCCGTAAGCATGGTCACCTTGTGTCCGCGCTCCACGAGGTCCAGATTGAGTTGCTCTATCCAGATGGCCGGTCCGACACTCTCCGGGGAGTAGTACGGGTCTGTAACGAGGACACGCATTGCAGAGCGATGTCTCAAACAGTAGCGATGCGAGAGGCGTCGCTGATGAGCACCTCTTTCGAATACGCAAGCGCTTCCCGCTCTCGCACCTGCTCTTCAATCCACGGATACGTCCGCGCAATCCCCTGTTTGAGCGTCAGTGCGGGCTCCCACTTCAAGACTTCTCGCAGACGCGTATTGTCGGAGTTTCGCCCGCGCACACCCTGCGGCCCTGACACGTGGCGTCGGGTTATCGTTATGCCGGCTACTTCTGCAACGATATCCGCCAGTTGGTTGATTGTCACCAGCTCATCGGACCCGAGGTTCAGCGGCTCAGCGTAGTCGGAGCGCATCAGGCGGTAAATACCTTCCAGGCAGTCGTCAATGTAACAGAAAGAGCGCGTCTGCTCCCCGTCACCCCAGATTTCAATCTCGTGATTGCCACTGAGCTTCGCCTGCGCCACTTTCCGGCACATGGCGGCTGGCGCCTTTTCCCGTCCACCGTCCCACGTCCCCAGTGGACCGAAGATGTTGTGAAAGCGCACTGTGCGTGTCTGTATTCCGTAGTCGTTGCGGTAGTGCGCGCAAAGCTGCTCTGTCACCAGCTTTTCCCACCCATAGGCGTCCTGGGGCGCAGCCGGATAGGCATCTTCTTCCTTCAGCGGCGTGACATGCGCGTCGGTTTGCCTGTATTCCGGATAGACGCAGGCTGATGAAGTGTAGAAATAGCGCTTCGCTCCGTTGACTCTTGCCGCCTCCAGGGTGTGAATGTTAATCAACGAGTTGTTGTGCAGAATCTGCGCGTGATTGGCGGAGATAAAGCCCATCCCGCCCATATCCGCCGCCAGAGCGTACACTTCGTCAATGCTGCGTGTCGCCTGCAGGCAACTGTCCCAGCGCCGCAGATCCAGAAGCTCGAACTCATCAGCGTCCGTCGGCGCGTACTCGGGCTCCTTTATGTCAACGCCCCGCACCCAGTAGCCCTTCTGTTTGAGAAAACTCACAAGGTGATGGCCGATAAAGCCGCCTGCGCCGGTGACCAGGACGCGGCTGTTTTCCAAAGTTGACATACTGACTCCCCTTCCCGTACCCGTGCAGCGCTTTTCGCGCACAACTCAGGCGGATACTTTCATCCTTGAAACTGGACTGGCTGAAAGAGCCGTCGCGGGCGCATCGGTCGAATGAAAATTGGTGTTTTTATGAGGTGTTACCGAAGCGGACTCTTTAGCGAAGACCAGACGTTGCATCTTAGCGCAAGGCTGCGAAATTTGCACAACAGCCTGAATCCGAACGCTCCGCCTGATCCGGCTCTCGGAAGCGCTCCTACACAGCCGCGGTCTCGTTTGCAAGAAACCACTCGTACGTGCTTTGCATTCCCTCTCTGAGACCGATTTTCGGCCGCCAGCCCAGACCAAAGAGCCTGGAAACATCCAGCAGCTTACGCGGTGTGCCGTCCGGTCGGGACGTGTCATAGACAATCTCTCCGCTGTAGCCTGTGACCTCCCGCGCCAGATTCGCCAGCTCACCAATCGTCAAATCTTCGCCCGTGCCGACATTCACCATCTCCGCTGCGTCATAGCTGTTCATCAGAAACAGCGCTGCATCCGCCAGATCATCCACGTGCAGAAACTCGCGGCGCGGCTTTCCGGTGCCCCAGACAACCACCTGCGGGTTGCTTTGCTGCCTGGCCTCATGGAACTTGCGCAGAAGTGCGGGCAGAACGTGCGAGGAGTTCAGGTCAAAATTGTCGTTAGGTCCGTAGAGGTTGGTCGGCTGCAGGGTAATCGCGTTAAAGCCGTACTGCCGCCGGTAGGCTTCGCACATCTTGACTCCCGCAATTTTGGCTACCGCGTAGGCTTCGTTGGTCTTCTCCAGTGGTCCGGTCAGAAGGCAGTCCTCTCGAATCGGCTGTTCGGCCAGGCGGGGGTAGATGCACGAAGAACCCAGAAAAAGCAGCTTCCTTGTTCCGTTCCGGTAGGCGGCGTCAATGACGTTTGTCTGAATCAGAAGGTTGTCCCGGATGAAGTCGGCAGGGAAGCTGTCATTGGCCAGTATGCCGCCCACGCGCGCCGCAGCCAGAAAGACATAATCTGGATGAGTCTCGCGGAAGAATCTGTCAACGGCAAGCTGATCGGTCAGGTCCAGCTCCTGCCGGGAGCGTGTCACCAGCTTCTGATATCCATCGCGCTCCAGCCTGCGCACCAGCGCGGAGCCAACCAACCCTCTGTGTCCCGCGACAAAGACAAGCGCATCCTTATCCATTGGCGATTCCTCTGAGAGTGACTCTGTGCCCGGCCTGCTTGAGCGTGCGTTCCTGGCGCGCCAGTTCCATGTCGTGCTCCACCATCATCCGCACCAGCTCCCAGAAGCTCACTTTCGGCGTCCATCCCAGCGCCTCTCGCGCCTTGCTTGCATCGCCCAGCAGATAGTCCACCTCCGCGGGACGGAAGTAGCGGGGATCAATCTCCACGTACTGCTGCCAGTCCATCTCCGCGAGCGCGAAAGACTCCTCCAGAAACTCTCGCACGCTGCGCGATTCACCAGTCGCCACCACATAGTCATCCGGCTCATCCTGCTGCAGCATCAGCCACATCGCTTCCACATAGTCACCCGCGAAGCCCCAGTCCCGCTTTGCGTCGAGATTTCCCAGATACAGCTTCTCCTGCAAGCCGTGCTTAATGCGCCCAATCGCCCGTGTGATTTTGCGTGTGACAAACGTTTCGCCCCGCCTCGGAGACTCGTGATTGAAAAGAATCCCGTTGCAGATGAACATTGCATGCGATTCGCGGTAGTTCACAGAGTACCAGTGTGCGGCCACTTTGGCGACCGCGTAGGGGCTGCGGGGGTGAAATGGTGTGGCCTCATTTTGCGGGGGCGGCGCGCTGCCGTACATCTCTGATGAGCCCGCCTGATAGTAGCGCACTTTCCTGCCGCAAAGGCTCACGTAGTCCCGCAGCGCTTCCAGCAGCCGAAGAGCGCCGGTCGCTACCACATCCGCCGTGTACTCCGGCTGCTCGAAAGAAACCTTGACATGCGACTGCGCGCCGAGATTGTACACTTCATCCGGCTGGACACTTTCAAGTATCCGCCTCAGTCCCGTGCCGTCGGAGAGGTCTCCGTAGTGAAGGAACAGGCGCACATCCGCCTCATGAGGGTCCTGATAAATCGCGTCAATGCGGTCGGTATTGAAGGTTGATGCTCTGCGGATGATCCCGTGAACCTGGTAGCCCTTCTTCAGTAGAAACTCCACCAGATACGACCCGTCCTGCCCCGTAACTCCCGAAATCAGCGCTTTCTTCAATAGTCCTCTCTCGCCTTGCGTTTTCTCAGCGGATGATAGCACTTCAAGCCGCGCTCCTGCTCCGCAGTCAGCAAGCCTCCCGAATCATCCGCACGAACTCATCAGCCACGCTTCCCCAGTCAGGAGGAAACTGCGCCAGGTGCCGCTCCACACCCTGCATTCGGCCAATCTCCTCTTTGCGCGCTGCGAACGCGCCGATAGCCTCCGCAGCGGACTGCGGCGAAGTTGGCTCGAAGTAGATGCCAAACTCTCCGCACATATACCGCGCAAAATCCCTGTCGCTTGTAATCACCGGACGCCCGCACACCAGCGCCTCCACATACACCAGCCCGTAGCTTTCGAGAAGTGTGGGCAGAAATAGAGCGTCGGCTGCCTTCAAGGCTCCGGCAACCTCATCCTGCGAGAGCCGCCCGAGGTTCGTTACGATCTCCTCACAACCTCGCAGCTCGCGAAGCGCTGCGGCGTCCTCTCTGAGGGTTAGAAAAATTTCTACGTCTTTCTCCATCCCGCGCCGCTTCAGCTCCGCGCACAGAGCGGAGAGGATACGGTGGTTTTTCAGCGGATATGACGCCGCCAGAAACAGCAGTTTCACAGGCTTTTCGCACGCTGCTATCACCTCGTTCGCTTCCGCAGAGTCCATGCGTGCTGCGACATGATCCGGCGCAGGCTGTCCGATAACATGAATGCGCTCGGGTTCGATGCGGAAGCGCTCGCTCAGACGGGCGGCCATCACCGGAGTCTGTACCGCGACAGCGGCGGCCCGCCGGGCTGAGGCGGCGAAGTGCCGCGTCAGATACCCTTTTTTCAGTCCAGACCATGTGTCAAAGCCGCCTTCATAGACCAGCAAAGCCTGCTGACAGAAGACAACGTGCGGGCATTTCAGGGATACTGGCCCAATATCGCCAAGTGTCAGGCACACCCGGGAGCCTCTGCGCCGTATTTCGCGTGGAATTCTCACGAACAGATCCCGCATTCGGGCAAGCTCGTTAGAGCCACCGGGTCTCGGGACAAACACTACCGCAGCTGGGCCGTCAAATGCGGCTCTACGCATCTCGGGAACATCGGGAACTTCGACAACGCAGGAGGAGTCCAGCCGCCTGGCGAGCTCTGGCAGCAGACTCACTCCCAGCGACATAGCTCCTGCGCCAACCATGTTGGATGCGTTGACAAAAACCTCCAGCGCCACTACGACACCGTCTGAGGGCGCATTGATGCCTGAACTCTTGCTGGCGCAGGCTCCGCCAATCCATTAGCCCGAAGCGCTGAGCGCACCGCGTAAGCAAACGCCAGAAACACCGCCAGATTGCTCACCGTCAACCCCTCCGCCGACAGCGCATAGTAGAGCACCACACCACAAAGAACGCCAAAGGGTAGCGCAGTGCGGCTATAGCGCGACAGCTTCAGTCCTATCCATGCAATCGCTCCCCCACAGAAAATCATGCACAAGAGCCCGAAGTTGAAAAACAGCGACAGATACACGGACTCTACGGCGGCAAACCCGGAGTAGGTGGAAAGGAACTGATACAGCCTGTTGTTGGGAGCGAGAAACAGGCTTCCCTGACTCTGTTGCACGAGATTGACCAGAAATCCCTGGAAGATTGTCAGCCTGTAAGACGAAAGCTCGTCCACATAGGCCCAGATTGGGTCGCTGGAGTTGCCAAACAGCGCAAATGCATACACCGCAAGCGGCGCCAGGAGAATGAGACTGAAGACCAGAGAGCGTCTGCGCCTCCCGCTCACCATCGCAAGCGCCCAGCACGCCACGCACACAATCACCGCAATGAAGAGGTTACGGCTCTGTGCCATGTGCAGCAGCGCCATGCACACAGCGCCGTATGCCAGCGCAAGTGTGATCCTCCACAGCATCTTTAGTTTCTGAACCCAGTTCCACACTGCCATCGGAGGCAAAACGGCCGCCGCCAGAAGGGCTGTTCCTGAGAAAGTCGGGTGAAAGAAGCCGAAAGAGACGCGTGGCCGCCCGAAGTAGGTGGAGGGCATCAGCCCCGTTGTGGCAATGCCGGCCGCGACGAAGCCGAACGCGACCAGCGCAACTCCCAGAAATACCACGCGCAGCGTCTCATCGTCCAGCATACACACGCCTATCAGCGCCAGAATACTCGTCACCATCGGAAGCACAGCCGCTATGACGAAGGGCATGCTGGTGTTCAGAATACCTGTCAGCAGGGGAAACGCGCTGAAGATCAGGCATGTGAGTAGAAGTGTGCGTGTCCATCGCATCCTGCCGGACAGCGGCGCGCCGAAAAAGGAGCACAGCACCTCCCGGTACGCGCGCCGGGGAATCACCAGCCACAGCAGAAGTGGCGCCAATATGCGCGCGACACGCATCGGATCAACTCCGTCAGTCTCAAAGCCGACTGCTTTGAGTGGACCCCAGGCCGGATACAGCCATAGAAAACCCACAGCCATCCCGATAACAAGTGCCCGTCTCAGGCGAAGAGGATATTGCGAGAATGACAGTTGCGTCGGAAACTTCATCACTCAGCCTGTTTTTCGCAAGACATCCCAGTCCATCTGCCTGAGTCTTTCTCCGCTGCGAACCCGGTCCACGCGGCTATGACGTTGACTGTGCGTCCTCTCTGAACCGCAGCGCGTTCTCCAGGCTGATTCTCGCGCTCTCCAGAGGCGGTCTGCGGCACTCATCCTGCTCCACAATCATCCACTCTACGGCGGCGTCCTGTGCCGCTTGGAAGATAGCTGGCCAGTCCAGAATGCCCTCTCCAACCTCCGCAAAGAAGCGCTCCTCGCCCGCTTCCATATCCTTGATGTGCAGCAGGGGGGCGCGCCCGGCAAAGCGGCGGATAAACGTTACGGGATCCTGCCCCGCATGCTCCAACCAGTACACATCCAGTTCAGTCGCCAGTGCCTGAGCGTCCGCTGATTCAAACAGAATGTCGTAGCCGCTTTGCCCCTCAAAGCTCTGGAACTCAAAAGCATGGTTGTGGTAGGTCAGGCGCAGCTCACGCTCTCGCAGTCTGCGCCCGATGTCGCTCAAAACGCGCCCCGCTTCCGCAAAGCCTTCCGCGGAACGGAATTCTGGCGGCAGGCTGGGACACGAAATGTCGCGGCAGCGAAGCGCTTTGTTATACTCCACTGCCGCGTCAAAGTCATTCACGAGCGCCTCCCATGCAGTGTGAACTCCGGCGATCTCAAAGCCCATATCGTCCGCCAGAGTCCGCAGCTCCTTTGGGTCCGTGACCTGAAAGTGCGTCTGGATACCTTCGTATCCCATCTGCGCCACCTGCCGCACAGTGCCCAGATAGTCCTCTGAAGCGCTCTGGCGAACGGTGTACATGGTCAGCGCTATCGGAATGCGTCCCATCTGCCCGAGAGTCAGCCTCTTATGCCAGCCCCATCTTCTTGAGATTGTCCAGACTGATCTTTACACTCTCAAGCGGCGGGCGCTTGCAGGAGTCCTGCTCCACAATCATCCAGCGCGCATGCGCTTTTTCGGCGGCGTTGAAGATGCCCTGAATGTCCAGAGTGCCTTCGCCGACTTCCGCGAACGTGCGGTCTTCTGTGGCGGCCATGTCCTTCAGGTGAATCAGCGGAACTCTGTGCTCCAGCTTTTCAATGTACTCAATAGGGTCTTCCCCGCCATACTTCACCCAGTAAGTATCCAGCTCTGCCTGTACAGCTTCCGCGTCAGTGTTTTCGTACAGAATGTCCAGAGCATACTGCCCATCGAACTTTTCGAATTCAAAAGCGTGGTTGTGGTAGCAGAGCTGCAGGCCTTCTTCCCGCAGTTTGTGTCCGATCTCCGTCATAATCCCGGCGGTCTTCTTCCAGCCTTCCGCGCCTTTGCGGCGCTCCTCGCCCAGGAATGGAATCGCGATAAACTTGCTGTTCAGCTCCTTGTGAAAATCCACAACTGCGTTCAGGCTGGTTTCCAGCTTTTCGAGTCCTTCGTGAGCTCCGGCGCAGGCCAGCCCCAGATCATCCAGCAGCTTCTTCAGCTCCTTCGCGCTCAGTCCACCGTCGCCTGCCAACTCCACCCCGTCATACCCGATCTCTGAAACAGCTTTGAGCGTGCCGGCAAAGTCTTTGCCAGCTTCGTCGCGCAGCGTAAACATTTGAAGACCAATCGGAATTTTAACCATCGTGCGTTTCCATGCCTTGCTTTTGCGGGCGCTGTTCTGTGACACAGAAGCCCGCGTGAGATTGTAGTGACAGAATACCCGTCATCTCCCAAACTCGCCTGCCAAATAGCCATTCCTTCCTTCGCGCAAGCGCTTCCGACGGCGCCTTCTCTCCCGCATTGCATCTGTGAATTTCTCAATACCTTGGGGTTGCCCAACTGTTTGACCACAACGACTTGCGTTTGGTGGATACCGGGTGATATGATGAGGCGACTGGTGATTGTACGGGCTCCCCATTGCTCCACGGAAGGACTCCACGGGACGTTCAGCAGGGAAGGCGGGACGGTTACGGCGAGATCGGCGCGGAAGACGGCGCGAGGTGCGAACGCTTGCTGTGAGAGGAAAGGTAGTTTTCGATATATGCGCGTGAGGACCGCTGTTACGGCGCTTGTCCTGGGAGTGATCCTTCTGGTGTCCACGTCAGTTATGTCTGCCGTGGTCACGCACACGGTACGCAAGGGTGAGAGTCTGGCGGACATCGCCCGGATCTACAACGTCCCACTGTCCCAGCTCATTCAGCTCAACCGCGCGCGCTTTCCGAGAGGCAATCCGGATCTCCTCTACACAGGCACGCGCATTTCTGTGCCAGTGAAAAAGCTGCCGCCGAAGCCCGCTTCTCCCACCACTGAGAGCAAGCAGACTCCGGCAGCCGCGTTGAAGCCGCCTTCTGCTCCAGCGCCTGACGGGACGCCTCAGGTAGATGCTAAGCCGGTTCCAGCTCCGTCCAAAGTTAGCGAAGAGCCTCATAAGGCGTTAGAGAATCTGTCCGCCACTGAGGATAGGCGTTTTCCGCCCGAGAAGAACGTCTCCTCGCTCTCTCCAGAGGCGCGCAAGGCGGCGGAGCAGCAGATTTACGGCACAGTAACGGATGCCCAGTCCCGTCCGATTGACGGCGTTAACATCGTCACGGATCATGGCAACTACGTCTCCACCAGCAAATCGGATGGCAGCTATTTTATTGCGGGGGTCGAACAGGGAACCTATACCGTCACAGCTTCAAAAGCGGGATTTGGGCCTCAGAGTCTGTCCGGAATTGTGGTGAAGCAGGGTCAGCGCTCACCTGCCAGCTTTCGCCTCGGCAATGCCGGGGTTGCGGGCTGGAGCGCCTCCTGGCTGCTACTGGCCGGGCTGATAGTTCTGGTTCTGGTGGCGGTGCTGGTTTTGATGGTGAGGATGACTGGCGCGGCGCTGAACGCGGCCGAGCCGCGCGACTCGAGTCTGCTGCGCCTGATAGCCACCCGAAATCTGGGCAGGAATGCGCGGGTCCACTGGCTGCGGGCCGATGATCGGGACTTTTTTGTGACGGAAGGCGTTGGAGTTCACGTTCTGCAAACGGACAGTCTGAGAGAGCCGGAGGCCCTGCCCTCTTCTGAGTCCTCGGCACATGCATCTACCCGGCGTCCGCGCAAGAGTGGGCCATCGAGTTCCGAAGAGCCGTAGCGCTCCTTCCATCGCGCATCCAGCTTTCTGAAAGACAAACCCGCACCCAGCCACCTGCATCCCAAAACTCGTACTCTCACGGGCGGGTGAAAGGCCCGGGGTATGGGATATTTCTGATGTAAGCGTTCAACCGCATCGCGCGTTGAATCCAAAATCTACCAGCGAACAGACGGCGGATCGCTCACTTTGCTGCCGTCTCTGGCGTCGGGCTCCTGCGCTCCAGCGCAGGGAAAGCCGGCTGTAAAGCCCATACCACCAGCCGGCCAGGATCAACATCCACAGGTCCTGCTCTTTGCCAGACGCCCCGCATACGACTCACAACCTCTTCCAGGCGCGGATGTCAAAACGCCCGTCGCCAATCGCCCACCAGAAGCGCTCACATCCTGTGCGTTCTCAGCCGGAGGTTTTTTGCATGTCCAAGAGTGTACTCGTAACAGACGATACTCTGTATTCGCGCACACTGCTCAAGAACATTTTGCTCTCGCGTGGCTACCGCGTTGTCGGGGAGGCCAGCAACGGCAGGGAGGCCGTGGAGCAGTACCGCGAGCTGCGCCCTGATCTCGTGACTATGGATATCTCCATGCCAGAGATGGACGGCGTCGCCGCAGTTCGGCAGATACGAGAGATCGACCCGGACGCCACCATCTTGATGTGCTCAAGCACTGGCCAGCGCTCGTTGCTGGTGGAGGCTATGGTTGCGGGCGCCGCCGCCTTCGTCACCAAGCCCTTCTGCGACACCAAAGTCATCCGCAGTGTGAAGAAACTCATCGGATAGCCCCGCATTGCCCATTTTTCGCCTCATCTGAACACTCCACGCCTCTTCCTCGGAGAATATGCTATGGAAAACGCCCACCTCACCAGGCAGGATATTGCCCAGACTGTTATCAGAGCCGCTGGCAATGTCCTGCACGACATTGTCAACTATCGCCCCAAAGAAGGACAGATCCAGATCACGCCCGCACAGTTTACGCGGGATGATGTCACGGTTGTCTCCAGGTTTTCCGGAGATGTGACCGGACAGATACTGTTTGGGTTTACCGTTGAGAGCGCCCGAAGTCTGGGCGCCCAGATGCTGCAGGCGCCGCCGGACAAACTGGGCACGCTGGAGCTAAGCGCTCTGACGGAGTTGGGGAGCATCATCACTGACGCTTCACTGGCTTTGCTGGAGGACAATGGCGCAATCTGCTATCCCGTATGGTCCAGTCTCGTGCTGGGACAGGATGAGCGGCTCAGCCCTGTAAATCTACCGGCGCTCGAGATACCTCTGCATATGATTGTAGGCGACATGCATCTGAACCTCGTTGTCGAGGCCCAGGCGCCCTTTGCCTGGTCCGGCGCTGCCCAGCGTCAACGTTCGGTGTCCACCGTGATCATACCTGGCCGGGATGCTGGACTGGCGATCGCGGCCTAGCTCGTCCGGACCCGGTACTCTCGCCTGCGCTTGTGCGCGCCTAAGTATTGGGCCCGAATGAGGCGCATCTAGCCTTCGTATTCCGCCTCTATATCCACATCTTCGTTGTCACGGTCAACAGCAATGTGCAGGGTGTTGGGGTTGCAGCAAACAGAGCAGTCTTCGACGAACGTCTGCTCGTCTCCCGCTGTGATGTCAACAACAGAGCTGTTTTCTTCTCCGCAGTAACCGCAGTACCAGGTGGCTTCAATCTCCACTGTGTGCTCGGTTTCCTCCTCTCACATGACTTCGACGACGACTTGCGCGCCTTCGGTGTACTTTATGTCCGCAGGCAGCTTTGCCTGAAGATATCTACTATTTTCCACTGTTGCCACGCTGTACTCCACGCTTTGGCCATTGACGTACAATTTTTCGACGTCACGGCTCTCGGGCAGAAGCACATTCAGTGAGACAGACTCGCAGTCTCCCTGTATTTTCAGCGAAATCGAAATCACGTCATACTCATAGTCCACAGCCAGCCGGGCGCCGCTTGCCGGATAGCGCGCTTCAATGGAGGCGGTGCTGACTCCCGCCGCCATCCATCGTGGACTGATCGTGACGTCTTCGAAGCCAGATCCGTGATCTTCAATGCCAGCCAGGCCTTCCATAAGCGCAGAGATGTAAGCTGCGCCGCACCAGCCAACCGGACCGCCCCCGTATTCACGTCCGTCCGCGTAGAACATAAAGCCGATGTTATTCCGGTCTTTGATCACCGAGTAGTACCGGCGCAACAGATCCACGCCGTACTCCTCCCGCCCGTGCCGGAAGGCGGCTTTGGCCAACTCTCCGCCAACTGTCGCGAAAAGCCCGCCGTTGACGTATTCGTACGGCTGGAAGAAAGCAATCTGTTCGTTGTAGGGCGGATCTATGGTGAACCACTCCGTGAAATAGCGGTCCCGATTGGCTTCCCAGCGATTCTGGTAAGCGTCAATAATGGACACCGCCTGTTCGTGCGAAGTGAACCCGCGGTTGATATCGTAAGGGTTACTCAGTGAGAGCCGCGAGGCTTCGTCAGGATACTTCTTCTTCGTCTCCTCGTCCAGATGGAGCATGTGAATGTAGAAGCCGTCACCCCACAGCAGGCGATTTGCGCGCTCTTTCAACTCCTCCGCCTGCGTAAGCTGCGCCTCGGCCTCCCTGTCCTGTCCCAGCGCCCTGTAAAGCGTTGCCATCATATGATAGGCGCTGTAAAGCCCGCTGTTGTCGCCGTGGAAGATAGCCATCGGGGTGGAGTCGTCCAGCCGCCGTATCTCGCAGTTTGTCAGGAAGTGATCGTCGCTGTAGAAAAACGTGAAGTCCCACGTGTCCACGGTGTGCGGACGCATAACAAGCTGATGCTCGGTGTTCCAGCGGTAGCGATCGGTGGTGAGGTAGTGGAGTCCCCGCTCCAGAGCGGGCATCTGGTTTCGCAGCCATTCCGCGTTGCCACTGGCTTTCCACGCCTGATAGACGCCCTCCACCGCCAGGTATTCCAGATCGGCCTCACCGGGAATCCGCATGTACACCTGCCCGTGCGCATTGTCTACACGCTTGAACTCATCTGTCACAAACGGGACATGCTGGTCGCCTGTCGGCACGAAGAAGTCCGGGAACTGCCCGTCCTCAAACTGATGCCGAAAAAAGAACTCCAGGCCGCTGGCCATATCATAGCCGAAGTACTTGTAACCCTTGAGCTCGTGCACATGGTCGCGCAGCCACGCTGGACCAAGAGTGACAATCTGGCTGTCCAGGTCCCGAAGACCGAAATCCTGCACTGTTCCAATAACGACGCGCCGCCAGAGCGCGTCAAGCTGTGGGTCGGAGGTGCTCCACCGCGTGAGGGAAGGTGTACTCATAACACCAGAGTTTTAGCCGAAGAAGTAGAATCCTACCAGTAGAGCAGCCACAAAGCCAGCCCGCCTGCGCTCACTCTGGTCAGGCTCAGCCAGAAAAGTCATACACAGGCGCGCTATTTGGAGAGGCCGCTCTCATCTTTGACTTTGGCAGGCATGTGCGCCCGTTCCAGATCGTCAGCCTCTTCCGGACGCCCCATGCTTCGTAGCAGAAAGGACTTCTGGCCGTAGAGCGTACTGTTTTCCGGATCGCGCGAGATAACGTCATCGAGCGCTTTCAACGCCGCGTCAAAGTGGCCCTGGCGCATGCTGATCGCAAAGGAGAGGTGGCAGGCCTCTCGTGAGCTTCTCAATGAGATCAGATGCTCCTCCACATACGGCGCTGCCCCGTCGAGAGCCAGAATAGACTGCGCGATGGCGACGGTCCACGTTGGATAACCCGTATCCACTGCGCTCAGCCACGTCTGAAAAGCTTCGTGCTTCTGCCCATCGCCCCAGTAGAGGCCAGCCAGTCTCGTTTTCACTGACCGCAGGCTCGACCGGTCTTTCGCGGCCAGACTCTCAATCAGGACCTGCAGGACCCGGATCTCCTCCACGGTATTTCCACTCAGTTCGTAGCCTTCTACAAGGTAGCGCAGGCTTCGCGTGTCGTTGGGTCTGCTCTTCAGCCAGTTTTCCCGCAACCGGTTGTTCTGATCCAGTGTTCCCGCCTGCCTGTACATCTCCGCCATCTGGCGGTAAATGGACTGCCGATCCGGGTCAATTCGTATGGCGGCCTCAAAGTAACGCTCCCCTTCGCCGTAATCTCCTTTGTTGGCTGCGACAATCGCAAGGTTGCTCAGTACTGCCGATTGCCGCTGCGGAGAAGCCGTCTGTGAAGCGGTCTGCGCCTGTTCCATTGCCTGGAGGGCGCGGTCGGGCTTTTTTTGCAGAGCTAGAACCTGCGCTGTTCCGGCCTGAGCCGCCGGGTTGGACGGGTCATCTCTTAGCGCATCCTGAAAGATCTGCTCAGCTTCAGACAGACGATCCTTTCGCAGAAGTATCGTCCCCAGTCGCACCAGCGCATCAGACCGTGTCTGCAAATCTTTGTCCGCCAGACGGTAGGCTGCGATGGCCTCCTCCCGCCTGCCCAGAGCCGCGTACGCATCCCCCAGCCACAACCGCGCCTGAGCGTTCGAAGGCTCACTGGTCAGAACCTGCTCCAGGAGACTGGCAGCGCGGGCAGGCTCAGTGTCCAGAAGCGCCAGCGCAAGGCCGATTCGGGGCTTGCTCCAGGCCGGCGCAAGCGCGGTCGCTTTACTGTACCACTCCTCTGCTTTGGCGGTGTTGGGAGCCATCTGGTACGCATCGCCCAGGAGGTTCGCCACAGCGGCGCTGTCAGGATGCGCCATTGCCGCCAGCGTCAGCGCTGCAATAGACCCGTCCGCCGGAGCGAATGTGTACCTTGGAGCGCCCGGATTCGAGGCAGTGCGCTTAGCGCTGTTATCCTGGGACGAAACAGCGCTCGCGCGCAGAGTGCGGACGATTTCCGCGCCCGGCGCCATCTGAATAACGCGGTCAAGCGCGGCGCGGGCGCGCTCAAAGTCTTTCACCTGCAACAGCGCTACCGCCAGACTGAGCCGAAGACCCGTATCAGACGGGTTCCTGGCGCACTCCTGTGTCAAAGACCTTACAGCGCCGAAGTAGTCTCCGCTGTTGAACTGCGCCAGCCCGCGCGATGGAAGCGCTCCAGCACAGGCATTTACCGCCAGACCAAACATCACACTTACCACAACCAGGAGTCTCTGAAGCCTGCTAGTTTGAATAGTCATCAGTACGTAAAAAGGGACTTTGCCCTCTCCTCTATCGAGCTGTAAACCATCTCAACCGCGTCTGCGCTGCGTTCCGGATCGTCCTTTGCCTTGCCCAGGAAACGCTCGCCTGTGGACTGTGCCGGAGCTAAGGCAAGCGGAAAGCCTGCGGAAGGCTCATCCCGTGTGGAGTGGAACGACAGGCTGTCTCCACTCAGATTGTCAAGCCCTGGCTTTGCGAGAGTGCCGGCAGCATCTATCGCGGGGGCTGCTTCCACCGTCGCGCGGGCTTTTGCAGCGTGCCCGTCTGCAAAGCTCAACGGCTTGTCTTGATCTCGTCTCGTGGGCACTCCCATTTCCTCAAGGGAGTCTGTGTATTGTCGAAACCTCCCGGTAGGTGAAGGTGAGGGCGTCTCAGGCGGCGTACTCTGTGCCGACTTTGCTTTGTCAAGACCGGGAGACGGCTTCGGTTTGTTCTGGATGAACGGCTGTTTCTGACGTGGCCGCTGATCGGCAGTGTGCGGCGCACCTGAGGCTGCCTTAGTCATCGGCGCAGTCTCTGGCTGCGGGGCCTGCATCGCGGTTGAATGTGACGGTTTGGCGAGCTTTGGAGTCGCTTCCTCTTGCCGCAGGACGCGCCCACGCTGGACTTCCGCCCCGGTGGTCTGCGCCTGGTCGTGAGTTTCGACCTGCAGGCCAGGCAAAATGTGGAGATACCCGGCAATGACCACGAGTACGGCTACGCCTGTTGTCGCAAGGGTCCAGGAAGGCCGCAGCAACCCCGGAAAAGACCGCCTTTGCTGCGCAGGTGGAGAAGTGTGAGCGCGAACCGCGCTCATAACCCGGCCGTGGAGGTCTTCAGAAGGTTCCGGTGCGGGAGACTTCACCGAGAGCAGGACGCCGCGCACTTCGAGTATCTCATCAAGATCTCTGGCGCAGCCCGCGCACTGCTCCAGATGCGTCTCCAGCCACCGCGACTCTCGCGTTTCCAGATCACCCTCTGAATGTCTTAGAAGCAGCTTTTGAGCTTTTCGGCAACCTGTCATTTTGTCTGCTCCACTCCAGCCGCCTCCGCAGATGCCAGCTCCACTTTCAGTTTCCTGCACGCATAGTGCAGACGAGACCACACCGTCCCTACGGAACAGCGCATCATCCGGGCGATCTCGTCGCAGTTGTAGTCCTCGAAATAGTGCAGTGTCACGGCCATGCGGTGGTTGTCCGACAGCCTGGAGAGCGCTCTTCGGACGGCTTCTTTCGTATGCGCAGAAAATGCTTTGTCCAGGGGTTCGTTCAAGCTGTCTCCAGAAATCTGCTCTGCCAGACCCAGATTGGGGTCGTCTGTAGAAAGCGTGCGCCGGCGTCTCAGATAGTGCAGACGCTTCAGCGTCGCGTTGACTGCGATCGTGTGCAGCCATGTGCTGAACTGTGAGTCTCCGCGAAATCTGCAGATAGACTTCCAGGCCTGCACAAAGACCTCCTGAGTGACATCTTCCGCCTCATCCTGAGACGCAGTCATACGGGATGCGATGGCATAGACGCTTCGCTCGTGACGGCGCACGAGTTGCCCGAATGCGTCCGCGTCGCCTTCCTGCGCCTGCTTTACCAGCAAAGCGTCCCGCGTATCAGTTGAAAGTGTCCCGAGGGACTCAGTTGTATGCCCGGGCAATCTCCCGATTCCTGTTGTTCTGTCAGCCTGCAAGTGCCAGGTGTGCATGTCGCTGCGCGAGGCGTCATCCTCCCGAACGCGCCGAGTGCACTCTTTTTTGCGCGTCTGTTGGGTTAGATGACCTGTGCGGCAGTATCCTTCAAATCAGATGAGGAAACAATAGCGCGCTAGGCTGAAAAATACCAGATCTTGTATGGATCTTTCAGAGCGCAGACGAAGCGGGAGCGTCGGATGCTCGAGGTCAGGATACGGTTCACGCCCGCGTACGCGCGTGGCGCTCCACAGTTCAGTCGTTGGTCTCGGAAGCCTTCGAGCGGGCTTTGTCCGGGCGGACTGGACGAATTAGAGCGCAGCTGATCATAACGGACAGCGCATAGACCGGCGCAAGAAAGGCGATTGTCACCGCCACTGCCATATAGTCTGTTGACGTAGCCAGATAACCCGTGAGCACCAGCAGCACGACCAGAACACCGATCGCCAGAACATAGCCTGTCGTGCGCAGCCTCTTCACCAGAGCGCTCACCAGGGCAGCCGTGAGGGCTCCCGTCACAGCGCCGGCCAGAGCGTCCAGGGCAAGATAGGCGCCGTACGAATCACCGGTGCGCCAGGCGATAAACGGCGCCAGAACCGCCGCTGCAACAGAGGCGACGATCGCAGCCGTCTTTGTGCCGCGCACTTCAGCTCCGCTCACAACAGCCCCACCTCCACATTTCGCAACTGCTCCGCCATCGTCTCCGGAAGGTTGTCGTTGATGAAGCTGCCCGCGCCGCTTTCCGATCCCGCCAGATATTTCAACTTCTGCGGGGTGCGGTAAGGCGGGTAGAACTCAATCTGAAAGTGCCAGCCGGGGTCGTCTCCGCCGTCGGTGGGTTGTGGATACAGATTCATGATGTACGGCAGCGAGAACCCCCACAGTCCGTCATATTTGAGAAGCACAGTTTTCAGAATGTGCGCCAGGTCCGCTGAGGTCTGTTCAGTGAGAATCCCGAGCCCCTCATCGTGGCGGCGCGGCGCAACGTGCACTTCGTAGGGGTAGCGCGCATAGAATGGGACGTAAGCGACAAAGGCGTCTGTCTGGGTGACAATCCGGGTTCCCTCCTCTAGCTCAGAGCTCAGAATGTCGCACAGCATGCACGATCCCTTCTCTGCGTAGTAGCGCTGGAAGCTCTCGCGGCGGTCCCGCATCCTTGGCGGGATGAACGAATACGCGTAGATCTGGCCGTGAGGGTGCGTCAGCGTGACCCCAATCTCCTTACCCTTGTTCTCGAAGATATAGACGTAGTCCACAAACTCCAGAGAACCCAGTTCCATAAAGCGATCCTGCCAGACGCGGATCAGCTTGTGTATCTGGCGCACGGGCATCTGAGCCAGGGTAGAATCGTGACGCGAAGAGTACAGGACGACCTCGCAAATGCCCTCTGCCGGCTTTACGGGTGAAAAACCCCTGGAATCCACCGCTGGAGGTGGCGCCGGGTGCTGAAGCGAGGGAAAGCGATTCTCGAAGACGACAATGTCGTAGTCTTCTCGCGGGACTTCTGTGGGGAAGGCTCCGGATTTGGTCGGGCACAAAGGGCAGAAGTCATCTGGAGGCAGAAACGTCCGGTTCTGCCGGTGGGTTGCGGTAATCACCCATTCACCCAGAATGGGATGCCATCTCAGTTCGCTCATGGCGCAGAGTTCTCATCAAGGGCTGCAGCGTCCGCCGCTGAGCTTTGCTCGTCGGATTCGTCGCTTTGCTGTTCGTCCTCAAAGCTGAAAAACAGAATCCGCCTGCCGTCTTCAAGCCGCTCTTCTTCTTTTTTCACGCGTACTGTTGTCTCCGAGAGTTGAGTGGGCGCACCCTCCGGGGGTTGCCAGGTTGTCTGTGCGAGTATACCGCTTCGAGCACAGGATTCGCAAAACGCGCGAGAGCCTTCTTGCTCTGTCGGCTCAAAGGCAGGAGAGGGCTTTGCGGCCGAAGAACACGCTATTCAGGAGCCGGGGCGCGGGTCTGCTCAGCGCAGCGCCTGGCCTAATGTGTTAAGTAAAGGAAAGTCTCAATGTACGCTTCGATTAGAGATGCGATTGCCCTGCAGGGGTGGCCGACAATTCGTGAGGCGCTGAACGCGCTTTCCATGGATGCCGTGGAGTTGGAAGTATCACGGGATATGAGTGTTCACCTGGTGGAGCCAGACGGCGGACAAACCCATGCGACGCTTGATTCACAGGCCGCTATTGAAGCTTTTGCTGAGCATCTGGGACAACACAGCACACGCGCCAGCGCGTTTCTCCTTCATAACGACTTCAACCGCGATGACGTTGAGGCCGAAGTCAACTGGGTCATCAGCGTGGTGAACGCGGCGGCGGCTCTGGCTATTCCTGCCATCCGCATTGACGCTGTCATGACGGGGGAGAAAGAGCTGCCTCTCGATCAGCGTGTTCAGCGCTTCGCCGAATGCATGCGCCGCGTTCTCGACAGTACAGACTATCACATCGTCGAGCTTGGAATTGAAAACCACGGCTTTCAGGGCAACACGCCGGAGTTTCTGGACAATGTGTTGAATGCCGTGGACTCACCGCGCCTCGGACTCACCCTGGATACCGGCAACTTCTACTGGTGGGGACACCCTCTGGACAAGGTGTATGAAATAATCGAGCATTTCGCCGCCAGAACTAAGCACACGCACGCCAAGAACATAGCCTACCCGGCAGAGCTGCAGCAAACACAGCGGGAGATGGGCTGGGGATATGGTGAATACGTCTGCCCGCTTCCAGACGGCGACATTGACCACTTCAAAGTCGTGCGCATCCTCAAGAGCGCTGGCTACGCCGGAGACCTGTGTCTGGAGGATGAATCGCTCGGGCGCTTTCCTGAGGCCGAGTGGCGAGAGGTGCTCAGAAGAGACGCCGACCATCTGCGAGGAGTGATCGAGGCCGAATAGCGCCCCCGATGGTTGAGAACAGGCGAGGCAGGCGCAGTCACAGATCTGCCCCGGAGCCTGGCATTTGAAAAAAGAGACCCGTAGCACACTTCCCGTTCTGGAGCTTGTGATCGCCGCAGCGCTTTGGGGCGGGATGTGGCCTGCGGGCCGGCTGTCCGTTCGTAGTGTCCCACCAGTCATCGTGCCGGCTCTTCGCTTTGGCATCGCAAGCGCGGTCTTCCTGAGTGCAGGCGCGGTCCGCAGGGAACCACTTTCGCTCTGGAAGCTGAGAGCCGCTCTTGCGCCCGGGATATCCGGCATTCTCCTTTACAACCTGGTCCTCTACTACGCTCTGCACTGGGCCCCGGCGGCGGACGGAGCGATGATCATCCCCACGCTCAATCCCATCTTCACGCTGTGGGCGTCAGTGCTGGTATTCAAAGAGCAGGTCACCCGCGGGCGCGTTCTGGGACTTGCGCTGGCTCTGGGTGGGCAGGCGCTGGTGTTTTACGGGGCGCTCACGTCGGTCTCAACCGGTAGCGAAAGACTACTCGGAGATGCTTTTTTTGTTCTTGGGGCGCTACTCTGGTCGATCTTCACAGTCACGGGCAAGAAAGCGCTGGAGAGATTATCTGCGCTGGAGTTGACGGCCTATTCGTGCTATGTGGGCACGCCGCTGCTGATAATCCTTGCTCTCCCCGCGCTTCCAGACGTACCACCGGCTTCTCTGACTACAGGCTTCTGGGTGGCGGTATTCTACATGAGCCTGGCCGCCACAGTCATAGGCAATTTACTCTGGCATCGTGGCCTGCATGAGCTTGGCGCTGCGCGGGCTTCACTGTGCTTCTATCTGATTCCGGTTTTCGGGCTGATTTTCTCCGCAGCCATACTGGGGGAGAAGCCAACCGCAGTCCAACTCGCCGGCGTAGCGATTGTTCTCGCAGGGGTCGCCCTCTCAGATCGCAGCCGTCCGCTGGACGCTCTTCAGACCTGACCGCCCGGAAGATCTTCAATTCGCCGGTGTTCTTGATTCTGAACCGCCGGGAATACGGTGTGTGTCTCTGGCAAAGAAAGGCGCTCCTTCAGGCAGCGGCGCGGGACGTTTTTCGCAGTTTCCGCCTCAGCATTCCAAAGAAGAGTTGCGTCTCCTCCACTCTCAGAGCCACGCACGCCGCTATGTAGGCGACGCTTCCAGCAAGCAGCCCTGGCAGAAGCTGCACCGCCGCAGCCAGCTTAACCGTGAGTGTATTTTCGGGGTTGAAGCGCCCACCTGTCACCTTCGCTGTAATCACGGCCACGGCGGCACACAATACGGAGGCGATCGTGATGCGAGTCGTTGAGTTGATAATGCGCCACGCGCCTATACCTTTGACCCGCCGGGCCAGCACGTAAGAGATGGCGATCAAGTAGAGAATGGCCATAATTGAGGTCGCCAGAGCCAGCCCTCCGTGACCCATGAGCTTCATCAGAATCCAGTTCAATGGAATGAAGATAGCGGTCATGATTGTCCCGATGATGACGGGTGTGCGTGTGTCCTGAAGCGCATAGAAACCCCGCGCGATAAGCGCCTGGCCTCCCCACGCGAAGATTCCTATTGCGTAGTAAATCATGGCTACCGACGCGTGCACGGTGTCTTCAGAGGTGAACTCACCAGCCTGAAACATGAGCGCTATCAACGGACGCGCCAGCACCATCATCAGCAGGCTGGATGGGATCGTGAAGAAAAAGACAGAGCGCACTCCAAAGCTGAGCGTGTCGCGATATTCTTCCCACTTCTCAGCCGACGCCAGAGCCGAGAGCGCGGGTAACGCGGCGATTCCGGCGGCCTGTCCAAAAATACCAAGCGGAAGCTGCATCAGGCGGTTGGCGTACCCCAGAGCCGAAAGAGAGCCTGCCGGAAGGAAGCTCGCAAACCAGCTATTGATAAGAAAATCCACCTGCACCAGAGACAATCCCAGAATCACCGGCAGCATCAGCGCGAACACCTGCTTCACACCGGGGTGTTTGAAGTCCAGACACAGTTGGAACCGAATACCCAGACGCGAACTGTACCATATCTGGAGTAGAAAATTGCCGGTGACCGCGCCAACCAACGCGCCAATTGTGAGCCCGACGATTCCAAAGCGATGCGCGAGGAAGATGCCCCCCCAGATGATGCCAAGGTTGTAGATTATCGGTCCGAGCGCCGGAATGAAAAACTGCTTGCGCGCGTAGAGAGTGCCCATCGTCAGACCGCCAATGAAAAAACAGAACTGGGCGGGAAGGAGAATGCGCGTCAAATAGGCCGTCTGATCCAGCTCGTGAGGTTGGAATCCAGGGGCCGCCAGCACCGGCACCAAATGGCGGGCAAAGATCTCTCCGAGAATGATAAAGACGGTTATCACCAGCCCCATGGACGTTGCCACTGTGCTGTAGATGCGCCAGGCTTCTTCGTCTTTTCCTTTGGTCAAATAGTCTGTAAAGACCGGGACAAACGCGCTGGAGAGCGCCCCGCCCGCAATCATGAAGTAGAGGAGATCGGGAATCTTAAAAGCCGCCTGATAGACGTCGGTCGCTGCTGACTGGCCAAACTGCGCGGCAATAATAGATTCGCGGACGAGACCCAGTACGCGGCTGAGGAAAACCGCGATCACCATGATGCCCGCCGCCCGGGCGAAAGAACCCTTGCTCATAGGTGTCACTATACGCGGGGCGGGGAGAGTGCGTCAATCACGCAATGGCCGGATTTTCAGGCAGCAGACGGCGCCTCGTCAGAGCGCCGGAAAGGCACTCAAACAGCCCCTGTCACGCAGCGGCGTCCGTCTGCCCAGAGGTGAGGCACTCCGGAATAAGCTGCGCAAGGCGTTTGCGCCCCTGAGCTTCACTGATAGTCACCTCACTGGCCCAGGCGCACAGCCAGCGCCCGAATGTTTCAGGCAACTCACTGCGAAAGGAGCAAAATACGGCGAGATTGCCGAGCCAGCCCGCTTCGCGCGTCCCATCCAGCAGTTTCAGCGACTCACTTGCAGCCTGGTCGCAAGCAGTGGCCAGTAGCGAGACTTGCGGGTCCTCCAGGCGTTTGCGCAGGCCAAAGCGCGAGTGCGCGGGCTGCACTTTGTCCGCTACAAGCTCCAGCGACCTCAGGAGGGACTCGGCGCCATGGTCTCCTGCATCAGCGAAGACAACTGTCCCCTGACCGTCACCGGAATGTAGTGAGGACAGCTCCAAAGTCATCTCCTCCATTGACATCCCATCGTCCATGATGCGCAGGGCAAATGGAGAGAACCAGCGCGCCCCGGTCTGTCCAGTGAGGATGACTTTCAGTCGGTTGCAATGAGCGCACACAAGCGCCATTCGGAAGAGCTCCGGGTGAGTTTCTTCGATTTCACAGTCCAGAACCAGTATTCCGTCAGAGTGAGTGGCGGTCCACAGTACCAAATCCTCGTCTGTATTGATCATCGTTGCTGGCGCCACGGCTGACAGCTCGCGTGCCAGCGATGCAGAGGTGGACACAAGAGCAAGCTGAGGGCCCTGAGCGGGTTGACCGGATTGCCTGGCGTCCGTTGACAGGCCTGGTAGAGTCATCCCAAAAGTGGATCCGTGATCCGCTTCACTCTCCAGGAATACGTCTCCGCAGTGGAGCTGGACGATGCGCTTGACGATAGCAAGGCCAAGTCCTGTCCCGTTGACGCAGCGCGCAGCTCCTGCATCCACCTGATAAAACTTCTCAAACAAACGGGTCTGATTCTCGGGCGCTATGCCACACCCGGTGTCCGTCACCTGGAGGACAACCCGGCCCTCTTTCTGATACGCTGCGACAATGACACTGCCACCCTCCGGCGTGAACTTCAACGCATTGTCCACCAGATAGCCGATCGCTTGTTGTATCCGCGTCGGGTCGCAGTGCGCCAGAAGATCGCACTCGCATTCCATGCGCAAATCAATTCCAGCTTCCTCAGCGCGCGACGCGTATTCATTCATGACCGAGCTGAGGATAGCACCCGGCGGGCAGGCTTCCTTCTCCAGCTTCAACTGGTCTGAGTCCAGCTTCGCCATCTCCAGTAAGTCGTTGATAAGCTCCAGCAGCACCCTGCCCTGATTTTCTATCGTCTGGAGAAACTGTTTCTGATCTTCTGGACTGATAGCCTCACCCGCTTCGTACAGAAGGTTGGAATAGCCCAGAATGCTGGTCAGAGGGGTGCGCAATTCATGCGAGACTATAGCCAGAAAATCCGCCTTCATTCTGTCCAGCTCCCGCTCCTTTCTGGTGCTGCGCAGAACCGCCAGCGCTCCGGCGACAGAGCCATCTGAAGAAGCGAAACTCTTCACTCTGAGCTGTCCAGGTTCGCCCGTTTCCGGCAGGACAACGTCAGCCACAAAGACTTCACCCTGGTTCAGAAGAGCAGAGTGATACAGCCGGGTCAGCACTGTGAAGGCCAGGGCCTCAAGAGGAAGGCGTGCGGAGTCTACAGAAGGCAGACTCAGCATCTCCCGGGCAACTTCGCTGGCGTAGGTTACGTGCCCGGAGATATCCAGGAGCAGAAAGCCAGCGTCTTCAATGTCGATCACAGCTTGAAAGACAGGATTGATGGTTTCGGAGCGCACCAGTTCCTCAGGGTCTCCAGATGTCAGCGATTTGGAATGTGATGACACGCGTGTGGGTACCTTCTTAGCCGAGACCGGCTTTGGCCGAGACCGGCTTTGGCCGAGACCGGCTTTAGCCGAGTCCGGCGCGGCGTCCGGATCGGCAGCATCAAATTAATATCGGATGCTTTCGCCAGGAACCTCAGTCTCGTGCGCAGGTCTGTTGTGGACAGTGCTGAGAGCACTCACAGGAGCTTCAGAAACGCTTTTTCGACAGAGACAACAAAGCGCTCGGCCTTGCGCGCTAACGCTGCCGTAAATAACGCGGCTCCAGACTGGTGGCATACACGAGGTTACGGACGAATGAGGGTTCCAGGTACGATCGCCCTTTCAGGGTCCGGCGCGAACGCGGCGCTCCAACTGTGACGCAGAATCCATCTGTATCTGTGACTCCCGCTGAAATTGCTCTGCCTGCTCTTTCTGCGCTGCCTCGTTCTTGAGCAGCCATTCCTGTGTCGCTGTTACCGACTGAGCAAGAAGGCTGGCTGCCAGAGTCCGGTACAGATGCGATTTCGCGTAGTTGTCAGGTGGATCAAGGTCGCTAAGGAAGTCCACAAGCTGCTCCACTTCTGTTACCAGAGCCCGGATCTTGTTGTAATAATCCTCGCGAGTGATCTCGCCTTTCCGAAACGCGGTGGCAGCAGAGCTCAGCGCTGTGAGTTCCTTGTTGTAGGCGATGTCTGAGCTCTGGAGGAGCGAACGGTAAAGGCCGGGCTCGACAGGGTGGTCATCGTCCTGGCCGCGCAGCATTTTGGACGTGGCAAGGCTACTGGTCGCCTCTAGAAACTGCCCGCGCGAAGCAAACAGCCGTGCCAGGCGCTCCTGGGGAGCGGGATCAGAGGGCGCATCGCTGGCCGCCTGTGCGTACTCCAGGCCGGCGTCGTCAACCTTCCCCTTGTTCCAGAGAACATCTCCAAGCGCAATGCGTGCCTTGATGTCTTTGGGGCTGGCGTCAAGAATAGTGCGATAGACGCGTTCAGCGTCGTCGTCAGAGCCGCTGGCTTCCAGTTGCGCCGCGATCTCGTGTTGAGATCCCGCTTCGCCCGGAGCTAGCTTCATCGCGCGCTGCCTCTCGCTGGAGGCTTCTTCATTCATCCCTTTGCGTTCGTAATACTCCGCCAGCTTCAACCGCAGATCGACGTTGTCAGGAGACAAATTGACAGCCGTGCGCATTGCCTGAATAGCGCCTGCGAGGTCGCCAGAAGCCGCAAGGGATTCCGCCTGTGTTGTATACGCCGCAGTGTCCGGTCCCGGCCTGACAGGAAGTGCCTCCCTCTGTGACAGCGCCGGACTTGCCGGCGTTGGATGTGTGTCTCCCGGCTGCTCACCTTTCGGCGCGTTCTCACCGGTGCTTGGTTCAGCGGAAGGGTTGGTAGTTGACGGATTGTCGCCAGTGCCGGATGAGCTTCCAGTCACAGGATCGTGCGGAAGACCGAGTCCTCCGGGTATCACAGCAGGCTCGGCGGGCGGCACCAGCCCCAGAACCTGCTGCATGAATTTGGAGACCACTGTATTGGCGGCAGAAAGCACCAGTGTGTCCTGCCCTATCCCGGGCGCCGTACTCATCGACGCTTCAAAGTCTGTCTGACGGCCACTGCTGACCTGAATGGCCGACATCTTCAGGTCAATCCTGCCGGAAGAACCCTTTGCATCGCCGAACAGCACATAGTCCACTTCCAGCGCAGCGCCGACTCTCTGGCGCGACTTTGCGTCTGTGGAATCCAGATCGCTGCCCGCAAGTCTTTTCTCCAGGACAGCGCGCTTCAGAGTGGGAAGATCCGGGCGAAACTCAGTTACCTCCAGCATTTGACTTTGCCGCAGGTTCGCCTTAATCGCGCGCGTGACCGCGCCAGCCAGTGGCTTCTCGCCTCCAATCGGAGCGAGCAGGATGCGGTCGGCGCGTGAGTTGTGCGCACTCCACCCGGCAGAGCTCAGCACCAGCACGGACAGAATAGCCCCTATCGAAACCGCTGTCCCTCTCAGCATAGATGCACAGCTTCCACCGGCATACAACCATCCGGGTGTGGGACGCATCGCAAAGCCTTTCCTATTCAGACTCACCCAGCAACTTGAGCGCCAGTTGACACGAGCGCACACCTTGTTGAGCTTCAAAACTGTTCGCGCTTCTGCCGGCTTCTGCGCGGTAGGCGGCGATAGCGCGCTTGAAGTTGTCCACCGCCGCCGCGCGATCTCCTCTGTTTTGCGCTTCCATCGCCTTCTGCTGATAGTCTTTTCCAGAAGGAGTCGATGCGTTGGCAGACGCGTTAGCCCCGTTGTCAGGTGGGGTTGGCGGGGGAGAACT
>JADLDK010000062.1 GCA_020846715.1 Armatimonadota bacterium | reverse complement strand
GAAGTAACCATTGTAGACCCCGGCGGATGTGTAGCGGATGACGGCGTTGTTGGGCTTGTTGATCGTTACGAGAACGTATACGTCTCCAGATGGGTCCGTCACTACGTGGCTGGGGTATACAGACGGGTTATCCATCACAATCTGTGAATCATACGCGCCGCTTGTGGTGAATCGTAAGACGCGCCCGTTTACCAGGGGGTCTGTCCCGGCCATGTCGCAGGCGACGTTCAACCTGCCATCCGGCCCAAAGCTGATGCCGGCCGGCCCGTCCATCCCTCCGCTTGAGGCGAATGTTCCGTCGTAAGATTCATTTGCCATCCAGCGCACCACTTCGTCCGCTTGATAGCTGCTAACGTAAAGGTTGTTCGCCGCATCCAGCGCGACGCCGAAGGGCTTTGTGAGCGAAAACTCGTAATACTCGTGCTCGAAGTCACCACTGCTGGAGTAGCGGCGCACGCTCGCCCGGCCATTGCTCTCTGCGCTGACGTACACCTTGCCATCCGCGCCGACGGCAATTCCCAGCGGGCCAGCAAGCCCGGAGTCGGCGGCGAATACCCCAAGATAGTGCCCATCCGGATCAAATCGCAGCACCTGGTTGGAACTGGCGCTTACAACGAGCAACTCGTAAGGACCAGCCGCCCGCGCCGGTGATATTGGCTGGGCCAGCAGGGCAGCCGCCGCAAGAACTATGGGCGTCTTCCTGAGCAAACGCATGGACATCCTCCTTTCGAATCCATAAAGTTATCAAGGCGCCTCATGCCACCACACTGCAGGACTGGCATGTATAGAGGGGTGATGCACAATACTGCGCAGGGGCACTTTGACGGCCGCCGTTGGCGGCTCTCCTGTCTTCAGATGAAAGCATACCGCATACTACCGGCTGCGGTGAATACGATTTTCCATGCTTTGTCGCTGAAAACGCGTTTCAGGCTCTGTATGTTCGTTTTCGAAGCACAAAAGCCCCACGTCGCGCTGTGATTATCCGCGAATTCGAGCGGGAAGCCGGGTTCTGGCATTCTACAGGAGCGGATGGATGGTATCATCAGTCAGGAAAGAATCCACGATCGCCCGCTACTGCTGTTGCCCTCCGGCATTCCGGCCACTGACATCCCGTGGGCGCTACAGGAGGACCTGCGCATGCCGCGTGCTCACAAAACGTCGCCCGTCACCGTATCCCGCGAATCGCTTCATCGCCTGTGCCGCGTAGCAGGCGCGGTGTTGTGTCTGACGCTTGCGCTCGGCAGGCTGGTGTCTGCGCAGGTCTTTCCGGATGTTTCAGATGCCTGGACGGAGTTTGATACTCCCGCGCAGGCGGCTCAGGCTGGCTGGACCGCGCTTCCCGCCGGGAACCCATCTCTGACGGTACCAAAAGTGGACGCATGGGCTGGCAACGCGGTCCAGGGCAACGGCTGGAGCGGCGTGGCAGGGGGAGGGATCAAGCTTGCGAGAAGCTTTGGTCTGCCGGCTTATGGCGCGGGAAGCACGTTGCAGTTCTACCTCAGAGCCGAAGCCAACAACCCTGGCTCCTCAGGTCTGTCTCCAGTAACACTCCGGGCGCGCTTTCCGGGCGGAAGCGTCTCTCGCAACCTGATAATGTTCGCGTCCGGTCCAAATCCCCAGAGTCTGTATGTCCTGGATATGGATATCTCCGCCGCCTCCACCTCCAGCGATCCCTGGACTGCCTGGAAAGTGGACGAGGGCAGCGGCAGCCTCAGCAACAGCTCATGGACCAGCCTCCAGAGCCTGGAGTGGAGCTCAGCCTCCTGCAAAACGCTGGCTGACTTCATTCAGGTGGACCGTCTGCTGTTCGATATGCAAAGCGGCACGGCAAAGCTTACGGTGCGCGCCCGAAACGTTCCCAGCCAGAAGTATCTGATCGCTCGGGTTGAGCCCCAGGGCCTCGGAAGCGGAAGTGTTCTCTGCGCCGTCGAAGTGGTGAACAGCGCCTCCAGTGTGGTGCTCCGCCGCGACGTCCCTATGCAGCCTTCGCAACCAAAGGAGATACGGCTGGACTATGGCAGCCTCCCGGAGGGAGCTTACATCTGCCGCGCATCAGCCTACCGCGCAGGCCAACTGCTGGCTCAGGGGCAGGCGGCCTTCAACCATCTTGCAGATGCCCCCTGGTTGAGCGCAAAGGTTGGCGTGGATCCAGATCGCGTCGTAAAGCCCTGGACGCCGATGACTTCAGGCAGCCAACAGATCGGCGCATGGGGCAGGACGATGACCTGGGGGACAGGGGTGTTTCCGGACAGTATCGTCAGCGCCGGTGAGGAGTTGCTGGCCTCGCCAGTACGCCTGGTCGCGACAGTGGGCGCCGAAGAGCACGTTGTGCGCCTGAAGAGCTTCCACATCACAAAGCAGACGCCAGCGCGCATCGAAGCCGAAGCCATCGGCGACATCTGCGATGTCGAAGTGCAGACTCATATCAGCGCTGATTTCGATGGATTCGTCTGGTTCGAGCTGAAGCTGAAGGATCCCCGCAGAAAGGTGACCATCTCCTCCTTACGAATGGAAGCTCCGTTGCGCTCGTCTCAGATGAAGTACTTCCAGATGTTCCGGCCATCTACGGAGGGCGCCGGAGCCATTGGGTCGTCCCCGATGCAGATCGGCTGGGCTGTCAACGACTGGGTCGCCAATTTCTACCAGTGGTTTGGCAATGAAGACAGAGGGCTGGGCTTCACGTACTCCACACTCGAAAAGTGGAAACCTGCCTCACTTGCCAACTTCTGCACGTTTGTTCCGGGCTCCACAACGTCCGTGTACCGGGCTAATCTGATTGAATCCAGCACGCTGGCCGATGGGCTTTCGTTCAGTCTTGGCCTGCAGGCGACGCCGATCAAGCCTCTTCCACCAGATTACCACTCGATGGTGGCAGACCGGGCGTTTGCAGCGCCGTCTTCACTGGCGTGGCTGGCCATGCCTGGCAACATGGACATGATGGTGATCTGGAACACAAACGTGATGCAGGGACTTAACGACCCCGAGCATATGAACTCAACGAACCTCACTGCATTGCGAGACAGCTATCAAAGCCGCGGGGTCGCCGCTGTCGGGCCCGCCTCCTGTCCACAGAAGATTTCACCCCTGATGTCGCCATTCAGTGACTACGCCTATGAGTGGCAGCGGCTGCCGGAGGACGTGCTGACCTGGGACGGGATAGCGCAGTACGCTGATTGCGCGCAATCTACCAGCTACATAGACTTCCTCACGTACACGTGGCGCAGCGTTATGCAGACATACTCGTTGGACGGGTTCTACTTTGATGGCTGGCTGGGCGCTCAGTTCCATTGCCGCAACACAAACCACGGATGCGGCTGGACGGATGGTAACGGAGTTGTACAGCCCACCGTTCCCGTCCTGGCCAGTCGTGAAGCGATGAAACGGTTCGCTATTATGATGGAGGACACCGTTTCCAGTCCGTATACTCCACCGCTCGACGCTCCGGAGCGTCCCGGCTTCCCGAAATACCACTACTGGGTGCACACCTGGGAGTTCGTGCCTCCCATCATAGGGTTTGCCACCGAGTGGCTGACGGGGGAGCAGCCATACGATTGCCTGCTGTGGAATCCGGACGGTAGCTACGCCCAGTGCTGGGGACTCGATATGTTCCGCTCGCGCTGTCTGTCAACCAACTTCGGAGTGCCAACTTACATGTATAACGGCTTGCTGACCGAAGGCACAGATCCCCCGTCGGCGGATAAACAGACCTGGATGTCCTTCGCCTGGGCCCTTCCGCACGGGGTTCCGCAGGGCTGGCTCTCCTCAATGAACCAGACTCTGGTAAAGCAGATATACAGCGTTTTGCGCGGCTTTGGTGTCAGGCGCTCCGACTTCATCCCGTGCTGGCGGAACAATCCCAACTTCGAGTGGGTTTCCACTCCTGGCCGGGAGGACGTCTACGCCACCTGGGAGCGCAACGGCCGGATTCTGCTCGTCATCTCCAACCTGCGCTCGTTCAATGGCGGGGCGTCTTCCACCGTAAGGCTGCGGTGGAAAGGCTTCGCTAACCCCAGCGTCAGAAACATGATGACAAATACAAATATCTCTCTGAACAACAACGTGCTGGAGATCACTGTTCCACCGGAGCGTTTCGCGCTGATCCGGTTTCAACCGTAAAGGGCAGGTCTTCCTGCGGAAAGGCCTCAATTCTCCAGTTTTGCCGCGAAACCGATTGACCAGCCGCCAGGATGCGCCTTACACTGAAAATGGTCTGGAGAGACGGCAGCCGATCACCGCTGCAGACTCCTCCAGAACATATACTGAGACGAGAGGATCAGTTCAAAAGACGCATCAGCGCTCTGGTCAATGCTCGTCACAATAAGAGGCGCGGCAATTATCACTCCTTTCCGGATGCCGTCGTCTCAGCAGGAGAAGGAGAACGAAAGATATGATGAGGAGAATGCGGTTTCTAGCGATGGCCCTCTTCGGAGCGGCCGCCTGCATGACGGTTCCTGCAAGCGCAGCTTCGGACTATCTTGTAGCAAGCTATGGGAGCGACCAGATACTGCGCTACGCTTCGGATGGTTCGTTCGTTGGTGTGTTCGCTGGCGTTACCCATCCCAGCACTATTCATGGCGATTCCGCCGGCAATGTCTATGTCGGGTCTTACCTTGGCAACGGGTCCAGCCAGTTGCTTCGCTACAACTCGGCAGGCTCTCTGACCAAGACCTATACCTCTTCCAGCGGTTGGATCGGCGGCGTCATTGTTGACGCAAGCGGGACCGTGTACGCTACCGACAACCAGAACAACAGGGTGATGTGGTTCGCGCCTGACAATACTTCGGGCAATTTGTCGCCTGGCGCTCAATCGATTAACACTCCAATGGGAATGGCGCTTGACAGCCAGGACAGACTCTATGTGGCTACAGACGGCCACGTTCTACGCTGGGACGCCAGCCGCTCGAACGTCATCAACATTGTGGATAATCCGCGCCTCAACAGCGTGGCTATCGTGAACCCCGGAGGCAATGAGGGTATCTGGGCGGCACGCAGCGACGGCCAGACCGTGGGTTACGTCCTCGGCTGGGATATCAATGGCTCCTGGACAGGCCCTTACGTTGAGACGCAGGGCGTTCCACAGTGGCTGAATACCATGTACATCCCTGACACCTCAAACCCTTCGAACTTCCTTCTGGTTGGCTCAACGGGGATTATCAGCTATGACATCTCCAACCTGACCAAAAGCACTCTGATTGCGATAGGGTCGGGCGGTTTGTCTTCTCCGTATGGCATCACGCAGCTTGTTCCTGAGCCAGCCAGCCTGCTTGTTCTGGCTGGAGGTCTGATGGGCCTGGCAGGCATGATCCGCAAAAGACGGGCATAGCATCTTCTATACAGTCTCAGCTTCCGCGGGCAGTCCATACAGGGCTGTCCGCTTTGTTTTTGCTTGGAGCCTGTCCGCTGCGGACGCTGAGCTCTGCGTGTCCGTGTGTCGCGCCGCCCTGGAAGGAGATTTCCTGCTTTCTACGGAATCTTTGCCTTGTGACCCGTCTTCAGAAGCGCAATCTCATAAACGGGCTGTTATTCTGCTCGCCTGCTATTCTGGGTCTGCTGATTTTTACGGCGTACCCGGTTATCGCCAGCCTCTATTACAGCTTCTGTAACTACAGCGCCCTGAAGCCTGCGCAGTTCACCGGGCTGACAAACTACCGCACGCTGATTCACGACAAGTTCTTTTACCAGTCGCTTTACAACACAGTTTACTTCGCCGCGCTGTCCGTCCCGCTCGGGATGATAACGGCGTTTGCGCTCGCCACGTTGCTGAACGCGAAAGTGCGCGGGATGGCCTTCTACCGCACTATCTTCTACCTGCCGTCTATCGTGCCGGTTGTCGCAAGCTCTGTACTGTGGCTGTGGCTGCTCAACCCTGACAGCGGAATGGTGAATGCGGTGCTTGCCAGAATCGGCGTGACCGGACCGGGCTGGATGCAGGATCCGGCGTGGGCCAAACCCGCACTTATCCTCATGAGCACCTGGGGAGTTGGAGGGTGGATGGTCATCTTCCTGGCCGGGCTTCAGGATGTTCCGCGCGAAATGTACGAAGCCGCCGCCATAGACGGGGCAGGGCGCTTTGGCATGCTGCGCAATATCACCGCACCGTTCATGGCTCAACACATTATCTTTATTGCAGTTATGGGCCTCATCGGAGCCATGCAGTTCTTTGCCCCGGTGTACGTGATGACGCAGGGCTCCGGCTCACCCGCCGGCTCCACCCTCTTCTACAGCCTTTATCTCTTCCAGAAGGCCTTCCAGTATTTTGAAATGGGCTATGCCT
>JADLDK010000061.1 GCA_020846715.1 Armatimonadota bacterium | reverse complement strand
GTGGACACCTACACGGAGAACTGGAAGACTGACGACGGTAACTACTATGTAGACGGCGCAAAGGCCGCCTGGACATGGGGTGGGGTTGACATTCTTGCCTTCGCTGGCAAGAACAACAACCTGGTTGGTGGTATTCCCGCCAACTACACCGCTGGTCCGGCTGCTGGTCCTATGGGTGCCGCTCTGCCGTCATCGAGCATCGGGGCCATTGGAGCCTCCCTGCAGAGCGCTGGCGTTCGCGCCGCGTTCGGCCTGGGTGGCTTGAAGGTCGGTCTGAACTACATCAACGCCGGCAGCACCAGCCCCCTCGTGACGTTTGACGAGTCACAGGTGTGGGGCGCTGACCTTGGTTGGAACTGGGGTAGCTGGAAGTGGCATGGCGCCTGGACTGAGTCCAGCTCCAATGCCATCGGCGGTGGATCCGATGTCGACAGCGACAACTCGGCATGGGAAGTCGGAACCAATGGTAACTGGGGCGGTCTCGGAATCGCTGCGAGCTATGTTCGCATCGAGCCGAACTTCGCTGCTCCTGGCGATTGGCGCCGGCTCGGCCGCTGGCAGAACCCTACCAACCTGCAGGGTCCTGAAGTTGGTCTGAAGTATGGCATCAACGAGCGCTGGAACGTGTTTGCGTCCGGCGCGTGGTATAACGGCGTCGACAACGCAAGCTACCTCGGTAGCTTCGTCGGCACCGCTCTCAACTCGGATGCCAAGGTCCAGCAGTACAAGGCTGGCGTGAACGTTGCTCTCGGCCGTGGGGCCCTGGGCTTCGACGCCGAGTGGGTACGCTGGGATCCCAACCTGGCTGGGTCTTCTACGCCTGAAGAGCGGTATTACACGATCAGCTACAACCATATGCTGACCGACAATACCAAGCTGCGCCTGCTCTATCAGATCGTTGATTACGATGATGATGGCAGCGGGGTGGCTCCTTATGGCGCCAGCTACAAGGGTGACGTCGCTGTTGTTCAGGCTTCTATGGACTTCTAGGTTCTGCGATGTGGGCTGAAAGGCCCCTATCCAGGAACTGAGTTCTTAGAAATCTAGCGATTAGCAAAGGGGAGGCTCCGGGCTCAGCAAAGTCCGGAGCCTCTCCGGCGTAATGGCGGCGAGGAGAGCCATTTTGTGGCTGTCTGACGTCTAATAACGAGAACGTCAAAGTTGAGTTGAGAATCGTCGAAGGAGTGTGGCCAGGGGCCGTTCGGAGCCGCTCGACGGTTGAGAGTTGAAATCCGAGGGCGTCTGATGGGGAAGCTCTCTAGAACTGATGAGGACAGACATGCTGAGACAAACAAGGAAATGGAAAGCGTTGAGCGGCGTTATTGCAGCCGTGTTCGTGATGGGCTTCGGCGCAGTTCAGGTTAGAGCGCTGGATCTAGGCAGCGTGATCAAGGTTGGAGGCATCGGTTTTCTGGTCAAACAGTTTGGTCCGGACATCAATAAAGCCATCAACGCTGCCTTTGGTAAGAAGAGTTTTGATCCGTACGACGCGACCAAAGTCGTTCCCATTATCAGCCTTGGCAATGGGGGTTATGTTGGCGCTGCTCAGGTGCAGGGGCCCGCGCGAGCGATTGACGAGGTGCAGGCTGTCGGGCAGATTGAAGTGGCCTTTGGCAACAAGAGCTTCCGTATTAAAGCTCTGGTGCCGGTGGACAGCCTCAATCCAACAAAGGTCAGCCGCGTCAAGGGAACTGGCGTCAGTGCAGTCATTGACGTCAGAATCTAGCGTCTGACGATATGTTTTTGCGCTCCAGGAGGCTCGGCCAGGCTGAGCCTCCTTTTTATTGCGCAGTGGTCTGTATAGAGGGATGCGCGCTGGCGTGGGATTAGCTGGCAAAGCTGTAGAAGCAGTGTGAATCGCGTGAAATTTCTTGCCCTTTTGCAGGTGCGTGGGCTACAATCCCCGCGGGTTGCCCGCAAGGCGGCCTAATCGCGGGCTGCGTCCGGCGGTACTGGCTCTTGCAGCCGCCGGGCAACGACCCGCCTGATACGAGGTTTCATGGCAACAGAAGGATCAATCAACGGTAAAGTGCGCGTCGGTGTGGTTGGAGTTGGCATCGGCCGCCTCCACCTGGAAGGCTATCGAAAACACCCCGATGCCGAGATAGTGGCGATCGCGGATGTCAACGAAGATCGCGCCAGAGCTACCGCTAAGGAGTTCGGTATCTCGCAGGTCTACACGGACTACGAGAAGATGCTCCAGGAAGCGCATCTGGACGCACTCAGCGTCTGTACTCCCAACAGCCTGCATGCTCCGGTCGCCATCGCGGCTTTTCAGGCTGGCTGCAGTGTCATTTGCGAGAAGCCCATTGCCACCAGTGCTGCGGAAGGTGAGAAGATGGTGCGGGCAGCCCGTGACGCGGGGAAGATTTTTATGATGGGCTTCAACAACCGTTTTCGCGGCGACACTCAGGTGCTGAAGAAGTTCATCGAGGAAGGCGCTCTGGGTAACGTCTACTATGCAAAAACCGGCTGGCTCCGCAGGCGAGGTATTCCTGGAATGGGCGGTTGGTTCACTACCAGGGCTATGTCTGGTGGCGGGCCTCTCATTGACCTTGGTGTGCACGTGCTGGACCTCGCGCTTTATCTGATGGGCAACCCGAAGCCGGTTAGCGCCTACGGAAGCACCTACGCCGAGTTCGGTCCAAAGATGCCTGGCGGCGAGAATTATGATGTGGAGGACCTGGCAAGCGGGCTGATCAAGTTCGAAAACGGCGCGACCGTCCTGGTGGAAGCGTCGTGGGCGTCCAATATTGCCCAGGAGACCTCCTACACTACGCTGATGGGATCGCTGGGCGGGGCGGATCTGTCGCCACTCAGACTCTACACGGAGATGAACGGGGAACAGGTTGACATTCAGCCGCAGCACCCGAACATCAACGGCCACGAAGCTGAAATAAAGCATTTTGTAGATTGCGTGCGCGACGGGAAACAGCCTCTGGCTACAGGCGAGCACGGACTGGACGTTATCAAAATTCTGGATGCCATCTACGAATCTGCCCAGACAGGAAAGATGGCGGCGATTAGCTGATAGAGAGAGTGTCGAAAAGCAGCCCTCCGTAACGGGGTGGGCTGCGGGCGTTCTTAGGAGGAACACATATGAAGATCGGGGTTCTGACGGTCCTGATGTCAAATGAGCCGTTGGAGAAGGTTTTGGACTTTCTTCAGGAAAACGGCGTGGAAGCGGTGGAGTTGGGGACAGGCAACTATCCCGGAAACGCGCACTGCAATCCGGCCGAACTGCTGGACAACGACAAGAAGCGCAACGATCTGCTCAAGTCGATCGAGAAGCGCGGAATGGTCATCAGTGCGCTATCCTGTCACGGAAACCCGCTGCATCCCAACAAGCAGATTGCTCTGGAACACCACGAGACCCACCGCAAGACAGTTCTGCTGGCAGAGAAGATGGGACTGGATACAGTTATCAACTTCTCAGGTTGTCCCGGCGATTCCCCCAGCGCAAAGAAGCCGAACTGGGTGACATGCCCCTGGCCGCCAGACTATGGCGAGATCCTGGAATGGCAGTGGAAGCGAAAGGTGATTCCGTACTGGAAACAGGAGTCGAAATTCGCCAAAGAGCACAACATCCGGATCGCCTTTGAAATGCATCCTGGGTTTGTTGTTTACAATACGGAAACCCTTCTGCGCCTTCGCAAAGCCTGTGGAGACAACCTTGGCGCAAACTTCGATCCGAGCCATCTCTGGTGGCAGGGAATGGACCCGGTCGTTTCCATCCGCGCGCTGAAAGATTGCATCTACCACTTTCACGGCAAGGACTGCAAAGTGGACCCACAGAATGCCCGCGTCAATGGAGTACTGGATACCAAGGGCTACCTTGATGAAATCAATCGCTCGTGGGTATTTCGCACGATTGGCTACGGACACGACCTGAGTGTCTGGAAGGACATTGTGAGTGAGCTGAGGCTGATTGGTTACGACCACGTCATCTCGATTGAGCACGAAGACAGCCTCATGTCTCCGCGCGAAGGGCTCACCAAAGCCGTTCAGCTTCTCAAGCAGGCGGTAATCCAGGAGCAGCCGGGCGCTGCATGGTGGACATAAACCGCCGCTAGGAAGCGTCTATTTCGAGTATGGCGTCTCGGCACGCTCGATCCGTGATAGCCCGGGTATTGCTCCCCGGGCTATCTCAAAATGAAGCGCTGCGCCTGACCTGCACCCAGTCTCGTAGAGTTACACAGTTCATTGTCCGAAGAAAGCCTCAAGTCCAAACAGAAGCGCGCTGCGCAAGTCGTAGCCATCCTCAAGAAGATCTATCCAGACGCTACCCATCTGCTTGACAACGACAATCCTTTTGAGCAGGTCGTCTTTACAATTCTTGCGGCGCAGTGTACGGATGCGCGCGTGGAGACCGTCGCGCCTGAGTTGTTTCGCAGGTGGCCGACTGTTGAAGCCATGGCTTCAGCGCCCGCCGAAGAAGTCGAAGACATTATCCGCCCCCTCGGATTCTTCCGTCAGAAAACGCGGTCGCTGATTGAGATGTCCCGGGATGTCTGCCTGAAGTTTGGAGGCAAGGTCCCGGCAACAATGGAAGAGCTTACGCAGTTGCGTGGGGTGGGGCGCAAGACGGCTAACGTCGTTCTTGCTCACTGCTTCGGGGGTGGCAGCGTGATTGTCGATACGCATTGCCGGCGCGTGAGCCGGCGTCTGGACTTCACGCGACAGCAAGACCCCACAAAAATCGAGTTCGAGTTGCAGAAGGTTGTCGAGCCAGAAGACTGGTCAGTGTATGGGACGCTGCTTGTCTGGCATGGACGGGCCATCTGCACCGCGCGCAATCCACAGTGTGCCATCTGCCCTATTCTTCATTTGTGTCCCGAGGGCCAGCGGCGAATGCGCGAAGCATCTCATCAGCCCCAGAAAGCAACCGCGCAGTCATAGTCGGGTGAGGGTGATCTGGACTCACGCTGTTCTGTCCAGCGTACTCCATGCCTGGCACTAACGCTCACGCTTCAACGGCAGATGACAAAGACTGCCTGTTCCGCAAGCAAATTCGGCAGTACGGATATCCTGGTAAAACCCCTGTCGAAGGACCCTGTGAGATAGAGCTCCTGTAATATCTGAAAGCCCTCAGCGCGACACATGCGCTTGAAATCGCGAATCGTAGTGAGGTGGATGTTCGGGCTGTCGTACCATTCAAAGGGGAGCTGTTCTGTGCGAGGCATGTGGCCAAGAAGTCCCAGTTGAAAGCGCGCGTGCCAGTGCGCAAAGTTGGGAAAGCTGAGGATTACTTTTTTGCCTACGCGCGCAGCCTCTCGAATCAGCTCATCCGGCCGGTACAGCACCTGAATCACATCCGTCAGGATGACATAATCCATTGCCCCGTCGTTATAGTCAGCCAGACCCTCGTCCAGGTCACCGTGATATACCGGAAGCCCCTTGGAGACGCACTCGTGTATGGCTTCCTCACTGATTTCAATCCCCTGAGGAAAGACGTTTTTCCGCTCCTGAAGAGCCGTGAGCAACTCACCTGTTCCGCATCCCAAGTCCAGCACACGGGCGCGAGGCTCAATAAGATCAACAATGAAGTCAATATCGGTCTTTTTCGGTCGCCTTTGAACGCTTGAGGATGGAGTGGCAGGATCAGTCAATGGCGTAGTTCAGGAAGTTCGAGATCAGGCTGGAAAGCTGCGCGCTCTCCAGAAGAAATGCGTCATGTCCCTTATCAGTCTGAAGCTCAGCGAACGTCACGTCCAGGCTGTTCTGACGCAGCGCCTTCACGATCTCCCGGGACTGATACGTCGGAAAGAGCCAGTCGGAGGAGAATGAGATAACCAGAAACTTCGCCTGCACCCGGGAAAGTTCTTTGCGAAGACTCCCACTCGGCTGCGTCAGGTCGAAGTAGTCCGTCGCTTTCGTAATGTATAGATAGGAGTTGGCATCAAAGCGCTGGACAAACACACTCCCCTGATGGCGCAGATAGCTTTCGACCTGAAACTCCGTTGCAAACTCAGTGTTAAAAGTGAACGTAGAGCCGTTGGACTCGACAAGATCCCGCCCAAACTTGTTGTGCATCGCCTTGTCAGACAAATAGGTGATGTGGCCGATCATACGCGCTATGGCCAGTCCGTGGTTGGGTATCACACCCTCGCGCTTGTAATTGCCATTGCGCCAGTCTGGATCGCCCATAATCGCCTGTCGCCCAACTTCGTTAAACCCAATGGCTTGAGCTGATAGCCGGCTTGTTGTGGCGATAGGAATGGCAAGTCTGATGCGCTCCGGGTAGCTTACTGTCCACTGCAGCACGCGCATTCCACCCATCGACCCGCCAATTACGCACAAGACCTGATTGATACCCAGGTGATCGAGCAAGTGACGCTCGGCTTCCACCATGTCCTGAATCGTGATAATCGGAAAGTCGCGCGCGTACGGATATCCGGTGGCTGGATTCTCTGAATCTGGCCCCGTCGATCCCGAACAGCCACCAATGCAATTCGCGCATACAACAAAGTAGCGCTCTGTGTCCAGCGCCTTTCCAGGACCGACCATAATATCCCACCAGCCCGGTTTCTTACTGGTCTGATCCTTGTGATAACCTGCCACGTGCGCATCGCCCGTCAGAGCGTGCTCGACCAGGATCACATTGGACTTGTCCGCGTTGAGCGTGCCGTACGTTTCATACACCAGCGTGATCGGTCCCAGCTTCTTGCCGCTCACCAGCTTCATCTCATCTGGTGGTTGCGCAAAGGTGAAGAACTGCGGTTCAACAACTCCGACGCTGTTAGGTTGTGCCGTAGTCAATGTCATGGAGTGAACTGGCAGCCTGGCGGACAACAGGCTGCCTGTACTAGAGATTACTTACAGTATATAGCCAGAGCGCTTGCTTCGCGACTGTGCAGCTCTCGCGCGCAGCGATGTAAGTCGTGGCTACTTCTGACTTGCCTTCAGGCCTTTGTCGAGATCCGCGATAATGTCTTCAACGTCTTCAATTCCGACCGACAGCCGAATGAAGTCGGGTGTTACGCCCGCCTCAAGCTGCTCCTGTTCGGAAAGTTGCTGATGCGTGGTGCTGGCAGGGTGGATGACCAGACTTTTCGCGTCACCAAAGTTCGCCAGATTAGAGTGCAACTCCAGCGCATCAATGAACTTGATCCCAGCCTCTTTGCCACCTTTGATCCCAAAGCCCACCAGAGCCCCACAACCGTTAGGAAGATACTTCTTCGCCATTTCATGTGATGGATGATCTTTGAGACCGGGGTAGCTCACCCAGCTGACAGAGTCTTGCTGCTGCAGCCACTCGGCCACTCGCTGGGCGTTCTGGCTGTGCCGCTGCATCCTCAGCCCGAGAGTCTCAACCCCCTGCAACACGAGAAACGCGTTGAACGGCGAAAGACACGGGCCGAAGTCGCGCATGAGCTGAACGCGCATTTTGATGATGTAAGCAATTCCCGGCGCCACTGCCTTGTCATGCAGCCCGAACGCGTCCCAGTAGCTTATCCCGTGATAGCTGGGGTCTGGGTCGACCAGGCCGGGGAACTTGCCACTGCTTTTCCAGTCGAACTTTCCGGAGTCCACCACAATCCCGCCGATAGACGTACCGTGCCCTCCCAGAAACTTGGTGAGTGAATGCAGCACAATATCCGCGCCCCATTTGATGGGCTGGCAGAGCGCCGGAGAGGCCATAGAGTTGTCAATGATCAGAGGAATGCCGTTGTCGTGCGCGATAGCGGCGATCTTTTCAATATCCGGAATGTCAAATCTGGGATTGCCAATGACCTCCATATAGAGCGCTTTGGTTTTGTCATCAATGGCTTTTCGGAAGTTCTCAGGATCGTCTGTGTCCACAAATTTGACGTGTACGCCGATTTTCGGAAACGAGTAGTGGAACAGGTTGTACGTGCCGCCGTAAAGACTGCCCGCAGAGACGATGTTGTCGCCAGCGTTTGCGATGTTCAGCACCGACAGCAACTCAGCGGCCTGTCCGCTGGAGGTTGCAAGCGCTGCGGCTCCGCCTTCCAGAAGAGCGATGCGATTCTCCAGAACATCCCACGTCGGGTTCTGGATGCGTGTGTAGATGTTGCCGAACTCCTCGAGTCCGAACAATTTGCGCGCGTGTTCCGCGCTGTCAAAAACGTAAGAAGTTGTCTGATAGATGGGCACGGCCCGCGAATTGGTGGTCGGGTCAGGCTTCTGTCCGCCGTGCAGCGCAATTGTGTCGAACTTCAAATCTGCCATAAGCTTCAGTGTTCCTCTCCGTGCTGAGCAAGTATTCTCAAGAAAACAGTATAGCTAAAAGCAGTGGTCACAACGCTTTCTGGCGAGTTCGTTCAGTACTGCTACCCGTTGCAGCAACCGCCTCCAGGATGTCATCGAGTCTTCTAACTTCCGCGTCTGAAAGCTCCTTGGGCTACAGGCAGTAGCCCTGATCAGGAGAAAAATGAAAAAGCCCGGGCAAATCCGCCCAGGCTTGATCGGTAATTGCCTATGACATGAGCTCAACTGCAACCGCAGCCGCACCCACATCCTTCACTATCGCTTTCCTCGCTACCACCACAGTCACATTCGCCACCGCATCCGCAGGATGTATCAATATTGGGATTGCTGATCGCAAACCCCGCGCCTTCCACCGTATCCATATAGTCGATGCTGGCTCCATCAAGGTATGGGCCGCTCGCTTCGTCAATGAGCACTCGCAACCCCGAGAAGTCATACACCTGGTCAGTTTCTTCAACGGTGTCATCGAACGCCATTCCAAACTTATAGCCCGAGCGGCAGCCTCCGCCCTGAACGAAGACTCGCAACAGAGCGTCCGCGCGGTTCTGAGAGACCATCAGCCCCTTGACCTTCTCGACAGCCGCATTTGTGAGTGTAATTGCCATAGATAGCCTTTCCTGTGTGTGGTTGCTTTCAGAAATCAGATTGTTGCTCGCCAGTGCAGCGAGATTCGTCCACAACTGCCTTGGTGCGGACGGTATCCACATTCTCAGTATACCAAACGCTGCGCGTCAGCGGAAGTTTCCGGCAGTGCGCAGAAAGCAGATGCTCGATGTGCGATTCCAGGTCTTCTCTGCCGATTATCGGGATTTCTTGCCCCGAAAAGACACTGAAAATCCATCGCGTGCTATAGAGTTGCGCCAGTAATACCCTTTGCCGTCCCCTCAGTTATGCTGGAGACTCTCCACTGAAGTCCGCGCCAGAGCGCGTAACCTTCACTCCGCATCGTTCGCAAATCCCGCCCAGCGGTGGGCTCGGTTTGGACACGCTGATCGTCACCTCATGCGCCGGTGTTGTCGCCAGAAGACGCGAGGCGATGTCGGACGCCAGATGCTCCATCAGCTTGTGAGAATTGCCTGTCACGGCTTCTGTGACGGTCTGAAACACGCTGTACCAGTCTGCAGTGTCCTTGAGCCGGTCTGTACGCCCCGCTTTCCGTAAATCCAGGCGCAGCTCAACGTCCACCTCAATGATCTGTCCCACGCAGCGTTCCTCCGCGGTGTGCCCGTGGTGACCAAAGACGCGTATGCCTTTTAGAAAGATGGTGTCCATTGCTGAGTTTTGGCTGGAGTCAGGTAGATTCAGAGGCGTCATACCGCAGTCCTGCCAGTGCTCACTTATAATGACAGCTTGTGCGCGCGTGCGCAAGCAAGCGCCTCACTGCGTGCGATGGCTCTGCCTCAAAAATAGTATGGCGCGCCCTTGCCCGCGGTCTGGCCGTGTTCAGGCACGGGTGGCCCTCCGAAAGAGCGGCGGGTGCGCAAACCGCACAAATACTGCTGCATCCGCTGACATCGGGAGCACTTTTTGTTATACTACCGTTGGCCTTTTGAGGGACAACATTCTTCGTGTGCGAGCGTGCGCCTGTAGCTCAGTGGATTAGAGCATCTGACTTCGGATCAGAGGGTCGGGGGTTCGAGTCCCTCCAGGCGCGGTTATGTCCCTGTTGAAGGAAGAGCCCGGGCCATTTCTGGTAGTTTGCCGTCGCGTGAGCGCGCGGGTCGTTAGCTCAGTTGGTAGAGCAGCTGACTCTTAATCAGCGGGCCACAGGTTCGAGTCCTGTACGACCCAGATTATTCCTGAGGTTGCCGGTAGGTGTCGTCCTCGGGTAGGAACTGCAGCCCGGGCAAACGGTTCATCGGGGCGAGTGGTGGAATGGCAGACACGCCAGATTTAGGATCTGGTGCCGCGAGGCGTAGGAGTTCAAGTCTCCTCTCGCCCAGCTTTGGAGGCGCACTCGGGGTGGCCATACGCCGCTGGAAGCTGTGGCGGACTGAATGGCGCTGAGGTAAACTCGGAAGCAGACTGCCCAGGAGCTGTGGCATAAACTTCTTGTGCCGCGCTGGAGATTCTCGGCAGGATTGCCAGAGAATCATGTCGTAAACGCAAAGAGTCAGTAGCGTTTGTCTGAATTGGTGTCGCCGTCATGCGGGAGTAGTTCAGGGGTAGAACGCCTCCTTGCCAAGGAGGAGGTCGCGGGTCCGAATCCCGTCTCCCGCTTGTTTTTTGCAGCTTTTCTGGTGACAGGACTGTCTGCAACATGTCTGCGGCTTCGCGCGTGGGTGGATGTGCGCTCTGTCCCGAGAGCCTGTCCTGGCACGCTTATCGTAGCTTGCGCCTCTGATTACGCTGCTGTGTAGCGCCTCGCCGGACAACCCTTGCCAGATGGGGACAGGCGGGGTGTTTTTTCATGTTCGGACAACTTCCGGCCTTCTTTTTGCGAGCCGGGAGCCAGACGTGCAAGCGCGCAAGAGGTCCTGAGGCTGGGCTGGTAGGCCTCAACAACGACTACACGAAGGATTCATATGCAGGTTACTCGTGAAGATATCAGTCCGTGTCTGGTTGCACTGGAGATCTCCGTTGAACCCGAGCAGTACGCTGGCGCCCTGGAGACCGCGCGCAAACAGATAGCGCGCAATACAGAGATTCCAGGCTTCAGAAAGGGCAAGGCGCCGGCTGCGCTGGTGGAGAGAGTCATCAACCCTGAGCGGGTCATCAGCGTCGCCAACGACCGCGTGATGCCCGAAGCCTACACGCAGGCGCTGCAGGAACAAGACCTCACACCGTGGGATCATCCCGAGGTCGAATTGCTTGAGTCTTCTGCCGAGTCCGGACTGAAGTTCAAGGCCACGGTTCCGCTGGTTCCCCAGGTAGAGTTGGGTCAATACAAGGAAGTGTCAGTAGATCGTCCTGTTCGGCAGGTGACTGATGAGCTGATTGATCACGAAATCGAGCGCCTGCGCACGCAGCACACCCGGCTGGATGAAAAGGGCGAAGACGGCGTTGTTGAAGATGGCGACTATGTGTTCGTCAGTATACAGGAGCTCAACGACAACGGTGAGCCCCTGGGCGAGCCTACCTACAATGCGGCGGTAGTCGGAGAGAACGTTCCCGACTTCGATACGCGGATAAAGGGTATGAAGAAGGAAGAGACTGGAGAGTTTACGCTCAACTACCCGGAGGATTGGCAGGAGAAAGAGCGCGCGGGTAAGACCGTTCGCGCAAACGTCACGGTGTCTCAGCTCTATGCTCAGGTGAAACCTGAGGTGAATGAAGAGTTCGCCAAGACTGTTGGTGAATTTGACTCTGTGGAGGCGCTCAGACAGGAAATTCGCTCTAGCGCAGAGCGTGCGTTCAACGAAGTCTCAGATGAGCAGGCGGATATGGAGTTGATGAACAAGATCGTCCAAAGCTCGAAAATCGACTATCCACCGCAAATGCTGACGCACGAGTTTCAGCATCGTGTCCAGGAGCAGTTCGCCGATCTCAAAAGGCGCAATACAACCTTTGAGCAGTTCCTTGCACAAAACTCCGTCACAGAGGAAGAATATCGTCAGAGACTGACAGGGCGCATTGACTGGGATATTCGGGTGAGTCTGGCGTTGTCTGCTATTGCAGAGGAAGAAAAGATCGACGTATCCCCCGAGGAAATTGATGAGCAGCTTGATCGCTTGCATGAGTCAGAGAACGAGACGGCTGAGGAGCTAAGCGAGTACCTCTCAACCGAACAGGGAAGGCAAAGCTACATTCGTCGCCGTAGAACCAACAAGGTTTTAGAGTTTCTAAGGTCGTCTGCCAACATTAAAGATGTGATTCAGGATCCGCCACAGGAAGGCGCCGCAGAAGCGAAGGAGGCTAAGTAACCAAATGGCACTGATACCGATGGTGGTCGAGCAGACCGCGCGCGGGGAGCGGGCTTACGATATCTACAGCCGGCTCCTGAAGGATCGTATCGTTTTCATCGGGACGCCTATTGACGACGACATCGCCAATCTGGTTGTTGCGCAGCTTCTGTTCCTGGAAAAGGAAGATCCTGACAAGGACATTGACCTCTACATCAACTCCCCGGGAGGAGTCGTCTCGGCGGGTTTGGCAATCTACGACTGTATGCAGGTTGTTAAGCCCGATATCGCCACAATCTGCATTGGACAGGCGGCCAGCATGGGTGCAGTATTGCTTTCTGCGGGAGCAAAGGGAAAGCGGCATTGTCTGGCAAATGCGCGAGTTATGATTCACCAGGGCAGCGCTGGTTTTCAGGGAACGCCTTCAGATATTGACATCATGGCGAGAGAGATTTTACGATATAAGCAGCTGCTGCAGGAAATCCTCGCCAAGCATACCGGTCAACCTGTGGAAAAAGTAGCACAGGACACAGATAGAGATTATTGGATGTCGGCAGAGCAGGCCAAAGACTACGGTGTTGTTGACGGCGTGCTCGACCGCGAAGCCCGTTAGCGTTAACTCGCCGCCGCTCACTCACATTTTGCGGTTGCGGGGTGTGTCCGCAGCATTTGTCGGAGGTGTTTTTTGGCCAGGATTGGACTCGACCGTAACGACTCGCGTTGTGCACTCTGTGGCAAGCCACGGGAGCAGGTCAAAAAGCTCATCCTCGGGGTGTACGGCGGCGTGTGTCTTGAGTGTGTCGAACTGTGCAACGAGATCGTCCGCGGGGAGACCACCAAGACAGAGCCCGTAGCGGACGTTGGCGTCGTTCCCAAACCCAAGGAAATCTATCGCATTCTCTCCCAGTATGTTGTGGGGCAGGAGAAGGCGAAGCGTATTCTCTCGGTTGCGGTTTACAATCACTACAAGCGCGTAAACTCGCCCGCCTCAGACGTAGAGCTTTCCAAGTCCAACATCCTCCTCATTGGGCCGACGGGGTGCGGCAAGACGCTGCTTGCGCAGACGCTCGCGCGCATTCTGAAGGTGCCTTTTGCCATCGCTGACGCCACCAGCCTGACAGAAGCCGGCTATGTGGGCGAAGATGTCGAAAACATCCTGCTGAAACTCCTGCAGGCGGCCGACGGGCACGACAACATCCAGAACGCTATCAAAGCCGCCGAGCGCGGGATTGTCTACATCGATGAAATCGACAAGATTGCGCGTAAGAGTGACAACCCTTCCATTACCCGGGATGTCTCCGGTGAGGGCGTTCAGCAGGCGCTTCTGAAGATTATCGAAGGCACTGTCGCCAATGTTCCGCCGCAGGGTGGTCGAAAACACCCGCAGCAGGAATACGTCCAGATTGACACGTCCAATGTGCTCTTCATTGTGGGCGGCGCCTTTGAGGGATTGGATGAGGTGATTGACCGCCGCCTGGGAGACAAGTCTCTGGGCTTCCGCGCGCAGGTCGAATCCCGGAAAGATCGCGACCTGGGTGATATACTGTCCATGGTCATGCCGGATGACCTGCTGAAGTACGGCTTGATTCCGGAGTTTATTGGCCGCCTGCCTGTGGTTGCGACTCTGGGCGGGCTGGACAAAGACGCTCTCGTACGCATTCTGGTGGAGCCAAAGAATGCGCTGGTGAAGCAGTATCAGAAGTTCTTCGAGCTGGACGGCGTGGAGCTGATCTTCAGTGACGACGCTTTAGAGGCGATCGCAGCAGAAGCCAGTGAGCGAAAAGTCGGGGCGCGGGCGCTGAGGTCCATCATTGAGGAAGTGATGCTCAACATTATGTACGAGATTCCTTCTCTCAAGGATATCAAACGCTGCGTCGTGACCAAAGAGACCATTACCGAGCGCAAGGATCCCACGATCTTCACGGTTGACGAGCTGAAGCAGGCGAGCTAAGCTCCTTCCGGGCTCAAGGTCGAGGCTGGGGGGGTCACCATTTCTGGGGCGTGGGGGTGACATTTGGCGAACCCGCCGCTGTGCGCTGGCGTCGCAAGTGTCCGCTCAGAGCATAGGCGGGTTAGAGTTGTTCGTGTATCTGTAGCCGGCCGCTCAGGTTTCCAGCGTTAGACGATTTATTCCAGCACGGGTACTCACTGCGCGCAGGCTTCACCAAGTGTTGCGGCGAATACGACTCGTACACCGGAGAGCCGGACTATTCACAGCCTGGATGACAGGCGCCGTATCAAGATTCCGAAGCCCGAAAAGACATCAGCCTGACAGGCCGCAGCGGCCGGAACGGCGCCGCAGAGGCAGTTGCGGCCCCGGCCCGGCCTTTGTTTTGTGTGTGCCCGGCGAGCCGGGCGACGAGCTACCGAGAACACAGGAAGACTTTAGAAATGCCGCGAGCTAAGAAATCCGACGTGCCTGAAGCTGCAGAAACCACGCCGCTGAAGCCTGCTTCCCGCCGCCTTCCCAGATCTCTGCCGCTTCTGCCAATACGCGATAACGTTTACTTCCCGCATATGCTCTTTCCGCTGTTTGTAGGGCGTGAGAAGTCCGTGAAGGCGCTGGATGAAGCTATGGCGCACCAGCGTTATATTCTCCTCATCGCTCAGCACGATATGACGGTAGAAGACCCGGAGCCCGACGACATCTATCGCGTGGGTGTTGTCGCAGAAGTCATCCAGATTTTGAAGGTGCCGGACGGCACCGTCCGGGTGATGCTTGAGGGTATTGAGCGTGTGCAGGTCACGCAGTTTATCCAGCAGGAGCCGTTCTTCAAGGTGCGCGTCAAGCCGCTGCCTGCGGAGGAAGCCAAGTCCATCGAGCTCGAAGCGCTGATGCGCAACGTGACGGCGCAGTTTGAGCAGATTGTCAACAACGGGCGGACAGTTCCGCCTGAGGTGCTCATTAACGTCATCAACATTGACGAACCGGGCAAACTGGCGGACAGCATCACTCCCTATCTCCCTTTGCGCGTTGAGCAAAAGCAGGAAATTCTCGAGACTATCCCTGTCCGGGAGCGCCTCAGCCATCTGTCCATGCTGCTGAAAAAAGAGCTGGAAATCCTCGAGATCCAACGCAGTATTCGCTCCAGAGTTGAAAAGGAGATGGGAGACTCTCAGCGGGAGTTTTTCCTGCGCGAACAGCTCAAAGCGATTCAGCAGGAGCTTGGTGAGAGGGACGAACGCACGACGGAGATTGAGGACTACCGCGGACAAATAGCAGAAGCGCAGATGCCGGAAGAAGTGGAGAGCCGCGCGCTCAAAGAGGTGGAGCGTCTCGAGAAAATGCCGTATGCATCGCCGGAAGGTGTGGTCATCCGGACGTATCTCGACTGGCTGGTTGGACTGCCGTGGAACTTCAGCACGAGCGATGAGCTGGAGATTACCAAAGCGGAGAAAATCCTCAACGAAGATCACTATGGACTGCTCAAACCCAAGGAGCGGATTCTGGAGTTCCTCGCTGTGCGTAAGCTTGCTGGCAGCCTGAAAGGGCCTATTCTCTGCTTTGCAGGCCCTCCCGGAGTTGGGAAAACCTCAATCGGCAAATCCATTGCGCGATCACTGGGCCGCAAGTTTGTCAGAATTTCACTGGGCGGTGTGCGGGATGAGGCCGAAATCAGAGGTCATCGGCGTACCTATGTCGGGGCGTTGCCCGGAAGGATTATTCAGGGTATCAAGCAGGCCGGCTCCAGAAACCCTGTGTTCATGCTGGATGAGATAGACAAGGTTGGGGCGGACTTCCGCGGAGACCCTTCTGCGGCGCTTCTGGAAGCTCTGGATCCGGAGCAAAATGACAGCTTCAGTGACCACTATCTCGAGGTGCCATTTAACCTGCGGGATGTGATGTTTATCACGACAGCAAACGTCCTGGACACAATCCCAGCTGCTCTGCGCGACAGGATGGAGATTATCCCGTTTTCGGGATACATTGAGGACGATAAGCTGCAGATTGCCAGGAGTTTCCTTGTGCCAAAGCAGCTTAAGGAGCATGGCATTACAAAGACGCGGCTCTCAATCGGCGACGACGCGCTGCTGGCGTTGATCCGGGAATACACACGGGAGGCCGGTGTGCGCAATCTGGAGCGTGAGATTGCCAGCCTGTGCCGCAAAGTCGCAAAGAAGATTGCGGAAGGTGAGACGGGGCGCACACGCGTGAAGGCGGCGAACATCGCGGGCTATCTGGGCAAGCGCCGGTTCCATTACGGCCAGGCGGAAGAGCAGGATGAGGTCGGCGCTGCCACCGGACTGTCCTACTCCGAGTTTGGCGGAGACATAATTTCCATCGAAGTTGGGCTTGTCAGGGCGACCAAAGGCGGTCTCATTCTCACCGGACAACTTGGGGATGTTATGAAGGAGTCGGCTCAGGCGGCCCTGACCTATGTTCGCTCTCGCGCGAGTGTTCTCAACTTCGATGAGGACTTTCAGTCGCACACGGATATCCACATACATGTGCCGGCAGGCGGCATTCCCAAGGATGGTCCTTCCGCAGGGATTACCATAGCCACTGCATTGGCATCGGCGCTCACAAAGCGACCGGTACGCAAGGATGTTGCGATGACAGGGGAGATCACCCTGAGAGGGCGCGTGTTACCTATTGGCGGGCTTAGAGAGAAGGTGCTGGCAGCGCATCGGGCTGGAATCCGGACTGTCATTCTTCCACGGGAGAACGAAAAGGACATTGAGGATATCCCATCCCACCTTGTTGAGGAGATGCAGCTTCATCTTGTGGACCATATGGATGATGTGCTGAGTGTGGCGCTGCTGGAGCAACCGATTCTGCAGACGCAGGCGGCCTGATTTTACTTCTCAGAACCCTCTGCGCTCCCGTAGCGTTTAGTGAGTAGCTATGCATACGCTGCGAAGAGCTATTCTGACCATAGGGGCGCTTGTCCTGGCGATACCGGGTGCGTTGCTGCATCCGGCTTCTGCCGATTCACAGCCCTGGACCTTCCAGCGCATTCAGAACTACCCATTTGCTTCTGACTATGATCTGAAGAAGGTAAATTCTGCCTGCAGCCACCTGCGCCAACAGCTATCCACACAGCTCGGCAACAAACAGACTCCCGAGCGCAAAAGCGCCCAAGCGTTTCTGGACGAAGTGCAAGCGTTCACGGACACCAGCAATCGCCCGGGAGAAGCGTACTCCATTGAAGACTTTGCGACCTCCGAGGACAAGGCGATTGTGCGATTGCGGGATGAAGTCAAGCTCAGTCCACCTCCGGGCGGAGCCATCCTGCGCCTGTATGACCGCAAAGAGACTATGCCGCACTCGATCCGGGCTCTCTTCCCGGAGGGAACTGGTGGGGTTACGCGCTGGCGCCGCTACTGTGCTGTCTGGGCTGGTGATAAGTCTGAGCAGGAAATCGCAGACACCTCATCGCACGAGTTAGCGCACGCTTATATCGCGTCCTGTCTCGGGGACGATGCCGGGAGACTGCCGCGGTGGTTTCACGAAGGCGCTGCACTGTACCTGAGCGAAGGCAAAGAGCAGTACTATACCTCAACGGAGAACCAGTCCCGGCTTTCCTACGCTCCGCGCGACTACAACGAGTATCGCCTCGTTTTCGCCTATATGGCGCAGAAATATGGCGCACCAGCCGTCGCCAGATTCATCCGAAGCTCCGTACTGCGCAAGTCGGTCGCAGAACCGCTCCAGACTATTACAGACTACACAGATTATGCGGACCTTCGGGCGGACGCACTCGCCTGGTCTCAGCGTCAGAAGCGCGGTTATGCGCTGGCTGCAGTTGGCCTCGTTGTGGGTGGAAGCGCATTTTTCTGGATCATCGGCAGACGAAGAAGCCGCCGCATCGAACGCGCTCTGGCGCTGGTGGAAGAGGCGCGAGTGCTGGCGCGGACGGGTTTGACGGCACAGGCGCTTGAGAACTTGTCGCTTGCCCGCAGAGTTGAGCCGTATGCGGCGTCTGTCAGGCTGGCTGTGCAACTTGCGGAGCGCGAAATCGGCTTAACGCAGCGATTTGCCTGATCCGCCTTCCTTGCTTATCGCACCTGCGGCAGCCTCTGGCACAAGTGTGAAACGCTCCGCCGCAGTGCGCTTGCGGTCGTACAGGAGGAGGTCGTTCACCATGGGCGTCACTTCGAGACAGGCGCTCTTTGCATCCGTCTTGCCAAGAATCGCCAGGGAAATGAAGTTCGTTATGATGTCGTTCATCTCTCGCATAGAGTAGGTATTCGGGAGCGTGCGCCCGTAGCTGATCGCATCCACAAAGACCTTGCGGTGTGACGGTGGGCCGGGCTGATTCAGAAACGCCCCGGATTCTGCGATGGACCTGCGGCTCGGGATGATCTGATTTTCCACAGCCCAGCGCGCCTGCATATAGGGGCCAGTCAGAAATTTCACAAGCTCCCAGGATTCCTGTTTGTGCCTGGAGCCCGAAATCATAGCAAACGCCGATCCGCCCAGAAAGCTGGCCCGCTTCTTGCCTCTGGGTAAAGGGGGCCACGTCCCAGTCGAACGTAGTTACGCGGTCTTTGAACATCATCGCTGCCGCCCAGCTTCCAGAGTGAAACATCCCCAGACGCCCCATTACCCAAAGCCCAAGCTGACCAACGTCTGCTGTGTCAGCGGGACTCGGAGCGACATGCCATTTCTGGCGCAGGTCAGTCATCCACTGCAGAGCGTCGTAGGCGGAGGGCTCATCCAGCGTGCACTTCGTATTGCTTGCGTTGAGGATTTCGCCTCCGTTCTGCCACACATACGCCTGCCAGAACCCATCTACTGTTGATCCCCACTGATCAATTTGTCCGTCACCGTCCGTGTCCTTTGTAAGCCGCCGGGCAACCTGCAGGTACTTGTCCCAATCCCACGATGCATCGGGGTAGGGGATGTGGGCTTTGTCGAACATCTTCTTGTTGTAGTAAAGCCCGTAGAGATCCAGATCAGTTGGAAGCGCATAGACTCTGCCCGAGTAGCGTCCCCAACCGTCCAGTGCTACGTCGTAAAAGTCAGGAAGATCGAAAGTCTTGTCTTGCGTTATGAACGGGTCCAGGTCTTCAAGCACGCCCTTAGCGGCCAGCGGGTAGAACCAGAGTGAGCTGACGCGAGAGACATCCGGCGCGCGTCCGCCCGCGAAAGAGATCAGCAGCTTGTCAAAAACGCGGGCGTGGGGTGTTATTTCAAGCTTCACCCGGATATTAGGGTGCGTCTTGTAAAAGCGCTCTAACGAGTCGTTGATGGACGCTTCATCCTTGGGCGTACCCCACAAAACCAGTCGCAGGGTTACGATCTTGCTTTGTGGCGCTCGGGCGCACCCGCCGAATACGGCAGCGCTGAGTATAACAGTCAGAAGGCCAATCCAGCGTCTCACTTCGACCAGTCCTTCTTCATCAACGAAAACCGTCGGCTCTCTCGAAAGCCGACCTCGGAATACAGCCTGGCGGCAGTGTCATCTGTCCACATGAAGTACGCTGCATACAGGCCTTGCGCGCGCATGTCCTCAATCGTCTGCGCCAGCAGGGCCGCGCCAATACCGCGCCCGCGCACTGCGCGAGCAGTTCCGAACGGGCCGAATCTTTCGCCATCGTGATGCGTGAAGCCAACTACCTCTTCAGTTCCCTCGATCGCCACGCGCACCCGCCTGATCACGGAGTTTCCAGATGCAAGAGTCTGGTTGCAGACCTCCCGGACGTGGCGCTGCCAATCTCCGGGAAACTCTCTCAAGAGGAAGTCGAACAAGGCTGGGAGGACTTCGAGACTCGCGACTTCGAAGCGGACGCCTTCTTTCAGCAACTTCTCGTGCCGCTCGGTAATCCATGCCGGACGTACGTAGCTGATGAGCGGCGCATCCATAGACAATGGACGCATCGCCTCCACATAGCCGCGCCGGCTCAGAAACCCGAGCGCATCTGTGTAAGCGTTCACATCTACGCCGGGAGTCCACCAGTTCGGAGTGTACGGCCCGATCAGGGTCGCCTCCTTCTTCTCAGTCTGGAACCAGTTTTCGACGGCTTCAAACAGACGGGATCCAACTCCTCTGTGCTGATGCTCGGGGTGCACCGCAAACAGAGGTATCCACGACCGCTTGCTGTCATCGGGCATGTCTTCTATCGGATGCTTTCTGATGTGGCCAACAACAAAACCGACGACGCCTGCCACAGGGTCTTCCGCCACCAGGCATCCGCGCCGGTCGAAGTTTTGATCCAGGAAGACCTTTCGAGCGAAGCCCTCGGGCGTTACAGGGTCTGCCGGTAATGAAATTCTGGCAATTCTTACTATTGCTCCCAGGTCTGCTCCGTCCATTCCCCGAATAGTGATCTGGCTCATTGCCCGGCTCCTCTCATGTGCGTGAACACTCTGAGTGCGTTGTCCGTGGTCTGCCGATCTATCTGCTCTTCAGTGCAGTCAAAGAGTTGTGCCAGCGCTGCAACGACATGCACTAAAAACGCAGGTTCGTTACGGCGGCCTCTGAATGGATGTGGTGTCAGATAGGGCGCATCGGTCTCCAGAAGCAGACGGTCGAGAGGAACGCGGCTGATCAGCGCACGCAGGTCGTCAGCTTTCTTGAATGTCACCATCCCCCCTACACCTATGAGCAGTCCCATCTCAAGAGCTCGCTGTAGCTGCACCTGTGATCCTGTGAAAGCGTGGAGAACGGCCCCCGCCTCCGGAACGCCTTCTCCAACCAGTGTGTCCATGACCTCGTCCTCCGCCGCTCGGGAATGGATGGTGACTGGCAGGTTCAGTTGACGAGCAATCTGTATCTGAGCGCGAAAAGCTTCCCGCTGCACATCGCGCGGTGAAAAATTATAGTGGTAATCCAGTCCCATCTCCCCCACGGCGGCGACGCGCGGGTGAGCTCTCAGCTTCTCAATCAGTAGCTGTCCCCAGTTCGCGTCCTCTCTAATGGCGGATGCGTCGTGCGGATGAACTCCCAGCGCAATCCAGATCAAAGGATGAGTCGCCATCTCTTCCGCGCGTTGTGAGGAAGCTCTGTCGTAGCCAGCGACAAGACACGCCTCCACACCGGCTTCCCGCGCGCGCTCCAGCGTCTCAACAACGTCATCGTTGAACTGCGGATCGTTGAGATGACAGTGAGAGTCAATCACTGGTGGTCTTCATCTGCGAGCGCATCAGTCGACCAGGCTCAGCAGCCTGGTTTTCAAAAAGTCATCAATGTAGAGGTTAACGAGATCGTGACGCTGAATGTGTGGGAAGTGCCCCGTATCCTCAACAACTTCCAGACACGAGTCCGGAGTTGCGCGTTGAATCATCTGCGTCGCGGAGAGAAATGGCGGCCGGTCGTGCTGCCCGACAAGCGCCAGCAGCGGCATCCACAACTGCTCCAGCCACGGGCGGCTGTCAAAGTCTCGGATCATTTTGATCCGGCTATGCACGCACGAAAGCGGGGTTTTTGCCGTCTGCATCGCCACCCAGTCCAGGAAACTATCCGGGTCAAACACAGGTTTGGGCCCAAGTCCGACAAATCGCGCCAGACGCGCCATAGCCCCCTCCGGATCGTTCTGGTGTCCGGACGACATATAGCGCAGAAGTTTGGCCTGCGATGGGTCTGGCGCTTTGGCGAATGTAGACAGCAGCACCAGCGCCGTTGTGCGCTCCGGGTGTAAGTACGCAAATTGCTGCGCGATCAGCCCGCCGAAAGAATGTCCAGCAATGACGGCGCTTGCCAGGCGGAGGCTGTCCAGCAGTTTGGCCAGATCTTCCGCCAAGTCCTCGATTGTTTCACTGCCACTCGTCGTGCGAACGTCGTAGCTGATGACGCGATACCGATCGCTGAGTCCACGGAACTGAAACTCAAAGGACTCCTTGTACTCGGTAATGCCAGGGATGAAAACCATCGGGAGCCCCACACCGGTTTCCTGATAGGAAGCTTTCCATCCAGCGATATCGAGAGTGGGCAAAAGTGAATCTCCCTGCAGAAAGGTGGAGTGAGCCCGCGATGCAGTCTCACGAGTCTCGTCGATGTTACGCCAATGCCCGCCCCCATGTCAAATTGCGACCAGGCTGCGTGGCCGGTGCGGCAAGTGGGCACAGCCCAGATTGCCGTGCTGTAACACGCTGGGTTCAAGACAGAACTTCCTGGATGGCAGTTTCGGAAGCACATACGTTCGATTCGACATTTTACGCCTCCTATTCTATACAGAGCAACCTCATCAGTTGCCATAATTACCAATAGAGCCAATCCCGGCGTAAGTGCTAGTCCAACGGCTCAGCAGAAAAAAGAGAGGAATCCGCACCCCTCACCATGTCCACAGTTCTCGTTGTTGATGACAATGTAGATATTCGAAGACTCGCGAGCCTTAGTCTCAAAGGCGCTGGATATACGACAGTTGAAGCTGCCTCCGGATCGGAGGCGCTCAGCATCATAGCTGCCACACCGCCAGACCTGGTGGTACTGGACGTCATGATGCCAGGGATGACCGGTTTCGACGTTCTCAGGGAGCTTCGCGCTCGCCTGTGTCATCTGGATCTACCAGTAATATTCCTGACGGCGAAAACCGACATCAGCGACAAGGAGCAAGGGTTTGAGCTTGGCGCGGAAGATTATCTCACCAAGCCTTTCACCCCCAAAGAGCTTGTGTTGAGGGTAAAAGCGCAACTGCGGCTGAAAAGTGAAGGCGACAAGCTGCGCGACGACGTCCGCAGGCAGGAACAGCTTTCATGCACTGACGAATTGACGCAAGCCTACAACAGACGTCATCTGCTCCAGAGGATGAAAGAGGAACTGGCGGAAGCTGTGCGCCACGAGCGCTCCGTATCCTTCATCATGCTGGACATTGATCACTTCAAGCAGATAAATGACACCTACGGACATCTGGCAGGCGATGACATTCTGAGACAATTGGCCGATCTGGCGCGCGGTCACATTCGCCAGGAAGACATTCTTGCGCGCTATGGAGGTGAGGAGTTCGGTATATTGCTGCCCACTACTCAAGCGCAGACGGCGGCTTTCACTGCAGAGCGCATACGCTCAGTCGTTCAAGGCAACAAGTTCACTTCTGGCCAGCTGGTTATACGTGTCACCGCGAGTATAGGAGTCGCGGGCTTTCCCGCCGACCCTGTCACCACCAGCGACGAACTGATCGAACTGGCGGACAAGCGCCTGTACATGGCCAAACATACGGGCAGAAATCAGGTAGTGGGCCCAGAGAACTGGCAGAGCGCCGCGTAAGCTGGAATCAAGAGATTCTCGGAGCAGCAGAATCAGAAGGCGCTGAGGGGATGGGAAGCCTCAGCGCCTTCTCTGTCAAGGCGTGTGAAGAACCCTCACGTCATCCTTGTCCGCAGCGTGCAGCGCTGGTCCGCCAGCGCCCACGCGTACCGGCGCGGTCACGCTTACCAGCGCTCCGACAGGCGGCATATCGTCCTGCGTCAGGACAGTTGCTGTGGAGCCATCCTCACCCGCGATCTGGAACCGGCCGGCCTCCAGCGCGGACACATGTCCCCATGTCCTCACAAACAGCCCGTCAAGTCCCAGACCAACGGATGGGTTAAGATGGCGCAATGACACAGTTAGCGCTTTGGGTTTCTGGGCTGTGTCCAGCACATCGTAGAAGAAGACTTCTATCTGTGATCCGTCCGCTGTGTGGCGCAACTTTCCGGTCACCCGGAGCCTTGCTCCCACTTCTACTGCGTCCATACCCGTTGCAAACAGGCCGCTTGACCTGTCTGGCGCCTGGAGAAAGACGCCTCCGGGATAAACCCCCGTGACGATTGCCTGTGCTATTCGCACGATGCGCTCGTTCTCTTCGTGTCGCGCTTCACCGAGAGACTGTTCCGCTGGCATAACCGCCGCGGCAGCGTCAATGTCTGCTGACAGCTCGCCTGAGACTCCTGCAAAGTCGCCGGTCTTTGCGTCGGTCAGGCGGACATACTTCACCCAGTCCAGATGCGCCGGTATGACCTGTCCGCCACCGTCCAGCGCCGGAACTCCCGGAGCCGTCTCCACAACAGCCCACGCGATATCCATCGCGTCGCCGCCTCCAGAGCCTTCGTCAATCAACAGACTCGCCGGATCGTCTGCAAAGCTCGGCCGGTCGGGAACCGTATAGAATTCCTCCGGGCGCACACCAGGCGGCAGCGGAAGTGTCGGTGTGTATTCAGCGTACCCTCGCAGAATCGTCGAAGACATTCCGATGTCCGGGTTTGGTGTGGGTGGGCTTTTCAGTGCGGCGGGCAGGATATTCGGCAGGATCAGATACCAGTTGACGCCGTCCTGGCTGACTTCCACGAACGCCGGCTCCTGCCACCGGATGGCCGGGTCTCCGCCGCGCCAGAAGGCGTTTGAGAACACGATGAAGTCCAGTCCATGCGGGTTGCGGCCATCATCATAGATCGGATCATCAAACTGCAGGACCACATTCCCGCCATCACCCAGCGTAACCACCGAGTCCGGGCTGGGAGCCTCCACTGAGACTCCCACCGGCGGACCCAGCAGCCGCGCCGGGTTGCGGAACTCACCCTGCGACTGTCCCGGTCCCGGATTGTAAGAAGAGACCGCATCCACCCACGGCCAGGCAAGCAGCGGTTGCGCTGTCAGAAGCGCTCCGATCGCCGTCAGAAAGGCAGAAAGCCTTCTCATCTCAGCCCCGCTTTCGCAGCATCGCGATCACGCCCGTACCTACCGACAGAAGCGCGACGACCGAGGATGGCTCGGGAACGGGATTTGTGGGCACACGCGGAGCCACCGCGTCCGTCGTGAAGCTCGGGACAAAGCTCCATCCATCCCAGCTCCCATCCGAAAGAACTCTCTGTCCCGCTCCAACCTGTGAGTAGTTCCAGGCCGCCCCGTCATCGCTCAGCCAGTACGACCAGTAGGTGCCAAAGGTCCCTGTCACGGGCATGGGCGGATAAGCAAACGTGTCCACAAAAATGGATCCACCGCCATAGTCGCTGAGCCCGATGTCCAAGCCGGGTACCCCCGCGTCCAGGTCAGTCAGCATATCCGCTGCGGTTTTGGCGCCGTCATAGTGATAGGTGAACGCGAAATTGTACGTTCCCGAGTCAATCACCAGATAGCTCGTGTTAGCGCCGTTCCCGGCCGAGCCGCTGAAGAGCACGTCACCGGCATAGACCCGGTTTACCAGGGACATAGCGGCCACCGCGGCAGTCGCTGCTAGCAGGATTCTTGAGATTCTCATTTGATTTCTCCCTTGTTGTCTGTATGCGCGGATGCGCGTATTAGCCCGGAGCGGCCACGTCAGGCAGCCTTACTCCAGGTCAAACAGGCTGTTATTCTTCGGTCCGAACCACCCGATATGCGCGCTTGCGTTGTTCGCGCCGTAGGGGTTGTTGTCGTCGGTGAAGCTCATCTTCTCAGAGGAAACGTGACCATCACACCACGCGACGGTCGCGCATCCTGAATGGCGAAAGTGGGCGCTTGGATTCGGGCTGTAGGGCAGGGGGCCATCCGGGCTGGCGTAGAAGGGCGGCTCGACGAAGGAGTACTCATAGATGCGATTCGCCGCGCTTTGCGCAACGCCGGTATCCGCCAGCAGGACCGTATTGGCCGGATCAGCGACTTCAGATACCTTGGCGGTCTGAGTAGAGGCGCGTGGGTCTCCATAGGAGAACTTCTGATAGCTGGCGCCAATGCAGGTGTTGTTATAACCGTAGCCACCGCAACCGGCTTCGAAATTGTTCTTTCCTCCGGATGCTGACGAAGGCATGCTCCTGCAGGTCTTGATGCCGCGGGACTTTCCGAGGTACGCCCACAGCGGCCCCTTCTCCGGTTCAAAGGCCTGCGCTGGACTTTGCCGGACGCCGTGCCAGCGAATCAGGCCTCCACCGGGGCCGCTGATGTCCGGAGCGCCGGGTACAAAGCGCCCACCGTTGTCATCAGCATACTGCAGCATCGCCAGAGCCAGTTGATGGAGATTTGAGGAGCAGTCCGCGCGCTCAGCAGCCGCTCTGGCTCTTGCAAGTACCGGGAAGAGCATCGCAGCAAGGATCGCGATGATCGCAATCACAACCAGCAGCTCTATCAGCGTGAAGCCCGATCTACGCCGGGTCGCGCAAGGGTTTGCACCGGCCCCACGCGTGCACTTCGTTTGTGGAAAACTTATGTCGTTGTCTGGCTCTGAAAGGAGTGCGGTACACAAAAATACCCGCATCCTGGAGCAGAGCGGGTTAGAAACGCAGCATAGACCGCGTTGTCGCCTCGCCATCTTTGCCTCCGAAGACGTGCTGAGTAAAAGGTCTCCGGCTTGCGTACAAAGTGACCGGAAACCCGGCGGTCAAGGCAGGTCTTCTGGCTCTCGGATCAATCGCATCTCACGCCTTCCCGCTCCGGCGTCTCCCGGAACAGTGGCTTGTCGTCTGCTGACGCAGACCGGTGATCAGCGTCCCCGATTACAGCGGCGGGCCCGCGATGGATTTGCACCATCTTCCCTTTTCAACCGCGTGCCTTAACAGCGCGCAGTCGCCTTAACCGCAGTTGATTTAGTTGTCTGGCTAAAGCATAAGCTCTGACGTGATGCTTGTCAAGCCTATTTCAATCAAAAAGTGGCGGGATCTCATTTTGTAGCCCGCTCCGCACTCACCAAATCCACAAAATTAACTGTAATCTGTGCATCCGCTGCGTCTGTCGGGTCGATTCGGAGTGTTCGAACAGGGCCACTCCACAGCTTCTGTCCACTCATATCCACTCTGTAGGTACGGGTGCGGCCGTCTCCAGAGACGGGGAAATGCGCGCTTTGCTCCTCTGACATGGCGTCTCCAGACGTCCAGAATATCTGCCCGTTTTTGCCCGCAGACACGCTCATCCGTATCTCTATGGTCTTGATTCCGGAAGCATCAATGCCGGAAAGGGGGAAATACAATCCCGGGTCGTTGTTGATGGAGACTCCCTGTAGCGTCCCATCGCGTACTCCAAAGTCTCTGATATTCTGGGATATTACCCCCGGGTTAGACTTTTTGAACTCCCAGAACGTGATCTTCGGAGGTTGGGGCAGGTCGTACGGACCAAGCCCGACATCCTGTGGGGTCAGGTCTGTGTGAGGCTCCTTTGCGTCGGAGAAAACTTGCCGGATTGCGTCAAGATATCCAAACCCCCATTCGCGATGGGGCTCGATATAGTCGCCTTCTCCGAGCTCGTTCCAGGCTTCAATGAAAACAATCTTCTTGCCGCCCAGCTTTCTCCTTGCAGGCGCATCTTCAAAGCCCCTGGCATTCTCCAGCATCTTTTCGAAGAGCTGCGGAGTCTTTCCGGTGCGCACCCGGTCCTTGTCGCCATGCCACGGGCGAGAGTCCCATCCGGGCTCCGTCACTGGAATGTAAGGAATGGACGCCATCTCATCAATCTGCTTCCAGTAGTCAGGGTAGGCGTCCACCATGTCCGCGTATGGCGCCACCCGGTTGCCATTAGACCCTGCCGGCGGGTAGTTGTAGCCGCTCAGGGCGTCGTAGCCTTCCTGCTCCATCTGCCAGATGGCATCCTTTTCCGGGTAGGTGCAGGCGACGAAATACAACCCTGCCAGACCAGCTTTCCGGCACATCTCGCGGGAGTGCTCCAGGGCTTTGCGAGTGCTCTCGCGCCCCATGTCCTCAGTGAAACGCCCTGGCGAGAAGATGACCACTACAGGCTTTCCGTCTATCTTCAGGTATTCGCTTCGCTTGAAGTAGTTATCAATCCAGTACTGCGTGACAGCTTCCATATCCTCAGGAGAGGAGCTGCCGGGCGGGTTGTGGTTCGCCCAGAGCAGGCAGAACTTCATCATGTCGCGGTAGCGCGCTTTGAAAAAGCCGTCGTGCAGAGCGTGATCCAGCTTGCGCTCCCCTGCCGACCAGTACCAGTCGTAAATCCAGAACCCGATGCCGTGCTCAACAGCCCACTTGATCTGCCAGTCCGCCACTTCCGGGTCGCCTTCCCTGTAGTAGCCCAGCACCGGCCGGCGCTCGGGAAACTGATCGAGCACGCTCCATCGGCCATAGGTATGCCATCCGGGGAAGTAGTAACAGCCGACCAGATAATCGCCTGTAGAGACGGGTTTAGGTGTGGGGACGTATTCCATTTTTCCTCGTAGATTCTTTGGAAGCTCCGGCTGAACGCACAGTCTGAAATCAGTCTTTGTGCCAGAGACTATGCGGATACTCTGCGTTCCCGCTTCTGTCGCCCTGAGCGTCCATTCTTTTTCAGCCGTCTCTCCAGGTTTGAGGGCTCTAACAGTCAGTGTTGGCGCCAGACACGCTATGCCCCCCTCAGGCTTTACTGTCGCGCTTGTGACCGGTGACGGTTCCCCGCCCGCATTCTCAAAGAGCGCCCGCAGTTTGAAGCTGCTTCCCTTGCGCACAAGCGTCGCATCTGTCCACGCCCGCACCAGGCGCACGTCTGCGGGGCCCCTACGGGAGTCCGAAAATGTCACGCTCTTGAGTCTGATGGCAGATCCGGGATCGGCCGTTGGTGAGAGTCCCACCGCAATAATCCGTCCGGACCAGCCGTCTTCTGGCGACAGCTTGACGTTGTAGGTATGAGCTTTGCCGTCCGCTACCACAGCAAAAGCCTTGCTCCGCACTCCCAGCTTCTCTGGCGTGGCCCACACAATCTGCGCCGCGTTCACACCCTGCGCCGTCATCACGACGGTCGCCCACGGCCTTGACCTGGCTTCAAAATCTACCGGCGGCGCCAGCAGAAGCGCTGTTCGCGCTTCCAGTTGCGCGCGCCAGCCGGATTCATAGGGCGTACCCTTCGCCTCAGATGCCGCTATCCACCCATCTGCAGTGCCCCGGAAGCTCCACGACGGTTCGCGTCGCGAAGCTTCTGATGCCGCCACTTGCACAACCTTTACAGCCCTGATCGTAAACGTGGAGCGAACGCGGTCTGGAGGGTCCAGGCGCAACTGAACGATCTTGCCCATAGCCTGCCAGAATGGAAATATCCGATACGTGCGAAATTCTCCGGGGCGACTGTAGAAGTTGGTTACGGCTTGAGGCTGAAAGCCCTGATACTGCCCCTGAGTTGTGTTTGCCCAGAAAAGTTGCCACTCACCCGCAGTGTCCGTGCGCATCTCGATCTCGACATATTGCGTAGCTTTGGCCGGAATCTCCAGACCCGTAACAACCAGCTTCGGGTCCTTTCCAGGCGTTTTGCCTGCCAGCCCCTGGGGAGTCGCCAGGAAGTCACTGACATCCTCACTCGCCTTCCACTCCATTTTTGAGCGATTGCGAGCGAAATCCCAGCTCTTGATGACAGAGACATCTGCCGCGCAGCGGCTCGCCAGGATGAGCGCCGCAAGGAACACCAACTTACGCACCATGCCGCGATTATAGCGTACTGCACGGCATAAGGATAGCGCTGAGGGTTGGCGCGGGATGAGGAGGAAGGAATGTGGTACCCCCGAAGGGAATCGAACCCTCGATCTCCTGGCTGAGAACCAGGCATGTTAACCGCTACACCACGGGGGCGAAATGCCGCGCGCCCTATTGTAACCGCACTACAGAGCAGTTGACAACATCCGCGCGTGACCAGTACAAAAACGCGCCCCGCCTGTACCGTGAGTCCTCGAGTTTTAGAACCCTCCAAAAAATGGAGGGGCCCCGGAGTCGGCGTTCTGTGCCACCACTTCCCCGATTAAGAGGGTGGTCTCCACGCCACCGAGTCACGTGGGCTCCTAGAATGCTAGGTTGTCGGCTCAAAACCCGTCGGACTTAACACGTATACCGCAGGGCGGTTTTCTCGTATCAAAACGATAACCCTGGAACTCATCAGGCACTGTTCCTGATGCGCTCTTCGGACCAGTTCCATGTTACCACGTACAGTCGGCTTTATCAATCATTTTGCAGCACTTCGACTAGCGCTTCCAGGTCGTCCCCAGGGCGGTTTGAAAGGGCGATATTGGAGCCTGAACAGCAGATATGCAAACTGTCCTGGAATTCTTGTTCACAGGAGGTGTTTGCCAGTCGCCTCTTCGTAGATCGCGAGGACGTTTGCAAGGGGCGTGTCTGGCTGAATGCAGTGCGCAGGCGCGAAAATGTAGCCGCCGTCCCGGCCAATCACGTCGAGTCTGTGCCGCGCCTCGCGGCGGCAGTCATCCACGCTTCCATGCGGCAGCGTCTGCTGGGTGCTGATCATCCCGCAAAACGTCAGATGCTCTCCACTGGCCGCCTTGACCTCTTCCGGATCCATTCCCACAGGCTCCGGCTGCACAGCATCCAGAATGTCCAGGCCCATATCAATCAGCCGGGGTTGCAGGAGCCGCGTTGAGCCGCAGGAATGCATCATTGCAAGCGCGCCGTAGTCGTGAGCCAGACTGATGAACTTCTCCAGGCGCGGGCGGAAAAACTTGTCAAACATCTCCGGGCTCATGGTTGGTCCTTTCTGTGTACCGATGTCCTCGCCAATGCAGAGAATATCAATCTTACCCGCTCCGGCCTCCAGGCTGCGCCTGCACCATTCGTAGAAGAAGTCCACGCGCCGGTCAATGATAGCGATGCCAACCTCATCCTCGGTCGCGATGTCCACCAGCACCTGCTCCATGCCTCGCCCGCGCCCGACCCCGTTGATAATATCGGGAATCCCCGCGTGCCCCAGACACACCGCGTAGTCCTTCACACCTTCGATCTGCTGCGGGATGACCGAGTAGTCCCAGTCGTCCGGATCAGGCCACGCGTACTTCTCGGCATCGTCCATTGTCTCCACGCGCGCCAGCGCCAGATCCACTGCTTCCGGATACTCTCCACCGGCGTTGTTTGCAACAAGAGCGTACCCTGTCCCCCACTCATCGTACCAGGCGATGTGACTTCCCGGCTCCGCCTGCCGGTTTGCTCTGCGCGACGCCGGACTAACGGTGCGCATGTCCACCTCGAGGGCGTCAATGTAGCTCCTGGGGGCGAAGTACTCCTGCAGGGCCCGGTCTATCTCCGGAGTGACATAAATCTGAATCGGGGCGCGGTCCGCCGGGGTTCTTTCAACCGCTGCTACAACTCGTTGCTTACTGGTTACCGTATCGGTTGGCATGGCCTGAGCTCCTCTCCAATCAGTTCTGCGCATGCGCGCTCGCGCCCTGCCTCTCACCGATGCCTTGAAGCAAGCGGGCAGATCAGGTCTCTATACCACAAGGGGAAGTGGGAAAACAGGAGGATCAGCAATGACTAGTCGATGGATGAAGCACTCCGCAGCCGCTCTGGTTGTGGTGGCCTTGGGAGCGGCAATGCTATTGCGGGTTGACAAGCAGCCAGAGAGGCATGCCCCCGAGCCGCCAATGAGTGTAGCATCGAGGCGCACTGCCGTCGTGGATCGCCCTGCCGAGGCGCTCACTCAGGCAGAGGCTATGCACTGGTACCGGCTGTGGCCATCTCCGGCGCAGCGAATGGTCATCAGCACAGCCGACCTGACCGTCAAAGTAAGAAATGTGCCGCAGGCGATTGAAGAGATGACTTCTGCGGTGAGACAGGCGGGCGGATATATAAGTGAGTCCAGTGAATCTCGCCACAGCAGCAAAGGAAGCGGCCGCATAACAGTGCGGGCGCCTGTCAAGGCGTACGGACGTATTCTTGAGGGGATTGGACGACTGGGCAAGATCGTCAGCAAAGATGAGCGATGCGAGGATGTGACCGAGGAATACGTGGACATTCAGTCACGGCTCCGCAACCTGAGCCACGAAGAGGAGGCTTTTCTGAGAGTCCTTCACCAGGCTCGAAAGGTAACGGATATCCTGGCCGTTGAACGGGAGCTCTCTCGTGTGCGAGGTGAGATCGAAGCCGTCACCGGCAGAATAAAGTATCTGCAAAACCAGATTTCTCTAGCGACGATTAACGTGTCGTTCTATGCCACCTCAACGCCCGTAAGGCCAGGATGGCCGGTGTCCTGGAATTTCGCTTCGCCGGCCGCAAATGCAGTTCACGCGCTTGGTCTGGTTGTCCACAAGCTTGTGACAGCAGGAATCTGGCTAGCGGTGTTCAGTCCGCTCTGGGGCGGGGCGGCGCTTGGAGTTCGCGGAGCCTGGCGCTCGCGACGGGGCGCTGCTGCTCAGGTTTGAGTCTTAACGTACCCTTCAAACACTTCAACAGCAGCGAACAGCGCATTTTGAGCGCACTGAAATCCACCGTAGAGCGCCATCTGAATGATCACCTCTACAATCTGCTGCTGAGTAACGCCAACATTCAACGCGCCGTTGATGTGCGCCTTCAGTTGACGCTCGCCGTTGCCAAGCACGGTCAGGGCGGCGATCGTCGTCAACTGTCGTGTATGCAGGTCAAGGCCAGGGCGCGTGTAGATATCGCCATAGGCGAACTCTGTGGTGAGACGCTCAAAGTCCGGACACACTTCTCGAAGCCGCTCCATCACCTTCTGCCCGATGCCCTTGTGGATTTCGTTGAGTCTGGCCAGGCCGCGCTGGTAGCGCTCCTGTTCATCTGTCATTCTTTCCGTCTCGTTACCACCTTCCATTAGCGAAGACCATTATAACAAAAGAGCCTCGAGAAGTATTCCCGAGGCTCTCGTCGTCGCAGACGCTCGTGCGGAATTACTCTACAACATCAGCCGTCACGACCCGTTCGAACGTGAACTCACCGCTTTCACTCACATCTACTCTCACAGTGTCACCGTCGCCAAACTCACCCTGCAGCACTCGCAGCGCAAGAGGATTTTGAATTGACCTCTGAATGACACGCTTGAGCGGTCGCGCTCCATAGGCCGGGTCAAAGCCCTCCCTGGCCAGCTCCAGTTTCGCTGCGTCCGTCAGTTCAATCTTCAAGCCGCGCCCCTCCAGCAGTGTCTCCAGATGTCTGAGTTGTATCTCAACAATGCGCTTGATGTGCTCGGCGCTCAGGGTGTTGAAAACGACAATCTCATCCACCCTGTTCAGAAATTCGGGACGGAAATGCTCTCGCAAAGCCAGCATCACGTTTTGTACCGCTTCTTCGCGGTCGACTGTCGGGTCGCCCAGATAGGCGCTTCCGAGATTACTGGTCATAATGATGACCGTATTCTTGAAGTCCACCGTGCGGCCCTGACCGTCTGTCAGCCGCCCGTCATCCAGTATCTGAAGCAGCACGTTGAAGACGTCCGGGTGAGCTTTCTCGATCTCATCGAACAGGACCACGCTGTACGGGCGCCGCCGGACAGCCTCTGTGAGGTAGCCGCCCTCTTCATAGCCCACATATCCCGGAGGCGCTCCGATCAGCCTGGCGACGGAGTGCTTCTCCATGAACTCGGACATGTCAATACGCGTCATTGCCCGCTCGTCATCGAACAGAAACTCCGCCAGCGCCCGCGCCAGCTCTGTCTTTCCGACTCCGGTCGGCCCGAGGAACATGAAGCTGCCAATTGGGCGGTTCGGGTCCTGGAGGCCGGCTCTTGCGCGCCGCACGGCGTTGGAGACCGCTTCCAGGGCGTCCTCCTGGCCGATGACCCGCTCGCGCAGCCGGCTCTCCATGTGAATGAGCTTTTCAACTTCGCCCTCAATCAGCTTGCTGACCGGAATGCCGGTCCACTTGCTGACGACCTCAGCGATGTCTTCCTCATCCACCTCTTCCTTCAGCATTTTTTGCGACGACTGAAGATCCGCAAGCCGCGCGTTCTGCTCTTCAAGCGTCTTCTGAAGCTCCAGCATCCGGCCGTAGCGTATCTGTGCGGCCTTGCCGAGGTCTCCCGCTCTCTCTGCAGCCTGCTCTTCTGTCTTTGCATTTTCAATGTCCTGTTTTGTCTGGCGGATAGAGCCGATCGCTTCCTTCTCCGAATGCCAGTGCGCCTTCATGGCGCTTGACTGCTCCTGTAGAGCGGCCAACTCTTCGTCCAACCTTGCAAGGCGCTCTTTGGACGCCTTGTCAGTCTCCTTGCGCAGCGCCTCCCGCTCAATCTCAAGCTGGCGCATCCTGCGCTCCACCACGTCAATCTCCTGGGGCATGCTGTCAATCTCGATGCGCAGGCGGGACGCCGCTTCATCCACAAGGTCAATCGCCTTGTCCGGCAGAAACCGGTCCGCAATGTACCTGTGGGAAAGCACTGCCGCCGCCACCAGCGCGGAGTCCTGAATCCGGACGCCGTGATGAACCTCGTAGCGCTCCTTCAATCCGCGCAAAATCGCAATCGTATCATCCACCGACGGCTCACCGACGTACACAGGCTGGAATCTGCGCTCAAGCGCCGCGTCCTTCTCCACATACTTCCGGTATTCATCCAGCGTCGTGGCGCCAACGCATCGAAGCTCACCGCGCGCCAGCATCGGCTTCAGCAGGTTGGAGGCGTCCACAGCGCCTTCTGCCGCTCCCGCGCCCACAATCGTGTGCATCTCATCAATGAACAGAATGACCTCGCCCTGAGCCTCGCTGATCTCCTTCAGCACCGCCTTCAGGCGATCTTCAAACTCCCCGCGATACTTCGCTCCCGCAATCAGCGCCCCCATATCAAGCGCCACAACCCGCTTGTTCTTCAGCCCTTCAGGGACGTCACCAGCCACCACCCGCTGCGCCAGGCCTTCGACAATCGCCGTCTTTCCGACGCCAGGCTCTCCAATCAAAACCGGATTGTTCTTGGTTCTTCGGCTGAGAACCTGGACCACGCGCCGTATCTCTTCATCGCGGCCAATAACTGGGTCCAGCTTGCCCTGCCTGGCGGACTGCGTCAGGTCGCGTCCGTAGCGCTCCAGCGCCTGATACTTCTCTTCCGGGTTCTGATCTGTCACTCTCTGGGAGCCCCTGACATCCGTCAAAGCCTTAAGAATGGCATCGCGCGTCAATCCGTGCTGACGAAGGATCCTTCCGGCGGCGTTCTTTGTGTCGTCCGCCAGCGCCAGCAGCAGATGCTCCGTGCTGACGTACTCATCCCGCATCGCATCCGCGTCTTTGTCGGCCTTTTCCATTACGGCGGCCAGCCCTTGAGAGACCTGCGATTGCACTGCTCCTGAGACTTTGGGGAAGCGGCTGATTTCCTGATTTGCTTCGGCGATAATCTGATCCAGGCGAGCGCCAATCTTGTTGACGATCGCAGGCGCGACGCCCCCCTCCTGCTCTGCCAGCCCTACAAGCAGGTGCTCCGGCTCAATTCGCGGATTCCCCAGCTCGCCGGCCAGAGACTGCGCTTCGGCCAGCGCCTCCTGAGCTTTCAGGGTGAACTTATCGATCCTCATAGACTTCCTCCAGTGGTTGAGCGCCGGGTTGAGACGCGCCCCGCACCGACCCATTCTACTTCTATTTTGCAGCTTAACTTAGTCATATAGCTGTAGACAATATGAGTCTAGTGTTATCAACGTCTGGTCCATTCGCTGTGTTCCCGCACTCCCTTATCTTCCCCTGTTTACGACTGACTGTTTTCTGTTCTTTTCCCTGAAGTTGTGCCCAAAGACTCTCAAATGTCCCAAAGTCGCGATTTGAGCACAAAATATCTCACTTTGAGCTTGACAAGCGGAATTCCGGATTACTAAAATGCTCGAACAGCGTGCGTGGAACCTCCATCGCGTTTTCCGGCGCGGCTTTTATTTCTAGAGAAAGCTATCGGCGGAGGTTGCGAACGGAGGAGTTCCAGCAGTTGCGCTGAACTCAACAGATAAGCGGGCGACCGCCCGCGCCGTATCTCAGCCTGACCGTGTGACTCAGACAGTTTTATGCGCACCGTTCGGGTTGCAGAATTGACCAGAGCTTTGTTGCTCAAACAGGAGGTGACTGAAAAATGGAAGCTTATTGCGTTAAGTGCAAGGCAAAGCGCGAAGTGAAGAATCCGCAGCAGACGACGATGAAGAACGGAAAGCCGGCAACGACCGGGACATGCTCTGTTTGCGGCACGAAGGTGTTCAAGATCGGCGCCAGCAAGTAAGAGCGAGTTCATTCCCGGGCAAGCTGTCGTCCGCGCCCGGGTCTTGAATCTCACAGTTCACCGTTCAGGAGCGGGGCTGCTGCTGGTTGTTTCACTCCCCGCTCTTCTTCCTTCCTCCACTACCCCTGACTGCGGACACAGGCCGCTGCACCTTGACACAAATTTGGTGCCGCAGCGGCAGATATGGCACTATTCTATAGAGGCTGCTCGTCTACAGGACTAACGGACTCTGGGCTTGACGCCGGATCAACGGCGAGTCTCCTGAGTGTTGCATCTTCGCCCCGGAGCAAAGGCACAGCTCAAATCGGCGCCACGGGAGGGTTTTCACCTTGGATATTTGTGTAATTGGCACTGGATATGTGGGTCTGGTAACCGGCACCGTGTTTGCCGACCTCGGCAACAACGTCATCTGTGCGGACCAGGATTCCTCCAAGATTGACCAACTCAATGCCGGGAAGATGCCAATCTACGAGCCGGGTCTTGAGGAGATGGTCCTTCGCAATACTGAAGACAACCGTCTCAGCTTCACCACAGACGTTGTTCGCGCGGTGGAAGCCTCCGAAGTGATCTTCATCTGTGTCGGCACACCGCCGGGTGAAGATGGTTATGCTGATCTCTCAGGCGTTACAGCGGTGGCGCAGGCCGTAGCTCGAGGCCTGAACGGGTACAAGGTTATCGTTAACAAGAGCACGGTGCCCGTGGGTACAGGTGACCTGGTTCGCGAGATCATCAATGAGCACAAGGAAACGGATTTTGGCTTCGATGTTGTCAGCAACCCCGAGTTTCTGAGGGAAGGCTCAGCCATCTCCGACACTCTTCATCCGGACCGCGTCGTCATCGGCGCTCCCACTCAGACGGTGGCTATGAAGATTCTGGAGCTTTACGCTCCACTAGAGCGCCCCATGCTTATCACGGATGTCAACTCGGCTGAGATGATCAAGTACGCCTCCAACGCCTTTCTTGCTACGAAGATATCCTTCATCAACGCCATCGCCAACATCTGTGACCGTGCCGGAGCTGACGTATTGCAGGTTACCAAAGGGATGGGTTACGACACTCGAATCGGATCTCAGTTTCTGCAGGCGGGTCTCGGCTATGGTGGAAGCTGCTTTGGCAAGGATACGAGCTGCCTGTATCACACCGCTGCCCGGTTTGGCTACGACTTCCGGCTGCTGCGCGAAGTGATTGAAGTCAACGAACGCCAGGCGCATCTGTTCACGGATCGCATTCTCGAGGCTATCGCCCATACGACCGGCGCGACTGTTGGAATTCTTGGTCTGGCTTTCAAACCGAACACAGACGATATGCGCGACGCAAAAAGTATAGAGATTATCGGACGGCTCCTGGCGCAGGGCTGCAGAATCAAAGCCTATGACCCGATGGCTATAGAGAACACGCAGCGCATTTTCCCGCAGATTACGTACTGCAAGAGCGCTTATGAAGTAGCTGAGAGCGCAGACGCGGTCGTTCTGGTTACAGAGTGGAATGAGTTCAAGTTCCTGGCTCTAGACAGGATTCGCGACTCCATGCGCACTCCGGTATTCTTCGACGGACGCAACATGTACGACCCGGCTCGAATGGCGAGATTGGGTTTTGACTATCACTGCGTGGGACGTGCGCGCACTCTGTGGAACAATGGGGACAATATGCCTTCCCTGGACGCTGTCGCGCCGGCTGAAGCGTTGGGCTGATTTGCGGGCGCGTCGGCTGCTCAGAGCGGGCAAGGAGCTTTCTGTATGTCACATTTCGGAATGACCAGAAATCGCCACTATGAAGCGGGTGTGGAATATCTGGATCACGGTCAGTTCGATCTGGCTATCCAGGAACTGCAGCGGGTCGTTGACGGGACCACAATCGCCAACGAAGCCGAGCGTAAACTTGCGCGCTTTCACCTGGGAGAGGCCCACACTGCTCTTGCCGAAAAACACGCCCAGCGCCAGCAGTTCGAAAGCGCCGAGAAGGATCTCAAGCATGCGCTTTCCATCAATCCGCACTATGCTGACCTGCACTATCAGCTAGCCCGCGTGTACTACTGGACAGACCGTCTGCAGGAGTCCACACAGGAAGTCACTCGCGCTCTTGAGATCAATCCCACCTTTGCCAAAGCTCTTTTCCTGCGGGGACTCTTGCTATACCGCAAGCAAGACCGCCAGGGCGCTTTGAACCTGTTCAGGCAGGCATCGGAATTGGAGCTTGCCTACTGCGGTGGCGATCTGGAAAAGGCGTTCGAACTCGATAGCCAGGGAGATTACGAGTCCGCTCTGGATGCTTTTGCTCGTGTCGGCGAGATGTCGGTAGATGAGGTTGGCGAGCTGATTCGTCTGGCGCGTGAGCAGCTTCGCCTGGGCAATATTCCTGAAGCCGAGAAAAACCTCAGGGACGCTCTTGCCACAAATCCGAATTACGCCGATGTGCATCACCTGATGGGGCAGGTGTGGCTGGCGCAGGAGAAATACCTCAAAGCAGTCAACGAGTTCAAGACGGCTCTCCTCATCAATCCGCAGTTTGTTGCGGCACACATCAGCCTGGGTGTAGCCTGTAGGGCAATGGGAAATGAGGATGCCGCTCGGGCTGCCTTCCAGCGGGCGGTATCCATCGAACCCGGGAACGAGGAGGCTCGCGCTCACCTATCGAAGCGCTGACAGATTCAACCAGGCAGATATTAGAACAGGGCGGAGGGCGCGCTTTTACAGTAGAGGCGCGTGATCCGTCCTGTTCTGCGCGTACAGGTGTCCTGCAAACTCCTCACGGCACTGTGGAGACTCCAGTCTTCATGCCGGTGGCGACGCAGGGCGCCGTCAAGGCGATGACCACCGAAGAGGTCCGGGATATCGGTTTCAGGCTTATTCTGGCCAACACTTACCACCTGTATTTGCGACCTGGGACTGACGTACTGCGAGCCGCAGGCGGTTTACACGGCTTGATGAAGTGGGATGGGGCGCTGCTCACCGACAGCGGCGGTTACCAGGTTTTCAGCCTCTCCGCAATTCGCAAAATCTCCGAAGACGGCGTCATGATTCGCAGCTATGTTGACGGCTCCCCGCACGACTTCACCCCTGAGAAAGTACTGGACATACAGCGCGCCATCGGCTCCGATATTGCTATGGTGCTGGACATCTGCCCTCCGCACAACGCTTCCTATGACGAGGTGGCCAGAGCGGTGGAGCTTACGCTGCGATGGGCCGGGCGCTCTGCAGGTGTCCGTCAGGGGATTCCGCTGGTGTTTGGCATTGTTCAGGGCGGCAGGTTTGACGATCTGCGCAGCCTGTGCGCGGCCGGTCTCACGCAGATGGATTTTGACGGATACGCAATCGGAGGCGTCTCTGTGGGTGAGCCGCCAGCCGAAGCCTATCGCGTTGTCGATGTCACGGCTCCTCTCTTGCCCGATTCAAAGCCGCGCTATCTGATGGGTATGGGTACTCCAGTGGACATCCTTAATGGCATCGAGCGCGGTGTGGATATGTTCGACTGTGTCTTGCCAACACGTCTCGGCAGAAATGGAAGCGTTTACACCTCGCGCGGACGCCTCAACATCAAGAACGCGCGTTTTATCAGCGACCTCTCCCCTGTCGATCCAGACTGCGACTGTCCCACCTGCCGCAGCTACTCCGCCGCGTATCTTCGTCATCTCTATCGTTCGCAGGAAATTCTGGCTGCCCGGCTCGCTACGATGCACAATCTCTGGCTTTACCACCGCCTGATAGTTGACGCTCGCCAGGCCATTCGCGAAGGCCGTTTTCTCGCGTTCAAAGAGCGGACCGTAGCGCAAATGTCGCCCGAGGTCTTATCCGGAGAGGCTTAGCTTCGAAAGCGTCCGTTGCGTCACAGGAAGGACATCTACCTGTGGCAGTGGTAATATAGCTCGTACGGAGTGAACACCGATGGATACTATTGGCGGGCAGTTGCGTGCGGCGCGTGAGGCTCGCGGATGGACAATCCAGGACGTTTACGAGCGTACGAGGATGTCCAGGAGCAGCATTGAGGCTATGGAGGCGGACGACTTCGCATCGTTTGCGGGGGTCGTTTACGCGAAGGTCTTTCTGCGCGATTATTGCCGCGTACTCGGTATCGATGACGGTCCACTCGTCCTGCAGATCGGTGAGCGTGCGGAAACGCAGCCAGAGCCTGCGCCGGAGCCGCGGTCTGTGTCACTGAACCTGTACTGGCTGGTACTGACGCTTTGTATCGTTGCGGCAGGGCTGGCTATCGTCAAGTTCGTGCGATCGGGACAGGCGCCCAGTCGCCACGGGGTCCAAAGGCCTGGTTCGGCGTCTCAAGCTCTGAAGAGCAGGCAGCCGGGTATCGGTGTGGCTGTTACGGAGAATGAAAGTGGCGCGGCGTCCTCCAGCATTCCGGGACAGTCGGCGATGAACTCTGGCGCAGTTCGCGTGCGCCTGCGCGCGGTTGAGCCGACTTGGGTAAGATTGACCTCTGGCGGAAAGCTTCTATTTGAAGGTATTCTGCCGGCTGAAGCGGTGAAGGATCTGACGTCGCCAAAGCCTGTGCGTATGCGAGTGGGAAACGCTGGTGGAGTCTATCTACGGGTGGACGAAGGAGCTGAGAAATTGCTCGGAGCAACCGGACAGGTCGTCGAGCGCGACATCAGCGCCTCCACTGTCTCAGGGGGTACACGGTGATGGCTGCAGGTAACCGGAGTTCCGGATTGTCTTGCCAGGAGATATGAATGTATGAACAGGACTAGATTAGTATGGCTTGCTGTGCCGTTGGCGCTTGCCATTGCGGGGCCGCTGCCGGCGCAGGAAAAGACGAAAGTGGACATGACTGCCCCGGCGCCAGTGTTAGAGCCTTCAGGCATTGCGCCTGCGCCGACAGGGACGCCAAAGGGTTCCACGGGCCTGCTCATGTCACATGACAGCGGCAAGATGACGGATCGTCTGGCGCTCAATGCCTCAGGATCAACTGTTGAGTTCAATGCGCCTGAGCCGCGCATGGTTACGGCTGTGCAATTCTTCGGCGCAAGATACGGCGCTACAGTGAAGCCTACTGATACGTACAGCGTCGTGGTTTCGGACGCTCAGTTCAAACCGATCATTCGTATCGAAAAACCGCTGTTGAATCTCAGTCCGTCGCGAGAGACCTGGCAGACAGTTGCGATTACTCCGGCTGCGAAAGTAGACGGCAGATTCTACATTACCCTGATTTTCAACTCCAACATCGAAAAAGGCATTTATGTCGGTGTGGATGAAGATAATCCGTCTGGTGACTCCAAAGTCGGGGTTCCCGGAACCGTTGCCTCAGATGTTGACTCGCCTCTGGACTGGATGATCCGCGCTTCAACGCAGACTCCGGCTCAGTACGAAGCAGTCAGATCACAAGCAGCCGCTGCGGTTGTGAAGACCGCAGCCGCCAAAAAGCCAGCGGCGTCTGCTTCCAGTGCGAAGACCCCAACCCGTGTGGCTACCACCGCTCCTCAGAAGACCAAACCCGCGGCAACTGCCACGGCTCGGCCGGCAGGAACTGTCAGACCCGGCACGGGAGCAGCGGTTGTGACCAAAGGCAACAAAACGCGAATGTCCAGCCCGCAGAGCGCAACGTCTGGCGGAGGTGGGGCGAAGATCGCCTACCGGGATCCACATCGCCGTTTGAGTTTCACCAGCAAAGCGCCTGCTCTAAGGAGGGGTTGTGGACGAGTTGACGTCACATGGAACGTTTCGCCCGTTACGGTCGAGCTCAGCTATGTCGGAAAGCCTCCCAAGATTATCGAGAATCTAGATGTCAAACGATTTGCCGTAGACTTTCCCGTTCCGGAGCCAGGTCTGTTCAGCGTAGTTATCCGCAAGGCGGGTTACCAGCCGGCTGCGCGGCAGTTCCGGGTTGTGAGTGGGAGCCGCCAGGAGTGGCATGTGACGCTGCAACCCGGATCCGACACTGGCGCTGTGCCGATCGTCGGTCCGAGTGACGCCGCCGGAGAGAATCGGCCGGTCATGCCGACCATAGAGGACTCATCCGAGCCTTTGCCGGAAGCCGCGCCTGTTATATCTCCAGAGAATCCCAACTCCGAGCGTAGTAATGTGGGTGTCAGACCAAACGGGGTTGCTCCGGCGCCGATGAGACCGCGACCCGAAAACATGCCCAACGGCGTTGGCGCTGACCACCGTCCAACTCCACCGGCGACTGGCGCTGGAAATGGAGTTCCGATTCGTCCGCCGGCGGGCAGGGAGCGTCCGCTGCGCCGGCCGCTTCGATCGCCGAATGGTGCGGGAGTTCCTGCGCCACCGCCATCACCCGATCAAGCGCCTGCGCCTCCTCCACCTGCTCCAGCGGAATAAAGGGTTGTTATTGGGCGGCTTCTCCACTCAGGGGAGGCCGCTTTCGCTTCTCTGCGTCGGTTATTTCGCGCTTGTCCGAGACAGACTCTAAGGCCGGCTCACTGCGCTGATAGGGACGCCAGACAGGTTAGTCGGAGTCACCTGTAAGCAAAGACAGGCGTCTATTTGTCAGCTCTGGACAGGCTGTGCGAGCTTTGACGCGATTTGAGGTTCGAGGAGCCAGATCAGCTCCCCGTCTGTGGGCTGTAGTCCCTGCACTGGCGTGGAACGCGGTCTGGGCTCCTCTTCCAGCGCTGTTCGCAGGCGCTGGGCTTTCCCGCACCCACTGGAAATGACCAGCAGAGTTCGCGCGTTGTTGAACACTGGCAATGTGAGTGTTACGCGATCAACCCACGGCGGCAGTCCCGCGTGGGTGGAGACTGCAATGTCCTGAGTGTTACGCACAGCCGCTTTACGGGGAAACAGCGAAGCGGTGTGCCCATCAGGTCCCATGCCGTTCAGGCACAGATCAAAGCGTGGGAGTTCGTCGTCCTTGAGCCTGAAGAAATCCTGGATTGCCTTGGCGTAGACGCGTGCGCCACGCGTAGGCGTGGCCTCTTCTACCGGCACCGCAAAGACATTGTCGCGCGGCAGGCGGGTGACTTTGCTGATGAGCGCTTCATGCACGAGCTTGTAGTTGCTGTAGGGGTTTGTCCGATCGACATAGCGCTCGTCTCCCCAGAAGAGGAACACCTTGGTCCAGTCAATGCGCGCATGGGAAGCCAGCAGCTCATAGACTTTGGAGATCGAATGCCCTCCGCACAGAGTAATCGTGAAGCGGCCACGCTCAGCAATCGCCTCTTTCGCTCGCGCCAGAATGATCTCCACGGCCTGTCTGTTCTGGTCGTCTGCGTCTCTCGCAATAATAATCTGTCGTTCCATCGCAATCCCTGTGACGATATCTCCTTGACGGTAGAGCTTCGCCTACCGACTACTTACCCCATTGTCGGAGAAGTACTCCTCTCTTTAGAGGATAGTTCAACCGCGAGAGGCTCGCCCTGACAGCAACTGCCGGGCGAGCCTCGTCTCAAGGTGATGGTATGATCTGATCTGTCTTATTCTGCGGGGACGGCTGATTTCAGCGTCCGGTGAGCAAGGTATTCATACATCGCCCACCGTTGATCTACATCGGCCTGCGCCTCTTCCATCAACCGCTCCATCTCATGAGGATGGCTGAGCTTCAACATCGTGAAGCGTCCCTCTTTCATCATCGTTTCCGCTACCCCCAGTTTTGGCGGCCTGCTGTCGAGCTGCAGCGGATTCTGGCCTGTGAGCGCCAGGTCTGGGTTGAAGCGATAGAGCAGCCATCGTCCGGAGTCCACTGCGTCTTTCTGACGTTCCAGCCCGGTTGCCATGTCAATGCCGTGAGCTCCGCAGTGGGCGTAAGCGATGACCAGCGACGGACCGTCATAAGCCTCTGCTTCGAGAAGTGTTCGCAGTGTGTGTTCGTCGCGAGCCCCAAGAGCGATGCTGCCGACATACACGCTGCCGTACGTCATCGCGATCAGTCCGAGGTCTTTCTTCGCCAGAGGCTTTCCAGCTGCGGCAAACCTCGCCACGGCGCCCCGCGGCGTCGCTTTGGACATCTGCCCGCCCGTGTTGGAGTACACCTCTGTATCCAACACGAGGATGTTGACATTCTCTCCTGAAGCCAACACATGATCCAAACCGCCGTAGCCGATATCGTACGCCCAGCCGTCACCTCCCACAATCCAGACGCTCTTTTTGGTGAGATAGTCCGCAATGGCCGAGAGTTGAATCGCTTCCGGAGCTGCGATCTCTTTCAGCTTACTTTTTAACTGCTCGACACGTTTGCGCTGTTCGAAAATCTCTGCCTCGTCCGTCTGATGGGAGTTCAGCAAGTCGTCAACCAGTTCATGTCCAATCTGATCTCGCAGTTGAACCAGGAGTTGACGCGCAATCTCGTAGTGTTTGTTGACAGACACCCGAAAGCCCATTCCAAACTCGGCGTTGTCTTCAAAGAGCGAGTTAGACCAGGCCGGGCCGCGCCCTTCGTCGTTAACTGTGAACGGTGTCGTCGGAAGGTTGCCGCCGAAGATGGACGAGCATCCAGTCGCATTGGCAATCAGCATCCTGTCGCCGAAGAGCTGCGTAATCAGCTTGAGATAGGGAGTCTCTCCGCACGCCAGACAAGCGCCGGAGAACTCAAACAGGGGTTCCTGCTGTTGCTGCTGGCGAATGCTGCCGGGTTTCAGCCCCAGGCGATTCGGGCGCGGAAGGTTCATGAAGAACTCCCAGTTCACCTTTTCCTGCTCACGCAGTGGGATCTGGGGCTGCATTTCCAGAGCTTTGTGGTTCGGGTCAGTCTTGCTCTTGACCGGACACACTTCCATACATATAGTGCACCCCGTACAGTCCTCGGGAGCCACCTGGATGGTATATTTCATCCCGGCGAAGTCTTTGTCTCGTGCGTCCACGGCTTTGAAGGTCGGTGGCGCATTCTCGAGCGCTGAGGGCTCATAAGTGCGGATGCGAATGGCTGCGTGCGGGCACACCATCGCGCATTTTCCGCACTGGATGCACAGGTCTTCGTCCCAGACAGGAATCTCCTCCGCGATGTTTCGTTTCTCCCACTTGGCCGTGCCTGTGGGGAATGTCCCGTCGCAGGGCATCGCACTCACCGGGAGATTGTCTCCGCGCCCGGCCATAATCTCCGCAAGCACACCGCGCACAAACTCCGGGGCCTCGTCGCTGATCTGCACCAACTCGTGCCTGGAAGTGACAGTCTTACCCTGTGTGTCCACCTCGTGCATATGAGACAGGGAGCTATCGACAGCGTCGAGATTCTTCTGAACGACCTCCGGGCCCTTACGCCCGTACGTCTTTTCGATGGATTTCTTGATCTGTGCGATGGCTTCTTCGCGCGGCAACACGCCCGAGATTGCGAAGAAGCAGGCTTGCATGATGGTGTTGATTCTTCTGCCCATGCCCGTCGCCGCAGCGACACTGTTGGCATCAATCACGAACACCCGCGCCTTTTTGCTAAGAATCTCTTTCTGGATATGCGCAGGCAGTTCGTCCCAGACATCCTCGGTAGAGAAGGGGCTGTTGAGTAGAAGCACCCCGCCGGGCCTCAACTTCTCCAGGACGTTGTGCCGCTCCAGCAGGAACCACTGATGGCACGCCACGAAGCTGGCGCTGTCTACCAGGTACGTGGATCGAATCGGACGTGGACCGAAGCGCAGGTGAGAGATGGTGATTGCCCCGGACTTCTTGGAGTCGTAAACGAAGTAGCCCTGGGCGTAGTTGTCCGTGTTTTCACCGATGATCTTGATGGAGTTCTTGTTGGCCCCCACCGTGCCGTCTGAGCCGAGTCCGTAGAACAGAGCCCGTACGACATCTTCAGGCTCAATATTGAAGCTGGGGTCAAACGGCAGGCTCGTGAGACTGACGTCATCGTTGATCCCGATAGTAAAGTGATTCTTGGGCTGTGGACTTGACAGATTGTCCAGCACCGCCTTGACCATCGCCGGGTTGAACTCCTTGGACGAGAGTCCGTAGCGGCCTCCCACTGTCCTGGGAACTGCCGGGAGAGGACTGGATCCATTACTGCACGACTCCATCAGTGCTGTTACGCAGTCGAGATAGAGCGGCTCTCCGAGGCTGCCAGGTTCCTTGGTTCGATCCAGAACGGCGATGGCCTTAACGGTTCTAGGCAGGGCTTCAACAAAGCGTTTGCTGTCGAATGGACGATAGAGCCGGACCTTGACCAGCCCAACCTTCTCACCGCGTTCAGCGAGATACTCAACAGTCTCATGAGCGGCTTCACAGCCGGAGCCCATCAGGACGATGACGCGCTCAGCCTGTGGGTGGCCAACGTAGTCAAACAGGTTGTAGCTGCGGCCGGTCTGCTCAGCAAGCTGGTTCATAATGTCCTGGACAACGTCGGGACATGCAGCGTAGAACGGGTTTACTGTTTCGCGGCCCTGGAAATAAACGTCAGGGTTTTGAGCAGTCCCGCGCAGAACCGGGCGGTCGGGTGAGAGCGCGCGCTCGCGGTGCTGGATCACCCATTCATCCTTGATGAGAGCCCTGATATCCTCATCAGAAAGCGCTTCAATTTTGTCCACTTCGTGAGACGTGCGAAAACCATCGAAAAAGTGGACAAACGGAATGCGACTGCGCAGTGACGAAGCGTGAGCCACCAACGCCATATCGTGCGCTTCCTGAACTGACGCTGAAGAAAGCAGAGCGAATCCGGTCTGCCTCACCGCCATCACGTCCGAATGATCGCCAAAAATTGAGAGCGCCTGAGCCGCGAGTGACCGCGCGGAGACGTGGAAGGTCGTCGGTGTGAGCTCTCCCGCGATCTTGTACATGTTCGGGATCATCAGGAGCAGCCCCTGGGATGCGGTGAAGGTTGTTGTTAGCGACCCCGCCTGCAACGCTCCATGCACTGCTCCCGCCGCACCGGCTTCGCTTTGCATCTCGACCACTCGGGGAACCGTGCCCCACAGATTCTTTCTGCCTTCCGCCGCCCAGGCGTCAATGAACTCACCCATATTTGAAGACGGAGTGATGGGGTAGAGTGCGGCCACTTCGTTGAGCTTGTATGCAACGCGAGCGACTGCTTCGTTGCCGTCCAGCGTGATAAACTGATGCTTTTTCATTCGTCTCTCCAGTTGAAAAGCCGCAGTCACGCAAGAAGACCACGGCGACTGTCGCTGCGCGCCGTAGTGGTTGTGCATCGTTGCAGTCGTATGGGCCGGGGCAGTTGCGCCGTCGCGGAAGCGGTGCGTCGCCGTTGAGTGGCCGTTGACGCTGCTGGAGAGCCAGAAGCGTGCATGTGCCCCAGCGCCGAACCTCCTCGTTATCGGTGCGCTGAGTGTCCAATCTTACTAGCCCAATTATATGTAGAGATTGTGCAGAAATCTCTACGTCTATGGTACTCACCGGCATGGGCCATTGGTACCATATGCTTGCGAGCAGGAGCCGCGGCCTGTAGAATAGGAGCTACTTGCACAGTGAGTTGCGGCTTTGACAGGGCGGAGCCTGTCCGGTAAAATGCATCGGCTTTTCAGCGTCGAAGGCGGGACACTCAGCACCAATCGTTTGCTTTAGGGGAGGACACTAGTCACCATGGCAGTCAAGATAGGAATCAACGGATTTGGCCGAATCGGCCGTCTGAGCTTCCGAGCGCTTCAGGAAAAGTACCCGAATGACGTTGAGATCGTAGCTATTAACGATCTGGTCGATTCCGCTACCAACGCGCACCTTCTGAAGTGGGATACAACGTACGGACGTTTCAAGGGCGATGTTGCACCGGCGGACGGTGCGATCGTCGTCAATGGCAAGACCGTCAAGAGCTTTCAGGAGAAGGACCCCGCCAATATAGACTGGAACTCAGTAGGCGCACAGATTGTCATCGAGTCCACCGGATTCTTTACCGACGCTGAGAAGGCCAAGGCGCATCTGGGCGGGTCCGTAAAGAAAGTTATCATTACAGCGCCAGCCAAGAACGAGGACGTCACACTGGTTCTCGGGGTCAATCAGGACGCATACGATCCTGCAAAGCACAACGTCATCTCCAACGCGAGCTGCACAACCAACTGCCTCGCGCCCGTAGCCAAGGTTCTTGTTGACAACTTTGGCGTGGAGGAAGGTCTGATGACGACCATCCACTCCTACACTAACGATCAGAAGATTCAGGATCAGGCGCACAAAGACCCTCGCCGCGCGCGTGCAGGCGCCGCCAACATGATCCCGACTTCGACAGGCGCCGCCAAGGCAATATCGCTCGTTCTGCCGGAACTCAAAGGCAAGATGCACGGATTTGCCATGCGCGTACCTACACTCACAGTATCTGTTGTAGATCTCGTCGTGAACACGGAGAAGCCGGTTACTGCTGAGTCTGTAAATGCGGCTATGAAAAAGGCCGCAGAAGGGTCTATGAAAGGCATCCTCGGCTATGAAGAGGAGCCGCTTGTGTCCAGCGACTTTATGGGCGATGAGCGCTCCAGTATTCTGGATGCCAACAGCACCATGACGATGGGCGACCACATGGTCAAGGTTATCTCCTGGTACGACAATGAGTGGGGATATTCTTGCCGAATTGCTGATCTGGTCAAGTTCCTGAAGGACAAAGGTCTCTAAAGGTATCGAACGGCATGGGGGCCGGGAGACTGGGCGCACCGCCCTGTGCCTGGCCCCTTGTCACATCCGGCGGCCGACCGGGAAAGGCTCTTCTTCGCAATGAACAAGAAAACTATTGAAGATGTCGACGTTCAGGGCAAGCGCTTACTGGTGCGCGTGGACTTCAACGTCCCTCTGGATGAGAATCAGAATATCACCGATGACCGCCGTATCCGGGCGGCGTTGCCGACTATTCAGTATTTGATTGATCATGGCGGGCGCGTTATTCTTTGCTCGCACCTCGGACGGCCAAAGGGCGAAGTGAAAGAGTCACTCAGGCTCAATCCCGTTGCGGCGCGTCTGAGTGAGTTGATCAACAAACCCGTCACGAAGGTGGATGATTGTATTGGCGCTCAGGTACAGGACGCCGTAGCGCGGATGGCGGACGGGGATATTCTGCTTCTTGAGAACCTTCGCTTTCACAAGGAAGAAGAGAAGAACGAGCCGGAGTTTGCCCGGGAGCTCGCTTCGATCGCCGATCTGTATGTCAACGACGCTTTTGGCGCAGCGCACAGGGCGCACGGCTCAACGGAAGGAGTGACAAAATATCTTCCAGCCGTGTCTGGCTATCTGATGCAGAAGGAACTCGACTATCTCGGGCGCGCCCTGACCAATCCACAACGCCCGTTTGTGGCAATTCTTGGCGGGGCTAAGGTTGCCGATAAGATTCCTGTCATCCAGAACCTGCTGACCAAAGTGGACACGCTGATCATAGGCGGCGGGATGGCCTACACTTTTCTCAAGGCAAGAGGCTGTGAGATTGGCCAATCTCTTCTGGACTCAGATGGAATGCCGCTGGCCGCAAAGGCGATGTCCGATGCCGAGGAAAAGGGTGTCCAGCTTCTGTTACCAGTGGATATCGTTGTAGCGGAAGAGTTTCGCGACGACGCTGCCTCGAAGGTCGTCCCTGCCGATCAGATTCCTGCTGATATGATGGGGATGGACATTGGGCACCAGACGCGATCTGCGTTTGCGGAGGTTATCCGGCAAGCCAAGACGGTCGTCTGGAACGGTCCGATGGGTGTCTTTGAGATGCCGAAATTCGCAGAAGGCACAAGAGCTATCGCCCAGGCGATGGCCGATAGCGCGGCGACGACAATCGTAGGTGGCGGTGATTCTGCGGCTGCGGTTGAGCAGATGGGCTTCGCTGCCAAAATGTCGCACGTTTCAACCGGAGGGGGAGCGAGTCTGGAGTTTCTGGAAGGAAAGACGCTTCCCGGTGTTGCGGCACTTGCAGACAAATAGATCCGCGCAGGCTCTTGCGCAATCACGTGAAAAATCTAAGGACTAACTGGCGATGGTGAGGACAAAAAAGGTGAGGACGCCGCTCATTGCGGGCAACTGGAAGATGCACAACGCACGGGAGCAGACCCGGCAGCTTATAGGCGAGCTGAAGCCGCTGATTGACGGACTGAGTGACGTGGAAGTATGTGTATGTCCGCCCTTTACAGTCCTGGCAGTGGCCAGCGAGACCATAGGTGACGCCGAGATCTCACTGGGTGCTCAGAATGTGTTCTGGGAGGAAAAGGGCGCCTGGACCAGTCAGATCTCCGCAGATATGCTGCTGGATGTGGGTTGCCGCTACGCCATCCTCGGCCATTCCGAGACGCGCGGGCGCTTCGGTAAGGTTGATGATCTCCTGGCCGGCCGCCTCCACTATTTCGGGGAGCGCGACGACACCATCAACATCAAAGCCAGGGTCTGTCTGGCCAAAGGTCTGACGCCGATTATCTGCTGTGGGGAGACGATCGACGAGCGCCAGGCGGGCAAGACAGACGATATCATATCCTCGCAGATAAGGGCCTGCCTGGATGGACTGACTCCAGATCAGATTGAGACGCTGGTGATCGCTTATGAGCCGGTCTGGGCTATTGGAACCGGGGAAGTCTGCGGCTCGGATGAGGCCAACCGCGTGTGTCGCTTGATCCGCCAGACCGTGCGCGACAACTTCGGTACGGATGCCGGCAACGGTGTGCGTATCCTCTATGGTGGAAGCATGAACGACAAGAACGCGGAAGAGCTCCTGGAGCAATCCGAAATAGACGGCGGCCTTATTGGTGGCGCTGCCCTAAAGGCGGACAGCTTCGCTACTATCTGCAAGGCAGCATCCTTCGCCGCCTGGAACTTCTATATCTAGCGGAAAGGGACTTGAGGTTGGGGACCACAGCTTCGCTAGAAGTCGAACCGGTCCACGTTTTCCCTGGTGATCACGGCGCCTGGAATCAGCACCTGTTCGCCCTTTACGCTGAGCTTGCCGATGCCTGGAATCTCCTGTCCATCCTTTGGCATCGCTCCTGTCTTCAGATTGTCGCGGACAAGCATGGCTGCGGCGTAGGTCAGGTCCGCGGGATTCCAGAGAATCGCACCCTGCACGATGCCTTTCTTGAGGTAAGGCTTGACTTCGCTGGGCAGTGAAATGCCCCAGACCTTGACTTTGCCGGCTTTGCCAGCCTGAATCAAGGCTTCCGCAGTTCCTGGCGCGGCAGGTGAGCAAACGCCCGCCATCCCCGCCAGGTCTGGATGCGCCTGCAACAGTGAGATAGCCTTGTTCACCGCCTGATCTTTCTGGTCGTTGCAGGCTAGAAGCGGCTCCACGACTGTAATCTGCGGGTGTTTCTTTAACTCCTCCCGCACCCCCTGAACGTGCAGTCTGAGGTTGTTCGCGGTCAGAGTTCCGGTCATTATACCGACTTTGCCTTTTTCGCCAATATCCTCTGCAAGTCGCGCAGCCACGTCGCGCCCGATCTGAACGTCATCACAACCGGCCACGTAGAAAAGGCGCTTTGATCCGGGTGAATCCGAATCCCATGTATAAACCTTGATGCCTGCGGCCGTTGCTTTGTCCATGGCCGGCTTCACTGAGTCAGCATCGTTAGCGGAAATCACTACCGCATCCACCTTGCGCGCAATCTGCTGCTCAATCAGGTTGATCTGGCCCTGAATATCGTTGCCTGTACTGGGCCCGATGAGCTCGGCGTTCACACCCAGTTCCTTGTTTGCCCTGTCCACACCCTGCTGCAAGCTGTCTGAGTAGCTTATCCCCATGACTTTGAAGATAAAGACAATGTGCGGTTTGCCTGCGTCCGCTGAACCTGAGGATACCGGACCTGTGGACTGGTGCTGGGCGCAGCCGGTGAGTGAGACGCCGGCAGCGACAGCGACGAGGACTTTCAGGAGTGATTTCAAGTGTTGGAACCTCCGCGAATGAGCTTCTTGCGCGCATTGTCAATGACAACTGCCGCGATCAGCGCTACAGCCAGCATCTGTGTGCGGACAAGATCAGACTGTCCTGTCAGTGCCAGACCGTTGCGCAAGGCCGCCATCGTAGCCACACCGATGAGCGTCCCTATCAAGCTGCCTTCCCCTCCAGAGAGGCTCGTTCCTCCCAGAACCACAGCCGTAATCGCTTCAAACTCGTAGTTGCGCCCTGCGTCTGCAAAGGCGGTGGCAGACCTCGAGGAGATCAGCGCACCTGCCAATCCGGCAAGCAAAGACAACAGGAGATACGTCTGAAACTTAGCCCGGGTTACTGGAATGCCGGCCAGTTTCGCTGCCGCTTCAGACTGTCCCAGCGCAAGTATCTGCCTCCCGAAGACAGTCTGGCGCAGCAGCACATAGGCAACTGCTACGGTTACAAGCAATATGATCGCCGGAGTGGGAACGCTTACACCGGGAAGGGCTACATCGGTTGAACTGATCGCCCGGAACGAGTCGTACGAGTAGAGCGAAAGACTCGTCCCCTGTGTCAGAACGTAGGCGATCCCGCGCGTCAGACTCATCGTGGCCAGAGTCACCAGCACGGGCTCCATTCCAAGGCGCGCAATGGCAAATCCGTTCACCGCGCCGATGCCAAGAGCGCAGATCATCGCCGCTCCAAGCGCTGCCCAGATGTTCCATCCATGCCCGACCGCCAGAAATCCGAGCAGCATGCTCACCATCCCGGCCGTTCCTCCGACTGAGATATCTATGCCGCCGGTTGCGATCACCAACGTCATTCCAACAGCTACGATACCGATTTCCGCATACTGCCGCGTCAGTCCGAACAGAGTCTCTGCTTCAAAGAAGTGTGGGGTGCGGGCAAACCAGATGGTGACGGCAATGAGAACGGCCACCGCGCCCAGGCGATATTTGGCGATCTCTCGAACAAGCCGCACTAGGCCGCTTCCATTCTTCTGGCGGCCAGCTTGTCAGCGCCGCCAACGACCAGAATGGCGACTCCGATAATTGCCTGATACCAGTAGACATCCAGCCCCGCGACGATCAAGCCGTTCCTCAAGACTGCCATAATCGCAGCGCCCGCTGCCGTGCCAAGCACACTGCCGCGCCCGCCTGTGATGGACGTGCCACCGATGACAACAGCCGCTATCACGTCCAGTTCATAGCCCATGAGCATGTTGCCCTGCACGGAATTAAGCATGGCGCTGGCTATCAGTCCGGCCAGACCAGCGCAAAGGCCGCTGATGGCATACGTCCATCCAATCGTCCGTTTCACGCGCACACCGGCCAGACGCGCCGCCTGAAGATTGCCACCCACAGCGAGCACGTGACGCCCGAACGAGCTGCGCGACAACCCTGCCAGCCCTGCCGCCAGAGCGAGCGCGAACAACCCGAAGGACCCAACGCCCGTGCCTAGAGCCCTGAATCCAGCCGGTAGATCGCTAATCAGAGTCACAGTCTGAATCGCCTGAACACGATAGAGGCTGAGCGTGGCAAGTGTAGCGACAATTGGAGGCGCCTCCAGCACTGTAACCAAAAAGGCATTTCCGGCTCCAAGCGCTACCGACGACGCCAGAGCGACCGCGACAGGGAATACAATCCCCCCAGTTCTCTGCATCAGAATCGCCATGAAGCTGGACGACAGGGCCAGAATGGACGCGCAGGACAGATCAATGCCGCCCGTAATCACAACGAATGTCATCCCGATCCCCATGGCGCCGATGATTGCGGTGTCCCGCCCTATGGAACCGATGTTGACAGCGTTTGAAAACCCGTGGACACGCAAGGAGAAGAAGGCTGCAAGCGCTGCCAGAAGGAGCAACAGAGGGAGTTCGCGCAGAACTGCCCGTCGGTGAGGAGAAGATGTGGAAGATGCGCCTGCGGGATTGCCTTTCACAGTATTCCTGAAGCTACGTTCAGGCTGCGCCTTTTTCCTCCCGCCTTCTGAGCGCTGTTGGCGCACACCGGGCGCGAAAATCGGCACTCAGGCGTCCTTTGTGAGACAGGAAAGACTGCCTCTGCAGCGGAACTCCACAGAAAGAATGCGAACAGGTGTCGCCAATCTGCCTCTGCACTCCGGAAAAGCGCCGCGCTGGCTCTTCAGTCGAATGACTCAGCTTGCGGGCACTGTTACGGAGATGATCGTTGCTGAGTACGGGCCGGACAAAATGCTGGAGCGTCTGGCCGATCCCAGATGGTTTCAGGCGTTCGGCTGTGTCCTGGGCTTTGACTGGCATTCTTCAGGCGTTACCACCACCACGTGCGGCGCCATCAAAGAGGGGATCAAGGGTAGGGAAGCGGAGCTCGGCTTTTTCGTGGCTGGCGGTAAGGGAGGCGTGTCGCGGAAGACTCCGGAGGAGATTGTGCACTACTGTGGCACATCTGTTGAAGGTGTGCTGCCGGAGCCTCTGGTTAACGCGAGCAAACTTTCCGCGAAAGTGGACAACACCGCGCTGCAGGACGGGTATCAGCTTTATCACCACTGCTTCTTCTTCACGCGAAGCGCGGCCTGGTCGGTCGTGCAGCAGGGAATGAACGAGACCAATCAATACGCGCGCCGCTACCACTGGCACTCGCCGCGCCTGTCGAGCTTTGTCAACGAACCTCATTCAGGGATTGCCAGTCAGAGTCGGTCTGATCAAGTCCTGAACATGGTTGCCCACGAGTCCGAAGCGTCTCGCCGCGCGCTCGTAGAAGTTGTCAAGCAGACACCCGTCCAGATCAAAAAGGAGCTCAGGTCCCTTGAGCGCCTGGACATGCCCTCGCGGCACTGGATCGCTCCCGAAGACCTTTCGCCGCGCGGGCTGGACAAAGTTCTCATTGAGACCTATGACCGTCAGCCCGCGAGCTTTGAACAGCTTCTCGCGATACGCGGGGTGGGGCCCAAGACACTGCGCGCCCTTGTCATGGTGGCCGAGATCGCTTACGGCGCCCGGCCAAGTTGGAAAGATCCGGCTGTCTACTCTTTCGCACATGGAGGGAAAGACGGCATTCCCTATCCAGTGGATCGACCCCTCTACGACGAGACTGTCTCCATCCTCAAAAAGGCAATCGGCGCCTCCCGGATGGGACAGTCGGACAAACTGACTGCCATCCGGCGTCTGGCATCCTTCTGGCCTGATGTCTAGGACTGTCCGCGTCACTGTATTCACGCTCGCGGACGCCTCCGGGAAGTGACCCTGGCGCCGCAGGAACGCAGGTCAGGGCGCATGCTATACTCCTGTTCAGTCTCAATCCTGGGCCTACACGGAGAACGATATGACTCATGCTGACAAAGCGCGCAGACTGCGCAGCCTGCTTGAGAGGCCGGGTCTGGTCCGCAGCCTCGGCGCTCACGATGTCTTTACAGCGCTGATTGTGGAGGAAGCGGGATTCGAGACCGTCTTTGCCGGCGGCTTCGGAACTTCGGCGAGCCGTCTTGGAATGCCGGATCTGAACCTCATCACTATGACGGAGATGGCGGAAGCTGTGCGTCGAATGTCTGAGAGGGTGTCGATTCCAGTCGTTGCGGATGGCGACACGGGACATGGAGATATCGCGAACGTCATGCGCACGGTGGAGGAGTTTGAGAGGGGTGGCGCAAGTGGGATTCTGCTGGAGGATCAAGTTGCGCCCAAGCGGTGCGGTCATTTTGAGGGAAAGGAGGTCATCGCGACCGACCACTTTCTTCTGAAGCTCAAAGCTGCTCTTCGCGCACGCTCAAATCCAGATTTTGTCATCATCGCTCGCACAGACGCCAGGCAGGTAAATGGTCTGGACGACGCCATCGACAGAGTCAACCGGGCCGGAGATATTGGTGTTGATTGTGTGTTCATCGAAGCGCCCCGTTCTATAGAAGAGCTCGAGACAATTCCCGCGCGGGTGCGCTATCCGTTACTGGCCAACATGCTCACTGGAGGTGACACTCCCATCCTGGACGCTAAAGCCCTGGACAGCCTTGGATATAAAATCGCCGTCTACCCTGTCGAAAGCCTTATGGTTACTCTGGGTGCGATGCGAAGGCTGGCGCGGACACTGTTGCAGGACGGCAATCTCAGGTCTATGACAGATGAGTTGGCGTCTTTTCGCGACTTGAAACAGCTTCTCGGGCTTGAAGGGTTTCTGGAGCTCAAGACCACGCTGGAAGGCCCTCAGGGCAGCAAAGTAGCTCCCGTCTGACAGGACGGGCTCAAGGAAGGCTGAATTGGTGTACGAAACGAAAAGAATAGTTGTCTGGGTGTTGGCCGGTCTTCTGGCTCTCGTTGTGCTGTCGGCTGTCCCGCTCTACGTTGACTGGATCTGGTTTCTAAGCCTGGGCTATGGCCGTATCTTCAGCACCATTTTGCTCTCCAAGATAGCGTTGGGCGTTGTGGTTGGCGCTCTGTTTTTCGCCGTCGTCTGGGGAAATGCCTGGTATGCTCTACGTTCCAGTTCCGGGCGTCTGGAACTGTACACCGTTGATGGGCGGCTGCCGATATTCTTCGACCGGATGATCCGGCGCGGTGTTGAGTTCATCGTCCTGTTTGGCGGGATTGTACTCTCTGTGCTTATTGGGCTGGAAGCAGCGACCCACTGGCAGTCCTGGCTACAGTTTTCAAACTACGTTCCGTTCGGCAAGACCGATCCGGTTTTTGGTAACGACATAGGCTTCTACGTCTTTCGTCTCAGCTTCTTGCAGTTCGCTTACCGTGCGTTGATGCTGGCCCTTATCGCGGCAGCGGTGGCTGCTGCTGCAGTGCTCTATCTGTCGCGCACTGTGGATATCCTCGCTGGCAAGCTCAAGATCACATCTGTAGCCGCCGGGCAACTGGGTTTGCTGCTGGCGCTTATCACTGCGCTGCAGGCTATTGGCTTCAGGCTCAGCGCCTACGGCCTGTTATATACCGCAACTCAGACATTGTATGGTGTGGGTTATGCTGACGCTCATGTGCGTCTCACAGCCATTGACCTGGCCACAGTTCTGGCTGGTCTCGGAGCCGTGGTCGTTCTTTTCGGGGCGAGACGCCGCAGTATCCAGATCGTCGTCGCAGGTGTATTTCTGGCTCCCGTGGCCAACATCATCATCGGTGGAGCTGTGGCTGCGCTGACCCAGCGCCTGGTAGTCAATCCTGATGAGTTCAACAAGGAGCGGCCGTATCTCAAGCGCCATATTACTGCCACTCAGCAGGCCTATGGGCTGGACAAAGTGGACCGCCGTCCGTTCAGCTTCTCGGGGACTCTGACCGCGGGGGATCTCAAACGCAACAAGGTCACTCTGCAAAGCGTCCGCCTGTGGGACTATGTGCCTCTGCAGGCGGCTTACAAACAGCTCCAGGAGATACAGCAGTACTACAATTTCAACGAAGTCGACATTGACCGCTATACGGTTGACGGGGTGTACAGACAGGTGATGCTCTCGGCGCGTGAGTTGGACAAAGGCGCGCTTCCACAGACAGCCAGGACATGGGTCAATCTGAAACTCAAATACACGCATGGATACGGGCTGGCTATGAGTCCGGTGAACGAGGTATCACCGGAAGGACTGCCTACCTTTTTCATTAAAGACATCCCTCCTCAAAGCTCCAAAGACGCTTTTGACGTGACGCGTCCGCAACTGTACTACGGGGAATCGACCGACGACTACGTAATTGTAGATACACGCATTGGCGAGTTTGACTATCCCAGGGGTTCAACGGGAGTGGAAACTCGTTACGCGTCTG
>JADLDK010000060.1 GCA_020846715.1 Armatimonadota bacterium | reverse complement strand
GAACGGTCCCTCTCTTTCCATCCCTCCAGGTTTCCCAACCTGGAGGGGCAAAGCGCTCCTGTAGCCCGGAGTTACTGCATATCTGGTCTTCGCCGAGACGTCACTGCGCCGCCAGCGGCGGGCCGATTTTACGCACCTGGGCGTCGTCAAACAAGTTGCCGTTAAACATCAGGCCAAGGATCTGCTGGTGATGCAGGAATATGGTCATCCTGGCGTTTACCGGACGCACTTTCAGTGCAATTCGAGACCACTTCATGGGGCTTGGGCGAAGCGGCGTCCAGATAAGATACCGCGACGTGTGATCGCGTCCTCCGAGCGGGTCCACCCCGATTTGATTGGCGACGTCTCCCGGCACTCCGTCAGGAGTCTGGTAAGTGTAGCTCCAGACGCTCACCTCATAAAGCGCTCCAGGTTCAACGGCGATGGTCTGATAGAGGCCGCCGTCTTTGACGTTGGAGCCCGCCACCGCTCCGTAGAACCCTTTGCCGGAGTGCGGATGGAAACCGTCAGGAAGCTCCGGCAGGCCTTTGTGCCACCCGTCGCGCTGAATGCCCTCCGTCGTGCCAAACTTGTTCCAGGACGAAAACCAGGAACTCATCTCAGGGATATCCTCGAATCCCGGGTCCTGCAGTTGCGCGGGCACAGGTGTTTCCGCCAGCTCCAGGTCTTTGCCGCTCTGCCCCGGACGCACGCCCTTCAACTCACCGGGATCGAAGTCGGGATGAAATGCCACAAGGCGATACTCACCCGGCGGGAGATCCTTTATGGTGTAGCGGCCGAGATCGTCGGCGACAGTCCAAAGCCCGAGTGGAACGGTGCAGACTGTGGCGCCGGAGAGAAGCCTCTTCCTGCCCGGCCCCCACACGAACCCGCGGATGGAGCCATCGCCCTTTGGTGCAGCCTGAGCAGAAGGCAGCGGCCAGGTGGCGTCCTGGAGATAAGCGTCATCGAACCAGACCTCGCCGGAAGTGGCTTCCACGTCCAGAGAGAGTTTCAGGCGGCGCGCGGTCGGAACGGCGCTCAGCGCAAGCGTCAGCGGGGACCAGCCATCCCCCCGCTCCTCCAGCGCGACTCTTGAGGTGGCGATAACGCGGGCGAAGCTGTCCGTGAGTTGCAGTGAGACGGTGACAACTCCGTCGCGAGACAGTCCTTTTGTTTTCACCCAGACCTCAGCGCTGTAGGTGTGACCCGGCAGCACGCTTTCATACGCGCTCACCTGCCAGATGCCCTGCCGCTTACCGCTGGCCCGGATGCGCTGGGAAGCTGTGCCCGTGCGCTTGACGGCGCTGTCCAGCGCATAAACGTGATCGGAGCTCAGGGGAGTCCAGCCATTCGCGACGTTTGCGCCGGGTGAGTTCTCCAGCGGGGCAAGAAAGCTGACGCGTGAGGTTTCGGCGTTCCACGCGGCGTCTTTTTCTCCCGTTACCTGCAGTGTCTGCTGTGGACTGGAAGTGAACCCGTCGCAGAAGGCGGAGATGGTGTAGCTACCGGCGGGGATGTTTTCTATCCGGTAGCGCCCTTCCGCGTCCGTGATAGCGGCATAACAGGGACCGCCCGGCCTTCGAACCCAGACCAGAAACCCTGGCACTCCCCGCGACAGGCTGGCCTCGACGACCCGGCCTGCAACGGAGCAGGGCCCGGGGGGTAGATAGTCCGATCCTTCAGGTTTTGGCAGGTCTCGCAGCGCAATGTACATAGGAGTCAGGCTGTAGTCCTCCCGCACGAAGTCCCAGCCGTTCCAGTTCTGCCAGCGCACATCCTGAAGCATGAAGGGCATCACCGCGCGCAGCTCCGGATCGGGCGCCCAGTACTTCTGGTAGGCCTCCACCAGATAGCGCGCGCGGAGGTCTTCGGTGATGGGTGGAAACCGGCGGTCTCCGATGTTGCCCAGCTCATAACCGGTTTCTGTAGCGATCAGGACCGGGTTTGTGACGCCGTGCTTTTTCAGCAGCCGCTCCAGGTCCACCTGTCCGTCCAGACCGTAGTTGTCGAAGACATGTGCATAGCCGGGCGGGTGGTTCACGCCGTAAGGATGAAAGCCCCAATGGTCTATGTGGTCCTTGACTTCGGGGGCTTTCGTGAGCATATCATCGTAAAAATCAAGCGCGCACCCGGCCATCCCGGCTGTGCCGAAGCTCATCTTCGGATCTACGCGCTTCAGGGCTTTGCTGGCGGCGATGCAGGTCTCTGCGTACACCTCGGGATGCTTCGCGTAGTAGCCACCGTTGATTTCGTTGCCGTACTCAAGGTAGGGGATGGTGACGCCCTGCTCGTACACCTTGCGCATCCACTTTTCATACGCCGCCTCGAAGCTCTTCAAAGACCCGTCCGCATCGCGAATCGGGATGTCGCGGTTATTTGGATCGTAGTATTCCCGCGGCAGGCGCATGGCAGTCAGCACGGGGATGAGATGCATAGCCCGGCAACCCACGACAGTGCGCACCAGATCGCTCACGTCCTCTGCCCCGGCGGGAGCGCCGATGCGCACGTAGCCCCACTCACCAACCATATCGCGGGCAAGCTGCATGTGGCGCAGCATTCCGGCGGTCTGAGCGTCCCCGCCGATCATCAGCATGATGCCGTAGGGATTATTAGGCAGCCCGCGCGCGCTGGTCGCGGCAGCGGAGGGGAATACACAAGCGGTAAGAACCGCGAGACAGGCCAGGAAACGAATCAGCATAGCACCTCCGGCAGGCAGCCACGCGCGCTCCGTCGTGACCGCCCCTGTCTACTACGCCAGCAGGCTGCGGTTTTCCTCAGATTATCGTGATCAGACGGATACACCGACGCTGAGGCAAAATGCAGGCTCACGCGCGCCCACAACCCCTCGCTCCCTACCTGTATCGGGCGTCTAGGATTGACTCCTGGCTTACCCGGCTGCTCGATACCCGAGACTCCGCACCGTGCAACTCTCGCCCGGCAACCCCACGCCTTACCGAGTTCCCGACTCTGCGTGGAGGCGATAGACCCGGGCGTTGATCTCACGCGCCGCGGCTGTCAGTTCGGGATAGGGTGTATCCGTAACATCCACCATGCCGATGTTGTAGTTTTCGCCGTCAATCACCCGCCCTGTCAGCGGTTGATCCACGTAAGCGAACCAGTGGCATCCCACGAACGACGGGCACTCTGCGACCTCTCGCACATACGACTTGAAAGCCGCCGCCCGCTCTTTCTGATTGGCGGTATACACAAGGCCGGCGTGGAACATGCCGTGGTCCAGCGCTCCGAAGTGAAACTCCCCGATCATCAGGGGCTTGCCCAGGTCATTCCTGCCCGTCCAGTCATCGCAGTTGATATCCCGCCTGTAAATATTGAAGCTCACAACGTCCGCCACATCCGCACACGCGCGAATGGCCTGAGGATGGCTCCACGCGAATCGGCAGCCAAGGTAGAGCTGATGGGGAGCATGCCGTCGCAGGGCCGCCTTCACGACCTCGAAATAGCGCCGCGCGAACGAGTACACCCAGGCGTCCAGATCCTTCCGGCAGGCCTCATTCGGCTCATCCGGCGCCCGGAGGCTGTCCCATGACTCAGCAGACGCACCCCATGCTTTGTTCAGGGCTTCCAGCGTACTGTACTTTGCCTTGAGCTGCCGGACCATTTCCACGCGGCAGGGCTGATCGGGAGGGCTGGCAAGCGGTCCGCGTTCCACTGCGTCCCACGCAAGCTCGTTGTCCACGAAATACCCGATGCAGAACCGGTTTGAGGCGAACGCGCGCACATCCTTCGCAATGGATTCGTCCGTCTGCGCGGCGAACTGCGGATCAAAGACGTCCTTCATCTTGCTCCAGTAACCGCCACCGCCTTCGATGAGCCGGCTCTGCCTTGAGGAATAGACCGTAGCGACAAAGGGCAGCGGACTGTCCTTCAGAAGCTTCGGCTCCGTCCAGTTACCGAGAGTATTGAACCCCCACGCCCGGAGGCGCTCGTAAGAGCGCTTTTTCCAGGCTTCCTCCCACCCATCGCCATATTTGCGGATAAGGTTGGCTTTGTAGAAGCTGATCGTCCGGCCCTTTCCACCGATCGTCTCAGCCATTTTGAGCGATCCCGGCGTATAGCCCAGAGCCGGCTTGAAAACGCTGTCTTCCGCCGGTAGCCATTCGAACCACGGCTCACGCTTCTCAGTAAAGGTCGGTCCCCACGTGTAAACGCAGTCGACGCCCGTCGAGAAGAAAAGCCGCCCCTCCGGGGTGACCAGCCACCAACGGCCGTCCACCTTCTCGGTCCGAAACCAGCCCGTCGCCTCGAGCTTCGGTCCACCATCCCATCCGCCGTACTTATCACCCCAGGTGATCAGCGGACTTAGAGATTCCCGGTCGCGGCGGATGATGAGGTCCTTCTCGCTCGTGAGCTTCCCGGGCCATTTCGCGTGCTTGTACTGGCCAAACCTGTCCACAAAGGGAAGCGCGATCTTTGGAGCCTCACCGAGCAGCCTGAAGCCGCTTAGAACGAGTGTATGTTCCCGCTCGGGTTTTGGCAGATACACCTGAAACGCCGTAACCTTCGAGAGGTCTATTCGTCTTACCATGCCGCCGTCTGGCGTGCCGCGCATGCCCCAGAACGGCGTCCTGCTGCTGCTCAGGGGTATCGTCAAGGTGGTCCACTTTTTCGGCTTCGCGGAGACCTCAGCGCTGCTCCAGTTCCTGATCCCATCCGCTCCAGAGTCGTCCACCCTGATCGCGACCGTAACCGGCTTATCCTCAGGATTGTAAACATCAACAGCCATCCGTGCGCTCTTGCTCCAGTCCCACACACCATGCGGGGGAGTGAAGGTCACGTTCGGCCACTCAACGTGATGGAACCTTACCTGGACGCTGGACCGGCCGTCCTGCTTCGTTGGAGCGGCGTCCGTATTGTTTTCCGCCATATTTGGTGGAAGCGAGTCCGCAGTTATCGGAACCACCACCTGTGCGGACAGACTGCCTGCCAGACAGAGCCAGACGACGATAAGTGTCAGGCGCATACTACCTCCTCAGCGCACCGCAAAGCCGTATGGGCGCCAGATTGGACAAGGCCATCTCAACGCTTCACACCGACATATGTCATCTTGCGTGTTGCTGCTACGCTTTTGATGCTGCGGGAATGGCACACTCCTCATGCCTCTCGTCCTCTTCCGAACTCAATTCCCGCAGCTACCTCTAACGCCTCGTGAACCACCGGTTTCATCCCTCAAGGTTTCCCAACCTAAAGGCATGAAAAATAGTTGTTCCGGTAGCGCATGCTGCTCATGCGGCAATGATACCACGTCCGGTTGTTGTGCGGTGAGTCCGGAGCGGCTGCGGGAATTTCGGATTCCAGTCATCCATCACGCTGGTGGGCCTCGTCATTCCCGCAGCATCTGAAAACAAAAGGACTGTCTCGCGACGGAGTTGTCACCGTCTCACTGCAACTCACGGACAGCTACGCGCGCGTTATCGCCACCTCCAGAGTCGCGCTGGAGGAGCGGGGAGATGGCTGGTCCTCGCTGACGCTTGCGCTGAGCGCCGTTCCGACCGCGCGCCGCCTGAAACTCTCTCTGGACGTGGAAGCCACCTCGGGTGAGGTCTGGTTCGATGACGCCTATCTCCAGGACGCCACCTGGCCGCTGCCTTCTGCTCAGGCTGCGCCGAAAGGCGATGGCTCCATCCGCGGGTTCGTGTGGGGGCCGGGCAGGAAGAGGCTTCTCTCCGGCGCCACAGTCTGCACCGTTCCACTCGGTCTCTGGAGCATCGCCGACGATCTCGGCCGCTACACCATAAAGGGTCTCCCGCCGGGTGAGTATCGCCTTGTCGCGTTCCATCCCGACTTCGATCCCGGTGAGTTGAAGGGCGTGCGGACTGGGCAGAGCGGCAAAGACCTGGAGCTGGGGGAAACACCCGTGCCCGCGCAACTGCAGGACCCGGGATTTGAGGATATCCCTGAGATGAGCTCCTGGTTTACGTCCTGGAACAAGTTTGGCACCACGGAGGGCATTCAGCGCGACGGCTGGCACAAAGGCCTGCCGGAGCTTCCGGACGGCTTCCATCCGCACTCCGGCAAAGGGTTCTACGGAGCGGTAGCAGGCTCCAACGTCAAAGACGGCGGCCTCTACCAGACCATCGCTGTTGAACCGGGCGCGCTTTATGAGGTGAGCGTCTGGAGCTACACTTATCAGACCCCTGACGGTGTGCCTGGAGACGTCGCCAATCAAATCGGGGTGGATCCGCTTGGCGGGCGCGACCACACGTCGCCTTATGTCATCTGGACGCCGCTTCGCCCAAGCCCCATGAAGTGGTCTCGAATTGCACTGAAAGTGCGCCCGGTGAAGGCCAGGATGACCATATTCCTGCATCACCAGCAGATCCTTGGCCTGATGTTCAACGGCAACCTGTTTGACGACGTCCAGGTGCGCAAGATCGGCCCGCCGCTGGCGGCGCAGTGACGTCTCGGCGAAGACCAGATATGCAGTAACTCCGGGCTACAGGAGCGCTTTGCCCCTCCAGGTTGGGAAACCTGGAGGGATGGAAAGAGAGGGACCGTTC
>JADLDK010000059.1 GCA_020846715.1 Armatimonadota bacterium | reverse complement strand
GACCGGAATGATGCTTCAGCTCCACGCCTTCGACTCTCAGCCGGGGGACACTGATCACGTGAATCTGAAGCACAACGCGCTGGGCGATCTGCAGTCCTTCGAGTTCACACCAGAGAAAACCGCACCGCACGCAATTCCTGCGGTTGGAATGAAAGACCCTTCAAACAAGAGCGTGCTGTTCAGATGGCTGAATGTGAATGTTCCAGCGGGCAAGACAGCCGGGTTTGGAGGGATCAAAGAACAGCTGGCGGCGCAGTTTACCAATCTCACCGGCGCGCCATCCTCTCCCTATATGCTTGTCAAGGGTGTAGATGGCGCTGCTGGTCAGGCCTCTCAGGTGCTCTTCGAGCCGGTCTCAGTGCCAAATGGCGCGGCGCAAACAGTGACGCTGCTGAACTGGCCAACCAACACACAGGCCAGGCTTGACGTAGACCTGGATCGCAATGGTACGATTGATCAGTCTTCCGTTGTGCAAGGGGTGACTCCGGTATCCGTGAAAACACCTGGAGAAGCGAAGTTGCTTTCGGATGGCACACTCGTGAGTCTGGACAGAGCCGTCGCGTCGAGCGGTGTGTCTGCTTTCAACGGATTCTTCTACTGCCAGGACCCGGACCGCAGTTCGGGAATACGGGTAGTTGTCAACGCTTCGGAGATACCCGGGCTACGAGAAGGCAATGACGTACAGGTCATCGGCACAATGGCGACCGCGCTCACTGGAGAGCGGCAGATTATCAATCCGCTGGTTATCATCTCTGCGCCTCAATCAGGACCAGATCCGCTCTTTATGACCAACAGGTCTGTTGGGGGCAGCCACTTTGGATCGCCGCCTATGGGCCAGATTGGAATGAGCGGAGTAGCCATGGGTTTGAACAACGTGGGGCTATTGGTTTCGACGAACGGGCGGGTTACCAGCTGGGACGGACAGATCGCGTTGATTACTGACGGCTCCGGACCGGTGGCTATTGACCTCACAAATATCAGCCATTCCCCGTTCGAACCAGGCGCCCATCTCATGGTGAACGGTATCTCCTCCATACGGCTCGAGAATGGGCTGCGTAAACCTGTCATTCTCCCAAGAAGCTCAAGTGACGTGACTGTCTACTGAGAGAGACGTAGCCAGGCGAAACGATGGCCTCGCGTGAGACGAACTCTCAGCGGGGCCTTTACCTGCGCCGTACGGGCAGCCCTCCGGTGGGCTTCTCACGACCCGAACAGCTTCGGGAGGAAGTCTGCGCCTTACGGGCGAATTGAATGGAAGATGCCGAGTGACAGCGCCGCCGGCTCTGGCGTCCGCAAGACCACGATAAGGGGAGACGAAATGGACAAACAGCGCAGCATAGACCTGCTCAACCGGGCTGTCAGCGATGAGCTGCAGGCCGTGCACCAGTATATGTACTTTCACTTCCATCTGGCGGATCAGGCATTTGGGCCTCTGGCCGGACTCTTCAAGCAGATTGCAATCCGGGAGATGATTCACGTTGAGATGCTCTCGGAGCGGATTCTGTTCCTCAAAGGCGACGTGGAAATGGTCGTTGCCGGACCGGTAGAGAAAATTCACGATCCCCAGGAGATGTTGAAAAAGGCGCGCTCGATGGAAGAAGGCAGCGCGGCAGAATACAACACTTTTGCGCTTGAGTGTTCCCAGAATGCCGACTCTGCGTCCAAGCAGCTCTTTGAGACGCTCGTCACTGATGAGGAAGGGCACTTCGACACCTTCGACAAGCAGCTGGACAACATCGAGCGCTTTGGACTGAACTATCTGGCTCTACAGTCTTTTGAAGCCGAGCCAGCCTCAGGCGGAGCTCCCACCTAGAGCTTCACGGGCCAGCAAGCTTTCCAGGCCCTGTCCTAACGTGACAGCTTCAGAGTAATCTCACTGGGCCAGACGGCACGCGAGACTTGCGCGCATGAGTCTGGCCCAGGACCACATCGTGAAATAGCCACCAAAATCAACGGGTAACAGGCCCGTGCGCGCACAAAGGACAGTCAGCGCACCCATTCCGCAGGTTGTCCGCATATCACTTTTATATTTGCTGGAGCGCTCCGCCACTACTACAGGTCTCCGTTAGCAGCCCTCAGGTCGACCGGTATTCCCCTCTTCGGGTATAGTGCGTTGGCGGAAAATGCGACTGTCATAACGCCTCTTCTGGTCAGAATGGGTATGACACTGAAGAAGAGCAACCCGCCGTTTACAGTGGCTTCATTATACGCGTGCGCGTTGATGAGAATGCCCGGAACGGCTCTTCTGCAGACCTTGTGGTCCGTTCCTTGAATCCGCTTGTTTTGGAAGGAGGATCTCCTGTGAGTGAGACTTTGACCGTCAACAAAAATCTTGAACAGCTTGCCGTAGACACAATCAAGTTCCTTTCCGTGGATGCGGTAGAGAAAGCCAACTCAGGCCATCCCGGCCTGCCTACCGGAGCGATGGACTACGCGTTCGTCATCTGGAACAAATTCCTGCGCTTTCAGCCGAAAGACCCCCGCTGGCCGAACCGCGACCGCTTTATCCTGTCAGCCGGACACGGATCGATGCTTCTGTATTCACTGCTGCACCTCACAGGTTACGAAGTGTCCCTGGAAGATATCAAGAACTTCCGGCAGTGGAGAAGCAATACGCCAGGCCACCCTGAGTTTGGTATGACCCCAGGCGTGGAGGCGACGACCGGGCCTCTCGGACAGGGGTTTGCCAATGGCGTAGGGATGGCGTTGGCGGCGAAGATGCTGGCGGCAAGGTTCAACCGTCCCGGTTTTGAATTGTTCAACTACACAATCTACGCTATCTGCTCAGACGGAGATATGGAGGAGGGAATCTCCCACGAAGCCGCATCATTTGCGGGCCACAACGGACTGGGCAACATCATCTACGTGTACGACGACAATCACATTTCCATTGGCGGCAACACCAACATTTCTTACTCCGACGACGTACAGAGCCGGTTTGAAGGCTATCACTGGCACGTGCAGAAGATAGACGGGCATGACCGCGCAGCCGCCGAAGAAGCCATTCGAAACGCACAGGCTGTCACAGACAAGCCCAGCCTGATCATTGCGCGAACGCACATTGCCAAAGACGCCCCCACCAAGCACGACTCTTCAGCCGCCCACGGAGAGCCATTTGGAGACGAAGAGATCGCTCTGATGAAGGATGCGCTCCATTGGCCTCAGGAGCCGACCTTCTACGTGCCGGACGGCGTGTACGATGTTTTCCACTCGCGGCCAAAGGCGGTTGAAGGCGAGCACTCGCAGTGGCGCAACATGCTGGAGAGATACAAGGCCGAATACCCGGATCTAGCGGCGACCTATGAATCTATGCAGGAAAGACGGCTTCCGGACAATCTGGAGGACGTGCTTCTGGACGCCGGACTGGAACTGGACACAGACGCGACGCGAGGCTACGGCGGCAAAATTATGAACATTGCCGCGCAGCATGTGCCGGGACTAATTGGCGGATCTGGAGACCTGGAGCCTTCCACCAAGACTCTGCTCAAGGAATCCACCTCTATTGCGAAAGGAGACTTCGCGGGGCGCAACATTCACTTCGGCGTGCGAGAGCATGGAATGGGCGGCATCGTCAACGGTATAGCTTACGGTGACTTCTTCATCCCGTATGGCGCCACATTCTTCTGCTTCCTTGACTATATGCGCCCGTCCGTGAGGCTCTCAGCGCTGTCACACTTGCAGAGTATCTGGATTTTCACACACGACAGCATCTTTCTTGGAGAGGACGGGCCGACGCACCAGCCGGTGGAGCACTTCGCGATTGCGCGCGCAACGCCGAACCTGATGGACATGCGCCCGGCGGACGCCGCAGAGACCGCTGTGGCCTGGGCGATGGCGCTGGAACACAAGCACACGCCCTCAGCACTGCTTCTTTCCCGCCAGAAAGCGCCAGCGCTAAAGTACCAGAAGCCACGTGACGCAAAAGGTGTCAGACGAGGCGCGTATGTTCTGCAGGATGCCCCGGACGGAAATCCGGACGTCGTCATCATTGCCACGGGAACTGAGGTTTACCCGACTCAGGCTGCTCTGGGCCTTCTGGATGGCGTAAAGGCGCGGCTGGTGAGTATGCCAAGCTGGTATCTCTTCGAGCAGCAGGATCAGAGTTACAAAGACAGCGTTATTCCTCCCAGCGTGGAGAAAAGGGTTGCCGTGGAAGCCGGAGCATCCTTTGGCTGGGAGCGCTGGGTGGGAGTCAACGGCCTGAAGCTGTGCGTGGATCGGTTCGGCATCTCGGCTCCGCTCAAAGAGCTTCAGGAACACTTTGGATACACACCACAGAAGATTGCGGACAGAATACGCGAGTATCTGAAGTAAGAAATCATCAGGCTGCGCGGTGTCTGACACAATTCATGGACCACCGATGGTCTCTCACCGCGCAGACATCGTTTTTGCGGTTCAGGTCGCTGAGAAACACCCCTGGATGGAAGCCGCCCGGTGGGTATAATAACGCCGGTGGCCGGCGTCATCACAAGAGTTCAAGAACAATGGGAGCAGGCAGCATTATGACAACAGCAACTACGGATCTGCATTCACAGGAAGAGCTGGCAGATCTGGCGGCAGAGATCGTCACGGACGGCTTTTCGGGCGTGAAGGGCACAGAGTTTCAGAGCCAGCCCGCCTATGAGGCACTGGTGGGAGCGGGCAGTGAATTGTGGCTGGACACCGGAGACATGGAGGCTGCTCGGAAAGTCTGGGCCAAAGAGCTGAGCGGCCTGACGACAAACAACAACCTTGTAAACCAGGTGGTGCAGACTGGCTCGCTCGACCAGGTGATCGGGCAAATCGGCAAGCGGATGCGCGAGCGCGTCCCGGGTCTTTCTCAGAAGGACCTGATCATCGAAGCCGCGTTTATTCTGAATGCAAAGATCGCGCTGGGTCTTGTTGAGACTTTTGACGCGAAGGTGAGCGTGGAGTTGCACCCGGATATTGCCGATGACTGGCGCTCGTCCCTGGCTTTTGGAAAGCGCTACTACGCTTTGAATCCTGGACATCTGCTCGTCAAGGCGCCGATTACCCCGGACGGGTATATTGCGGTTCGCAAGCTCTCAGAAGCCGGAGTGCCTATCAACTTCACACTTGGATTCAGCGCTCGCCAGAATTATTTCGCCGCTCTATTTTCACGCCCACGCTATGTCAACGTCTTTCTTGGCCGCCTCGGCAGCCTGGTTGACGACAACGGTCTGGGGGACAGTACGAATATCGGCGAGCACGTGACGCTGGTGTCACAGGAGCACATCGAAGAACTCCGCGGACGCCAGCAGGCGCCAACCCGCCAGATAGCCGCCAGTATCCGGAGCGGACAGCAGGTGGCGCATCTCGCAGGAGTGGACGTTCAGACAATTCCGCCGAAGGCAGCGCAGGAGTATCTTTCGAACAACGCAGACGCCAAGATGGATATCCGAAGACACTCCTCGGCGCAGTTCCCGGTCCAGTTGAATAGCGATCCGGAGACAGCGCGCAAAATCAGCACGCTCTGGGAGGTGCCGGACAACTTCAAGGCATTCACAGCCGCAGCCGTAGAACAGGGAGACTCTATCACCGAAGGCAGCCAGATACTTGAACTGGCAAAACAGCATGGCGTGAACGACTTTTTCCGGTCATGGAGCGAAGAAGAGCTGCAACAGATTGAAGCAGGCGGAAAAATCCCGAAGTGGTCTTTGTGGGGAGAGAATACAGCGCCCGATGAAATGATGAGTGTCGCGGCGCTAAGGGCGTTCACCAAAGACCAGAGAGAGCTCGACGGTCGAATCCAGCGGCTGATTGGGGGCTGACACCTTTTGCTGGACCTGAGCGTTAACCCCTTCCGGGAAGGACTGACTGAGAGCCGCGTCGCAGACCCATGCGCCTTCGTCATATTTGGCGCCACGGGCGACCTGACCCACCGCAAACTGATTCCGGCCCTGTTCAGCCTGTACCTGGAAAGCCTGCTGCCGTCCAATTTTGCCATTGTTGGATTCGCCAGGCGCGACTGGAGCGATGAGCGGTTTCGAGACGAAATGTGGCAGGGCATCCAGGCGCACGCACGGCGTCTTGCGGGAGAACGTGAGGCGTGGGAGGGCTTCGCGCGCTCCCTGTTTTACAACCGCTCCACGTTCCAAGACCCCGAAGGCTACGACCGGCTAAAGACAAAGCTCTCGGAGCTTGACAAGAGTCACGACACACACGGCAACAGGCTGTTCTATCTGGCGACTCCGCCCAGCGACTACGAGCCGATTATCGAGCAGATCGGGGCCCACAACCTCCAGAGCGAAGAGCGCGGGTGGGCGCGGATTATCGTCGAGAAGCCAATAGGAACCGACCTGGCGTCTTCGCGTGAGCTCAATAGCGCGATACGCAGTGTTTTCCCAGAGTCACGCATCTACCGGATTGACCATTTCCTCGGCAAGGAGACAGTCCAGAATATCCTTGTTTTCCGGTTTGCCAACAGCATCTTTGAACCCATCTGGAACCAGAAGTACGTCGATCACGTACAGATCACGAACGCTGAGAATATCGGTTTGGAAGGACGGGGCGCGTTCTTTGACAAGGCTGGCATTGTGCGAGACCTGGCACAGAACCACCAGCTTCAGCTGTTGACACTCATGGCGATGGAACCGCCGTCATCCCTTCGGGCAGACGCAATCCGTGACGAAAAGCTGAAGGTCCTGCAGGCAGTGCGGCTTTTGACACGTGAGGAAGTTGACGAGCACGCCGTGCGCGGCCAGTACACCGCGGGACTCGTCCAGGGGCAACCTGCTCTAGGCTATCTGGAGGAGCCAAACGTCCAACCGGATTCAGCTACGGAAACCTACGCCGCTGTTCGCCTGTTTGTTGACAACTGGCGCTGGGCCGGAGTGCCGTTTTACCTGCGCGTCGGAAAGCGTTTACCCAAGAAGTCCACCGAGATCTCACTGCAGTTCAAGGAGATACCAAATATCCTCTTCGGCGCGACGCAGAAGGACGCGGTCAGGCCGGACCTGCTGGTTATACGAATTCAACCGGACGAAGGCATCTTCCTGCGCTTTACCAGCAAAGAGCCGGGGCCGTCCATGCGGCTGCAGCAGGTTCGTATGGGATTTCAGTACGGGGCGTCCTTTGGCACTCCGTCCCCTGAAGCCTATGAACGTCTGCTCCTGGATGCGGCTAGCGGAGAGCAGGCTCTTTTTGCAAGAGATGACGAAGTTGAGGCGCAGTGGAGAATAGTGATGCCTGTTCTGGACAGGTGGAGAGAACTCGGACGTCAGGGACTCCATGAGTATCAGGCCGGCACATGGGGCCCGCTGGAAGCCTTCAGCCTGCTCACGCGTGACGGCCGGCGATGGAGGAGAATCTAGTGGCCCCAACAGACAGCACGCTCGCCTCGGTAGATATCTCAACTATAGAAGATGAACTGACCGGACTTTGGAAGCAGCAGGACGAATCTGCGGGTGCGGTGTTGCGGACAGTGCTGCTGACATTGCTGGCCTACTGCCGCAACTCCGACTGCGCTCAGAGAGTCTCGGCCTCCGTTGCGGCGATCGCCGCCGACCACCCTGCCCGCGCCATTATTGTGACTGATGAAGCCGCCGAAACTGAGCCCAATATCAAAGCCTGGGTGTCTGTTTCCTGCCAGCTTGTCAACCGCAGTGACAAGCAGCACTGCTCAGAGCAGGTGTTTCTGCAGGCGCACGGGGCGGACATGGGAAGAATTGTCAGCTCAGTTCAGCCACTTGCCTTGCCGGATGTACCATTTGTGCTCTGGTTGGCTGACGGAGCGATTCCGCAGAGCGATGTGTTTGGAAAGCTCGTTCAGCAGTCTGATCGTCTGCTGATCGAATCGGCTGTTGCAGAGGACGCGCTGGATCTGTTTCGGTGGGTTACGGACGCTATGCATGAGCCAGGTCCGTCCGTGGTGGACCTTACCTGGATTGGCCTGGAGTCTCGACGCCTTGCCTTCGCACATCAGTTTGATCTGGAGAAGTGGCGCAGCATGCTGCCGGAGGTAGACTGTGTGGAGATTACCGGAGCATGCGACAACGGAAAGTTCAGCGCAGAAACGCTACTGATGGCGGGCTGGCTTGTCAGTAGACTGCAATGGTACGGCTATGGAGTTGAAAGTCACACTCACCCGGGCCAAACCGCGCCGTCACACAGCCGGATTGTGCGCCTGATCCCTTCAGCGTCCGGCCAGCCCGTTGAGCGCGTTACTTTGAAAGCCGGAAGTGGAATGGAAGTGTCAGTGGACTATAGCGCTGACGGCACGGAAGCGCACGTCCACGCTGAGGCGGAAGAAGCGAACGAGCAGCGCACGGTGCCGATGAAAAAGCGTTCTCCCGAACGTCTGCTTTGCGGCGCTCTGGAGATTGTGAAGCAGGACAGCGTCTATCTGGATACTGTACGCACCGTTATGGAGATTCTGACAGAGCCCGCGCCGTAGCGTGCGCCGCAGTTGCAGGCGTTTTGGGACAACTAGACGCTCAGGGTCTCACCGGAGCGCGTGTAGTTCTGCTCCATTCCGGTTGGCTCTCCCAGTACGTCTCCATCCAGATCGAGATAGTCAAAAGCGCCAGTGCCGCACGCGATATGCACTCCCGCGCCAATGCCCACCGGAGACTCCAGCATACAGCCGATCATGAGCTTCTTGCCAGCCGCCTGGCACATAGAGATGATGTCGAGCGCGCCTGTAAATCCCGCCTTCATCAGTTTGATATTTACGCCGTCCACTGCCTCCAGCTTCAGCAGCTTGAGAACAGACCGGGGATTGACCGCCGCCTCATCGGCAAGTACTGGCTCTGGAACGTTTTCTTTGACGTAGCGTAGGCCCTCGATATCTGCTTTCTGCACCGGCTGTTCTACGATCTCTGGGGAAACTCCCAGGGCGTTCATCTTCCGGACAAACTCAACGGCTTCCTCTGGCTCAAAGCCCTGGTTAGCGTCAATGCGCAGCTTTGCCTCCGGCGCTCCCAGATGAATCTGCCGGACGCGCTCCAGGTCTTCGTCTCTGTTCGGACCTCCAACTTTGATCTTGAGATGGCGGTAGGTCTCGGCGGCTTCCCTGGCCAGATCGAAGGCCAAGCCGGGTGCGACAATCGGAATCGTAAGGTCGCTGACAACGCTGCCTTTCCTTCCGCCGAAAAACTGCGCCATGCTCAGACCGTGAATCTGGCAGAACAGATCAACCGCAGCAATCTCCAGACCGGCGCAGGCTGTGTGGCTTTCCGGCAAGCGCTCCCGGACGGTTGCGCAAACAGTGCGCCAGGCGCTGACGTCCTGTCCACGCAGCGCCTCATCCATTGCGGCAAGGTCTCGCTGAACAGTCTGTTCTGTTTCCCCGGTGACATACTCAACCGGCGTGGCTTCGCCCCGGCCGATCAATCCGTTGTCTGATTTCAACTTCACGATGATGGCGCGGCTGACAGACGTTTTGCTTCTGGCGGTCTCGAATACGACTCTTTGCGGAATCTCGACTATATCCCAGCTCACACGCACGATTTTTGGCATCTATCTTTCCTCCCGCGCCGCCAGCTTGAAATGATAACTGTGGACTTGATCGTCCGGACAATGCAGCTTCACAAAGAGGACTTTGGAAGCGGCGCGAACCACTTCAACCGCATCATCCGCACTAACGAGAGCTTCTGCGCCAGTCACCGGGGCATCCCACAAAACCAGGCCCAGTAGCTGAGACCCGTTCTGCGCGCCCGACGTGACGCTGAAATCAACCTCCAAAGCGCCGTCAGCGCTCTGGTAGCGCACCACTCCAAGAGCAGCCTGTGTTGGGGCAGAGTTTGGATACGGGGAGTTGTCTCCGAGATCACGGATGCGGGCCGCATAATCGTAGGCTTCGACGGCAAACGCGCCGCGCGATTTCAGAAAGCCCATCTGACAGGAGGAGTCCTGATAGAGCAGGCTCACATCGTTACGCGGCCGTCTGCCGTAGTCCTCAGACGCACCCGAAACCATCCCTTTCCGCCAGTCCAGATCACCGCATACGAACAGCGACTGCGGAGTCTGCGCGTGTTTCCTGCGGTAATAGGCCCACACCTCTGCATACGCAGCCTGCTTTACTCCCGGAGACTGCGCCAACTCGTGAAATCGCCTGAACATCCCGTCCAGCATCACGTCCTTGTCGTGCCCTTCGGTCTGGTAGTGGCGTGCTTCTTCGTTGATGTTCACCACGACAGTCTCGTTCCACGCCCTTTGCCTGGCTACTTCATCAATAAGCGCGACAGAGTACTTCAGCGCATCGGCCTCTGTATCGAACCCGCCCGCGTACTTTCGGTTGGCGTCCGCCGGGTCCAGTGAAAAGGTGGCCGGGTGCCCGTCAGCAAGGCAGGCTGTGATGTCGCGCGTCAACCATTCCAGCATTAGCAGAGACTGCGGATCGCCCTTTTGGGCTGCCGCTTTGGCGTTCCAGGGCGCTACGTAATAGGGATCGAACGGACAGCCCAGCCAGGTACTCTCATCTATGCCAAGTTGATGCCAGCAGCTTCCCGCCAGGTTGCGCGTCCAGGCAAAATCGTGCTCTGGGAGGCCCAGAATCGCGTTCAGGTCGTCTGGATAGAACTTCAGACTCCAGAGCCCGTCCGGCGTAAAGCCAGCCTCCTGGCAGCGCTGATGAATCCACCGGAGAACTGCCGCTGTATCCATCTTGTCAACGCCATCCGGTGAGGTGGTAAGCTCCATTGTGACAAGAATGGAATCCCCGCCTGCTTTGTGCCGCAGGAGGTCAGGAAGCAATCCTTCGAGGTTCAGATACTCCTGATCGTTGATGACCCATGAGACCGGCTGGCTGTGCTTCTCTGCGAAACGTTTGATCCGGCTTACGGCGTCTGGAAGGTCGTTGTTGTGTTCGTAGAGCGTCCCGGCTCGCGGATGCCCGGCATAGGTGAAACGCGACACAGGACAGGTGTAGGTCAGAAAAAGATCTCCAGAGATGGTGGCTACTCCCTTATTTTGTGAAACGGATGGAATCGACGATCTGGTCCGCCTGCGCCAGCGCAGGTGAGTTTGGCTCGGCAACGCGGGTGATTTCATATCGTCCCGTTGCGGCCGGGGCTATTATGACGCGCAGAAGCTCATCCTTGCCCGCAAGCTGGCCTGTGTAGGTGGAGTATGCGGCTGATCCGGCTTTGAGCAAAGCTGTGCCTTCCTGAGCGGCTACTCCTGCAAACTGCGTGTCTTTTGACTGGATATCCTGCGCGCCAAACTCCAGCCAGCCTGCGGTGACGTCGGATTTGACAGTTGGCACGCCGAGCACTTCAGGCTGTTGTTCCGGGCTGGTTTCCAGGTTGCTGGAGCCGGCCGGGGCGGGCGCCGTCGCCCCCGGCTGATAGCGGATCATAACATAAGGCGGACGCTGCTGCGCAGTTGAGCCGCTTCGCGTACCGGCCTGTTCCCACAGCACTACCGTGGTCTCGCCAGTCTTCGGATCCTCCACCTGAGGCGTGCTGTTAATCAGCCAGTCAGATGGATAGGTTGCGGACATGTGGTACTGCGGGTTGCTCCACGTAGCCGCCGGAGCCTCTTGCGTAGAGGCGCCTTTCTTGCCACACCCGAAGCAGATTAGCGCTGCGGAGGTGATCAGACTAAAGGCGACAGCACTTCTGATTGTACGAAACTGATTGAGACTGCGCATTGTCCTCTCCAGACGACCAGGCTCAAAGCGAGAACAGGTCACACGCAGTGTTCAATGCGCTGAGTGCGTTTCCCTGTCGCGCGGCTTGCGCCAGGCAACAGAAAAGGGAGCGCTCTCTTTCGATGGCGCTCCCTCAAAACCTTGTATTGCTACGGTGCAGGCTACTTTGAGGCGACCTGTGACCACGTCGCCGCCCGGTAACCACCAAGCGTTATATCCATATCTCCGGACACGCCCTGCCCCATCACATTCATATTCAGAAACAGCGTCACTTTGACGTCCTGTCGCACCATCTCGCCGCTGTTGAGGCCAATCAGAATGCTGCCAGAGACGAGCGCATGAACTTCTCCACCCGCCGACCCCGCCGGGACGTTTACTGGCAGAGACGCGCCTTGCGCCAGAGACTCCGCTATCGCGGCGAAATCCGCCGATACGGAGCCTTCGCCGTCCACCAGTATCTTGACTACTGGCTCTCCACCGGCTTCCGTCACGTCAAACGGAGTATAGCTAAGCTGTCCGCTGAGCCTGGCTCCGGGCATGGGGATGTTGACATCACGGCGCAGCGAACGCCCAAGCTCCAGAACACCGTTTGGCGGCATCAGCTCGGCGGATGCGGCGGCAATCTGATCGTCTTTCGGTATCAGCATGGATATCGGCCCTTTGGTATTGGGCAGGCCGCTGATTTTGACCTTGCGCACATCGCCCTCCTGCGTCATAAACGCCGTTACGGAGGGCATTTTCGGGACACGGGCGCGTTTGAGAGCGCTGGTCAAATCCTGCGTGACGCTTTTGCCTCCGACGTTTCCGTTAAACTGTCCAAAGGATAGCGAAGTAGTTACCGGGATCAATCCGTCCTTCAGATAGCCGTACTTCTGGATCTGGAACATTGACAGGCTCATCTTCAGCGGGACACTCCTGTCCTGCGCGCTGAGGCGACTGTCCACTTTCACGTACTGCTTGAATTTGCTTGTCTTGCCCTGCTGCGCCACTGCCGCGACCGGAACGCTGAGCAATTCACCGGCCATGAGCGACCCGCAGGACGCCATCAGCACAAGGCCAAGTGTCACAAGACGGATATGATTCTTCACGGTAGGTCTCCTCAGATGAGCTTATGCGAGAGCCGCCTCGCAGCCACACTTCACCCGGAGCGGGCTGGTGGAGCCGGCCTTTCCCGGACTGCACCGCTCCGATTTGCGCGCAGGGCACTTCAGAAGTTCATGGACACCTGCTGAAGAGCTTGTGCCACACCGCATCCACGCTGAATACCCGTCAAAATACGAGGTGCGCAGAGGAAGGGCAGGTCAACTAATGCGCATAAGTACAGTTTACAGCAGGTGACGGCCCGCGCGGGTGCGAACACCTTTAGCATAAAGTTTTGACGGTCGCGAGTAGTTCGGTGAACTCACCGGCCGCAATGTGTCCAGCAGAGGAGCTCAGACATGATAGACAGCAAACCACAGGAAAAACTCGCAGTTCTCGGCGGGACCCCGATCATCAACGAAAAGCTGCCGGGATGGCCGTGGTTTCGCGAAGACTGGATCAAAGCAGCAATGCAGCCGCTGGAGACTGGCGCGGTAAATTACTGGACCGGCAGCGTTGGGCACCGTTTCGAAGAAGAGTGGGCCAAATGGAACGGCGCAAAGTATGCCATTACGACCACTAACGGCACCAGCGCGCTTCACACGGCAGTAGCGGCGCTTGGAATCGGCCCGGGAGACGAGGTGATAGTCCCTTCCTACACCTTCATCGCAAGCTCGTTTTGCGTCGTGCAGGCGGGCGCCATTCCGGTATTCGCCGACTGCAGACTGGACGACCACTGCCTGGACCCTGCAGACGTTGAGAAGAAGATCACCTCACGCACCAAAGCAGTAATCGTTGTGCACCTGTATGGCATTGTCGCAGACATGGACGGAATTCTGAATGTGGCGCGCAGGCACAATCTCAAGGTCATTGAAGACTGCGCTCAGGCGCACGGCGCGACCTTCAAGGGCAGAAAGGTTGGGACGATTGGTGACGTCGGCGCTTTCAGCTTCTGCCAGAGCAAACACATTACGACTGGTGGCGAAGGCGGGGCCGTAATCACAGATGACGAAGAGACAGCGTGGGCGTGCCGCTCCTTCCGCGATCACGGTTACGACGTCGAAAAGCGAATGAACCTGCTGGAGATGGAAGGAACAAAGCCCTACATCCATACGCGCGTTGGTTTCAACTACAGGATGACGGAGATGCAGTCCGCTATCGGGCTGGCTCAGCTTCCAGATTTTGAAAGCTGGAATATCGCAGCCCGCCGCCGCAACGGGAAAGCTCTGATTGAAGAACTCAAGGACTGTCCTCAAATTCAGTGGGTTCCGGAGTTTACAGCGGACAAAAATCACAGCTTCTTTGTCTTTCCGATTGCACTCAACCTCGAGAAGCTCTCCTGCGACAAGAAAGAGTTTCTCAAGGCTGTTGAGGCAGAAGGAGCCCCGGTCTGGCGCGAGTTCTGGCCACAGTGTTACCGGGAAGACGCCTACATTCACCACAACGGTTTTGGCGCTGCCCGATTCCCGTTTGAATCTGCCGAGTACACGGACCCGGCGTCTGTCGCGTATGATAAAGTCCTGTGCAAGAACTCAGCCTATCTGGAAGAGCGCACATTCATCGCATTGTGTCATCCACGCCTGGAGGAGGGCCAGATGCGCCAGATCGCCAGGGCGATAAAGAAGGTTGCCGCCCACTTTGCAAAATAGGAGGCCGCTGCTGTGAAAAAGCTACGCTGGGGAGTTATCGGCATAGGCGGAATCGCATCGCGCAAGGTGGTTCCGGAGATTCAGGAGCATGCGGCGCGCTCGGAAGTGGTGGCGGTATGCGGGAGAGATGCGGATCGCACCAAGGAGTTGGCCTCAAAGCTTGGCATTGACAGCTTCTGTACATCGGAAGACGAGCTTCTGAAGAGCTCGGATGTGGACGCGGTGTACATCGCCACTCCAAACAATCAGCACAAGATCCAGGCCGTTGCTGCGGCCCGGGCGGGAAAGCACATTCTGTGCGAAAAGCCGCTGGCGACTTCCGTATCTGATGCACAGGAGATGGCGCGGGCAGCCAGAGACGCAGGCGTAACGCTGGGAGTGGCGTATATGATGCGCTTCCACTCACTCCACCGCAAAGCCCGCGAGCTTGTGCGTTCCGGCCAGCTTGGAACGCCGGTGTATGGGCGAGCGCAGCTTTCGTGCTGGTATCCGAAGATGGAAGGCGCGTGGAGACAGATACTCTCGGAAGGGGGAGGAGGGAGTCTGGCTGATCTTGGCAGTCACTGCATGGATCTTCTGGAGTTTGTCTTTGAATCTCCAGTCCGCGAGGTCTGCTCTTTTCAGGCGACGCTGGCACAGGACTACAGCGTGGAGGATTCGGCAGTGGCTCTGCTGCGCTTTGAAAATGGCGCGCTAGGCACGGTGGACTGTTGCTTCAGCGTGCCGGATGACTCTTCGCGCAACCGTCTGGAGATCTATGGCTCGGCTGGCAGCCTTCTAGCCGAAGGCACGATCGGGCAGAGCCCGCTCGGCAGGATGACTGCCTGCTTCTCGCCACAGACGGACTACGACGCAAACCAGAGCCGCCAGACGCAGCAGGGAACTGTGGAGATCCACGAGTCGCCCACCCCGATGTACGCAGCGGAGTTTGACCACTTCGCCGCAGCCGTTCTGGATGAGAAACCGCTGGAAATATCTGAAGAGGAAGGCTTGCGCAGCATGCGGCTTCTGGAGGCCTGCTACCGCTCCGCCAGAGAAAGCACGGTGGTGAAACTGTCTTGAGCGACTGGTTGGCTGGCGCGGCAGAAGTAGTGATCACCCCGCCCGTTGGGGAGCCGATGGCGGGCTATTTTCAGCCTCGCTTCACCGCTGGGGTCCATGACGATCTTTACGCAAGGGCATTGGTTCTGCAATGTGAAGACCGCAGAGTTGCCCTGGTCTCTATGGACCTCATTTCGATCCAGCGGGTGGCAGTTGAAGAAGCGCGGCGCATTATCGAGCGCTCCTGTAACATCTCACCAGAGTGCGTGATGGTGTGCTGCTCACACACGCACACTGGCCCGTACACCTCGGAGTTGTATTCCGGGGAGCTGTCGCTGGCCTACAGGCAGAGCTTGCCTGGCCACATCGCTGAGGTAGTGGAGAAGGCCACTGCGAACCTCGGCCCGGCGAATATTACGCTGGCAACCAGCGAAGTTCACGGGATTTCATTCAACCGCCGTTACCTGCTGAAGGACGGGCAATTCCGAACAAATCCGGGGATTGGCAATCCGGACATTGTGCGGGCGCTCGGCCCGGTGGACCCCGAGTTGGGTCTGTTGAAAGTGGATCGCCCGGATGGCGAAGTTGCCGCGCTCTGGATCAACTTTGCAGTCCATGCGGACGTCATGGGAGGTGAGGAGTTCTCCGCGGACTACCCCGGCGCTCTTTCCCGGAAGCTGAAACAGAACTACTCACAGACGACTGTCGCTTTGTTTGCCAACGGCGCCTGCGGAGATGTGAACCACTTTGACGTATATGGACCTGCGGAACAGAACGGCCCGAATCAGGTAGAGAAAATTGCGCAGGCGCTTGTTGGCGGAACTCTGAAAGCCTGCGAGACCGCAGACAAAGTAGGACCTGGACTGGAAGGACACTCTGCTGTCTTACAGATTCCAATCCGTGGGCTCACAGCAAAGGAAGAAGAACGCTGCCGTCGTCTTCTTGAGGAGATTTCGCTTCCGGAGGACGGTCCCGCTCTGAAAAGCGAAGACATCGGAAAGACGCCTGCAACGGACGCTGTGTTTGCATCGGCCGCTCTGAAAGTGCAGGAGGAGCGCAAAGTCAGTCCGACTGCTCCTGTGGAAGTGCAGGTTATCCGCATAGGACGGGTAAAGATTGTCGCGCTGCCAGTTGAGCTGTTTTCAGAGCTGGGTCTGGAGATCAAGCGCAACGCACCGGATGCGTCCGTCTTCATCGCCTGCTACGCGAACGGTATCTTCGGTTACGTCCCCACCCGGCGAGCCTTCCAGCAAGGCGGCTATGAGACCATGCTTACCAGCAACAGCAAACTCGAAGAGTCAGCTGGGGAGCGGATCGTGGCAGAAGCGCTGCATCTGCTGAAAAAGACACAGCCTTGTAGCTGAAAGCTCATTTCCGGCAAGAACCCGCTCACCCGAGCGCTAAGGCTCCACAATCAGGGTGACAATCTCACGCGGTCCGGCGCTGACGGCAATCCGGCCTTCGTTCACAGGCAATTCCTCCAGACGCTCCTCAAGCATGTTCGAGCGCCACGCCTTTTTGCCGCATCTCACCATCACTTCGCCTTCGACACGCTCTTCCAGCACATTCCAGAAGCGCACAACAGCCGCGTTGCCATTCTCCTCTTTCTTGAGGGCGCTTGGACACAGAGTATCCGGCACAATATGCACGAACGACATCTCCAGAGGCAGCTTTTTCTCCACGGGCTCAATAGACCTGGCGCGGTCAATATCGCCAACCTGTACCGCAATCATTGGTGTCTGATAGTTGAGAGCCTCCTTCCAAACTTTCGCCTGCTTCCAGTCCCCGTTGTGCGGGTACACAGCGTACCGCGCGTGTTGCTCACCCAGGCACTGCGCGTCCGGCGCCCGTTGGACGTGCGGAATGTCTCCGGTCCCGGAAAGAATGCCAACTGAACGTAAAATCGTTATGGCCAGCGTACGGTTGTGGTCGTCATAGAGTTCGTATTCGCGCAGACCGTCCACGAATACCGCCAGTCCCTGCTCGCCATTTGAAACATCCACCCAGCCATCCATTGGGTGGAAAGTGGCTGCGCCTGTCCAGTCCTCTGGCAGATGCAGGGGACGTTCAACTACATCGAAGGCACTCCCAGCTACGGAATGAGTCGCGCCTTCAGCCTCCGATGGGAAAATGGCGCGCAGGCGGTGGTCTTTTGCATTGTTCTGAATTGTGGCCTCGAACTCGACGCGTGGCACGTTGTCATAGACACGAGCTGTCAGAGTAATCGGACAGTCCGCAGTGCGCTGTGAGCGCTCGCGCTGGTCGGGCGTGGCGGACTCCGGGAGATCCAGGACATAGCGCATTTGCAGCTCTCCGGAAGATGGGCCTGTGAAGTTCACCTGAGTCTGGCGCAAAGCTGCGGCGCTCGTCACAATCTGATCTCTGTCCGGCTTGCGGTAGTTGTATTCGTCACCGACATCTCCGCTGTCTTCGAAAGCAGAAAGGTGTGTCAGCAACACTTCCTCGTTACCTGTCAGGCTAAGTTGAAGGCCTCCGTCGGCTATATCGCTTACGGCGACGTCAAGCAGTCCCCCTGACAACCCGAAACACCCGCGGCATTCACTGGCCACAGTAGATGGCGCCTGCGGCGGACGCTCGGCGCGTCGAACGCTGTAGGCGCTGAAGCCCATCGGCGGCACCTCACGCGCAATGAACTGCACTTCAAAGCGGCGCACCCACTGTACCATTGGTAGTTTCTCAGGGTGGATTTCCGGCCGAGCAACCTTCTGGCTGGACAGCAGGGTGTAGGGGACGCTTTCACCAGAGGGAGAGATAATCTCCAGCGCCGGCCAGTCGAGCCCCGGGTCCTGAGCTGGGTTTGCCCGGTCTGGCTCTCCGAGCGGCACGTCAACGGTGGCAGTGACCACGTCGGTGCGCGCCCAGGTAAGTGTGTTGAATACAACTAAGGCGAGACCGTCCACGTTGACGCGATTAGCGATATGCGATAGCGCCCGGTCACGCAACTCACCTGCAAGCTGCTCAACGCGGTCGAAACGCGGCATCATCTCCGAGTGAACTTCGTCTGTGGAGCATCCGCAAATCGAGTCGTGTGGGTGGTTTTCCATCAGCAGCTTCCACGCGTACTCAAGCTCACCCTGAGGGTACTTCATCTTTGCGCACCTCGCCCACAGTGAAGCAGGCTCAACGTATTTTTCAAGAAGGCGCATGCAGCGCTCGTTCGCTTGCTTGAGGTAGATGCGGCTGGATAAAACGCCAGCCAGCACGCTGCCACGCCTATCCTCGCGAAGCTCCCCACGTATCGTCTCCAGGCGGCCGTCCTTCAGATCACCGCGCAGAGCCTCAACATAATCTGGCAATCGGCTGTGAATGACGCGGTGAGGGGAGTTTTCGAGAGCTTTCAGAGCTCTGGACAGATCGTATTGCGCTTCGAGATGGTCCACCCCGTTCATGAGAAGCAGATGACCCGATTCCGAAACTGGCCCCATTGCCTTGACAAGGCCATCTACCATCTCAAGCGCCGCCTGTGGTGACGCGGGAATGTGTTGAGCGTTGTTGTACCAGAGCGCCATCAGGCTGCTGAGCGCTTCTGATCCGTCCGGACTCTGCCAGATAAACTCCATCTTGCGCTCGCCCGCCAACTGCAGACCCCGTCCAAAAATACAGTTGTCTATTCCAAAATTGCGCAGGATCTGCGGCATCTGAGAGATGTTTCCAAACTGATCAGGCAGATAACCCACCTTCATCACCTGTCCGAAACATCCCACGACCTTGTGCCCCAGGAGAAGACTGCGCACTGTGGACTCGCCACTGACCAGAAACTCATCATTCAGGACGTACCACGGCCCTATAGTGATGCGCCCCTGACTGATGAGAGAGCGCAGGCGCTCTTCGTTCTCAGGCCGAATCTTCAGATAGTCTTCAAGAATGATCCCCTGCCCGTCCAGGTTGAAATAGCGGAAATCCGCGTCGGCTTCCATGAGATCAAGCAGGCGGTCAATCAGATCGACCAGCCGAAGGCGGAAGCGCTCATACGTCAGGTACCACTCTCTGTCCCAGTGGGTGTGTGAAATCACGTGGCAGGTGTAGCTCATAAGTGCGGTGTCTCCTCGAGGTCTCTACAGACGGGAAGCTTCCTCACAGGGTGTCACATTCCCTGCGGCGCGATGACTCAGCAGGATTTTGACAACCCTTCGAAAATCTATTGACAGCCTTTGCGCGGCGTGGTACTCTAGCGCGGTTTTGTTCGTACTGTCATAACTTGCGCATAATCCATACACATGCAGTTGTGATTCTGTGTGCGGCTGTTCTGGGAACCTACCTGAAAGCGCACCAGTACGAAAGGCGGCCTGGCGAATGAAGTGCCCTTATTGCGGGCATCAGGAAGACCGTGTTCTGGACTCACGCTCTACTAAAGAGGGAGAGTCTATCAAGCGGCGGCGAGAATGTCTCGAGTGTGGTGCCCGATTCAACACGTTTGAGGAGATTGAAGAGCGTCGGCTGCAGGTGATCAAAAAGGACGAATCCCGGGAGCCGTTCGACCGTGGGAAAATCCTCCGGGGCATGATTACGGCGTGCGAAAAACGTCCGGTGAGCGTGGAGGATCTCGAGCAGGCGGTTGATGAGATTGAAAAACACTTTCGCAACCAGCCTACCCGGGAAGTGCGCTCCAGCGACATCGGTGAGATGGTAATTGAGCGGCTGCGGCAGCTCGACCAGGTGGCCTTTGTCCGGTTTGCTTCTGTGTACTGGCAGTTCGAGGACGTTCAGCAGTTCAGAGAGATTGTGGACCGGATGGCGGCGCGGAAGCGTCTGCGCAGACAGCCCAGTTCTGCCGAGGGCTGAGCGCGCGATGACATAGCGACTCATGGAGGAATAGCTATGGGCGACTCAAACAGCGTATGCAAGAAAAAGCAGGCTTCTGTCACAAGCTGGGAGCTTGATGAAGCCGCGGACTCCGGGGCGGGCGCCGGTCTCTCCTGCTTCCCCGGACTGTCTGAGATTCTGGTGACACCGGATTATCAAAAGGCTCGCATGCTGGAAATGCGGCTGCGCGTGTGCGGGATCCCTTGTATCATAAACTCGAGCGCGGCCAGTGGTGTCTTTGGAGAATATGAGGAGTTCTTCGGACAGACGAGCGTGCTGGTTCCCAATAACATGGTGACTGACGCAAACCGCGTGCTGCGTCAGGAAACTATCCTCAACTAACGTCTCAAAAACCGCGTAAGCTGCGGAGTCAATTGTGTCTGCCTCAACCTGAAGGCAGGGAGTGTGTGAATGCGCGTTCTTGCAGTCGGAGCTCATCCTGACGATATTGAGATTCTGTGTGCCGGCACTTTGCTGCGTTATGCTCAGGACGGACATGACGTGAGCATGGCGGTGGCGACCAACGGCGAACAGGGCCACGCAATCATCGAACCGCCTGAGCTGGCAGAAATCCGCAAAGTGGAAGCGCAGGCGTCAGCCGATCTGTGCGGTGCGGAGCTCTTCTGGCTTGGATTTCCGGATGAGTTCATTTACCACGATCACGACACACGCATGCGCTTCATTGAGCTGATGCGCCAGGCGCGCCCGGATGTCGTCATCACACACAACCCGCAGGACTATCACATGGACCACCGGATAGTGTCCGAGCTCGTGTTTGTTTCCAGCTTTCTTGCCACCGTGCCCCACGTTATCACGGCAAGCCCGAGTACCACCGTCAATCCGCCGCTTTACTATATGGACAGTCTGGCAGGCGCAAACTTCGTTCCGACTGAGTACGTGGACATTTCTGGGGTAATTGACCGCAAAGAGGCAATGCTGAACTGTCATCAGAGCCAGACAAAGTGGTTGAAAGACCACGACAACATAGATGTGCTGGAGTTTATGCGGTCGCAGAATCGCTTCAGAGGGCTGAGTTGCAGTGTGCCGTACGCGGAAGGCTTTGCGAGACTGGACGCGTGGGGACGCAACCCGGTGACGCGAGTTCTGCCTTAGGCGGAGCAACCGGGCAGGCTACGTGCGTGAGGTGCGAACGCGACATCAGCTCTTTCCACAGCATCTCTTGTACTTCAAACCACTGCCGCACGGACACGGGCTGTTGCGGCCAATCTGAGCAGGCGCCCCGGTTCCGTTGGAGGGATTGCGGCCGGCAAGGATATCCATTATCATCGCCGGCGGCTTCTGTTCACGCAGAAGGCGCGCCATTGTCCGCATGGGTCCATTAATATGATTGAAGAACATCCGATAGCCGGCGCACAGGTAGTTCAGGCCTTCTTCGCCGTCGGCTGTGGTGATGAAACGGTCCTTCGGGCATCCGCCGTTGCACACGAAGCGCACTTCACACTCCCTGCACTGTCTGGGCAGCGTGTCCAGCTTGTCCTGCCCGAACTTGCGCTGAAAAGGTGAGGCCGCCATCTGCTTCATCGGTGTGCGCATAATGTTGCCCAGATAGTACTCCGGGCGTACGAAGTGATCGCAGGAAAATAAATCGCCCGAATGCTCCATCGCAAGAGCGTTTCCACACGTTTTTGCATGCACGCACAGGCTCGGTTCCATCCCCATCCACGCCTGAAGTGACATATCAAAATGCTGGACGAAAATGCGCCCGACGTCTTTGCGCACCCACTCGTCAAACACGCCGCACAAAAACCGCCCCCAATGCTCCGCCGGCACTGTCCAGTCTGTTACTGCGCCGTCAGGAAGCTGCTCGACCGCCGGGATGAACTGCATAAACTGGACACGTTCATCGCGGAAAAAGCGATAGACTTCAAGAGGCTTGTGGCAGTTGACGCTGTTGACGACACACAGCACGTTGTGCTCAATTCCATAGCGCTGAAAGCGCTTAAGCGTTGCATATACGCGGTCGAAAGTCGGGTGGCCTCCCTTGTCAACGCGATTGGCGTCGTGAAGCTCCCGCGGGCCGTCCAGGCTCAGGCCTACCAGAAAGCGGTTGTCCCGGAGAAACGTGCACCACTCGTCGTCAATCAGAGTACCGTTGGTCTGAAAGGCGTTGTGGATGGTCATGCCGGGTCTGGCATATTTGCGCTGGCACTCCAGGGCCTTTTCAAAAAACTCTATGCCCATCAGGGTCGGCTCTCCGCCCTGCCATGCGAAGGTCACCTCCGGCACGGATTGCGCTTCGATGTATTGACGTGTGAAGCTTTCGAGGACCTCGTCAGACATCTTGAAGCTGGAGTCTCTCTCGAACAGCGCTTCCTTACGCAAATAGAAGCAGTAGGAGCAGTCGAGATTGCAGATAGCGCCGCGAGGCTTCAGCATGACGTGAAAGCTTTGCGGCATCGTGGGGCGCGGGCCACCCGGCAGTGAGAGTTCGGTTACAGGAATAAAAGACTTGAGACTCACAACGTCAACACTCTAACGACGGACGGCGGCAAGAGCTTATTGCAGGGAAGCAGGCTACCCGCACTGACAGAAGCCACAGTCGCTCTTGCGATCGGGCTGGAAAAACCTGGACTAGAACGGATTGACAGGGACGCCGTTGCGGCGAACTTCAAAGTGACAGTGAGGCCCCGTTGACCAGCCTGTGCTGCCGGAATAAGCGATGACCTGCCCCTGTTTGACCTCCTGCCCTGCGCGGCAGGCAACTCTGGAGTTGTGCCCGTACAAAGTGGAGACTCCGCCGCCGTGATCGATAACCACCGCATTTCCGTAAGCGCCCATCCAGCCCGCCATAATCACGGTCCCTGACGCAGCGGCTTTGACAGAGGTGCCCGAGGGACACGCAAAATCCACGCCTGTGTGCAGCTTGGTCTTTTTGAGAATAGGATGGAAGCGCATGCCAAATCCGGAGCTAACTCTTCCATTCACAGGGTGGATAAAACCGCCCTTGAAAGCTTTAGCGTAGCGAGCTCGTCCGGCGGGCGTTGCCTGTAGAGCCTGAATCCGCGATGCAATGCGGTTGGACTCTGCAATGAGTTCATCCAGCGCGCGCTCGTAAGAAGCGCGGTCGGCTCTGATCTCGTCAAGCTGCGCATACTGAAGTGTCGCCAACCGCTTCTCCTGCGCTTCCTTCAGACCCAAACGGCTCTGAAGAGTGTTGATCCTGGCGACGGTGGCACGCTGCTCGACCTGGCGCTCGGCGATATTTTGCCGAAGAGAGCGAATTTGGCTTACGAGGCGCACATCGTTTTCGACAATCTGCTGCACCATCTTCACCCGCGTCATCGCGCTCCATGCATCCTGGGATGTAACAATAGCAGCGAGATAGGTGGGAGAAGGGTGTTTGTAGGCGTCGGTGAGCCGGTTGGTCAGGGCTGTACGGCTGCTGAGGAGGCGCGCTTCCGCTCGCTTGAGCTGCTCGGAAATGCGTCTGAGATCGGCCCTTGCCCTGATGAGTGAGCTGCGGGTCTGCCCAAGGTCCTGACGAGTGCTGTTGAGTGTTCGCTGTGTAGAGTAGAGTTGTGAAGTGACGACGTGCTGTTTGTGTTTTGTGACGGCCAGCTTCTGCTTGACCTCCTTAATTCGCCCGCGCACAGCGTTGCGCCTGTTCTGAAACTCTGTAACCTTCTTGTTGGCGCTGATTAAGGCTGGCGCCGACGAGACTATCAGAAACAGCGCAAGCGCGAGCGAAAGAAAGCGCCTCATCGTTGCCCCTTCTCCAGTGAGCCTTCTCTGAGATAACGCCGGATGGACATAGAGCTGGAGAATGCGCCAAGTGACAGGCCGACACCAATCAGGACAGCGCTCAACTGCCAGTAGCTGATCCCACTGTCAAAGAAGCGCGTGACAGATTGAAAGCCGCGCGTGACCTGCGACAGATAGTTAGCGGCGAAGCGCATCAGGAGCAACGCCAGCAGCGCCCCGGTACCTGAGATGAGCATTCCCTCCAGCAGAAACGGCAGTCTGATGAAAGAGGCCCTCGCGCCGACGATACGCATGATGGCCACCTCGCGCCTGCGCGCATAAATGCCCAGGCGGATCGTATTGCCGATGATAAACACACTTCCCGCGAAAAGTACAATCATCGTCATCAGTCCTGCAGCCGAGACGACGCGGGAAAGGCCTGTGAAGAACACAACCTCCTTCTGGCGCCAGTCCACAGAGTCAACGTAGGGCAGTTTGCTGATAGCCTTCTGCACAGAATCACTTTGCTCCGGGTGCGAAAGGCTCACTCTGTAGGTGTCCAGAGCGGGATTGTACAGTACGTCCTGCGTTGAGATCTCTGTGCCGAGCTGTTTGCGAAACTCTTTCCAGCCTTCCTCCCGCGAGATGAACTCGACGTTGTCCACGTACGGAAGCATTCGCAGCCTGCGTCCAACGTCGCGAACCTGACCCTCACTGGCCTCACGCTTCACGTAAACGGCCATATCAAACTGCTGAGGCAAGCGTTCACAGGCGCGGTGTGTAGCCAGCGCGCACACTCCGAAGGCTGCGGAGATGGCGAGGCTGACAGCCGCTGTCAGAATGGCCGCCAGTGCCATAACCCGGTTGCGCTTCAGTCCACTGAACGCCTCCGCAAGAAGAAACTCCAGGCTAGACAGGTTGAGCATGGTAGCTTGCTTTCTGTTCGTCCCTGACAATTACAGCGTTGTTCAGAGCGACTACGCGCTTGCGCATCCGATTCACCATTTCACTGTCGTGCGTTGCGACGAGAACCGTAGCGCCGCGAAGGTTGATGCGCTCCAGAAGCTGCATAATCTCCCAGGAAGTATCTGGATCCAGATTCCCAGTCGGCTCATCCGCCAGTAAAATTGGGGGGTCCAGTGCCAGCGCCCGCGCGATGGCTGTGCGCTGCTGCTCTCCCCCAGACAACTGGGCGGGCAACGCATCCGGCCTGGTCGATAGCCCGACAAGCTCCAGAAACTCAGGAATTCTGCGGCGAATCTGACGTCCGGATACGCCGGTCACACGCAGGGCGAACGCAATGTTCTCCCAGACAGTCCGGTCTGGAAGGAGCCGGAAGTCCTGGAAGATAACTCCAATATGCCTGCGCAACTGCCACACGCTGTGGTCCGGTATAGCGGCAACATTTTCGCCGTTCACCATGACCTCGCCCTCAGTTGGTTTTTCTTCGCGATAGATGAGCTTCAGCAGGCTGGATTTGCCGGTGCCTGTTGGCCCGACGACAAAGACAAACTCGCCCTTACCAACCCTGAGATTGATGTGTCTCAGCGCCGGGATGCCGTTAGGATAGATGAGGGTGACATTGCGGAAGTCAATCATGACAAAACGCTGTAATACCGGGTGTCAGTATGCCAGATTGGACGCAGCGCGTCAAATCAAAGTCGCTGATCTCGCGCACATTTTGGGCGACTTAAGAGCAGCGCCGTGACAAAAGCGCCGCGATATTTGCTGATAGCCGCAGCCGGCGGCCTGTTATTCGGACTGGATACCACTGTCACTACCTGGGGAGCTTTGAGCTGTGGCGGGCTGGCTCTGCTGGGGCTCTCACTGCGGTTGAGATGCTATCCGTGCCTATGCGCTCTTCTCTGGAGCGTCGTCGCCTACAGCCTCGCGCTGGGCTGGATGCTGCCTCTCGGAGCAGTCCCCTGGATTCTACTGGTTGTCTGGCACATTTTGTTTCTGATCCCGCTTATCGGCGCTGCGCACTTTGTCCAGATGGAACGCCAACCCTTCGCCTCGGCGCTTGCGCTCGGAGGACTCATTGCCACAGCGGACTGGCTACGGGAGCTTGGGCCGTTTGGTGTCACGATGGCTGCCAGTTCCGGCCCCTTAAGCGCCAGCTTCGCGGCCCTGCAGTGGGTCCGGCTGATCGGAGCGACTGGCTTGGGCTTCGCCGGCTGCACGTGGGCGATATGGCTTGGGCTGGCAGTTGCAGAGAGGTCATCAAAGCGTCTGATGATCGGGCCGTCAGTGGCAGCAGCTTTTCTGGTGGCAGGGCTCTGGCTCGGACGTACGGCGACTGAGCAAAGCGGTACCCTGCGAGTCGCAGTGCTGCAGGGCGTCACAAGCGACGGGTTTCGCACCCTTCTGGAGGGCGACGCCGCGATGTCCACCTACCAGAGACTGTCCACCGAAGCAGCGAGAGACAAAGGCGCAAAGTTGATCCTCTGGCCGGAGACCAGTTGCCCGGAAGACATGACCTACAAGAGCCGGAACTACCGCATCCTGAGCGAGACATTCAACGACTTGAACGCATGGGGTCTGGTTGGAGGCTTTGTCACACAGCCGGGACTGTCCGGAGAGCCTGAAACCCGCAACGCGGCCTTCGCATTTGACCCGGAGGGCGAGTTGGCAGGGGTGTATGAAAAGATGGTGTTGACTCCTTTTGGAGAATATGTGCCGTTTCGCCATGAGCTCCCTTCTCTGAAGCGATGGAGAGTGCTGGACCGCGATTACGCTCCTGGCCGCTACTGGCCACCAGTAGAGATCGCAAATGCGCGCGTGGGAGTGTTGATCTGCTCGGAGACGATGTACTCACGCCTGGCTGCTGAGCGCGTGAGACAGGGCGCAACTATTCTGGCCGTACTGTCTAATGATAGCTGGTTTGGCAAAGGCTCGGGCGTCCTGCAACTCGAGCGCCTCTCGGTGCTGCGCGCCGTGGAAACGGGCCGTTCCGTAGCCCGCGCTTCGGAAACCGGCAAGACGATGCTGATCACCGCGAATGGCCGCATTATGGACAGCCTCCCTCTTTACAGGCGTGGACTGGCCGTTGGAGACCTGCCAATCTCGAGCGCGATAACGCCTTTTGTGCGCATTGAAGCCTGGATCGGTCCCTCCATACTCGTGATTACTCTTACCGCGCTGATTGTATCTGTCTTACCACTGCGCAAAGCTCGTGTGAGGGATGCGCAACTCAGACTTCCGCTGGACTCCTGAGTCTCACGAACAACGGCGAGCCTACCGTGAGCCTCACTGCGAGTGCAGAACACCGGGCTTGTTTGCGGGGGTGAGATCACGGCGGGAAGCGCAGGCTAGGGCGTGATCGTGCACTCGACGGAAAATTGGTCACCGTCGGTGTGCGGAATCAGATTTCCGCCAACGGGCCTGCCATTCAGCTTCAGAGAGGTAGATCCGCCAGAGATGCGATTCGGGTTGTGAATAGCGATGTCGTAGAGTGCGCCGCGGAAGCGCCGCTTCACCCGCGCTGACTCCCACGACGAAGGCAACGCGGGATCGACCACAAGGCCGTCATAGTCCGGCCGGACGCCCAGAATCCAGTCCAGAGCGCCCCGGTACATCCACACGGCTGAGCCGGTCAACCACGAGTGGCTTCCCTGTCCAAACTCCGGATGCTCATCGCTGGTCACATATTCACACCAGACGTACGGCTCCATTTTGTACACATCCGGGTCATGAGCCTGATTGATGGGGTTTGTGCGCCTGTGATACTCAAAGGCGCGGTCGCCGTTGCCAAGCATGGCTTCGGCGATGATAGCCCAGCTTACAGGGTGATTGAAGATTGCGCCGTTCTCTTTCTTGCCAGGAACACATCTGGTCGCCAGCCCGATACCGGGGTCTACGTGACGGTAGGCGGGACTGAGTATCTTCGGTCCACGAACGGTCTCGCACAGCCGGTAAGCACTGTCCATCGCCAGCCTTCCGCGCTCTGGTTTAGCGATGCCGCTCATAACAGCCCAGCTCTGAGCGTTGAGAAAGATTTGGCCTTCCTGGTTTTGCGAAGAACCGATGACGCCGCCGTCATCCCGAAACCCGCGGACATACCACTCTCCGTCCCAGGCTAATGCGTTGACTGCATCGGCTATCTTCTGATACCACTCGTCGTACTCTGACGCTTTCCGAGAATGTCCGGTGCGCTTCAGAAGCTCGGAGGTCTCGCGGAGGCCGTAGCACAGAAACTCAGCAACCCAGACGCTCTCACCCCGCCCCTGACGACCCACGTAGTCCAGCGTGTCATTCCAGTCACCGGGCCCAAACAGTGGCAGCTTGCGCGGGGACAGCTTCTGATACAACGTGTAGTCTATTGAGCGGATCAGGTGTTCCAGCGCCGTATCCTCGCCGCCATCCTGCCAGGGAAATCTGCGCTCGAGATAGCTGAGGTCACCGGTCTCCTTGACATAGCTGGAAATAGCCAGGGGAATCCACAGAGGCGTGTCCGAGTGCCCGGTCTTCTCTCCCTCCCCAGTCAAAGGAAACCAGTTGTGCAGCGTGCTGCCATCCGCAAACTGATGAGACAGCACTGTGCTGATTTTGGCATCCGCCATAGACGCATCCGCTATCAGCGGCCCCAGCAAGTCCTGCGCGGAATCGCGCACTCCCGTCCCGAAAAGAAGTCCCCCATGGTAGTAGCCGGCGCTGCGGGCCGCGGTGTAAGTTGTCCACGTCTGTTTCTTCGCCCAGTAGTTGAGCATGATGCTGGTGGACTCGTCCGGCGTTTCAACGGTGACAGCGCTCAGATAGCCGTCCCACCAGCTTTCTAACCGGGCAGCCGCTTCGTCCACGGCCGCCATCTCCCGGTACTTGCCGACAACCGAAGCTGCAGCGCTTCGATCATGGACATCACTCACGCCAAGCAGGACAACAAACTCCAGAGAGGCTTCAGGCGCGAGATGAATATGACTGCGAAGCGCTCCGCACGCATCTCCCGCCGTAATCAGGGAGTTTGACAACTCTGGCTGGTGTGCGCCGTGGGGATCAGTCTCTGATCTCCACCGTCCGACAAAGGTCTCTTTGTGCGACTCAAAGCTGCTGACAGGCAGCGAGCTGGCAAAAAAGACCTCTTTGTCCCACCCCTTGTTCGGCTGGGCGACGGTCGCCTTGCTGTACTGCACCCAGTAGTTTTTTGTCGCAAACAGAATCTGCGCTTCTTCGTCCCAGTCCGTGCGGTTGAAGTGCTGGTCGTTAGGCTGGTTGATCAAGTCAACCAGCGCATGGCCGAGGACAAATTCAACGTAAGCGCTCAAGCTCAGAGTCCGCTCCGCGCTGGAAGTGTTCTCGAGCTGGATACGCCAGATCTCGACGTCATCCTCCCGCGGCACAAATAGGCGCATGCGCGCGCGCACTCCGTCATAAGCGGATTCGAACTCCGTGTACCCTGGCGCGTGACGGCAGGAGTAGGACTCCAGAGTGACGCCGACAGGCTGCCAAGTGGGTGACCAGAGTTCTCCCTTTTCGTTGCGGATGTACAGATAGCGTCCGGGGCGATCCCATGGAAGAGAGTTGTAGCGGTGGCGCGTCAGACGCGAATCTCGCGGGCAAACCCAGTACGTGTAGCCGCCACCGGCATTGGAGACCAGGCCCATAAGACGCCCGTTGCCAATGTAGTTGATCCACGGCGCAGGTGTGTCCGGGCGGGTGATACAAAAAATACGGCCGTTATCTTCAAAATGGCCGTAGTCTTCCAGCTTCATACCGATCCTTTCACCATTCAGATGAACTTACAAAAACGCATGCCGGAGTGGAAAAACGCCGCAAGTACAGACGCAGATCAGAGGCTGGATTGAGAAAACGACCTGTTGTGTGCGCCTGTCTGAGCGCTCTCAAGAAGCGTCCATGAGCATGTGAATCAGAAGCCTTTCCAGTTGAAGGTCTGCAGCCGCATAAGACAGGATGAGGTGACGGGAAAGGTTGATTTCACGAGTGATCGAGGCTGTCTGCCGCGGACTCCAGCGCTGAGTTCCACCCGCCAAGCCCTCTTGTAGAACCGCCATCACTGCGTCCAGCACCCACGCAACCGCCTGTCTGTCACTTACGCCGTCTTCCGACGGAATGATCTTTTTCGCGCGGTCGGAGAGTTCCTTGAGATCTTCCGCCAACTTCAGCGCCGCAGCCGGCGCCGCAGCTTCCACTCTTGCGACCCACTGCGCCACATCTGCCAGCAGTTCAAGAGACTGGGGGTTTTCAAGTAGAGACAAAGCGCGACCCGGGGACCCTCCAGCATAAGCCGCCACCGCGCTGGCTTGCTCTTGTTTCTCTCCCCGCTCCATCAAAAACTGCGTCAAAGAGGACTTGTCAACGGATCGCAGAGGTATCTCTATAGCGCGGGATTCTATTGTAGGCAACACACTCTGCGCACTGGGAGCCAGAATCATAAGGGTCAGGCGATCTGGGGTATCTTCCAGAACTTTGAGGATGGCATTGGCCGCCTGATCGTTGAGCGTCTCCCCCCGCTCGATGATGATGACGCGCCTGGGTGAGATATTCGGAGCCAGTGTGGCGACGTAGCGCAACTCCCGAATCTGACCGATCGTGGTCTCTTCCTTTGGCGGCGCGATGCGTAAAATGTCCGAATGAGTACCCGCACGAGCGAGCACGCAGGATCTGCAAACGCCACATGCGCCCTGTTCATTCAGATCCAGACACGTCAGCTCCGCAGCGAGCTTCAGGGCAAAGGCTGTGTTTCCAGCTCCGTCCGGTCCGGTGACGAGCAGAGAGTGTGGCAACCGATTTTCAAGCGCCATGCGCCGAACAGCCTGAAGCGGGCCCGCATGTCCCGGCAGACTGTCCACAACCGCGCTACCAGCGCTCAAAGCGCTCGACATCCATCACGAAAACAACAGCCCCGCCTACTGTCACCTTTACCGGCGCCTGCATCAACCCTGCGGAGGGCATAACGTCCGGCGGAGGCAGGCTTACGTACTGATCCCGAGCCTCTGAGCTCTCACGCAGAACACCCAGAACCTGCTCAAGCTGTTCGCTCTCCACTCCGAGAAGCATGGTGACGTTTCCGTCGCGAAGAAACCCGCCCGTGCTTGCGATCTTCGTGAAGAAGAAGCCCTCCACGGACAACGCCTCCTCGACTCGCCGACGATCCCGTTCCTGAATAATAGCGATGAGTAGCTTCATAGCTTTGGCGCCATTATACAGCAGATTCAAAAATGGAAAAGACCTCTGCCTTGAACAACAAAAGAAAAAGCCCTGCGGTCAGTTTTCTAACCGCAGGGCCCAGAGAAAGGAGGGTGGGAAGCTATCACTTATATTGACGCATCTGCAGAGCTGTAAGTTCCTGAATTGAGCTGAATGTGAAAATTGTTCACTTACGCATCAATTCTGGCGAACGGCCACACCCAGAAGCGGTAAAGAGGGGATAATTCCTGCGAAAAGGAGTCAGCGAGGCAAAAAAATAGCCCCGGAGCGATCTGAATCGCTCCGGGGGAGAGAAAGGAGGGTGAGAAGCTTTCTCCCTATTCAGACGCTACAAACCACAACAGAGTTCCAGAAATATGAAAAAAGTTTTTTGCTATCTTTTTCGCACACTCAAGTGCCGCACATACGGCAGGCTTCCACTCTCACGAAACGGTTTTCCGGAGCGCTCAAAATCCGCATACAGCAGGTAGTCTCCCGGCTCCTCCGGCGCGACGCCCCCAATAGCTGTGAGCAGCGCTTCACCCGGCGCTACTTTCTGTCCGGTTCGGACAGCGCAGGCAGTGTTCCAGTCTTCCGCTCTGGCTATCCCCCAGCGCAGCGCACAGTCCTCTCCCCACGTATCCCAGCCGTTGTTGCGCACTCCGATTTCAAAGGAAAAGGATTGTCCGGCGGCGATTTCTGAACCCAGTGTGTCAAAGCTCCAGGCGGCCCGGGAGCCGTTAGTCCCGCCCAGGCTGTGCCTGAGCAGGTAGTAGAAGGTGTAAGGGTCCACAAGCGCATACGGCCGATCCGGCTGAAGCCCCTGAGCTCTGGTGATAAGCTGAGTCACATAGTCAGGACCGAGCAGAATGATGCGAAACGCCAAAAACTGCTCTCCCTGACGCCGATGCTGCGCCATCATAGCAGCGGATGCCTCCACATTGGCGTCCAGGTCCCCATAGATCAGTGCGACAGGCATCCCTGCGGTGAGATGGTTGTCTCCACGGTTCCAGTGCGGCTGCGTCGCCGTGCCGTCAGGGCTGAAACGCGCCGTCATTCGCTCAGCGCCTTCGGTCAACTGTCCCGCATGTCCGTTGATCAAGAAACCAGTGATGGAGTAGTCGAACTGACGGAAGAAGCGCTGGCAGTGTTCAACCCACAGATCTTCTGCGGACGGCAGGCCGGAGATCGGACGCGGCGATTGAAGTACAGTCGGGTTAACGTAGCCCGCCCCGGAGTCACCGGCTGTAAGGAAGTCCTGCGGTGTCTTGTTTTCGAACGCAAAGTGCAATCCGGGGGCCAGCCGCTCTGATAGATTCGGGTTGAAAGCCCAGCCCATCGGCACGCTTCCCCTGGTGGACTGCGCCCAGAGATCCTGCTCCCTGTGATACAGCCACGCTGCCGAATCGAAGTCTCCCACGTACATCAGCGTAAAGCCCAGTGGGGCCAGGGCGCCGTCTTTGTCCATATAGCCCCTCTTACGAAGCTCGAGCGGACTCGGCGCGGGGTTCTGGAGATAGCGCTCCGGCAGAGGCATCCACGACCAGAAGGACGCATTGGCCATCGCCGAAGTACCGATGGCATCGGCATCCAGGTAGGCGTTGTACGCAGAAAGAATACGCACAACCTCCCACTCCGTGTGGACTGCGTGGTGTTTGCCCGGCGGGTTTGAGATTTCCGTGTATTTGTGCGCCCAGGGCGTGAAACCAGAGACGTGAATCAGATGCCCCTTCGCCTGATTGCAGGCGCTTGCCATTATGCTTTTGAACGTCTCCAGGTCCGTCCCGAGCTTCTGGCCTGGATCGTCCTGCGGCGTCTCATCATCCCAATTCGAGAGATCGAATACAAAGCCTCGATGTTTTGTGATCCAGTCGTGATTGCTCAGGCAATGCTCCCACCAGGGCAGACGGCCCGGGTTGGTCAGCCAGAAAGCATCCAGCCAGTAGCCGAGCTTTCGAGCGTTACAGCGGCCTGTATCCAGATAGCGCTCCCTGGCCCAGATGTAAGCGTCACACTTTGCGCTCCCGGTGGAGGGCTCAGACGTCTCCCAGATTGTCCCGGAGCCCTTGAAGCGCCCGCGCAAGTCCAGTTTCACATTCAGCCCAGCCTCGCCAAACGCGCGGCCGAGCAGGCTCTGCGTGGAGCGTACTGGCAGGAGATCTTCAACACCTGAGGCGGTAGTGGCGACGTTTGACGTTGCGTTGACGTTCTCATCCCAGACGACAAGCCCGTTCACCGCATCTGGAAAGCGCTTCAAAACATCGACAATGGCCTGCTCCGGGTTGCCCTCGGATTTGACGGTCGTGAAGGTGGCCTTTTCCAGCCAAGCGCCCTGTTTGCGCAGATACGCAAGCCACTCGTCGTCCTGCGGCATAAGCCGTACGGCCATACGGGGACGGGGGCGATTGACGATGCCCTGAAGACACGCTGCGGCGTGCAAAAGTTCGTACATGCGCACAGAGTTCTCAGAGTTGTTCTGAATATCCCATGATCCGACCTCAGAGATGTCCAGCACGACGATTTCGCCTGTCTCCTGCGGAGAACGCCAGACGAAAAAGCGAGACGCCGCAGACGCTTTGCTTATGTGGCTCTCGGCGCGTACCTGCACGCTGTGGAGCCCGGACTTCACGTCCAGAAAGACCTCCTGCTCTCCAGCCTTCAGCTCAATCTGAACAGCCTGGTCATCTACACGGACTTCCAGTGATCCCAACTCGGAGCCAGGCGCGACTTCTGCGTCCCACCGCACGCGGACACGCGGACCGATGACTCTTCCCGCGTCTATTGGCTCGAGCAGCCTCACGACAGGTGAAGGCGGAGTCTGAAAAGCGCTCTGCTGTGACCAGTCACTCCAGTGCCCATCCACCAGCACCCGCACCCTTGCGCTGAAAGCGGAAGAACCCGGCAGCGTGGCGCACCGCGTGCGGTACTCGCGGCTGCTCATCTCTCCAGAGTCCCACACGACGCCCTGCTCGCTCTGAACCTGCGCCTGCCACTTGTCGTGCGGAGGTCCGATGAAGGCGACCCACGGCTGCAGCGTATCAATGACGCCTTCAGGATAGCTCACGCGCAGGTCGTCAGCACTTTTTGCCGAAGCCCGGCTGCCCAGGCAAAGCGCAAAGCAAAGAGCGGTCAGAATTGTCACATACATCATTTGGCCAGAGTGTCTCCAGTGAGTTTGATGGGAACAAAGAGAAGTCTTCTGCGCAGTTCAAAGCTGAGCTTCGATAGCGGCAAGCTGTACAGGCCGGCTGCCAGAGTCCTCCGCAACGCACAGCCCCGGAACCCAGACGATTGTCTCCCCGGCACACACAATCGGAATGCGCCGGCGCTGCTCTGCCGGAACTTTGGCATCGACAAACAGGTCCTGGAGCTTCTTGGTTCCGCCCAGCCCGCGTGGGCGCATCCGGTCTCCGGGTCGCCAGCTTCGCGCGCGCAGGTTGTCGTCCGCCACGCGCACCTGCGCCTTCCATGCGCTGTCAGGAACATCCTCCGCATTTACAAACAGGGTAATCTGCGCTTCCCGGATATCCAAAGACCCAGCGCCCGGTAGAGGGTAGTCAAACGGTTCCGGTTCAGGGAGCGCCAGACTCAGAGCCAGGACGCCAGCATCTACGCTGACGGAGACTCCCAACCCAATATCTTCAGGAGGTGACTCCGGGCGCTGCGCCGCGGCCAGACAGCGATCGACCATTTCTAAGGAGACGTCACGCGTATGACCCAGCAGACCCTCCAGAGCGCACCGGACTGCCCTTCGCGCAAGGGCCGGGCGCTCGGTTGACAGGCGGCTCGCGTCAAGAGCGCGCAAATGCTCGCAAGCCTCAACCAGCGCAGACTCATACGCCTTCTGTCCGAACTCTGCAAGCAGGTCGTCTTCCAGGCTGGCTACATCAGCCAGACGGCACAGAGACGTAGTCAGCGCGGGGTTTATCTGCTTTCTGATAAGCGGCATCACTTCAAGGCGCAGAAGGTTGCGCGCATATCTAGGCGAGGTATTGGAGAGGTCTTCCCGCCACGCCTGGCCGTGCGCGTGCAGGAAGGACACAATCTCCCGCCGCGTACGTCTCAGCAACGCCCTGCGATACTGCCCCCGTCGCCAGTCCATTCCGCGAGCCCCCCGCAACCCGGCGCCCCGGACAATGTTGAGCAGCACGGTCTCCGCACGGTCGTCCGCCGTGTGCCCGGTAGCGATAACGCTGCAGTCCATTGCCTTTGCCGCACTTTCCAGAAAAGCCAGCCTCTCCTTCCTTGCGTCGTCTTCAGAGGAGCTACTGTCCAGTTTGTCACTCGCGCCAATCTGAAGCGGAACTCCCAGGCGCGCGCACAGATCGTCCACAAAATCTGCGTCCGCGCCGCTGTCTGACCGCATCCGATGATCGAAATGCGCCGCTCGAATCTCCACATCCAACTCTCCGGCAAGCTCCTGAAGCGCAAGCAGCAGAGCCGTACTGTCCGCTCCTCCAGACACCGCCGCCAGAATACGGTCGCCGGTCTCAAACAGCTTATGACGCTCAATGTCGCTTTGCACGCGCTGCGAAAAGGGTGTGATCATGGAAGTCCATTCCTGCGCTGTAAGACGTGTCCGAAGTGAGTCAGTTTTGCGTATAATGCTGATAGAGACATAAGAGATACACTCACCACTCCTGGCGTCGCCACGAACACCGGGAGAGTTGTTTTGCTCTCAGATCCACAGCGCTTCCACAGGCGCGGTGGGAGAGGATGTTGCACGAATATGTTAGCTGAAGAATCCACCTGGAGAACAAAAGTCGGGCTGGCCGAAATGCTTCGCGGCGGCGTCATAATGGACGTCACAAACGTGGAGCAGGCGAAAATCGCGGAAGACGCCGGAGCAGTTTCTGTTATGGCTCTGGAGCGCGTCCCCTCGGACATCCGCAAAGACGGCGGCGTGGCCCGGATGTCTGACCCGGACATGATTGTACGGATTATGGACGCTGTGAGCATCCCTGTCATGGCGAAGTGCCGTATCGGGCACTTCGGTGAAGCCCAGGTGCTTGAGGCTATCGGCGTGGACTTCATTGACGAATCGGAAGTGCTGACGCCGGCTGACGAAGAAAACCACGTGGATAAGCACCAGTTCAAGGTGCCTTTTGTGTGCGGATGCCGCAATCTGGGTGAAGCGCTGCGCAGAATCGGCGAAGGAGCGGCGATGATCCGGACGAAAGGCGAAGCGGGCTCGGGTAACGTCGTGGAAGCGGTGCGGCACATGCGCACGGTTATCAAGGAGATGCGCGCAATCCAGGCGCTGCGCTCTGATGAGTTGATGGCTGTAGCCAAGAATCTCCAGGCGCCTTATGAGCAGGTGAGCTACATTCACGAGCACGGGAAGCTCCCTGTCCCCAACTTCAGCGCCGGAGGAATCGCCACACCCGCTGACGCTGCGATGATGATGCAGCTTGGCGCGGAGACGGTTTTTGTCGGCAGCGGTATCTTCAAGAGCTCCGATCCGGTGAAATACGCTCGCGCCATTGTGCTCGCGACCCAGCACTACGAAGACCCGGGAGAAGTCGCCAGGGTTTCCAAAGGCTTGCCAAAGGCGATGGAGGGTCTCGACGTTCGCCAGATGGATGAGAGCGAGCTGATGGCCACACGCGGCTGGTAAGCGGCGCAGAGGGAGAGACAGCACTGACCTGCGAACAGTCTCTACCGCCGCCCGGAGACACGCTCGAGCCAGTTATCGGAGTGCTGGACTTTCAGGGAGACGTCCGGGAGCATGTCGCGGTTCTGGATGCGTTGAAGACACCATCAGTGCGCGTGAAGCGCGAGGAGCAGCTTGAAACAGTAGCCGGACTGATCATCCCCGGGGGCGAAAGCACAACTATTGGCAATCTGCTGCGGCATTATGGCATGGACGAGGCTATCCGCCGGCGTCACGCGAAAGGGATGGCTGTTTTTGGCACGTGTGCAGGGCTGATCCTGATGGCCCGAGAGATTCAGGGCAGCCAGCAACCCCGCCTGGGATTGATGGACATCACCGCAGCCCGGAACGCTTTTGGGCGTCAGATTCAGAGCTTTGAAACTGATCTTTCCGTTCCCACTCTCGGCGAGGCGCCACTGCGCGCAGTCTTCATTCGCGCGCCTTATGTTTCAAGAGTGGGCGAGGGAGTCGAGACTCTGGCGACATTCAGAAACAGAATCGTCCTGGTGCGGCAGAGCAACCTGCTGGCGGCCGCGTTTCATCCGGAGTTGGTTGGTGAAACGCGCGCGCATCGGCTGTTTGTAGACATTGTGCGCGGACGCGCGTAGAGAGGCGCACGTGAGTGAGGCGAGAGTCGTGAGAGCCCGAGCTGTCTTGCTGGCCGTGACAGGCTTCTTGATTTCACCTGCGCTCTCGGGGTGCGGCCATCATCCTTCTACCTCCGAACCCCAGCCTTCGCGCATCTCCGTTCTCTACACATCCGCTGCTCCTGACGTCCAACAGTTGATGGTAGCCCCGGACGGTCAGGCAGCCGGTTACCTGGACAAAGGCGGGACGGTGCATTTGTTTCAAGCAGACGGACGCCAGGCACTGCAATACGAAGAGAAGGGCGCCGCCTTCGCTGCTTTGAGCAATTCAGCCGAACGCTGTGTGCTGGCGCAGAAGCTGCGTCGCGGATGGGCGATCAAGATTATCACTCTCCAGGGCGAAACAGTATGGCGTCAGACAATGAGTGATACTCTGCTGGATGTAGCAATTACTCCTGACGGGCAAAGTGCTTTTGCTACAACGGACGGCCAGCGGATGTACGTCATCGATTTGTCCAGTTCTCCGAGGTGGCGTCGTATCCGGACAGACTACACGCTCAGCCGTCTGCGGTACGATCCGGTAGCTGGAGCACTGCTGGTTCAAACGACTCAGCCGATGGGCTTCGGCATGTGCACGCCCGAAGGAAAGATCCGTTGGTGGCAACCCCAGCGGATTGGGAAATTTCACCTGTCCTTCGGGGCTGAGGGCGCTGTCATCCTGACAGTGCTGGAGCATCTTTCCCCAAGACCTGGTGTGAATGTGACTGCGTACAACGCCGCCGGCAGACAGCTCTTTACCCGCTCCATTGAAGGATATGACCCGCGCGCGGCGATTTCCGCCGACGGCAAGGCGATCGCTGTCAGCTTCAGGCGGAAGCTGGCGCACAAGGATAAATCTGTAATGGAGCGCAGAGTTGCGCTCTGGGACATAAGCGGACGCACAGTCTGGGAGCAGGGAGGGCTGTTCTTTAAGCCTGTGCTTCAGGGTCTGACGGATTCACCTTTCGGCGTACTTCTTGCGGAGGATTACACGCTGCTGTCTGCCGTGGATGGTAAAGGACGCCTGGCCTGGCGCGGGCCGGAATTACCAGGGCGGATAGTGGGCTTAACACATGACGATGCGTGGAAGATAGCGTGGGCGCAGTACACTAACGGAACGCTTGAGTTGTGGCGGCCCGGCTGAGAGGGATTATTGCGGCATGCGCTGGGCCAGACTGACAGTTGAAACCAAACCCGATACCGAAGAAGCCGTCGCTTTCATTTTGACGGAGGCGTGCGGAGGCGTGAGTATCGCGCAAGACTGTATAAACGCGTGGCTTCCTCTGGACGACCGCCTGGAACCAACTCTTCTCCGGGTGAGAGACAGGCTGGACGAAATAGAGGGCGCGAGATCGGGCGATAGGGCTGGCTCGACGCTGAGCGTTACCCCTGTGGAAGATGACAACTGGACGCTTGCCTACCGGGAGTTTTTCCGCCCGGTGCAGGCAGGAAGATTCTGGATCAAGCCTCCATGGAGCACTGAGGACGACGATCTGCAGCCGAAGGATTCTATCGCGCTGATCCTCGATCCGGGCATGGCTTTTGGAACAGGGCATCATCCGACGACGCAGATGATGCTCGAGGCGCTCTCTGAGAACCCGCCGCAACACCGGAGCGTACTGGACGTTGGCGCGGGAAGCGCGGTTCTCAGTATCGCGGCTGCCAGGCTGGGCGCTTCTCGCGTGGTCGCCGTGGAAGTGGACCCGGTTGCCGAAGAGAATGCGCGCCTCAACATCGCGCTCAATTCGGTGGAGTCACAGGTGGAGTACAAGGTTCAGGATGGGCCACCAGGGGAAGAATGCGTTTTCGACCTGGCGTTGATGAACATTGTCGCAAGCGTCATTGCGCGTCTGGCGCCTGCGGTGGAACGCACTCTCAAAAGTGGCGCGTTGCTCGCCTGCTCCGGAGTGATTGAAGAAAGGGCGGAAGAAGTCCGGCAGCGACTGATAGAGTGTGGATTTGTCCACGTTGAAACGCGTTCGAGCGCTGAATGGCGGGCGATTATCGCGCGCAAACGATGATGGATACTCCTCTCCAACTCTTCCGTCGCCTGACACGCGTGTTCGTTAGTCCCGAGTCAGTGACGGGCGATCAGGTGAAATTGGGGGAGGCACAGACGCGCCATGTGTTACGCGTTCTGCGCAAGTCTGAAGGGGACCTGGTTGCAATTCTGGATGGGGCAGGCCGAGGATGGATAGCAACTCTGGAGAACTGCTCCAGGACCGGCGCTGTCGCAAGGCTTCTGGACGCAATCCCGAATCCAGATCAGGGGATGCGGCGTGTAGAGATCGTAATGCCTGCGCTGAAAGGTGAGCGGATGGAGCTGGCGCTTCAGAAGTGCACGGAGATAGGTGTATGCGCCTTTCACATTGTGCCGATGGAGCGCAGCGTCGTGCGCATCGGAGAGGATACGGACAAAAAACTCAGCCGCTACGCAGCCGTAGTGACGGCAGCGGCGGAGCAGTGCGGCGCTTTTCTTGTCCCCTCCATCAAAATCTGGGCGAGCTCAGCAGAGTTTCTGAGTCACCCGGGGCCCACCCGGCGTTATATCGCATGGGAGGAGCAGGCTGCGGGCTTGCCGCCGGGGCTGACCAGCGCAAATGAGGACTGCCTGTTGGCAAGCGGGCCAGAAGGCGGACTGCCGGAGGCGGAAGTGGAGCGCTGGAAGGCAGCGAAATTCACTCCTGTAGGACTGGGACGCAGAGTTCTGCGGGCAGAAACGGCGCCAATAGTTCTGGCAGCTCTGGCCTTATGCGCAAATTCCGCCCCATGAAGGCGCTTCACAGGGTATCATGAGTACGTAGGCGGCTTCCCAAACAGGCGCCATCAGCGATATGCGTAAAACCAAAACTACAGAGTCCAACAATCCAAGAAGCACTGAGACGATTGCTCGGCAACCACAGGAAGACGATCAGGACTTTGACGGAACGGAGCGGGCCGAACCCGAACGCTCCAATGGGCATCCGCACAACAGCGCAAGCTCCGGAGGGATGACCCAGAAGCAGCAGTTTGAGCAGTACTTCGGCAAACAGCTGGAGGTTACAGATGACCTTGAACAGCTCACTGCGATCATGCCCGCCGAAGTTCGGGAAGTCCTTGTTGCGCAGCCCGATCTGAAGGAGCTTTTTGAAGTCGTGCTCGATCTTGGCCGGCAACCAGAGGCGCGCTTTGCCAACCGTGTCATGTTCCTCAGCGAAGCTCCCGTGACGCACGAGCAGCTTGAGATGGTTGTGGAGCGTGTCGGTGAGTTTGGCAAAGACAACCGGGCCGGCATCGAGCGCACTCTCCACCGCATTTCCGCTATCCGCAATCGGCAGGGAAAGATTATCGGCCTGACCTGTCGCGTCGGGCGCGCTATTTTCGGGACAATTGACATCATCCGCGACGTTGTTGAGAGCGGCAAGAGCGTGCTTCTGCTCGGACGCCCCGGAGTTGGCAAGACAACCAAGCTGCGCGAGATCGCTCGCGTGCTGAGCGACGAATTCCTCAAACGTGTCGTGATCGTGGATACGTCAAACGAGATCGGCGGCGATGGTGACGTTCCACATCCGGCCGTCGGGCGGGCCAGGAGAATGCAGGTGGTAACACCGGAGCTTCAACACGCAGTGATGATTGAGGCTGTGGAAAACCACATGCCAGAGTGCATTGTGATCGATGAGATTGGCGTGGAAGAAGAGACTTTCGCCGCCCGTACTATTGCCGAGCGCGGCGTCCAGCTTGTGGCGACGGCTCACGGCAACTCCCTGGAAAACCTTCTTCAGAACCCGACTCTCTCCGACCTGATTGGGGGGATCCAGGCGGTGACTCTCAGTGACGAAGAAGCGCGGCGACGCGGCACTCAGAAAACAGTGCTGGAGCGCAAAGCGCCGCCGACGTTTGACGTTCTCATTGAGATCATGGAGAAAGACAAACTGGCGATCCACCACGACGTCAGCCGCGCCGTCGACGCCTTTCTGCGAGGCGCGACTCCACGCCCGGAGATCAGGATCCGCAATCCGCAGGGCGACGTAGAGGTCGTGCAGCAGGCAGACGCGGACGTGCGCATGGAGAGCGACGCTCGAGAGCGCTATAGAATTGGAAGAGACAGTGAACGGATGCGGGATCGCGGCAAGGAGCGATTTGCTGCCCGGGGACGCGAGGAGACAGCAGAGCGTCCACGGCACCCATTGCCCGCGACCGTTCGCATTTTTCCCTACGGAGTAAGCCGAAATCGGCTGGAGCGAGCGATCCGCGAATTGCGCGTTCCTGCGCACATAACGAACGACGCACAGGACGCTGACGCAGTTATTGCGCTCAAGGCACACTTTCGGCGAGAGCCTCCACGCCTGCGTGACGCGCAGAAGCAGAACGTCGGGACTTTCGTGGTCAAGAGCAATACCTACACCCAGATTGCCAACACCGTGCGCGAAATGTTTTCGATGAGCAGCAACGAGGGAGAGGACGCGGCGCTGACCGAAGCGCGTGAGGCCATTGACCGTGTGCTGGAGTGCAGCGAACCCGTTGAGTTGATGCCCCAGTCGAGCTATGTCCGGCGACTGCAGCATCAGCTTGTCGAACAGCACGACCTGACATCCTCCAGCATTGGGACTGAACCGTTCCGCCGTGTGAGAATCACCAAGGCATGACCGGTTCCAAAGGTGGATCGCGCGGTGTCTTCATCACGTTTGAAGGGGTTGAAGGCGCGGGCAAGTCAACACAGATTGCTCTGGTGGCGCAGGCCCTGCGGGACAGAGGATACACGGTGTGCCTGACACGGGAGCCGGGCGGTGAGCCTCTGGCCGAGAAGATACGGCAGCTTCTTCTGGACTCTACAGACGATCCTCCCACCCCACGCACTGAGCTGCTTCTGATGCAGGCTGCTCGCGCACAACACGTTGACAGACTGATCCGCCCCCATCTCGAGGCAGGAGAAGTCGTGATCTGCGACAGATTTTACCATTCGACCATAGCCTACCAGGGCTTTGCGCGTGGACTTGACACTGAGTTCATTCAGCGCAGCACGGATTTTGCTGTGGACAGCGTTCACCCTACGGTTACTCTTGTGCTGGACATCCCGCCCGAAGAAGGACTCCTGCGACAGTCGAAGCGCAACCGGATGGAGAGCGAAGATATAGGCTTTCACCAGAGAGTGCGAGAAGGGTTTCTGGAGCAGGTCAAAGCATTGCCGGCAACGGTGAAACTTGTTGATGCGCACGGTAGTGTCGAAGAGGTACATCAACGCGTTATGTGCGTGCTGGAACCAATCCTCAAGATTCCTGGCGATTGAAATCGCGGCTACCTACACAAAGTCTCCCTGCGGAGACTGCTGACCCTCAGCCTGCGAAGGCAGGCTTCGTCTTTACAAGCGCGGTTTCAACCGCCGGCCTCAGATTGCTTCAGCACAACAAACCCGGCGATTGAAATCGCGGCTACACATACAAAGTCTCCCTTCGGAGACTGCTGACCCTCAGCCTGCGAAGGCAGGCTTCGTCTTTACAGGCGCGGTTTCAACCGCCGACCTCAGATTGCTTCAGCACAACAAACCCGGCGATTGAAATCGCAGCTACCTGCACAAAGTCTCCCTGCGGAGACTACTGACCCTCAGCCTGCGAAGGCAGGCTTCGTCTTTACAGGCGCGGTTTCAACCGCCGGCCGTGTCGAGCGACGTGGCTTCAACCGCCGGCCGCCTCAACCGCCGGCTCCCTCTGACCAGGTTCTCACTGTCAAAGAGACTCAGTACCCTCTTGAGCGCAGATATTCCGTTGGCATCTCCTGCCCGGAGAGAAACGCGTTGAGATTTGCCGCAACGTTGGCAGCGCCGCGCTCACCATAATGCGGCGTCGTTCCGCTGACGTGCGGGGTAATAATGACCTGCGGCATGTCCCAGAGCGGTGAATCCGGCGCAAGCGGCTCTTGCTCAAAGACATCCAGGCACGCGCCCCCCAGATGACCACTCGCCAACGCCTCTAGCAGGGCGCTCTGGTCCACGACGCTTCCGCGCGAGATATTTACAAGAACGCTGCCGGGTTTCATCTGCGCAAGCGCCGAGGGCCCAATCAGACACTGAGACTCAGGGGTCTGCGGCACGCAAAGCACTGTGAAGTCAGACTCAAGCAAGAGTGGGCCAATATCACTTCGCTCTACCCAGAGGTCGGCTTCGTCTTCTGACGCACTGCGAGAGCGAGTGGCCACTGTGCGCGCTCCGAGGGCGCGGCACCTCCGCGCCACCTCACGCCCGATATGACCCATCCCGACAATGCCGACCGTCGCATTCTGAAACTCTCGAATTCGCCTGCCTGGCGCTTCGCGAGTCCATCTGTGCTCGCCTTGCGATCGCGCGAAAAAGTCCAGGCGACGGCATAGGGAGAGAATCATCGCCATCACGTGCTCTGCGATCGGGACAGCGAAGACTCCCTTTTGTGTAGTGAGACGGATTTTCGTCGCCAGCAGCTCAGGGGTCAGCGCGTGGTTGATTCCGGCGCTGCCGAATTGGATCCACTCCAGCTTCTTCATCTTCTGCAAAGCGTCTGGACGCACGCCCCAAGTCACCAGAACTTCCACATCTTCCAGGCCCTCAGGTTGGGCGTCCGCACTCTGCACCACACGTACACAATGTCCTTCGAACACTTTTCGTACGCGCTCAACGTAACCCGCGATGATGTCAGACGCTTCCAGATGGTGGGCCATCCAGATCAAGACATTCAGTTGCCTGTCAGCCACTCATCACACTCCAGAAAAGCTGTGCAGTCTCGAGCGAAAGACGCTTTTGCTCACGCGTAAAGGACTCAAGAGCGCTTTTATGCTGCAAACGATGGTCCCACAAAGTCGACAGAGAAGAGAAGATATTGTCCTCCGTCAAGCCATCCAGCTCCAGCCAGGGCATCCCGGCGGCTTGGCAAAACCTGCGGACTTTTGGATCGTAGGCAATGCCCAGAAACGGTGCGTGGCTGCGGGCCGCTAGAATCAACGAGTGCAGTCTCATTCCACACACCATCGCCATACGATCAAACAGTTCCACCATTGCGGCTGGCCCTTCTGGCACATTCAGGTCACTGGTGCTGACGCGCGCGACGCTTGAGGCTCGATCAGATATCACGACATCCTGTGGCTGTTGAAAAGGAACGAACATAAGTCTTAGAGAACTCCGGGTGGCAGCAGCGGCACAAGCCGAGGCAACGTCGCGCTCGTGAGCTTCTATCCCCGGCCACTCGCGCAGTGCCACACCAAACAAATCTCTGGTATCAGAAACCTGTCCAGAAGTCTGCAGTGAGAACGCGGGGTCGGCTGTCAGTGACAGAAGAGCTTCAGGCACACCAAGAGCCGCCAGCTCCCCCAGCGATTTTGAATCGCGCAACGTCACTGCTGCAGCGCGCGAGATCGCCCTTCCAGCCTTCGCGCGCAAACTGGCGTCTCTCAAGGGTCCGAACCCCTGCGCCCACAGAAACAGCTTCCTGCGCAAAGACAACGCTGCCCGCATCAGCCACACATAGTAAGACGCAGAGCGGCGGCTGGTGGCGTCCTGTATGAGACTCCCGCCTCCCAGAATCAGACAGTCACACCACATCAGCGCGGACAACACCGCTACAGGAGAAAAACGGGCATACGATCGCACACAGTGGAGTTGATGAGTCCGGACAGGAGAAGCGCTGAGAGCCCGCAGATCCCAGGCAGTACTGGCAGAGGCCGCCTCAAGAGACGCCAGGATACCCGCGAGCACGATTTCATCACCCGCATTCCCACTGCCATAGTATCCGGCTGCGAGGATTCTAAGCGGACGGCCCATCAGTGGCCACTTTCGAATCGGCTCCCAGTCCCAGCCGCCGCAACAGCCAGATGAGAACCGCCCCTGTCACAAGTCCCACCCACGCGCCATTGATAACGCGTACAACCGTGATCTCCAGGGGCGTATGAATGTGGCAGAAGCTGTTCAACGCCGAGACTAACCCCACCATAGCGAGCACGAAGAAGAAACTGGCCCAGGCTCGCTGCCTTTGAAGTGACAACCAGAGAGCCGCGACTAAAGCGGGATACCCGACCAGGATTTCCTTGCTGCGCGGACGCACGAAGAGAATCTGGTCTAACACAGCGCGGAAGCGAAGCTCAAGCGGAGACACCCCGACACCCGCGTCATTTCCTGAGCGAACAACGACAACGAGCAAGACTACGAGGGCAACCAGCGCAACAAACCCGTACCCAAAGAGCACAGGAGTCTGCCAGGCTTCCCGCACGCGCGCGGCCATTCGAGTCTTCATTTCCTTCCACGCAAGCGGCTCTCCCAGGAGCCCCGCGATAGCTGCAAATGCGACAACGACAACGGGCAGCAGATGGGCGAGCTTCACTCCGGCGAACTGACTGGTTTCCGTCATAAACAGTCTTCCCGACAGGATTGCG
>JADLDK010000058.1 GCA_020846715.1 Armatimonadota bacterium | reverse complement strand
GTATTGCCAATTCTAATCCTGACCAAGACACCTCTCCACGAGCTGCCTGCGCAAATGCAGGGTGACATCTGCAGATAACGTCAAACTCTTCTCAGCACTACCGCAAGCCCTCTTTCAGGGCGTCTTTCTCCTGTAATTCCTCCAAAGCCTGGACGGCGATCTCACCACCAACCACCAGGGTGAACCGCTCCTGATGACTGCCACCGCTTTTGGTCGCCATCAGAGAGGCGAAAAGCGTCCACTAACGCAGCGCCGTCCAGGCTTTTTCCAGTTCCTCTCCACCCAGTCCGTAGCGTACGTAGATGTCGAAAGTCCCGGACCCTCCACGACGCCGGCCGATGAACGTGAAAGCGCGCGCATGAGACGTTTTCTCAAACTCTGGAAACTCGAAGTGAAGCTGCCGGGCTATCTCTTCAGCGCTTCCCTGAAACACCAGAGGAACTCCGATGCCTCCACGGCAGTAAGCTGTAATCTTCATCGCTTGCCCCAGTTCTCCGCGCGGTGCGTCCTTTTCCGGAAATGGAAGATGCATAGTGAGCAGTGTATTCGAGAACGGCGGAAAAATCACCACGCGCTGGACAGGGCACTGTGGACATCTGAAATGCGGTCGTTTTCGAGTGTTTGTCCTGTTTTCTCCCGCAGCGTAAACCGATCACGGAATTGGCACACTTCTTGCACCTAACCGAAGTGGAGGAGCGAGCGCAGAGATGCGCGTGAGAGTGTACTGCCCAACACCCCACGCCTCCGTTTGCTCTAACGGTGACTCGCAATGGCTCAGTAACGCGAGGAGGCTAGACCCGCTGTAATGCTCTCACGAGGCAACATTTTAGTAGTGGACGACGAGGTGAATCTCTGCAGAATACTCGATGCAAAGCTCACCAAGAGCGGCTACGAGGTTATGACCGTCCACGATGGGCAGCAGGCTGTGGAGAAGGTGCAGGAACGGCAGTTTGATCTGGTGCTGCTGGACTTGATCCTGCCCAAACTCGACGGTCTCGAAGCGCTGGAAAAGATCCGCAAGATCAACTCCGAAGTTCCCGTAATTGTGATGACCGCCTGTGAAAACACAGACGCAGAATCACGCGCCCGCTCACGCGGCGCTTCGGCTTTCATCAGCAAACCCTTCGACCTGGACAGGCTGGTGATGCTTGTTCAGAACACATCCACAGAAGCCCGCTCCATCAGTGCTCAATCCACCGTTGTGGACGGCTCCGGCTTGTTTCGCCCCGGGCAGAAGTTGACACTGGCTATCTCAGAGGACGCTACGCACACCTATCAGGCTCGTCTGGTAAAGCGTGTGGATTCCAGGCTGAATGTGGAGCTGAGTGAGCCTGAAGACGCAGCTACACTCAAGAGCCAGGGGCAGGTAGAGGCGCGAATTGGCGCGATGGACGCAATGTACCGCTTCACAAGCGCGGTCGAGGCGACTCAGCAGGACCGCGAGCTGGTTTTACATCTTCCCCAGGTGATGTACCGCATCCAACGCCGCAAGTACCCGCGTGTCGGAGTTAAGGCGCCGGTCAGATTCCAAGGCGAAAGCGACAGCGCTGTGCGTGACGGCTACACGGAAGACGTTGGCGTGGGTGGAATGAGTATCATCGCCGGGGCGCCCGTAGAGCCAGGACAAGTCCTGCATGTGGAATCCAGCGCCATCCTGCATCTGGACAGCATCAAATGCGCTGGACAGGTTCTACGCTGCACCAGGCAGGACTCTTCTAGCCGCGAAGAGTGGAAGCTGGCGCTCCAGTTCACCGATCCCGATCCCAACCTGCGAAGAGCGCTCCTACAGCATCTGGCGCTGGCGGGATAGCGCCTTACACAACAACACAACGCAGATTTCCTGATGGCCCGGGGAGCGCAGCGCCTCCGGGCCTTCCCGCATCTGGTCAGTGTGTGTGGCAGCAACCGCCGCCGCAGCACCCTCCTCCAGAACCTCCAGAGCTCGATACCGCCCCACTGGCGGACTTACTTGAAGAGAAGAAGGTTGAAAGCTGACGCAAAGCTCCCCTGGACCCACAATGGGGACAGGAGACTTTGGAGTCATCTGCATTCATTGAGCAGAGCTTCTCAAAGGGCTCTTTGCAGTTTTTACACGTGAACTCATAAATTGGCATAGCTTGTTCTCTGGTTGGTTACGCAGTCCTAAAAACTGCTGAAAGATTGACCGGGCGTGTCGCAGAAGCGTCTCTCTTGCGCACGCACCAGTTTCCTAATTGATACAATCAAAAACTCAGTTCAATCTGAGTGCCGGCTGAAAGCTCCGCGCTTTTCCAGGTGATGTATTCTGAGCCGAGTTTGACGGCCGCTTCCTGCGGCTTGCGCGTGCACAATCCGATGCGCAGCGCCATATCAGAGTCCGCTTCTGAGCGAATCCGCAATGTGCGATATGCACTGCCCCCCTTCTGCTCCAGCCAGATGACTCCCTGCGGAAGCACAACAGCTGTCTCAAAAGAACTCTCAACAGGCAGGTGAGGAGCAATCTGTATCACATCGTTCTCCAGCACTTCCACTCCGAGCGCTCCCCAAAGGATTGCCGCAAAAATATCCGCGTTCCAACCCTGAATTGTGGGCCCGCGATTTTCGCCTGTTTCTCCATCCATATACTCATGCGGAGTGAAATCGCCGTGGGCTTCCAGATCGCCGCGCCCCACCCTGCGGATTATCTCACTGGCCTGCTCGGGATATCCTGCCTTATAACGACCGAGCGCATCCATAAAGTTCAGGAAAGGCCAGACACCTCCGTTATGGTAATCTCCCGGTTCGTTGTTCGATGGATTGCGGTAGGGGTAGGTGTCCCTGACACCCCAGGGCGTCTCATTAGGCGTCAGCGACTGATATATCCTGCCAAGACGCTCCGGGGGTATGAGGTCCCAGGCGGCTCCGACAAGCTGGTCCTGCTGAACGTGCGCATCCTCTCTGCCATCCCTCCACTGAGTCGTGTAGAAGTCACCTGTCCACAAGCCACCCTCCGACACACTCCGGTTAACAGCCTGATCTACGCGGTCAGCCAGGTCCGAGTACTCGCGAGCTTCATCGGCATTGCCAATAGCCTCCAACATCTCCGAGGCGCCCCTGAGAGCACCGAGCCAGGTAAACTCGAAATGCGGCGCCAGCTTGCGTCCTTCGACACCAGGCACGTCCTTCCAGTCTGCCCAGTACGATTGCTGCTCTATCAGGGCGTCTGCGTCTGTATCCCGAGCTTTGAGCCACTCCAGAGCTTTTCGCACAGCTGGCCACAAATCCAGGACAACCCGACCATCGCGCCAGAAACGCCAGTACCGCCAGACACGCAACACAAAATAGCAGTTGATGTCGAGATCGTCTTCGCGCTCGATTACTGGAAGAATAGTCGTTGGAATCTTTCCATCAGGGCGCATGTGGCGGGCCGTCTCCTGCAGCATCTGAAGCTCCAGATCAGGCCAGAATACCAGATGCACCCAGCTTGTCCAGTACGAGTCACGCTGATTGAACTCGCAATATCCCATAGTGATCACCATGTTGCGAGTTATCCGTGTCAGATAGATTGCCGCAGGCAAGTACCAGCGCATCCACCGGTCAATCTCCACATCGCCCGTCGAGGGTATCAGGCGTGAAAATGTGTGTGTGCGCTCGAGTAGCTCGAAGTAGCGCCCGTCCACATAACGCACCAGATCCTGGACGGAGCTTAACTGTTGAGCGTAAAAACCTTCGGAGTCGAAGGCTGCATAGACAAAACGGACACTGCGCTGCGCACCGGCCGGCACAGTCACAGCGACATTTGACCCGGGGGCGGCGTCTGGACTCTGTGCGTCCGTAAATCCACACAGAAGCGCGCGCGCTGAACTGAGCTCATCCGTCGCCTGCAGAGCAAAACGCAACTCCACCGCTTGTTCGCAGTCGGCGCTGTTGTGAAGCGTCAGAGTGCTGATCAGTACCGGGAGGCTGCTGATGAACGCATCGCCAGCAGCGATCGGCGCAAACGTCTGGATTTCCAGCCGGAGTGCTGGCAGGCGAGAGTCAGTGAGGGATGTAGAGGCGAAAGGAAACGCGATCTGTGTCTGTATCTCAGCAAACTCACTTGTCCGCAGAGAACTATCTGCGGCGCAGACAGTGAGGCTGCCAGCAGGCGCTTCTTCCAGCCAGGGTCCCTCTCTGGAGGGATTGATTAGAACGCCGGAGAGAAACTCCCCGCTGGAGTTTATCTGCGCGCAGATTCCAAAATTGCCAACCGTATAACCACCGGTAACGGGTCTTTTCTTAATATCCACTGACCGTCAACTGTATTCGGCAAAAGCAGCTCATGCTGCAGTTTGCTCAGCGTGCTGGGGGAACAGGACGGGGAAATCGTCCCCGCGCCACAAATCACCGTCCGCGCCATTGAACAACAGGCAGTTGTGGTGAGCATCCCCAGGCGTCCCGACACGCCGCCGAATATGATCGGGCATCATGTGCGCAACGTAGGAGCGTCTCGGGCTGGAAGTCATGTTTGGGCCGCTCCCGTGCAAAGTGAGACAGTGGTGAAAACTTACTTCCCCGGCTTTTAGAGGCACCGTGACAGGCGCAGCATCCGGCTGTCCGTGCTGCTCACCATATCGCCTAATCTTTTCCATCTGCCGGTCGATATCGGGGTCGAAGAAGCTCAAATCCTCAATAAGACTCCACTTGTGGCTTCCCGGGATCATTTGCAGACAGCCGTTAGTCTCATCAACGTCCACAAGCGCAATCCACGCCGTAAGCATGTCGGCAGGTGTCGTGCACTGCCAGTACATATAGTCCTGATGCCATCCGACATTTCCTTTCCCTGTAGAATGGCCGGGCTTGTAGAGAAGTTGATCGTGCCACAGACGCACAGCAGGCGTTTCGGCAAGCCGCGCCCCGATTGCCGCAACTGTCTCATTCATAAGTAGCTCACGGATGGTATTGTTCGCCTGGTACGCATAGTCAATTTTGCGCACCACTCTGGGGTCTCCATCGGCCTTATTCCAGGACCGCAGCGGCTCCCTGCCAGTCTCATATTCCCCGTCAAAGACGCGATCCATCGCCGTGTGCATGCGCTCGATAAGGTCATCAGATATGACTTTTCCGGATGCCCACCACCCATTCTCGCGATAAAACGCCATATCTTTGTCGGTTGGAAGCAGTGACGAATTAATCATTGGTGTTGCGCGAACTCCTTCATAAGAGGTTACCACCCGTGTAGTGACGGTTCCCAGACTCAGCAGAAAAGGAAGACACGGTACTAGTTCTTGAGCAGGTACTTGTCAGGCTGCTTCTGAAACTCGTCCCGGCACCAGTCTGAGCAGAAATGGTACTCGCGTCCATTCTTGACCAGCTTGTGTTTACCATCCTCTTTCGGCGGCATCACGTGCCCGCTCATAACATAACACACCCTGCAATAATCGGAGAGATTCTTGTCGGCAGGCACATCTGTATGGGAGGCGGTTTGTGAAACGGTTCCCTGGGTAGATGATTCAGACGTTGAGGGTTTTGCGGAGTTGGACCCGCAGCCTGCGGCCAGCAATACAGTCACAATGGCCAGCAGACACAAAGCTTTGTTCACGTGGGTTGGCTCCTTTCGGAATGGGTACTGAAGTCTTGATGGGACCTCTTGCACCCTGTTACACGGTAACCCAATTCGTCCACAAACGCCAGCGCCCACCCGCACAATTCTACGCCAGACACTTCTGTATCCGGTCTACAATGGTTTCAGCGAATGAAAACGCACAGGTGAAGGCGGGCGAAACAGCGTTCAGCACGTGAAAGGAGCCGCTATCCCCTTCCAGCACGAAATCCATCACGAGTTTGCGACTGTGGCGGTCCAAAAGCTGAGCGCGAATTCCCGGACGTCCCCAGACCCGGTAGTTGGCCACATCCACACCCTCAAGCAGCCGGGCGGCCTGTGAGACGAGATAGGGACGATAGTATTTTCTAATCTCCTCCGTGGCCAGCCCTCGAAAATCAAAACCACCCCGCAACAACAAGCCTCCAATAGAACGCGCAGCCTCACACGCCTCACTCATTCGAAAGTGATCGAACCATCCGTACTGTTGCCTCCAGAGACAGGGGATGGCAGTCGGACCGATCTTGTGGCGGCCATCAACAGTCACTGTGAAATGGACGCCCAGAAACGGATTCCTGAGGTTTGGGACTGGATAGACGTTCGTGTGCAGCGCGTGATCTGGTTCACTGGAATAGAGAAAAAGCCCTTTGAACGGAAGTATCTGGTACTGAGCGCCGAACCCAAAGTCCCACGCGACAACGTCGGCGTAAAGCCCTGCGCAGTTCACGACGTAACCCGCGCTGAGGGGACCTCTGTCGGTCAGGATGCGGTCTTTCAGGCGCCTACTGTAGGCACAAGACGTACGCACCTCAATTCCAAGCTCGCGGCAGTCGTTGGCGAGCGATTCAACGACTGACTCTGGATCGACCGTGGCAGTATCCGGAGACCATAGCGCCCTGCCGAGCGTCTTGACGCGGGGTTCAATCTTTTTTGCCTCCTGGTCGGAGACATCTTCTAAGCAGACCCCGTTTTTCGCCCCGCGCTCCAGCAGAATCTCGAGGGAAGACAAATCTTCTTCGCTGGACGCTACTACGAGCTTGCCGCACCTGTTCAACGGAAGACCTTTAGACCGGCAGTAACTCTGCATCCGCAGATTGCCCTCTCGCGTGAGACGGGCTTTGAGAGTGTCAGAAGTGTAGTAGAAGCCCGCGTGGAGCACGCCGCTGTTGCGCCCGCTGGCGTGAGCAGCGAGACGCGCCTCCTTTTCCAGCACAAGAACTCTCTGCTCTGGAAAACGCCGTCTGATCTCCAGAGCCGTAGTCAGACCCACGATTCCTCCACCTATAACAAGAAAATCTGTTAGCTCAAGCGCCATTTCTGGGGAGTTTATCACCGCAGGCCGTGCAGTTGCGTTACTCAATGACAGGTCTCTCCTGATGCGCCCGCCGAGACAGCCACTGATTTGGAGGGACAACGGTGCGTACACCTGTCGGCGGAGTGTCATAGATGACGCATTCCGCGCCGAATCAAGAAAATGGACAGGAACGCATTATCGCGCAGGGATTGACGGGCGCGCTGGATAAACACTGTTGCTGAGGTAGTTCTAATGAGTGGTTTGCGTTGGCGCTTGAGCGCCATGATGTTTCTTGAGTACGCTGTCTGGGGCGCGTGGAGCGTGGTCCTGGCCAGCTATCTGGCTGAGCTGAAGTTCACCGGCAATCAGGTCGGCGTGATCTTCAGTATTCTGCCCCTGGCCTGCGCGGTCATGCCGATTCCCTTTGGACAACTGGCAGATCGCTACTTCTCGACGGAGAGACTCCTTTTCGTCCTTTTGCTGGTCAGCGGCATATCAATGTTCTTGATGGCGCAGACGACGAACTACGGTCAGATTGTGCTCTGGATGTCTCTGTTCTCGATCGCTTACGCGCCCACTCTGGCGTTGACCAATTCGATCTGTTTCAGAAACATGCAGGCTTCTGAAAAGGAGTTTGGCTACGTCCGCGTCTTTGGCACGATCGGATGGATCGCGGCAGGACTGGTGTTGGCGGGGTGGCGAGGGCTAGCGCCTGTGAAAGCCGACCTGCTCTACCTGGCCGGCGTGTTTTCTATCCTTTTGGCGCTCTTCTCCTTCTTCCTCCCGCACACGCCACCGAAAAGAGAAGGCACAAATCCATTCGCCTTTCTTGAGGCGCTCCGGCTATTCAAGAATCCAAACTTTACAGTCTTTATGATCATCTCGTTTGTAGTAGGAACAGAGCTTGAGTTCTACTACATGCTCACTTCGCCGTTCTTGAACCATCTGGGCGTGCCAGATGCGACTATTCCGGCTGTTATGACTATTGCGCAGATTGCTGAAATCGTCGTCATGGCCGGTCTGCTGCCTATCATGCTGCCGAAGATGGGCGCGCGAAAACTGCTGGCTATTGGGGTGATAGCCTGGCCGCTCCGGTATGCTATTTTTGCCGTCGGCCATCCACTCTGGCTGATTGAGGCTGCGCTGAGCCTCCACGGCATCTGCTACGTGTTCTTCTTCGTCGTTGGGTTTATTTATGTTGACCAGATTGCTCCGGTGGACATCAAAGCCTCAGCTCAGAGCTTGATCGCTATTGTAGTGCTCGGCTTTGGGCGCTTCCTTGGCAGCCGACTCGCGGGCATCACTCAGGACTGGTTCACAAGCGACGGCATCATCCACTGGCAGCAGGTCTTTCTTGTGCCCTGCGTCCTGACTGTGCTTTGCGCCGTGGCATTTCTGTTGTTCTTCCGGGAAGAGCGCAAGATCAAATCGGCTTCAGAGGTACAACCCGCCTGAAAATCCTGCGTCAGGCACTCAGACAACAGGAGTCAGTCTATCCGGCGCGGGCTGGCTGGTCGTCCAGGCACAGCGCAGACGTGCGACAGCGGGGACCGCGCAGTGTGGCTACAGGCGTCGCTGTGCGGCTTGCACTGAGCTTCACAACGCATAGAAAGGGCGCGACACACAATTGGCTGAATACGTCGTCTCCGTAATGTCGCGTGACCGCGCTGGCATCGTCGCGGCCGTCTCAGGCGCAATCGTTGGACTGGGTGGAAACATCACGCATCTCAGCCAGACCGTCCTGCGAGGCTACTTCACGATCATTCTTTCGGTCGAAAGCGAAGCTGATATAGACACTGAGGAGTTGCGCTCGGCCATTGAAAAGACAGGAGCACCGGGTGAGTTCGAGGTGGGTGTTCTCCCGTACAAGGAGGTTGCATCCGCTCCTTCGGCAGGTACAGAGCGCTTTGTACTGACAGTGCGCTGCCGGGATCGCAAAGGAATCATCCACGATATCTCGCGCACCCTGGCTGAGCGTCACATTAATATAGACGACTTCTATGCCTACGTACGCGACGCGGAACTCATTATGATTCTGGAAATTGGCGTCGCGCCAGGCACAGAGCTCACAGCTCTGAATGCTGATATTGACGCTCTGGCGCGACGCACCAATATCAGCGCAAGTCTGCAACACGCCGACATTTTCAGAGCGACAACTGAGCTGCAGGCTGTTCTGCGGCTGGGAGACAAGCGCTAATGCCCGGCCGCGACTGGATTCTGAGCACAGTCGAAATGCTTCAGCACGAACATCTCGACGTTCGCGCTGTAACGATGGGCGTGGATCTGTCTGACTGCGCAGATCGCAACATCGAGACGCTGTGTCGCCTTGTCAGGGAGAAGCTCGGGCGGGTAGCAGGTGGGCTGGTGCAGGCCTGTGAGCAGGTTGCGGCCACGTACGGCATTCCCGTCGTCAACAAGCGGCTCTCGATTTCAGCGGCCTCCGCCATCACTGCGGGCCACACGCAGGATGAGTTGCTGGAGTTTGCGAGCACGCTGGACACAGCAGCCGAGGAAATCGGCATTGACTTCATCGGCGGATTTTCCGCAATGGTGCACAAAGGCATTACTGAGGCCGATCGCACTCTCATAGAATCTCTGCCAGCCGTGCTTTCGCAGACGTCGCGGGTGTGCGCGTCCGTCAACGCCGCCTCTTCCCGCTCGGGCATCAATATGGAGGCGTTGCTGCTGCTCGGAGGCGTGATACTGGAGGCAGCTGAGAGAACTGCAGAGGCGGACGGGTTTGCCTGCTGCAAGCTATGTGTCTTCTCCAACATCCCTGAAGACAACCCGTTTATGGCAGGCGCCTACAGAGGCCCCGGAGAACCGGAAACGGTTATCAACGTTGGGGTCAGCGGTCCAGGCGTTGTCAAGCGCGCCGTGGAAAGGCTGCGCCAGAGCGGGCTATCCCTGACGCTACAGGATATTGCGGAGGAGATAAAGAACACCTCGTTTCGCGTGACCCGGACTGGCGAGCTTATCGGCCGGGAGGTGGCCCGGCTGATCGGCGCGGAGTTCGGCATTGTCGATCTTTCTCTGGCGCCGACACCAGAGGTCGGCGACAGCGTCGGAGAGATACTGCAGGCGATGGGGATAGCGCACATTGGTGGGCCAGGTTCCACAGCAGCGCTGGCTCTGCTGACTGACGCTATCAAGAAGGGCGGAACATTTGCGTCCTCCTCCGTGGGCGGAATGTCGGGCGCATTTATCCCTGTGGCGGAAGACAGCGCCCTGGCAAACGCGGCTGCACGAGGCACACTGTCTCTGGAAGCACTGGAGGCAATGACCGCCGTCTGCTCGGTGGGTCTGGATATGGTGGCTCTCCCCGGAGACCTCAGCGCTGAGACGCTGGCGGCCATAGCGGCTGATGAGCTGGCAATCGGAGTGGTGAACAAAAAGACGACAGCCGTGCGCCTGATCCCCGTGCCGGGAAAGAAAGCGGGAGAGTGGGCCGTTTTTGGCGGTCTGTTCGGCCAGAGTCCGATCTTGGATGTGTGCCGGGACAGCGCTGAGGAGTTCGTCAGACTTGGCGGACGGATTCCGGCGCCCCTGCAGAGTCTGGTAAACTGAGTTCAGTGATAGGTCTGAGTCTCTCCGGGAAAAGTGGCCGGGTCGCCCAGGGCATCAAAATCAATCTGCTTGAGTGTGTAGATACCGCCTGAGCTGAGGAAGAATCCCTTTTCAACTGCGGCATTTTCAGCATCGCGGAGCAGCTTTGCGCGAAAGACCCTATCCTCTATCGCCAGCGCAATAATCTGCTTGAGCTGGTAAGAATCCAGAGAAGTTATGGCGTCCTTGGCGTCCTCCGCTATCTCACCTCCGGGCTCCAGTTCCACAACGCGCGTAAACTCCCGGATGGCCTTGCCAAGATCGCCCTTCTGCTGAAACAAAATGGCGCGTTTGAAGTGATTGCCGGCATCCATCGGATCCAGATGGATGAGCTCGTTGGCTGTTTGCAGCGCCTTGTCCAACTGCCCAAGCTGAAGATAGGCTACACCCAGCATATCCCTGGCGTGGACGCTTCGCGGTGAGGTCTTGATGAAGCGCTTGGCGTTGTCAATAAGCTCGTGATACTGTCCTGTTTCCAGATACAGTTGGAGCAAGAGCTCCTGGGCTTTCAGATCACGCCCAGCCAGTCCGAGAGCCTGCGTCGCCAGATCAATGGCTTCGTCCGTGCGCCCCTGTCCATGTCGAAGTGAGGCAAGCTGTGTCAGATAGACGGCGTTGGAAGGCTCTCGAGCGATCGCCCTCTCCATAAACCGGGCGGCCTCGTCCAGACGCCCTTCCTTCGCCAGATGTTCTGCCTTGCGCACTGAAGCGGCGGTACGTCTGCGCGAGGTCGAATCAATTCTTGGCGTGTTTTCACTTCTACCTGTCATACAACTACCATCTGTGCAAGAATGAGCCAAATCAGATATCTAAGTCAGCGGGAAGCGCACGGGCTGCCTCAGCTCACTGGACCTGTAAATCCCCAGAATGAACTCTACCGATTTGCGCGCCTCGACGCCAGTCACAAGCGGTGCGCGTTTTTGAATTATCGCGTCGGCAAAGTCTTTGATCTGAGCGCGGTGATTCTCAATGCCGATGTCTGCCGGGTTTGCAGCCGCCTGAGGATCGTCTGCCACCAGGCTCTCCGGCGGACCGGATCCGTCTTCGGTCTCCCACCGGACAATGCGCGCGCCCTCCACTAAAACGTTCCCTGTCTCACCGTGAAACTCCAAACGGTGATCCATTCCATTATAAACCGAAGTCGTCGCTTCGATAATCCCCATCGCGCCACAAGAGTACTCGACCACCGCGCATGCCGTGTCCTCCACTTCGATTTTGCGAGCCAGATGGGCGCACCTGGCATAGACCGAAACAGGGTCTCCAGCAATCCAGCGCATCAGGTCCACACAGTGCACACCCTGATTCATAAGGGCGCCGCCTCCATCCAGCTCCCAAGTGCCGCGCCATCCAGCGCTGTCGTAGTAGGCCTGACTCCGGTAGTACTTGATATAGGCATCCGCCAGAATCAGCCTGCCAATGCTACCGCCCTGGACAGCGTCTCGCACAGCTTGCCACAGCTTTTGCGTCCGGCGCTGAAAGATGCAGCCGAGCGTCACACCCTGTCTGGCGCACACAGATATGAGTTCGTCCATGTGGTCTAAGGTTACATCCAGAGGCTTTTCACAGAGGACGTGTTTGCCGGCCAGAGCGGCCAGCACTCCGATCTTCGCGTGGAGACCGGACGGCACGCAGACGCACACGGCGTCAATCTCAGAGTCACGCAGAAGGGCATCAACATCGTAGTACGCCCTGACGCCACCCGCATCTTTAGCCAGAGAGTCCGCTTTTTCGGGAATAACGTCACAGACTGCGACAAGTCGAGCGTGTGGGATGTCTCGAATGCTCTGCGTGTGCCAGGGCGCGATAACTCCGCAGCCAATGACGCCAAAACCAACTGTGTTGCCCATAAAGCTGACCTCGCCTCTGTCCCGATGCGGTATCCTCACGTCCGAAGGTGTGGAACTGCCTGCGCGCTTCGACCTCAGTGGTGGGGATTCCTTCGCCTTGTGAAACAGACGCGCCTGCTAAGAGTCTCCTGGGCTTTGGAGACACTCATTGCAAAGGAATCACGCCCTATCAGCCGAAAACTAAGGTGTGATCTCCCAGCGTAAGACAGCAGTTCAGTTTTTGTACGTCCACACCGGCGGGCCAGCGTCTTGAGCACAGCCGCGGCGTTGTTCACCGCCATGCGACCGCAGCAGTGGTCGAAGAATCTCTTTGTCTTTGCCGGCCTCATCTTCGCTGTGCGTTTCAATGACATCAGCGCGGACCTCGTCGCTCTTGCCGCCTTTTGCTGCTTTTGCGCGCTGTCCTCAGGCGTGTATCTTGTCAACGACATCGCCGACTGCGAGCGCGACCGCAAGCACCCGATCAAGCGCAATCGGCCAATAGCCAGTGGTCAGCTTAGTGTAGCTACAGCCACTCTTGCCGCGGTCGTCCTGTGCGCGGGAGCAGTGACGGCAGGATTTCTGGTACGAATCAGCTTCGGCGTCTTCTGCACCGGATATCTGGTGATGATGCTGGCGTACAGCTTTGCCCTCAAGCACGAGGTCATCCTGGATGTCTTCATCATCGCCGCTGGCTTCGTTATTAGGGCGCTCGCCGGAGCCTCCGCCATCAACGTGCGCGTGTCGCCGTGGCTGATTGTGTGCACCATTCTGCTTTCCCTGTTCCTCGCTCTGTGCAAGCGCCGGGCAGAGCTGATTATGCTGGACACTGGAGCGCAGAAGCACCGGCGCACTCTGGAGCACTACACAGTCGGTTTTCTGGATCAGATGATCAGCGTAGTGACGTCTGCAACGGTCGTCTGCTATCTTCTGTATGCGTTTCAATCAGATACCGCGGCCCAGCACGGCGGGTTACTGCTCACTGTCCCTTTTGTGCTTTACGGTATGTTCCGCTATCTCTATCTGGTGTACACCAAGGATCAGGGACAGAATCCCGAGCAGATGATCCTCTCCGACCGCCCCTTGCTGGTTGACCTGGTATTGTGGGCTGTCGTTTCCGGAGCCGTGCTCTGGAAGCTCTAGCACGCAAAAGACAGCGATAAGGACAGTAGTCTATGAAGATTGCCTTTGTGGGGACTCGCGGAGTACCCGCAAGCTATAGCGGATTTGAGACCTTTGTCGAAGAGCTCGGGGCCCGGCTGGCCGCCAGTGGGCATCAGGTGACTGTGTACTGCCGGTCACACCATATCACCTACGCTGGGGACAGCTACCGCGGGATGCGTCTGGTGAAGCTGCCCACCATCACCAACAAGTACCTGGATACACTCGTGCACAGCAAGCTATCCATGTATCACGCGCTCTATTGCGTGCGTCCAGATGTCATTTACGTCTGTGGCCAGGGTAACGCTGTGACACTGCTTCTTCCGCGTATGGCAGGCACGCCCACAGTTATCAATGTGGATGGCCCGGACTGGGAACGCCAGAAATGGAACCGCTTTGCGCGCTGGTTCTTGAAGTCCTCTGAGAGAGTCGCCGTGAAACTGGCAGATATTGTCATCGCAGATTCCAGAGAAGTGCAGCGCTACTACCGCAGCCACTACAACGCTGATACAACCTATATCGCCTACGGAGCAGACGTCCCTGAGCAGCGCCCGGGGACAGAAACGCTGGAAAAGTATGGACTGAAAGACAGGGAATACTTCCTCTTTGTTGGCAGGCTCGTCCCGGAGAACTGCGCTCACCATCTGGTGGAGGCGTTTGAACATCTACAAACAGACAAGAAGTGCGTGATCGTAGGAGACGCGCCGTACGCCGAGGAATACAAAGCGCATCTGAAGCTCACTTCCAATCCAAACGTTGTTTTCACAGGCTACGTCTTTGGAGACGGATACCGTGAACTGAGCAGCCACGCGTACGTTCACTGTCTGACCAGTGAAGTCGGCGGGACTCATCCGGCTCTGGTGGAAGCGATGGCCTTTGGAAATTGTGTCGTTGTCAACGATATTCCCACAAATCTGGAGACGATTGGAGAGGCGGGACTCTCCTACAGCGGAAAAGCTGGAGCCGATTCCTTACGCAACGTCCTGCAATGGACGCTGGAACATCATGAAGAAGTGCAGAGCCTGCGGGAGAAAGCGCGCGCGCGTGTCTTGAGTGAGTACTCGTGGGAAGTGATCACACAGCGGTATGAAGAGCTATTCCGCGAGATGACCGGACAGCACTAAGGCTTCAGAACCCGAGCAGCGTTCCAACATCAGAGTCAGTCTGAATGTCGAATTGCTTCTCGATACCGTAGCGATCGCAGATTTGCTGCAGTTGACGGTCGGAGGCGCGCAGTTGCCTGTCAACGTTCATCTGGGAGCTTCCCCGCAGGCTCAACAGGGCGGAAATATCTCCATTGCTCATCGCCACCTGAATGGTGCTCATCACCTGTACATAGGATGCCAGCGCCTGACCGTAGGTGTTGGCAAGCTCAGCGCATGGTTGAGGCGGTGGCAACGCCTGAAAGTACCGGATCAGATTCTGCCAGTTTCGTATGTACTTTGAGTATCCCTGCTGGAGGTCACGCTGGGCGCTCTGATCGTCTTCGTCTCCAAGTCCAAGCTGCACGCTGTAAGCTGATTTCAGCATCTGCAGCGCGGGATTTACGTCGTCGCGCATACCCTGCCGGTACGCTTCCACGCGCTTCAGGTGTTCCAGATAGCGGACAACGTCCGCCGGAGGTTGCGCTGCCGGTTGGGGTTCATCGGGTTTTGGCTTCGGTGTTTGAACAATCGCGGGCGCCAGAGGCGGTGGCTCCCTGTTTGTAGTCACGACAGGCGCCCCCTTCAGCGCTGGAGGCGGTGTGGCTTCAATGACCTTTTTGCCAGAAAACAGATGCGCGAGAATCAGTCCGATCGCAGCTAGGATAAAGAGCGCGATAATCGCGATAATCAGGGGGCGCTGTGACCTTTTGACAACCGGACGTCGTTCTGTAGCTGTGTGTTCAACAGGCATAAAAGTCTCCAGACGATCGGTGTACTCTTGCAGGCTATCACAAGGCGTCAGACGCGTCAACGCTGCGGGCTGTCCAGATGTGCCGGGCGTCGGCGGCCTTCATGCAGCCTCAGAAAGCGTATCTGAAAGAGGGCTGCAGCGCGGATAAATGGGGCGAGTGAGGAGACTTGAACTCCCGGCCTCCAGGGCCACAACCTGGCGCTCTAACCGACTGAGCTACACCCGCCGCAGCGTGCGTCTGGGGACGCACCGCTTTATTATATCAACAGGCGGCGCCATTCACCACAACGCTGAAGTCAGTGTCAGTTTCCTTCTTGTCTCATCACAAAGACGTGAGGCCAAGGATGCTACTCATCGTAGTCTTCAATGCTGCGTACAAGCAGTACCGGAATAACTTGACTCCCGACCTGCCGCAAAGAAACAACTCCTGTGACGATGGCGTGTTCGCCCAGATCCGCGTGAGGGCCGGAGACAAGTAAGCCCTGCTGACCAGGCATAGATGCAACCGGGGAGCCGTCGTCAAGAAGGAACTCCATTGGCGTGGGTGGAATGGCGGCAAGTGAGGTGCTCACGACCTTTCCAACTACTCTTATGAGAAGGCCCACAGTGTTGAGTCCGACTCCGCCGCTGGCGCCATTATTGGCTCCGACGGTTCCACCTCCGGCAGCGCTTGCCAGCATGACTCTGACATCCGGACTGTCACCTGTGCCAACTACAAGCACACTGGTAGAAAGCACCGCCCGCTCTTGTCCCGATTGACCGAGCGTCCCACTTACATTGACAACATCGCCAACGTCAACAGGTTCATTTGATACAACGCGGATCCCCGCGATACCGTCCCAGTCCTGGATATAGAAAAACCCGCTGCCCGCATAAGTGACGGGTTTTCCCGGCAACGTCACAGCCGTCGAGTCCGGAAGCGTACGGGCGCCTGCTACTGTCTTGATGAGCTCATTGGCGGCCGAAAACCGGACAAGGCGCGCCCCGTCAGGCGTATCCAGCCCGATCAGCATGTCTCCGTTCGTGTCGAAAGCAGCGGTAGAGCTGGCATCTGTCGCCATATCCAGCGACCAGGCCAACTGCCCCACCCGGGTAAAGGCGCGGATTGTCCCGTCGCTCACTCCAAAGTAGGCGGTCTTTGCGCTATCCATACTTGGCGTGGCTCGGGCTGTCCCAGGAAACGTTCTCTTCCACAGGCGCACTCCGTCAGAAGTTCTGAATCCAATAGCCTTGCTGCCGTAGGCATTCCCGACACCGTATCCATCCGAGCTAAGCGCCACACCCGTCTGGGCAGGGCTCTGCAGAATGAATGACTTCCAGTCGTAAGCGTTTGTTGTGGTCGGAACTGCGACAACACTGCCCGCAATGTCTGTCAGAATCAGCCTCCCGGTGGTTGGGTCGTAAGCAGGTGAGGAGTACATATGCGATGAGGACCCGTTGTTGTAGATCCAGCCTGGCGTTCCATCAGGTCCGTACTTGAAAAGCTGGGCAAACCCGGTGGTATAGATATTGCCGGCGGGATCGGCGCTTGGTGATCCGAGAACGTGCGGCGCATGCAAAGCCGTCTGATGCCAGTATTCTGTCCCGTTCGGGTGAATCACATAAGTGAAGCCTGTACCATCCGTGGGCGAGAGAAACTGGTAGGTTGTTATGAGAATGTCTCCATTTGGTAGAATCCCCGGGTACGTGTCCGCTGACACTCCCAGAGTGTCAAATCGCCACTGAAATGTGCCGTTGCTGGACACCTCATGAAGCCGACCCAGGGCATCCAGGATGTAGACAGAGCCGTCCGTTGCGACGGCCGGCGCGGGCGTGCTGGGAGTACGGTCAAATTCAAGAGCGACCGCGCCCGTATCGTAGGGCCATCCCGGAGCAGAAGTGCCGTCAGCCTGGATACAGTGGAGCTTGCCATCGCTGGTTCCGATATACGCGCGTCCATCTTCGTCGATGACTGGCGAGGCATAGTTGATTTTGCTGGCTCCAAGGTCGGCCGACCAGACAATATCAGGAAACTGAGGCCCGCGAGCTTGCGCCTGACCACCCCGCTGCACATCGCGATGCCACATTGGCCACGGGTGAGCCGCATAGGCCACTCCCTGTGACGCCACAAGGCAGGCGCTCAGATACACGATAAACTTCATATGCTTCTCCTTTACCAAGATAGCCCTGCGCGCTTACACTGTCCCACAGTCAGAAATCACCGGTGAGCAGGTGCGCTTCTGGCAAGCGCGCCGCAACATGTCCATCCGCGTACAAACGGTTGAATGTATCCGCGCCATGCGGCAGCTTGACGATGTTAGCGTTGGGGTCCGGCCGCTGCTTGCTGTCTCTGACCAACAGCGCCTGAGTGGCCGCATCTTCCGTGCCATGCATGACTGTGGACTGCTGTACCTGCCCAGCAAATTGATTCCAGCCGAAATTATCCCCATCGCCGCCGGTGATGCTCTTTTGCATATCCCGACCGTAAAAAACATAAGTCTGCAACCATCTGTCGGGCCCCTTTCCCTGTGGCAGACCGTTGACAGCGGAGGGGCAAACAAGGGTTCTCGCGTCAATGATATAGCTGCCAAGGACTTTGGCCGGGGTCAGAGCTTTGGCGTCTCGAAACGGGTCATAATTGCGCCGGATATTATCGTTCTGTACAAAAAGCGTGTCTATGACCGGCATGCGGTCACGGTAGTCGTTGCAGTACGCCTTGACAGCCACTCCAATCTGCTTCAGATTGCTCAGGCAGGTTGCGGACTTTGCGCGATTCTTGGCGGCGCCAAAAACAGGAAAGAGAATAGCTGCCAGAATGGCAATAATGGCAATAACGACCAGCAGCTCGATGAGCGTAAATCCTGATCGGTATAAGGCAGAATTGCCAGTAGAACTTTTTGTATTGCTTGACGCCATTTCCAGCTTTACTCCTACAGGAATGTAGCGGCTCAAACAGTTGGTGTCAACGCAATAGCGGCGCGAAAGGCCGATTTCAGGTCCTGACCTGATCTGAACAGAACAGTTGCGGATTGTGGACAACGAGAAAGACCCAAAAACTTCAGGAAAGCGCTCACAGGCCACAGATCTGACGGTGTCGGCCGTTCTGTTTGCTCTTAGTGTTGCCAGCCTCTCTGCTCGCGCTCTGGGCAGGGTGTGGGTGGGCACTCAGCGAGACCCCTGGGTCCTGCCCTATGAGGGAACATTACCACTGGTTTTTGCGCTGTCTATGGCCGGACTTGGTCTGCTGGTGGCTATCCTGTACGCCCTGCGCGGGCCGATCTTTTTGAAGGGCGAGGCGTTCGTAGTCTCAGGCCTGGTATTTCTGTGCGGCGCGTGTGCTGGTGTGGTGAGCGCAACGGTTTGCCAGGCATGGCTGCACGTGGCAAAGCTGGCGATTGTTGGCGGATGGTATCACCCCAGGGCTCTGGTAGCTGCGTCGCTCGTGTGCCTCGCGCTGGGGCTCATAGTCCTTGGCCTCGGAGCCTGCACGCGAAGCCGGACAAACGCTGACTCTGTCTAGCCGCTGGCGGTCGCTTCTGCGGCTACGTTCTCCGTCCATTGTCCCATCGCACGGAACTTCTGATAGCGCAGTTCGAGAAGTTCATCGAGATTCACAGACGCGATTTCATCCAGAGCGTCTATGAGTGCGCGCCTGAGAGCTTGTGAGGCTGCTTCCGGATCCCGGTGAGCGCCACCAAATGGCTCCTCGATAATGCTGTCAATCAGTCCCAGATCAAGCGCGCCCTGAGCGGTCAGGCGGAGAGCTTCGGCTGCGTCAACTTTTCGATCCGGCGCGCGCCACAAAATGGCCGCGCAACCTTCTGGCGGAATGACCGAGTAGATAGCGTGCTGCATCATCAGAACGCGGTCACCCACGCCTATGCCAAGCGCTCCCCCACTGCCGCCTTCTCCGACAACTGCAACGACAATGGGCGCCCGGATCCGAAACATCTCCATCAGGTTGTAAGCCAGCGCTTCACTGATGCCGCGCTCTTCCGCCTCAACACTGCAGTCCGCCGCTGGCGTATCAATTATGGCTACGATCGGCTTGCTCAACTTGTCAGCTAGCTGCATCAAACGCAGCGCCTTGCGGTAGCCTTCTGGCCGCGCTGAGCCAAAATTGCGCAGAGCGCGCTCTTTTATGTCCCGTCCCTTTTGCTGACCGAAAGTGACTACTGGATAACCTCCGATCCAGCCAAATCCTCCGACCATTGCGGGGTCATCTCCAAAGCGACGGTCCCCGTGAAGCTCGACAAAGTCGTCGAAAGCGCTGTTGAGGTAATCCAGAGTGTACGGACGCCTGGGGTGACGAGCCAGACGCACCTGATCCCACGGGGAGAGATGACCGAACAACAATTCAATGAGGCGGTCTCGCTCCTTTTCAATCGAGGCGAGCTCCTGGGTTCTGTCTTCGCCCTGCTGCAGGCTGCGCTGGCGCAACTCTGCTATATCAGCATCCAGCCTGTCGATCAGTTCGATAAAATCTGTGTGCTCATCTGCCAACAGGCACCTCCGAAGTTGACCATTTCAGAATCTTGCCGAGAGTATCGCGCAACTCGCGTCTGGGGACGATCATATCAATCATCCCGTGCTCCAGTTGAAACTCCGCCCGCTGGAAGTTTGCCGGGACCTTTGCGACCTGAGCCTGTGCCGCAACCCGCTGCCCGGCAAGTCCCACCAGCGCCTTAGGTTCACTGATGATGATATCCCCAATGGAAGCGTAGCTCGCATGCACTCCAGCCATCGTCGGATCTGTGAATACGACAATGTAGGGCAGACCTGCACTTTTGAGACGCGCGCAGGCCGCGGCTGTCTTTGCCATCTGCATCAACGCCAGCAGTCCTTCGAACATTCGCGCTCCACCGCTGGCAGTGATCAAAACTACCGGCAGTCCAAGCTCCACCGCCCGTTCAATGGCGCGGACGATTTTTTCACCGGTCGCGCTGGCCATGCTGCCACCGATGAATGCAAAATCCGCAATTCCGATGACCGTATCACACCCGCCAATCGCCGCCCGGCCCGTGACGATGCTTTCCTCCAGGCCTGTGTTTCGACGCCCCTTCTCCAGCTTACTTTCATAGTCCGGAAAGCCGAGTGGATCCACCGAGGTAACACCGCCATCAAACTCCACAAACGTACCAGAATCTACCGTGATGTCCAGGCGCTCTTGCCAGTTCAGACGGTAATGGTGACCGCAGCGCGGGCAGACTTTCAGATTTTTTTCCAGCTCTGGCGCAAACAGGATGGCCGAGCACTCCGGACACTTGGTCCAGAGCCCTTCGGGTACCTGCTCCAGGTTTTTCTGCGCCTGAGAGCGCCTGCCAAACCAGCCGTCTCTTGCCATCGTCACTCCTGACCAGTTGTGATTCGCCACTCAAAGCAGGCAACGAACCAGGTAACGTTACATACTAGCGCAAGCCACCAGCGTTTGCTTAACAATGCCGTGCCGCCAAAATCGTACAATTCAGCCTGGGGGTAGCACTCAAAGGATAAGACTCTTCATATGGTGAAGGAGGTTATGGGCTGCGACCGGTCAGGGACTTGCACAGATGGCAGTTGTCGCACGTTGCTCTGTTGAGTTCTCAGTTGCACTGGCTGGTTATTGTACTCGAGAGACGCCTGCTTTTTCAAGGGCGATGTGACTGTCACTGAACAGATGAGCTCGCTATGCGCCCAGTGCGCCCGATTTATCCTCATATAGAAGGAATCACTGAACGACTTGGACCTTAGTGACCTGCGCCTGCAGATAGATGATCTTGACAGGCAGATTGTGGAGTTGCTCAACCGCCGCGCGGCTATCGCTGTGGAGATAGGCAAACGCAAAGAAGCCGCGACCTCGGCAGTATTTGCGCCAGACCGCGAGCGCCACGTTATTGAAAACGCGATTGGCAATAACGAGGGGCCGCTACCCGCGCAAAGCATCCGAAGCATCTACCGCGAGATTATCTCGAGTACCCGGGCGCTGGAGCAGCCAGTTGTCATTGCCTACTGGGGTCCACCTACAACCAACACGCATCTCGCCAGTATCTACAAGTTTGGAAGCGCCGCAACATTCGTTCCGCAGGACACGATTCCGGACGTTTTCGAGGAGGTGGAGCGTCAGGAAGCCGACTTTGGTGTGGTGCCCATCGAAAACTCAATAGAAGGCATTGTCAATCATACGCTGGACATGTTCCTGCGCTCGGATCTGAAGATATGCGCCGAGATATACCTGCAGATATCCCATTGTCTCCTGTCCTCTGCTGACAACCTGGAAGACGTGAAGAAGATCTATTCTAACCCGGTAGCTACGGGTCAGTGCCGTCGCTGGCTCAACAGCCGCATGCGAGGCGTTGAGATCGTCGCTGTCTCAACCACTGCCCGCGCCGCTATGATTGCCAGAGACAACCCGGAAGCCGGCGCGATAGCCAACAGCCTGGCAGCCGAGGAGTACTCGCTCAATATACTGGCGAATCACATCGAGGACAATCCGGCGAACAAGACGCGCTTCCTGGCCATTGGAAGAATTCAGCCGAAGCCGAGCGGACGAGACAAGACGAGTATTGTAGTTTCTGTTCCCCACCGATCCGGCGCCTTGCTCACTGCTCTGGAAGTGTTTGCCAGACTTGAGCTCAATCTGACAATGATCGAAAGCCGGCCAACGAAGTTGCTGCCCTGGGAGTACGTCTTTTACATTGACGTTCAGGGACATCAAAGTGACGCGCAGATGGCTAAAGCGATTGAAAAACTGGGCGAGTGCGCGACCTTTGTCAAGGTCCTGGGCAGCTATCCTGAAGCTGATTGATTGCCGGAGTCCTGCGGGGCGGATGACTGACTAACTGCCTGCGCGTCCTCGACTTCGGGTGAGTGCTCTGGTGAGCGTTCAATGAGTATCTGTGAAAGGCGGCGATCGTCTTTCTCTGTCACCGTCAGCACAAAGCCGTTGTATCGGACCGAATCTCCGATCTCGGGCTCTTTGCCGTGCAGGCCGAATACGAAACCGCCAATCGTCTCATACTCTCCCTCGGGCAGCCCGAGATCGAGATCTTCGTTCAAGTCGTCTATCGCCATACGCGCATGAACCAGGATGCGCCCGTCTTCACCAACTACCACCAGTGGCTCTTCCTGATCGTACTCGTCCTGAATCTCTCCAACGATCTCTTCCAGAAGATCTTCGACTGTCACCAGACCCGCGGTGCCTCCGAACTCATCGCGGACGATAGCCATCTGCTGCTTCTGTTCCCGAAAATCCTGAAGCAGATCGCTGACCATCTTGTTTTCGGGCACAAACATAGCCGGGCGCAGGATAGCATTGAGGTCAAAGTCTGCATCGCGCGTTTCGCGCAGAGCGCGCAGCAAATCCTTCGCATGAATAATACCGGCAACAGTATCCACAGTGCCCTGATAGACTGGTATCCGGGAGTGGCCGTATTCCAGCACTGCATCGATAAGTTCCCCCAGCGGAGAATCGACGTCGCACGCGCGCATGTCAACCCGGGGCACCATCACCTGGCGAACAAGCGTATCGTTGAACTCGAAGATGGAGTCGATCATATCGCGCTCCTCTTCTTCAATCGCGCCTTCGTCTTCCACAGCTTCTACCAGAATCTTCAGCTCTTCTTCGCTCCGTCCGGAAGCTCCAAGACGGCACGTAACTCCAAACGGCTTTACCAGCAGGTTCCCTCCCGCCTGAACAAGCCAGATTAGTGGGGACAGCCCTCGAGATACCCACGATAGGGCCTGAGTGCTTACGAGAGCAAATCTCTCTGCAGAAGCGGAGGCCAGAGCTCTGGGCGCAAGGTCCACGAAGACAGCCAGTCCAACCCCGGTGAGGACTGCCAGTATAACGAGCCCCAGAATGGCAGCTGAGGACGTGGGCAATCCGCTCAGGACAAACGCTGTCTGCAATCCAGGGAGAAACGACAGGACTATCAGCGCCGCAATAATCACATTGAGGACGAAGACGCCAATTTCTGCAGCGGCGCACAGCTTCGTTGAATCATCCAGAAGCTGTAGAACGCGTTTTGCTCTGGCGTTTCCGCGATCAACCAGCTCCCGCAGACGGGAACGCCGCACCGACACGACTGCGCTTCCAGAGGCGCTCAGGAATGCCGCGACTATTACCAGCAGGACAATGACCAGAAGCCGACCCATCCAGAAGCTCACTTTGAGCCTCCTTCACAGGCCGTACACTGTGAAGCAGGGCGACCTGCCGTCGCCGCAGACGCAGCGAAAACGCGCCTGTAAGGATCTAAGTCAGTTGCGTCCATTTATCCGCGCAGCAGGTACACGGCCATACCCAGGCCCGTTCCCAGCAGTCCTCCCCACAGTACCTCCCGCAGAGTGTGGATTCCCGCATCCACACGGCTCTGCGCGACAAGAACGGCCAGCAACACGGCGACCGCCCGTGCAATGTTGTTGGGTGAGACAAAAATGATAGTTGTCGCGAAGAAGAACCCAAGAGCAGTGTGGCCGCTTACCACCCCGCCGCGCAGGAACGTCCCCTTACCACCCGACACTTTCTGCACAATAACAATGGCAAACAGAAGCAGCACACCAACGGCAGTTACCGTCAGCACGTCCGGATTCCGAATGCCGAGATTCGTAGTGAAACTGCTCTTTGGGCGTCCACCCAGGAACAGTATAAACCCAATTGTCAGCGCATTCACCGTCGCCATCAGCACGGCGCCAGCTGCGATGTCCTTTGCAAACTTGGCTAGAGGATGGTAGCTCTGTACGACAAGGTCTACAACGGCTTCAATGGCAGTGTTGAACATCTCCGCTATGAGAACAAGCGAGATTGTCAGAAGCACTACCATCGTCTCGCCCCGGTCCTGTTTGAACATCAAGCTCACCATCAGGACCAGAACGAGCATAAAGAAGTGAAAGCGCATGTGCTTCTGCGTCCGATAGACGTGAAGCACCCCTTCCGCAGCGTATTTGAAGTTGCCGAACGGATTGGCCAGCTTCAACGCACAGTCGAGCTCCTGGGACCACTGGCCCGAAACGCCTCCGGAACGTAGTGACGCTCTTTGGCTCTCATCTCTTTTCGAGCGACTTCCTCAATGTCGTCATACCCGAGGAGATGCAATGCGCCATGCACCACCAGCAGAGTTAGTTCAATTTCCAGAGAGTGGCCATGGTCATCGGCCTGACGCTGCGCTGTATCCACACTGACCGCAATGTCTCCGAGACACCCATGTCTGAGACCCTTGTTGGTGTGAGGATTGTCAAGAGGAAAGGACATGACGTCCGTCGGGCCATCGAGACCCATCCAGCGATTGTGCAGGACACTCATCTCTCCGTCGTCCGTCAGCAGAACCGACACCTCCCACCCCTCCGGCGCTCCCTCCGAGCGCAGAACGTGGCGAAGTGTGCGTGTGAGCGAATCTAAAGAAAAACCCGAAGGCGCTTCCCCTGTGATTGAGACATTCATGGGAGCAACGACAGACGCCGACATGACAGTTGAGCCGAGCCACCCGAGAGTGACTCCGGGACAACTCGACTCATCTGGTTCGCAGATTTGATGTGCAGCCGACAGAAGCGCCGGCCAGAGTGACTGTTCACGGTGGATGGCTGGAGAAAGATATGATGGATTGCCAGTGCGCCCATCAAACCCAGGCAAATCCTGCCTGCACGGATGAGCCATTCGTCCGTCCTGCAGCGATGAGAGTTGTATCGAGCCGGACAGAATACCGACAGTGACCTCTGCTCTGGATATTGGTGAACAGAGACAAATGGCGCGGCTCTGAAACCGGCCACACCAGGTAGAACAGATTAGTTGTTCATCTTGGCAGCTTCTTGCTTCATCTTGCGGCGCTTCGCAGCTGCTGTGCGGCGCTTTTTGTCGCTAGGCTTTTCGTAGTGTTCGTGAGCGCGGGCTTCCTTCAAAATGCCCGTAAGTTGAAGCTGCTTCTTGAAACGCTTGAGCGCGCTGTCCAAACTCTCATTTGGACGTACCTGGACTTGAGCCAAACAGTGATCCTCCGGAGACTAAACAGGTTGCGGTGCAAAGAACAAAAACGAGGTGTCGAGTCAGAGACTCCACTGCCGGCGCAATCGCTCACTCACCGCACAAAACATCGATTATTATATCGGCCTGACGGCCTGATGTCAATATTTGGTCAGCGTCGAGCTTCACGGAGCGCTGAACAACTCTATTATGCCACCCGGGAGGGTGTTCCTTACGTATTTCGTGAGAAATGCATGACGAAGTGTGGAACGCGCGCAGTCTGCAACAACCTGCGCAGCCACCAGCGTCAGCCCGGAGGCCACTGCATATTCCTTCCTCCCAGAAGATGCAAGTGAATATGCCATACGGATTGTCCAGCGCCTTCGTTGCAGTTCATCACCAGCCGGTAGCCGCCTTCGACTATACCACGCTCAGCGGCGATTTGGTTCGCCGCAAGAGTGAGCTTGCCCAGAAGCAGCGCATCGGATTCCTTCGCATCCGATACCCGCGATATGTGTCGGCGCGGAATGACCAGGACATGGGTGGGCGCCTGAGGGTTCAAGTCCTCAAACGCGACGACATCAGAATCCTCATAAACGATCTGGGCGGGAATTTCTCCACGCGCTATCTTGCAGAAGATACAATTATCTATACTCATATTCTCAAATTAAGACTGGCTTACTCTGTCCCCTGCGAGCTCGCCTTTCAACCCCGCGCTGGTTAAGCCGGTTATTCTGACATCCACCAGCTCTCCTCGCAACGCCGCGTCCCCTGAAAAGAGGACTTCTACATACCGGTCAGTCAGACCGCTGAGTTCACCCGAGCCTTTCTGTTGTTCGACAATCACTTTCTGAATTGTCCCAACATACTTGAAGCGATACTGCCGCCCTGTGGAGGACGTTAGTCTGATCAGCTCTCGTGTGCGCTCACGCGCAATTTCCACCGGGACCTGACCGGGCATTTCCGCACCTGGCGTGCCTTTGCGCGGCGAATACGTAAAGCAGTGACCGCGGCTGAAAGCGACACGCTCCATCAAGGCGCGCGTGTTTTCAAAGGCTTCTTCCGTCTCTCCAGGAAATCCCGAAATCACATCAGTGGTGATAGCGACGTCAGGCAGCAGCTCACGCGCCTGTAGAACGACTTCCTCAAACTTTGCCGAAGTATAATGCCGCTTCATCCTGCGAAGTACGTCGTCGTCCCCACTCTGAAGAGCCAGATGAAGATGCGGACAGGCGTTAGCCGTCGAAGCCATCGCCGCAAGCAGTTCTGTTCCCACTTCGCTGGGGTAAAGAGAAGTCAGCCTGACACGCAACAGGCCATCTATATCTCCGAGCCGCTTGATAAGCTCTACCAGACCGCGCCGCAGATATTTCTCGGGACGATACCCTGTGATACGCACTCCAGTGAGCACAATTTCCTTATGTCCCTGAGCTACATAAGTCCGAGCTTCCTCCAGCGCCTCTTCCAGTGGCTTACTGGATTCGACTGGCCGCGCGTTTGGCACAATACAAAAGCTGCAGCGAAAATAGCAGCCATCGTGAATCTTGAGCAGCGCGCGAGTTCGACGCTGCCGGCCCGCCTGCTCAATTTCCGAGATAACCGCGGCGACGCCCGGCGCCGGAATCGGCACGATACCTTCAGCTTCCAGAGCTACGGCCTGAGCAAGGTCTTCAACCAACGTAACGTCCGGGCTTGGGAGCAAATCTTCCGCGTCAGTTCTCGCCGCACACCCGGTTGCAATAACCGTACTCTGCGGATTCAGGTGTTGTGCATGGCGCAGCGCCTGTCGGCCATCACGAACCGCCGCTTTGGTGATGGAGCAGGTGTGGACTATCTGTATGTCCGCAGGCTCACCAAACTCAACAATCTCATGACCGGCAGCGCGGGCCTGCTGCGCTGCCATTTCCGCTTCGTACTGGTTGACCTTGCACCCGAGAGTGCAAATAGAAATTCTCGCCAAATGAATTGCTCCGTGTAAGTCCTGCCGGACGATCTCTAGGAGTTGAAGCTGTTCATCGCCCGTTCAATTCCCTCTTGTATGGTCATGTTCAGGCAGTCTACTGACGCTTGCTGAATGTCCGCCACAGCTCGGGCTTCGCTCTTGTGAAAACGACCGAGAACGTGATCAATGACGTCCTTTTGGTTTGTTCCGACCCCGACGCCAATGCGCAGGCGGGCAAAATCCTGAGAGCGCAGACAGTTGATGATAGACTCAAGCCCGTGGTGGCCGCCGGAGCTTCCGCGCGCACGAAGCCGCAAACGGCCGAGTTCCAGGTTGACATCGTCACAGACTACCAGAACACTCGCCGGATCAATCTTGGCGCGCAGGCAGATCTCACGGACGGCTTCCCCGGAAGAGTTCATAAAGGTCTGCGGCTTGGCGAGAATAAAGTCCTCGCCGTAGATTTTGACATCCGCTACAAGTGAGCGACACCACCGACGCCGCACGCGAGTGCCGTGCGCTCTGGCAAATAAGTCAACCACGTCAAAGCCGATGTTATGCCGAGTGTGGGCGTACCGGAGGCCTGGATTTCCCAGACCCACAATCAGTCTCAATGCCCGCCGACCAGGGTGTACTCTTCAAACATCTCGCTGACTGAGCGGTCGTCGTGGATACGGCGAATGGCCTCCGCCAAAAGCGGCGCCACCGACAGTACTTCAATCTTGTTCCCGCGTTTGCGATCCGGCAGCGGTATGGTATCGGTCACGACGATCTTCTCAATGGGACTGGCATGCAGGCGCTGCAATGCGTCGTCCGAGAACACAGCATGCGTACAGCAGGCGTACACTTCTCGCGCTCCCAGATCACAGATCGCCTGAGCCCCGGACGTGATAGAACCGGCGGTGTCGATTATGTCGTCGATCATGATGCAGATTCTGTCCTGCACATCGCCGATAATCTCTTTTACCTCTGTCTTGTTTGGCTCCGGGCGGCGCTTGGCGATGATCACAATCGGAGCGCCAAGAAGTTCCGCAAGCGCGCGAGCACGGGCGACCCCGCCAACGTCCGGTGAAACAACTGTTATCGCGTCACTGTCACGCACCCGAGTTTTCACCCACTCCGCAATCAGAGGACCAGCCATAAGGTGATCGACAGGAAGGTCAAAGAAACCCTGGATCTGCCCCGCGTGCAGATCCACAGTGAGAATTCGGGACGCCCCCGCGAGCGTGATCATATCCGCAATCAGGCGCGCGGTCACAGGCTCGCGCGGTTTGATCTTCTTATCCTGACGGGCATAGCCGTAGTAGGGGATCACGACTGTCACACGCCGGGCAGAGGCGCGATGGAAGGCATCCAGCATTATCAGCAACTCCATGATGGAGTCGTTAATCGGGTGGCAGGTGGGCTGAACGATAAAGCAGTCCATCCCACGCACGCTCTCTTCGACTTTGATAAGGATCTCTCCGTCAGCAAAGTGTGTGGCAACCATGTTGCCCATTGTCACACCAAGCTGCCGCGCAATCTCCTGAGCAAGTACAGGATTCGCATTTCCGGTGAAGATTTTCAGCGTCGATAAATCCATAATGTCCCCTACTGAGTCTCTCTACGGCGCTTCGCCCACCCCTCCTTGATGATGAGCTGCGGCCGGGAGATACCCAGTGCGTCTGGAGGAATATCCTTCGTTATGACTGACCCGGAGCCCGTCAAAGCTCCATCGCCGACTTCCACCGGAGCATTCAAAATCGTATTGCTGCCGATGAACGCATTCGCTCCAATAGTAGTCCGGTGCTTTCTTTTGCCATCGTAGTTACAGGTGATCGTTCCAGCCCCGATATTCGTGCGCTGTCCAACATCCGCATCTCCAAGATAGCTGAGATGCGACGCTGACACTTCGTCGGCTACCCGGCTGTTCTTGACCTCCACGAAATTTCCTATCTTGACTGCCCTGCCAATCTCAGAACCCGGCCTGATTCTTGCAAAGGGCCCTATCCTGCTGTGTGCGGCTACGGTAGAATCCTCGATAACCGCATTTTCTATTGTAACACCCTGCCCAATCGCGCTGTTCGATATTCGCGCGTTTGGCCCGATAGAGCAACTTCCGGCAATTGTGGTGCTTCCCTGAAGAATTGTATTCGGGTACACGACAGTGTCCGGCTCGATTGTGACACCGACATCCGCATAGACAGACGCAGGGTCAATCATGGTGACTCCACCCAGCATGAGGTCATTCAGAATGCGCCGCCGCATGACGGCTGTGGCTTCTGCGAGCTCGACTCGTGTGTTAATCCCAAGCGCCTCAGTCGAGTCCGGCGCAACATACGCATTGACTTTCTTACCCGACGCTGAAAATATCCCAATGACGTCTGTAAGATAGTACTCCTGCTGACGGTTGTCAGAGCGCAACTGATGCAGAGCAGGCATCAGATCGCGAACCCGAAAAGCGTAGATACTCGTGCAGATCTCTTTGATTGCCAGAACTTCCGGGGCAGCATCCTTCGCCTCGACAATAGCAGTCACATGTGAGCTTGCAGGGTCCCTGAGAATGCGCCCGTACATTGCTGCGTCATCCAGCAATGCGCTGAGGAGAGTTGCAGCGGAATCTGAAGCAATGCAGTCGTCCAGCATCGCTCGAATAGTGCCCGGCAGAATGAGCGGTGTGTCCGCCGGGAATACGGCCACGTAATCGACATTCGCAAGCGCCTGCTCAGCGCAGCGCGCAGCGTGTCCCGTGCCAAGCTGCTCGCTTTGGACAATGTGTTCTACGTCGTCTCCGAGAGCGGCTTTCACGGCTTCAGCCTGGTGCCCCACGATGGCAGCGATGCGCTCAATCCCGGCAGATCGGCAGGCTTCGACAACGTGCCGCCCAACAGGTCTTCCGCACATGGGATGCGCGGCTTTGGGAAGAGCGCTCTTCATTCGGGTGCTCCTTCCTGCCGCCATTATCAGAGCCGCCTGCCTGACTTGAGTGGCCAATCAGTACCTCGTTCGCTGTTTTCGACCCGCCCTGGGCACGCGCTTGGGCCTAAGGAGAGATGAGTTTCAAGAGTTCTCCCGGGCAAGGATTCGAACCTCGATAAGCAGAACCAAAATCTGCTGTCCTGCCATTAGACGACCCGGGAACGCGAGGCATGATAGTAACGCCGCTGAAAAAGTGTCAACATGAAAACTGTCCCGTGTGAAGGATGTCTGTTCGAGGCCAGCCGTCTATTGCGCCAAATGCAAGCCATGTCTGGCCAGACAATCCATCGGACGCTGGCCTGTCCGTCACTTGCGTGGCAGGATAGGCGGCTCAGACGGTAGAAAGGAGATACTGTGAACGACACTTTGACAGCATTTCGTGTGGACTACTGCCTGCCATGAAGCCAGTTACCCTCAACCGCGATGAGTACTACGACCGCGTCTACGCATGCTGGCTGGGAAAGACAATCGGAGGCACACTGGGCGCGCCTTTTGAGGGGAAGAAAGAAGTCCTGAGTCTGGACTACTACGACCCTATCCCGGATGGCTCTATTCCCAACGACGACCTGGATCTGCAACTTGTCTGGCTGAAGATGTTGCAGGACCGCGGAGTGAAACCCCACCTTTCAGACTTTGCCGAGTACTGGATGAAGCATCTGAGCGCCTATCCATGGGAAGAGTATGGATACTGCGGGCGCAACCTGGAGCGCGGGCTGCGCCCGCCGATTTCCGGATGTTTTGAAAACGATTTTATCGACCAGATGGGCTCACCCATCCGCAGCGAACTGTGGGCGTGTATTGCGCCTGGAAACCCGCAGCTTGCGGCGGAAATGGCCTGGAAAGACGCGGTCCTGGATCATGCGGGCGGAGAAGGAGTTTACGGAGAGATGTTCCTGGCGGCGCTGGAAAGCGCCGCGTTCGTCGAGAAGAACCCTTTCACTCTGATAGACATTGCCCTCCAGATGATTCCGTCGTGGAGCGCTATCGCGAGGGCGGTAAGGATGGCGGTCTGGGCGAGAGAACACGATCTGTCGTGGGAGTCTGCGCGCGAACAAATTTTGCGCCGGTTTGGCCACCCCCACCCGTGCAACGCTCCCCAAAATCTCGGATTCATTGTCATAGGCTGGCTGTGGGGCGCAGACTTTGGCGACAGGCTGTGCAAGGCAGTGAACTGCGGCTACGATACGGACTGCACCGGGGCGACGCTGGGTGCGATTCTGGGGATTGTCGGTGGCGCCTCAGACATTCCGGATCGATGGAGCCAACCCGTGGGAGACAAGATCGTTTTGCATGCGTTCACACGAAACCTGGACGCCCCCAAGACACTTGGAGACCTGACGGATCAGACTGTCGCGCTGGCGACACTGGTAATGGCCGAGCGAAGCAAGACGGTGGACTTTGGTGAAAAGACGCATGTCGCCGGGAACCGCCTGGCAGGCTTGCGACGCAGCGATCGGGCAAGGCGCATTTTGGAGCGCGACTACGAAGCCGCCACTTTACCAGCGTCCAAGGACGTGGAAGTCACTCTGCACTACTTCGGTCAGCCGGTAATTCGGCCTCGACTTCCGAAGCTGGTGGGAATATCCGTTGAGCAGGCGGAAACTCCAATATCGTCCAAGATTGAGCTGGTAACGCCGCTGGGCTGGAAAGTGAGTCTGGAAGGAAGTCAGGGACTGCAGGCACTATTCAACATTACAGCGGACGAGGTCCAGGATTCCAACCAGGTCAGAGTGCGCTTCCAGACAGATTCGCAATCCGGGCAGGCGGATTTCGTTTTTCTGGGGCCCGGACAATCGCAGGAGTGGTCGCCCGGAGAGGGGGTGCCAATGTGCGAGACGTGCCATGCCAGGGTTGAAAGTTGCCTTTGCCGAAAATGAACGAAATCGAGCGCTTCAGGCGGCGCGAAGGGCTTGCTGTCGTAGTGTCCGGGCCTTCTGGAGTAGGCAAAGACACTCTGCTTGACAGGTTTCTGGCAGATTTCGCGGGCGTAACGCGCCTCATCACGTGCACGACGCGGCCGAAGCGTGAGACAGAGACAGACGGCATTGACTACTTCTTTGTCACTCAGAAGGAATTCGACAGGATGAGGGAGTCTCAGATGCTGCTCGAGTCCGCCGAAGTCTACGGGTATTCCTATGGCTCGCCAAAGCAGTACGTGGATGAAAGACGCAGCGAGGGGCTTGATGTTATACTCAAGCTCGACGTGCAGGGCGGGCTGTCTGTCAAACGCGCGCTTCCTGAGGCTGTTATGGTTTTCGTGGCGCCTCCTTCGCTGGAAGAGCTTGAGAGACGGCTGCGCAAGCGGCGCACAGAGTCAGACGACTCACTGGCACGGCGTCTGGGCAATGCACGCGCAGAGCTCGACTTGATCTCGCGCTACGACTATCTCATCATCCACCATTCCCCAGAGCAGGCCAGTGCCGAGCTCGGGGCCATTATAACCGCAGAAAGAGTGAGGGTAATCAATGGCGGATAAAGCGTACTCGGGCAAGCGTATTGTTCTGGGCGTGTCCGGGAGTATCGCCGCGTACAAAGCGGCGGATATCGCCAGCGCGCTGACACAGGGCGGGGCGATTGTGCAGGTAGTGATGACCGATAGCGCAACGCAGTTTATTACTCCGGTTACGATGCGCGCTTTGACCGGACGCACTCCGCTTGTGGGAGTTTTTGACGAGACCACCGAGGGCGAGGTGACCCACGTCTCAGTCGCTGAGAATGCGGACCTGCTGTTGGTTGCTCCAGCCACCGCTAACATCATCGCAAAGATGGCTCACGGACTGGCTGACGACATGTTGTCCACCCTTTACCTGGCGGCAAAATGCCCGGTTGTCATTGCTCCAGCAATGAACACCAACATGTGGACCAACGCCGCTGTGGTCACAAATGTTGACCGCCTCAAGACACTTGGCCACCGCTTTGTCGATCCCGCCGAAGGCTATCTGGCGTGCGGGACCATTGGGCAGGGCAAACTGGCGACTGTAGACGAGATACTCTCGGTGGTAGAGAGTGTGTTTGAAGGCGACAAGGTGACCGACCTGGCTGGTCTGCGCTTTCTGATTACAGCCGGACCCACCAGAGAGCCAATCGACCCGGTTCGCTACCTTTCCAACTACTCTACAGGCCTGATGGGCTTTTCAATTGCTGAGGCGGCGAAGGAGCGCGGGGCGCACGTCTCACTGGTAACCGGTCCGTCCGAAGTTGCCATCCCCCACGTGGATGACCTGGTCCGGGTGGAGACCGCCGAAGAGATGCTGGAGGCAATCCGAGCGCGCTTCCGGCAGACGGACGTCGTGATCATGGCGGCTGCGGTAAGCGATTTCCGCGCTCCGAAATCCGAGCAAAAGCTCAAGAAGAGCGCCGGACGATCCAGGACTCTGGAACTACACGAGACAACGGACATTCTGGCAGAGATTGGCAAGAACAAAGACCGGCAGGTACTTGTCGGATTTGCGCTGGAGAGTGAAGATCTCATCGAAAACGCGCGCCAGAAGCTGCAGGCTAAAAATCTGGACATGGTGGTAGCGAACAGCGTGGACGAGGAAAACCGTCCATTTGGCGAAGGCCCGTCGCGAGTGCGCTTTCTGCTCGAAAACGGCTCGGAACTGCCGCTGCCGTTGATGAGCAAGCCTGAAATTGCCAATCACCTTCTGAGCTACATCAAAGAGAATTTGCTCACGCAAGAGTGACATGCCAAGCAGCGTGGACAAGCATCCCGCTGAGAAAAAAAACAGAGCCAGCATAACGGCGCAGCAGTAATTGAACATCTTCCTGTGGCGGACACGGTCCGGCTTCAGTAAGATATTTGCAAAGTGTCTATCGAGGGCGGCCAAAAAGAGTTGAGTAACACGCCGCTCTACAATCCGGAATGCGCCAGCCTTCCACTCTAGAATGGCCACAGAAGAGAGCGCCCGAGGGCGCAGGAGGACGAAGTGAACAGACAATACATGTTTTCCAGCGAGTCAGTGACGGAGGGACATCCGGACAAGCTGGCAGATCAGATTTCCGACGCTGTGCTGGATGCGCTTCTGGCAAAAGATCAGAAAGCCAGAGTCGCCTGTGAAACGCTTTTGACCACAGGCCTGGTAATGGTCTCCGGAGAGATCACGACCAATGCCTACATTGAGATCCCCCAGATTGTGCGCAGAGTGCTGAACAGAGTCGGCTACACAGACGCGCACTACGGAATTGACGGAGAGACCTGTGGAGTTCTGAGTTCGATTCACGGTCAGTCCCCGGACATATGGCAGGGCGTGAAGACCGGCGGCGCCGGCGACCAGGGGATGATGTTTGGCTTCGCCTGCAACGAAACGCCCGAGTTGATGCCTATGCCGATTATGATGGCGCACAAGCTGGCTCGACAGCTTGCGGACGTCCGTCGCAAAGGGATCATCAACTATCTGCGCCCGGACGGGAAATCTCAGGTTACGATCCAGTATGACGGCTACAAGCCGGTTCGCGTGGACAAAGTGCTCATCAGCGCACAGCACCATCCGGCCATTCCTCAATCTACCATCAAGCACGACATCATCGAACACGTTATCAAGCCTATGGTTCCCGCAGCCCTGATGGACAACGATACAGAGTACTTCGTCAATCCGACAGGGTCGTTTGAAGTTGGTGGGCCACACGGGGATACCGGACTGACCGGACGCAAGATCATCGTGGACACATACGGAGGTACAGGCCGGCACGGCGGCGGCGCCTTCTCGGGTAAGGACCCGACCAAAGTTGATCGCTCAGCCGCCTATATGATGCGCTACGTCGCCAAGAATATTGTGGCGGCAGGGCTGGCGGATCGCTGTGAGCTGCAGGTGGCCTACGCCATCGGAGAGCCCAGCCCGATGAATGTAGTTGTTGACTGCTTCGGCACAGAGAAGATCGACCCTGGAAAGATTCAGGACATGGTGATCAAGTACTTTGACTTGACTCCGCAGGGGATTATTGAGCATCTCAAACTGCGTCAACCCATCTACGAGCAATTGGCGGCCTACGGGCATTTCGGTCGAACAGACCTGAATGTCACCTGGGAGCGCACTGACATGGCCAATACTCTGAGCAAGGAAGCCGGGTTCGGTGAGGTGGTGAATCTCTAAGTGCGACTCACCGCTTCCTGACACATTCGCCCGTGTAGCCATTCTTACAGAGAAAGGCGCGCTGGCGGAAACTTACACGTACGCACTACAGCGACCACACAACGATGCTCCCATCGGAGCCTGTGTGGTCGTTCCTTTTCAGACACGGGTACTTCTCGGCTACGTGGTGGAGACCATGGAGTCCTCTGATGTCGCCCAAACCAGAGCCGTTATCGGACGATATTCCCCGGGAGACGTTCCTGTAGAGAGGGTCGAGCTGGCTCGCTGGATGGCACAGCGCTGGTACACAACACTCGCGGTGTGCCTGAGAATGATGACGCCTCCAGCCATGCGCGGGCGCATTGTCCGGAGGGTGCGCACGGTTGAAGGCTCCTCTGCTCACCTCCCGCCGAAGATTGCACAGATTCTTGAGTTCATTCACGCTGAACAACCCGTATCCCACGCAAGACTCTACAGGCGCTTCGGAAAAGAGCCAGCTCGCAGGGCATTGTCTATCCTGCGCAAGGCTAACCTGATAGAAGAAGACATTGAAGTCTCCTCCGGAGGCGCTGCCGCACAGACTGAAAAAGCCTACAGCGCTGCGGACGACCTGACAGTCGCGCAGTGGCTGGAGACCCACGGTAGGCGGCGGTTTGCGCAGGCTGCTCTTCTGCGCCGTATTGCTGACTGTGAAGGGCCCGTTCTGGTGACGGAACTGGGCAATACGACATCCAATATTTCGGCGCTGCTCAGGCAACTGACTTCATCAGGGGTGGTGACAGTTGAGCAGCGGCCGGTCCGGCGGCGGGCACGCGAGATGTCCGCACCTCGCAAGTTGCTGGAGTTGACACAGGATCAGGGACGGGCGCTGGATCAGATTGAGGCTGCTCTGCGCTCCGAGGAATTCCGCGAGATTCTGCTGTTTGGTGTTACGGCAAGCGGCAAGACTGAAGTGTATCTGCGCGCAATTCAACGCGTATTGGAGGAAGGCCGATCCGCGCTGGTGCTGATGCCTGAAATCGCCCTGACTGTGCACGCGATCTCGCAGTTTCGCGCTTGGTTTGGGGATGAGCTTGCGGTACTGCACAGCAGACTCTCCGTTGGAGAACGGGCAGATGAGTGGCGGCGCATCCAGGCAGGAGAGGCCCGTGTTGTGCTTGGACCGCGCTCAGCAGTTTTTGCGCCACTCGTAGAACCGAGAATTATCATCATTGATGAAGAACATGAGGGAGCGTTCAAGCAGGACAGCGATCCCCGCTATCATGCCCGAGAACTCTGTCGCCACATCGCCACCAGACTCAAAATCCCCTTAATTCTCGGAAGCGCCACACCTTCACTGGAAACCTTCTATCGCGCGCAAAACGGCAGCGCTGAATTGTGTGAGATGGCCAGCCGTATTGACAGCCGCCCAATGCCCGAAGTCCAAGTCGTGGACATGCGCGAGTTTGCCAGAGAAGGACATCTCACAATTCTCAGTGATCCACTGCGCCAGGCTCTCAGCCAGGCCGTCAGCGACCACGGACAGACCATTCTTTTCCTGAACAGGCGCGCTTACGGGACTTTCGTCATGTGCCGCGAGTGCGGCTACGTCGCCAGCTGCCCCAACTGCGCCGTCAGCACCAAGTACCATCGCATTGACCGATCTATCCGCTGTCACCACTGCGACTTCAAAGCGCCTGCTCCATCTATCTGTCCTTCCTGTCAAAGCGTCAAAATCGCAAGCTTCGGGGTTGGGACTCAGCGTGTGGAGGAAGAACTGGCACTTGTGAACCCTAAGCTTCGCGTTATGCGTATGGACCGCGACACCACATCTGGGAAAGATGCTGTTGTGAACCTGCTGGAGCGCTTTCGCGCACATGAGGCAGATGTTCTGGTCGGCACACAGATGGTTGCAAAGGGACTCGATTTCCCTGGTGTCCTGCTGGTTGGAGTGATAAACGCAGACAGCGGACTGCACATGCCGGACTACAGGGCTGCTGAACGAGGCTTCCAACTCCTAACGCAGGTGGCGGGGCGCGCGGGGCGCGGCGAACGCGCGGGAAAGGTTGTTTTGCAGACATTTCAACCGGGTCACTATGCGATCACAGCTGCTGTTCACCACGACTTCCGCTCGTTCTATGATCACGAATTACTCTTTCGCCAGGAGCTGGGCTGGCCGCCCTTTGGAGCCGTGGCCCGGTTGCTCATCCGCGACAATACCCAACCCGCCTGCCAGCGCGCTGCTCGAGAAATCGCTCATATTCTTGGACAGGTCAACACGCCTGGAAAGGTGGAGATTTTAGGGCCGTCTCCTGCTCCTATAGAGCGCATCTACGGGAAGTTCCGATTCAATATTCTGCTGCGCGCTCCCGAAAGAGAGGATATATTGAATTTATTGGACAGATCAGAAGCCAGAAACTGGAAGTCCGAAGTCGCTATTGACATTGATGCGTTAAATATGATGTAGCCGGCCTGCACACAGGCAGGGTGACAATGGCTGGACACGAATCCAGCAAGTTGCTGTCAGTCCAACTCTAGCTCAAGACGAATGATTAAGCTTTCCGAAATACTCATCTACGGAGATCCGCGGCTGCGGCAGAAGGCCAATGAAGCAACGGATCCCGGAGCGCACGCGCAACTTATCGAAAGAATGCGACGCGTGATGGAAGACGCTAACGGCATCGGCCTGGCCTCAACGCAGCTTGGCGAAATGATCCGGGTGATTGTCTGGAAGACGGACACTCATTCTGGAGCGCTTGTCAATCCGGAGCTCACGCTGGGAGAGGAGCAGGAGATTCTGCAGGAAGGGTGCCTCAGCGTTCCGGGAATGGCAGCAGACGTAAAGAGAGCGACGAGGGTGGAGGCATGTGGCTATGACGAGACGGGCCGGCGTGTGAAGTTCAAAGCTCACGGCCTTATCGCGCGAGTCCTGCAGCACGAAGTTGACCACCTGGACGGGGTGCTCTTCCTCGACAGGTGTGAGCCGGGAACTCTGCGCCCCACCCCTGCGACCCAGACGCCTGGCATCTAGAGGTTTTTATGCGCGTTGTCTTTATGGGCACTCCAGAGTTCTCTGTCACAGTTCTTCAGGCACTCATCGACAGCCCGCACCACATAGCTGGAGTGGTCACCCGAGCGGATCGTCCAAAGGGTCGTGGACGCAGTGTTGAAGAGTCTCCTGTCAGCGCGCTAGGCCAGGCAAAGGGTTATCCTCTCCTGAAGCCAACGGGAAAATCAGATCCGGAGTTTGTCTCAACTCTCAAAAGGTGGAGCCCAGAGGTCACGGTAGTAGCCGCCTTTGGCTTGATTCTTCCGCCGGAAGTCCTCTCAATCGCGCCTCGGGGGAATGTTAATGTTCATGCCAGTCTCCTGCCAAAATACAGAGGGGCGGCGCCGATTCAGGACGCCATAATCAGGGGTGAGTCTATCACCGGCGTCACTACTATGTTGATGGACGAGGGATTGGACACTGGCGATATTCTCCTCCAACAAGGCACAAACATCCCGCCGGATTTTACCGCAGGTGATCTGGAAACGCGGCTGGCTCGGGACGGAGCGAGACTGCTGCTGGAAACTCTTACAGGAATCGAAAACGGGGTAATCACCCCACAACCACAGGACCCGGCGGCGGCTACTCTGTCCAAAACGCTGAAATCATCCGATGGATATATCCTATGGAACCAGAGAGCCTTTGATACGCATAACAGAATAAGAGGCTGCACTCCCCGGCCGGGAGCCCGGTGTTTTTACGGGGGTCAGAGTGTGCGAGTATGGAAAGCTGACATAGCGGACTGCACAAAACTCGACTGCGCGAGGGCGCAGCCTGGCGAAGTGCTGACAGTATCTGAGCAGGGCATCATGGTCGCTTGCCAGGCTCAGACAGCGGTGTGGCTTCAGGAGGTGCAGCCGGCAAGTCGAGGGCGAATGAGCGCCGCTGATTTCGCCCGCGGAGTCCGTATGACGGGAGGTCAGGGCGCCCGTTTTGACACAGAGGCGCCTGTTTCAGGATAATGATAGCTGCAGTGGAAAACGACGAAGCAACAAACAAAGAAGCAGAAATTCGCCAGGCTGAGGCGCGCATTCGGGAACTGGAAATCAAACTCGCGCGTGTGCAAAAGGACCGCGCCGTGTTCGCTGTCAAGAGCAGACTGCTGGGAGAGGAGCTGGATCGCTACCGCAACCGCGAAGACCGTGAGCATTCGCTGGTAGAAGACCTGCTTGAGCGCCAGCGTGAGCTCAATGTGATGCTGAATCGATCTAACATTCTGCTTGCACGGGCTCAGGATGCGACGGCGATGCTTTCTATCGAATTTGGAGAGTTGGCTCGAGCTCTGCCTGAAACGGTCTCACCGGAGGGCGATACTCACGCACAGGCCGCCAATGTCGGTGATCGCGTTCAGAAGATCAACGATCTTTTCCGCAAGACGGGACAGCTTGCCGAAGAGCTCAAAGAAACTTTGCACAACAATGCTGAGGCACAACGCCGAGCTGCGGCGCCCGCCGGATCAAGCGCTTCGACACCGGTTCCGCCACCTCAGGCAGCCCCCTCAGCAACTCCTGCACAAGAATCTGCTTCTGCAGTGCCACAGGAGCCCGCGCCTCAAGAGGATGAAGCTGAGGTCATCGAGATCGACAAGATCAGAGAATCTGCTCCGAGCGTCTTTGAGAGCTGGGCAGCCCGCAGCAAAAGCGCGGGTGATGCTCCAGAGGATGAGATAATCAGAGAGATCGCGTCCGAGCAGGAGCGAGCCGATATCGAAGCGGCCCTGGGACAGCAGGGACTCTGGCAAAAGCTCAGAGGAAGATTCAACAAATAGCGCCAGGCGCGCCTGCCCGTTCCTCCTGAGCGCCCACCGGTTCAACCGAATCTCAGAACCAGCGCATATAAACGGCCGCTGTGATAAAAGCCAGAGCTAGAACTGCGGCTACAACGCGCAGCAGCATGGCGCGGCGGAAGCGCTTTAGCTGGTCCGGCATCCAGTAGTCAGCATCGTACTCGTTGATCTCGTTGACGCCATAAACGTCCTCTTCATCTGGAAGTTGCTCGTTAGTGTGCCTAATCTCCACTGCTGTTTCCATCTACAGCCGATACCAGCGGCTGGCGCGTGGTATAGTGTGAGTCGCTATGATCTATGACGCCTTCACGCTTGCAGCCTGCGTGCGCGAAATGCAGGCGGTGCTCCCCGGCATGATTGTACACCAGGTGCGCCAACCGCACGAGCTGACGACAGTGCTGGTCTGCCGTACGCCGGGCCGTCAGGCGGAGGTGACACTGAGCGCTCACCCTCGCTACGCTCGCGCACACCTATCCACTGTCCGTGAACCGCTCCCGCAAAAGCCGCCCGGCTTCTGCCAACTCCTGAGGAAGCATCTCGAGGGCATGAGGATTGGCACAATCGAGCAGGAAGGCCTGGATCGTATTCTGACCATCTCCTTTCAAAGCGCTGACGGGATGCAGGTCAGTCTGGTGCATGAGATTATGGGACGCCATTCAAACACGATTCTTGTCTCGCCAGAGCGAAAGATACTCGGAGCCATCAAATATGTGCCTGCGCGTCTGAGCCGTGTTCGGCAGATACTGCCCGGACGCGACTACGACATTCCTCCGGCCAACAGGCGGGATCCTCGTGCGGTTTCGCAAGCTGAGTTCGCAGACATGTGGGCACAGGACCTGTCTCAGGATGACCAGCTCGAAAAGGAAAAGGCAAAAAAATGGCTGATATCGACTTTCGAGGGGATGAGTCCCGCGCTTGCTGCAGAGACTCTGGCTCGCGCAGGACAAGCTGAGGCTTCTGCGGTCTTCCGAAGCCTCAAGGAGCTGCTGACAGTCTTCGAGACCAGGACATTCCACGCCGTTGTGATCCACTACTCCGACCGGCCATACGAAGAGGTGTACCCCATCCACCTGAGCTATCTGCCTACCCAGATACAGCATCCGCGCTCTACTCTTTCGGAACCATTGGAAGCGACAGTGAGAGCCGAGATGGCAGGAGCAGCGCTGGAATCGGCGCGCGAGGAGCTTCTTCGGTTTATTCAGAAGAGCCGGCAGCGTCTGGCGCACGACGTGGAAGACCTCCAGGATATTCTCGCTCATCCGGAGGAGGGACAGAAGCTGAGGCAGACGGCAGACATTCTGGCGGGCAGCTATCACATGATACTTCCAGCAAAAGACAGTGTACGCCTGCCGGACTACTATGACCCTGAGATGGGCGAGATTGATATTCCACTGCGCTCTGATCTGACTGCCAACGACAACATCCAGCGATACTATAAGCTGGCGAAAAAGGCGGAAGACCGCTATCTGGCCGCCGAACAACGACTTCCCCAGATGCTGGCGGATACGCAAAGACTGCTTGATGTTGAGGAGAACGTACGCCAGGCAGAATCGCTTGAGAGTATTCGAGATCAGCGAGAAGCGTTGCTGAGCGCGCGTCTCATCCAGCAGACCCAACAGACTGTGCCGACTGACAGAGAAGAGCGCCCCTTTGAAGGCCACCGCATTCGCTGCGTTGTTTCCAGCGACGGGCTGGAAATACTCTACGGAGAGACCGCAGAGGCAAATGACTATCTCACCACGCGGGTCGCCAGGCCAGGTGACATATGGATGCATGCAAGGTCTGTCACTGGCGCACACGTCGTTATTCGAATGAGTGGAGTGAAGCAGGTACCGGCCGCTACCCTTCGGGAAGCGGCGGACACTGCCGCCCGCCACTCAGACGCACGTCACTCATCCTACATCCCAGTCGACTGGACACTCAGGAAATACGTGCGCAAGAGTCGCCGATCAGCTCCCGGAGCCGTCACTTACACGCACGAGAAAACGCTCCACGTCACCAGATAAAGCCTACCGATCCAGAAGCTCAAATATCACATCGCGTATACCGGGCCTGGAACGCAGAACACGGTGGAGGATGAGCATCTCTTCTTTCAGATCGCGCGGGTGACCGGCACACACCTTGAGGATACCTCGGAGGTACACCACTCCGTGCATAGCGTTTACCTGCAGTTGGCTGTCATCCAGATGGCGCCGAATAATTTCACGACGCACCATCCGGGTAGTTTCGGCGTCTTGAACTCCCATTCCGGCACTCTCCCTTGATCAACACCGGCCCTCACGTACTTTGATGTACGTGAGGTTGGATTTCTTCACACTTACAACTACCTGCGTTTCTTGTAGTCTGGACAGTCGATAGCGTTTGGACGCTCGGGACGCCGGCATGCGTCCCTGTAGTCGTACTGGCAGGAGTCACACAAGTACTTTGGAAAGCCAGCCTTTGCGCGCGCAACGCGCCAGAGTCTCAGCATTTTTCGTCGCAGCTTCACAAAGATGGCTCTCTCAAAGATATCTGCTCCTCGCCAGCTCTGATCTGTGCTCGAGTCCCAGCTCTCGCAGCCGCAGTCGCATGGCCGCCATAGACACCCCGAAACGATCCGCCAGAACGCGTGATTTGTTTATCTCCGGGTGTCGCAGCTCAGCCGCCTGGACTCGAACGAGCTCTTCTGGCATCATCAAGTATACAGCGAACTGCGTCGCAAGGCGCTCTTCGATCTGCGACGGCAGCCGCGTTGGAAACACCGGTAGAGCACTCATTATCTCAAAAAACTCATGCCACAAGACCAGCCCCAACCTCTCACTCTGGTGTCTGGAATACTGAATAGTGTAGAGATCTCCCGCTCGAAGCCAGACAGCCCGAACTCCTCTGCTAAGCGTTGCAGGCTCCAGCTTGACGCCGAATGTAGGCAGATATATGGCCGGGTTGCGCGGTATCTCGTGCAGTCCAAAGACCTCGCAGAAGCGCTGCGCGAATACCGAAATGTTCTGTGTGCCAATTCGGCTGAAGCGCCTGACAAACCGTCCCAATTGAGCGTCAAGCTCAGTGGCTGTGGTAGCTACAAAGCGTTGCATGAGAGCCATTTCATCACACAAACTCCTCCGGCAGAATCTTCAGTCCCTCAGCCCTTTCATACAGCCGGATAATGGCCAGTTTGGCCTCCACGGGAAGAGTCTGCATAGCGCGCGACCCCGCTCTGACGCCAGGGTCTCTCAGCACATAGTCGAAGGCTCGTTCAATCCGCTGATCGCGCGATTCACAGCCGTCCGTTGGCAAGAGCGCTACGGGCAGAAGGCCGGCTCGTGTCAACAAATCTTCTACGCGCACTCTGTACACCTGCGCCAGGCGTCCCAAGACTTTCGCGGAGGGATTTCTGCGGCCGTCCTCTATCTGATAGAGGTAAGGCGCTGATATCTCAGCAGACCTTGACACCTCCGCGACAGCCATCCCGGAGCGCTCTCGGATTTTTCTAAGGTATTCACCAATGGAGCTCATTTGAGTTGCCTGCCTGTAATCTCATGATACTGCAAGCGAACAATTGTTTCCACTTACTCCGCTGGAAAGTGCCTCCCCCTCAAGGTAAACGCTGGAGACCTCTTATATTGAGGACTCAGGCTTGGCGTTGCAGATGACCCTCAGGGAAGCCCGGCCGCATCGGGCGGCGCGGCGCTAAGCCTGATGGCGCCCCGTATCAGAGCGCCCGCTGCTTGATAAAGTGGCGTTGCATCCGAAGGCGAGGCTTGTACTGCGATAGAGAAGACCTCCGGCGCTTCAGCAACCTGGCGCGCCGCAGCCCCAGGCGACGCGCTCTGCGATTTCAGTGCTGAGGAGCGATGTGAAGAGTCCCTAATTCGGGCAGTGATCCAGCAGGTGCGACCATTGTAGAAACCCGGTCCAGCAACTGTCGCCACTGAGTCATCGACAGACAAAGATGACGGGCTGGGCATAGAAATCTGAGCCAGAGGCCGCAGCGCCGCACCGGGCAATAGTGGATTAGACTCCCGGTAGGTAAGGGAGCCCGTGACTATACCTCTCAAAGTTCGCAAATCGAACCCGAAGCTACCGATCCCCTGCCCCGGAACATCACTGCGGACAACGCCTATACTGCCGATTCCCCGGGCCACTCCGTCGCTGTACCTCACGGGCCCGGCAACTTGCAGATCACCCTGAGTCACCGGCCCGCCAGCTTTGTACAGGACGACACCACTGCTGTTGTCCCGAGCCTCAACAAGCAAAGATGGCGACACACCACCCACGGCTTCGATCCTCAAATCCATATCCGTGCCGTTCAGCAAACCTCGAGCCTCTATGAGCGCTCGATCCCCCTCGACCACGAGGTGGTCAACAGACTCAGATTCAATCACCACGAGAGGTCCAATCACACCGTGTGAGTCAGACCATGTGAACGACCCCTCAAGCGCACCAGCCTCTTGGCTCACACGGACACGAAACGCCGCGTATGTGGTGATTCCAATGTCTGCGTCCACAAGGCTCACAGCGCCATCACCCTCAACCAGAGCGGTTGAGCTTGCTGAAGCTACCTGTCCCATTGGCTGCGCCGCCAGACACACAATGACGGCGCACAGCTCAAGAAATCTCCTTGTCTTCACCCAGCTTCTCCTTACCAACGATCACACAGTACTGCCGATTATGGTAGGATAACACGTTTTGAGAGGACAGAGTCTGTCTTTCGCCAACTTTGTCGATGGAAGAGGGAGTGTTGACATGAAACTACGCCTGATCGAAGCTTCAGTTGCCGCGGGGACTGTGTTGGCAATGACGTCGAGCGTGAGCCTTTCAGCGCTGGCTTCTGACAGCGCGGCCTGTTTCAGTCTCATCCAGACATCGGGCACAGGCGCCGCCGGATATGCTCAGATTGTGGGGGTGAAGGCTGGTCCTTTCAACGCAAGCGCATGGAACGCTGGGACACTGAGCCTGCTCCCGGACATCCGCCGCCCGTTGCTTCAGCCTCGCGAGGGTACCTGCCGCAACATCTACGCGCCGTCCGTTGTTGAGACTGAGCATGGATGGCGGGTATTTTACGGAGCGTGGGACGGAGTGCCGACGTGCAACGACCGCATCTATAGCGCCATGACGAAGGATTTTCTCAACTTTTCAGATCGGCACACAGTCATAGAGCACGGCCCCTTCCAGCATGTCTGCAATGTGAACGCGCTCAGGCTTCCAGACGGCCAGTGGAGAATGGTGTGTACGGCTTATCCTGATAAGCTTGGACGCAATAAACCCGCTCTGTTCTCTTCGCCAGATGGCAGGACATGGAACGCAAGCAGCGAACCCTGCACCGCGTCGCTGAAAGACATTGTGACGATGACTGGCTACAAAAACTACGACGACGCAGACATCAACGGAATGAATGCGTTGCTCTACGAGCGCGGGCAGTACACGTTGTATTTTGGGGACTTTCGCAACTTCGGCAAAGTGCATCAGGCAGTTAGCAAAGACGGGCGTTCCTACACATATGAGCGCTCTGTTCTGGACGGCGCCTATGCAGTAAATGACGTCAAAAAGTTTAGGTCTAAGTCCAAATCCTGGTATTTAATGGGCCTCCATATGAACACCGACAAGCTCTTTTATACCTTGTCCGAGAACCCGAACTCGTTCTCCGGTGTTAAAGTTTTACAGGGTAACATAGACTCCGTTGATCGCTATATCGTGGCTATCGGTTGGGTGACGCAGGGAGAGCAGGAACGTAGCGGGCGGCGCGTGCTCGGATATCTGTACGGAGCCGGGCCCGACGCCGCTCTTGCATCCAATAAGATTTTCGCAACGTGGCTTCAGAAGAAAATAGTGCTCGTGGACAAGGACGGGCGGCGCATTGAGCCGCAGTATTCAAGCGGGCCGGACCGGCAACTCCTGCCGCTGACCGCGCCTTTTCACGGTCGCGCTGATGTCTACGCTGAGGACGGGCGCACTCTGCTCGGCTCCACCGGCCCCATAGCTCTGAAAGCTGGGGGCGTGTACGCACTTGAAAGATAGCTGCCTGATTCGGCGCTTTACTATTGCCGGAGACTGCGTAGTGCCGCTAACATGTGTGGATTGACTCGTTGATCACGATTGACTTTGAGCGTCCAGCCACAGCCAGGGCGGACCCTGTTATCAGAGGAGAGAATTTGGAAGCAGCAGAGATCGCCAGACCCGAAATCGTCACTGAGCCGGAAGTGAGCCTTATCGCATTTACTCAGTTCCAAAAGCCGGAGGAGATCGACTGGACTACCGACACCGGTATTGACGGAGAAAAGCTGATAGAGTTTGCAGGGCGCATGTGCTACCAGTCGTGGGGCAACCCAGCGGGGCGCAGCAACGCGGACTACATTCGCAATATGCTGGATCACGGTCATCTCTCAGTGATAGAGCACTCCGTGGCGGGCTTTTGCATCGAGGGAGTTTCGCGATCCTTGACACATGAGCTGATTCGCCATCGGCACTTTTCCTTCTCTCAGGTTTCACAGCGCTATGTCTCCGAGGACAAGGCACGCATGGTGGAGCCTGCCTGTATTGCTTCCGATCCCGAGGCGCACAGAATCTGGGAAGAGACGGCGGCGCGCGCTCAGGAGGCCTACAGGGACCTGTATCAGATTCTCGCGGAAAGATTCGCGCAGGTCACTGACAAGACACTCAAGCGCAAGCTCGCCCGTCAGGCAGCGCGCAGTGTGCTTCCGAACTGCACTGAGACAAAGATCGTTATGACTGGAAACTTCCGCGCATGGCGTCACTTTATTCGGATGCGCGCGAACGAACATGCGGATGTGGAAATCCGCGCCCTGGCCGTGAAAATCTGTCGCATTCTTAAAGATTTGTCTCCTGCTGTTTTCGGTGATTACCAGATCAGCGAGCTACCCGACGGGACAGAGGTCGCTACACCTGAGTTCGTCTACGAATAGCGTGCCAACAAGACTCTTCCAGAGGTCAATCGGGCCGATGGACAACAACTGCTTTGCGGTTGTGGATCAGGACTCACGGGAGGCTGCCCTGATCGATCCGGGCTTTGGCGCAGTGCCAATCCTCGACGATCTGCCAGCAGATACAAAAGTCAGACTGATACTGCTCACGCACGGACATTTCGATCATGTCGCTGATCTCGCACAGGTTGCAGAAACTACCGGGGCGAGAATAGGCATCCACAAGGCTGACTCTCAGTTGCTCTCACAAGCCCCGCAGTTTGCTGAGATGTTTGGTTTGCGCTGTGATCCGGCGCCTGATCCAGACTTCTTCCTGGAACCTGGCAGCGATATCGAGTTAGGACGGAGCAGGATTGGAGTCCGCTACGCACCCGGACATTCGCAAGGCAGTGTTGTCTTTGTCACCGAGAATGTTGCCATCGTCGGTGACTGCCTGTTTGCAGGCTCCATAGGACGGACTGATCTGCCGGGCGGTAACCATCAGCAGCTACTCGACTCGATTCACCGGCAAATCCTGATCCTGCCAGATGAGACCGTCGTGTGGCCCGGGCATGGCCCAGATACAACGGTTGGCCACGAGCGCCTGACCAATCCGTATCTGGTCTAGAGCGCACTCGTGAGTGTGCTCCACCGGCTAACTGCGCTCGGAAATAAATGACCTCACCAGATCCAGACAACTTCACACTTGGGAATATCGATCTGTTCAAGGCGGCGGAATCCGCGCCGGAAGCCGTCGTAGCCAGGGGCAAGATCTACTACCGCAAAAGACTCGCTCGTATTGAGGACTACGACGGTCAGGAGGCGACCGCGCTTGTCCAGGGGACTCAGGCGGAGCCTTATGTCGTGAAGATCGCGCTGGATCAGCACAGCAGAGGCAAGAGCGTACTCGTTAGCTGCACGTGTCCTCACGCGCAAAACTCCCCTGGACAGTTCTGCAAGCACCACATCGCAGGACTGCTGGAGCTTGCCCATTTTCTTCGTACACAGCCTGGAAGGACTGACTGGCGCACAACGCTCAACACAGCACTTGCGCAGCGTCCACCTCGGCTCAAGGACACGTTCCACCGGCTGGTCTTCGTTTTGAATGGTTACCCCGGAGTCTGGGACGTGGAAGCTCAGTCAATTGATTTGCGCGCTTTGGGCGTGGACAGCGATGCCACTGCCGGACAAGTCAGGGAGGTTATATGCGGCACACAGGGAGTGTCGCTTGCGCCGGTTGCTTCAGCATCCACCGGCGCTTCGATGGCCAGAAACCCTGAGGAAGCCACCGCAGTAAGGCTGATTGCAGACAGGCGCAGATCGCAGCACGACGCCACAACCGTACTACCCACCGTCTTGCCGCTACTGAAGGAGTCAGTCGTCACACTGCGCCCCAACGGGAGCGACAAACTGGAAGTGGTTACAGTTCTTGAACAAACTGGGCGGCCGGAGTTGGAGCTGCTTACGGACGACGGCGCCTACCTTCTGCGTCCACAGATTCGGCTCAATGACGGGGTCGTCAATGTTGGAGAAGGTGAAGCGGCGCTGATCTGTAATCGCCCTGCGTGGGTGTTTGCACAGGGGCAACTGCTTCAGGTCGAGGATAGCTCAGGACTGCTGAGCTGGCTTGTCAGCGCCGTTCCCATGAGAATACCGGAAAACGACTTGCCGGAGTTGATGTCCAGCTTCGTTATGCCGCTATCCGTGCGTCTGCCTGTGGTAAGCGACTTGCTGGAAGTGCGTGAAGAGATAGACGAAAACCCAACACCGCGCCTGTACCTGCTGGAGGCAGACGGCGAACTCGTGATCCATCTTCGATTTGGCTACGGCGCGGCGGAAGCGGTTTTCTCCAGCGACTATCCCGAGACAACCCACTGGTACGACGCGGGTCGCCGTGGCCTGGTGAAGATCCTGCGCAAACCCGAAACCGAAGTCCTCTGGCACACTGCCGCACTCGAACACGGCCTGAAGAAGGGCAAAGAGCGCAACACTCTACAGCTTCGGCAATCCATAACTCCAGCCGAGTTCCTGTTACTCAAATCGCCCAAGTTGCTGGGACTGGGATTCGAGATATTCGGGGAAGAATCGCTAAAGTCTGTCAGAGTCAACCGAAGCGCTCCAAGAATCAGCCTGGGCATCAGTTCGGGGATAGACTGGTTTGATGTTCGAGCAGAGGTGGTTTTTGGCGACACTTCTGCGACACTGAGAGATTTGCGCAGAGCGATTCGCAAAGGGCAGAGCTACATCAAACTGGCCGATGGCAGTATGGGGCACATTCCTGACGACTGGCTGAGGCGCTACCGGCGTATCCTCGTGCTGGCAGAGGAGACCGAACACGGCCTGCGTCTCACCCGGACACAGGCAGCACTGCTGGAAGGGATTATCGAGGAGAGCGACCAGACGACGCTCGACGAGGAGTTCATTCGCAATCGGAAAGAGCTCGTCAGACTTCAGGCGCTGGAAGCCCAGCCATTGCCGAGCGGGCTGCGCGTAGAGCTTCGTCCGTATCAGAGACACGGTTACGACTGGCTACGCTTTCTCTACGATCATCGCTTTGGAGGCTGCCTGGCGGACGACATGGGAGTTGGGAAAACAGTGCAGGCGCTGGCGCTGCTTCAATGGTTGAAAGAGAACTCTTCCGAGCAGGGCGCCAGTCTGGTAGTTGCTCCAAAGTCGGTCATCGAGAACTGGCACCGTGAAGCGGCCCGCTTCGCACCGGATTTGAGCGTCCACATGCACACGGAGATGAACCGGACACGCGACGTGTCGCTGTTCGACGATTTTGACCTTATCATCACAACGTACGGGCTCATGCGTCGAGACATCGCGATGCTGGCGAAGTACGCTTTCAAGGTCATCATTCTTGATGAGTCGCAAGCTATCAAGAACCCTGGCGCTGATACGGCCCGCGCAGCACGGAGTCTTCACGCTTCGTGCAGACTCGCCCTCACGGGGACCCCTGTGGAGAACAACACACTGGAGTTATGGTCACAGTTTGCGTTTCTGAATCCAGGAATGCTGGGATCAGTTGAGGCGTTTCGCAGCGAGTTTGCAAATCAGATAGAGAAAGGGGAGGACCAGCAGATCGTCGAGGAGCTTCGCGCGCTGGTTCAACCGTTTATCCTGCGAAGAACCAAGGAAGAGGTGGCGCCAGAGCTTCCTGAGCGCACAGAGTCCGTTGTCTATTGCGAGATGGAGGCTCCCCAACGCAAGCTCTACGACCAGACTAAAGCCAGCTACAGAGCGCAGCTTCTGGGACTCATCCAGCAACAGGGCATAGACAAGAGTCGAATGCGCATACTGGAGGGCCTGCTCCGGCTCAGACAGATCTGCAACCACCCTCAACTCGTGGACAAGGAGTACGATGGGCCGTCTACTAAGATGGAAGCCCTCATGGAGATTCTCTCAACAGTAACATCTGAAGGGCATAAGGCCCTGGTGTTTTCCCAGTTCACCAGGATGCTGTCAGTTGTAAAGCGCGAGCTGGACAGACGGCGGACACCCTATGCGTATCTGGATGGCCGGACAAAGAACAGACAGGAAGTGGTCGATCAGTTCCAGGAGGACCCCTCTGTGCCGCTGTTCCTAATCAGTTTGAAGGCGGGTGGACTCGGACTGAACCTGACTGCAGCCGACTACGTCATTCACATTGACCCGTGGTGGAATCCGGCAGTGGAGTCCCAGGCCAGCGACCGCACGCACCGCATCGGACAGACCAGGCCTGTATTTATCCAGAAGTTGATAGCCCAGGATTCAGTTGAGGAGAAGATGCTGGAGCTTCAGCAGCGCAAGCGCGAACTGGTGGAAAAACTGATTTCATCGGAGGCTTCCTTCTTCAAATCACTCTCGGCTGACGACGTGTCAGAGCTGTTTGGCTAGACTCAGACAAACGAAAGTAGACCACAGGTGTCATTTACGCAACTCTGCCGCATCTTTGCAGGGCTGGTAATGGAAAAAGCCTTGCCGCATCGCCCAAGTGGGCCGTACTGATTGAGGAATATCCCGCGCCTGGAGAGTGGCGCTTCAACATCCAATAACAAGCCGCCTCAGCATTCTGCCGAGGCGGCTTGGTTTAGCATGAGAGATATCTGAGAGATCAGAGGAGCATGCGTCGCCGCAGGCCCAGCAAGCTCACCAATCCCGTGCCAAGCGCCAGCATACTGGCAGGTTCTGGAACTACGGGGGTGTATTCAACACGCAGGTTCTCCCAGATGAGTGTACTGTTGCCCGCAAACAACTTATCTTTGAAGTTGAAGTCCAGAAAGAGTATCAGGTTGCCACTCTCGTTACCAGTGTTCAGACTGGTCAGACTCGTGGTGACCGTCTGCCATGTTCCGTTCGCGGCTCCGTTGTTGCCCCACTCAAGCACCTGAACGGTTCGGTCGTAGCCCTGAAGAGTGATATTGCAGGAAAACTGCGTATCACTGCCCAGGTCGTTTCCGTACACGTCCGCCTTCATCAAAACAGGCTTTGTCCAGTCGATGGGCTGAAAGGGTAGCGCAACATCATTGACCTTGAAGCCAGTCTTATAGATAGCGATTGTGCCGCTGGCGGGGTTTAGAGTTCCAGGGACGTCAATACGCCAGGCGCTGTCTGAGCCAGTGTGTGGGGCCAGGACGATACTTTTCTCCTGGGTGTCAAACGATGGAGGGCCATAGCCAAAATAGGTCCACCCAGCAGGTATCGACCCAACAGGTCCTGCAACGTAAGTCCCATTGAAGTCTTCAATGTAGGCCGTCGTTGCCCCGGCCTGACACACGAGGACAGCCATAAGCGCTGCGCAAATAGCTGCAACTCTGTACATCGTCATTTCTCCTTCCAAGAGGTCGCGCTATCCACCGGTGTGGCGTGCGCGACTCAAACTGCATCCATCTTGTGTGAATGCTTAGTTAAGTATCTCAACTCAGCGCTTAGCTGTCAACCGATTCCATCAAAATATCCGGTTTCATTTCTGAAAATGCCCGTCAAAGGGGATACTGGATGTGAGCCAGGCCGGGATCCTGTCACAAGCGAAACATAATGAGTCACGCTCAAGCGAGGCGCACAGAGCAGAGGACGCACTCTGAATACGATCTGAATCGCTGACAACTGCACTAGTAGGTCCACCGAAGGGTGAGGCAGGTGACAGGTCGCGACAGTCCGTCTCGAAGACAGCGCACAGCGTTACGAGCTTCAGTTCCAACAATGCCGCCTACCCGACTAAGATCAGGCGTCCGAACCGCGCGGGAACGTGGTAGTCTGCAGGACTTTTGAGTGTGGGAGACCAGGCAAGGTACTGCTCGTGCGGTCTATGCTCTATGCGCAGAAAGTTTGCGCGCCACACATCGCCGTGCGCGGGCGTGTGTGCGTTATCGGAGAGATCCGCAAATCCGATTGAGAGACGGGCGCTCCAGCCCTCACACTGTGGAAGCTGTTGCGATTCTGACCGTGCGATACGGACTGCTGAGTCAAAGCTGCATGCGTCCCAGGCGACGTCCGCTGTCATATCCTTCCTGTCCCCTGTAGGGCTGACGATGCGTCCATCCCACTGAACGTTGAAAGGACTCAGTTCAAACTCGCGATATATGGACGGAGGAGCCTCGCCGCTGCCAATGAACAACTCGACCACTTCCTGCTCATATATGGGATCATCGCGCCTTGTGTAGTCGCTCCAGACTTCACTGTCGACGCAGACAAACAGCAGGTGAAGAGC
>JADLDK010000057.1 GCA_020846715.1 Armatimonadota bacterium | reverse complement strand
TGAGGAGAGAATGTCCTCGCCCTCAATGTAGTAAGAAGACTGCGCCTGCAATGGCACGCTGGCTGCCACCGCCATTACAAAGCACAGCACAAGTAAGCTAAACAGCTTTCCCATGTCGCTTTCCTTTTGGCTTGCGCCGTGATACTGTATCCTGGACTCCCGGTAGCCGCTGCACCCGCGCGGATGTGCAATCCGATGTAGTTACACGTATAACTTACCAGGCAACGACCAACCGTTAGAGGAATGTGCTCCCAGTTTACACCTGCGACTCTCCCCGGTCAAGCACAGAACCGTGAAAAGTCCAACAGTTTACCACCTTCTATATGCCAGAGGATGCGCGCTACTTCACGCAAGTTTTCGCGTTGACTGGTCAGCTTGGCACAAGTTCAGCCCACAAACAGAACGGCGCCAATTTCGTGCGCTGCGTTCGCAGGTCTCTGGACTCAGATTCGTTTTTCTGGTAACCTGCCCCAGTCCCTGTAACCGGTTCCGCGGAGGTTATATTTTGAGGCCATCTGATTTTGTCTTCGTTCTTTTCTCAGTGATCCTTGGAGTGTCAGTGCTGGCTCGCGGTGTACACGCCAAGGCTGGTCGAACGTACTACACGGATGCCCAGATCGCCACCATCAGGGCGCGCGCAGCCAGAACCGATTACGCGAGTCAAAAAGATGCCATTCTCAGTAAGGCAAAGCGGCTGGCTGAAATGAGCGACGAGCAGATATGGGACCTGATCCCTGACGCTGATCTGCCACGCGCCCTGAATGTCTGTTTTGGCGTCGGATGTCCGGTCCACGGCGATCAGATATTCAAGGAGGGCGGGCACTATCCATGGATTATGTCCCCGGACAAACCCTTCAAAGTTCAGTGTCCGGTGGGCAAGGAATTCTACCCTTCAAACGACTTCGGATCCTATCTCAAAGGTGGGAGAAAAGAGAAGCTTGATACGACGCAGCCATACGTGGACGACGGTTTCGGTTACGTCGCGAAAGACGGCAAGCGTTACTGGTTTGTGGGGCACTACGTTTTTTGGGAACTGTGGCGTCACAATATCATTGATGCACTGAATGCCTGTGCCAACAGCTACATAATCACAGGTGATTCCAGGTATGCGCACGCGTGCGCCGTTGCGTTGGCTCGCATCAGCCAGGTCTATCCAAAAATGGACTACCGCACCCAGGCTTACCACAACGGCAAATGGCCAGCCGCCATCAACGGGAGGATCCTCGACTACATCTGGGAAAACTCGGTCGTAATTGTCTTCGCCTCCGCTTACGATGCCGTCTTCCCTGTGTTAGAAACCGATCAAGCGCTGCGCGCCTTTCTGAGCAGCAAAGGTGTTTTCAATCCGAGGGAAGCGATTGAACAGGATATCCTCCAGGTACAGGTCAAAGACATTTTTCAGAAGAAGATCTGGGGTAACAAGTTTGAGTTGGGGTCTTTGTCCACTGCAGCGCTTGTGCTGGACAACTCCGACCCCGCAAGAGGCGCCACGACCCAGCAGATGATCGACTGGATGCTCAAAGGCGATGGCGATCTGGAGTTTACGTTCTTCAATGGTTTCGACCGTGACGGGATTGGCGGAGAAAGCTCGCTCAGCTATTCAAGCATCTGGAACTCACGGATGGTTGCTGCGGCGGAAAACCTTGGACAGCTCAATGTTGACATTGTGAAAGATCCCAAATGGCTGCAGATTTGCCGCGGGCCTTCTCAGGTTCGAGTTCTGGACACTCTCTCGCCCCGGCTTGGAGACTGCGCAGGAGACATCAAAGGCGCCCCGCGTCTCATTCAGCAGGATGTGCTGGAGTTCGGCGCATCGCACCTTGGCGACCCGTACTGTGCTGCTGTGTTGCGCAAAGGCGACCTGGATCGCCCGGCCCTGATGAGCCGGATGCCTGAAAAGCCAGCAGATTCCAACAAGACCGCCGCACACACTTCGCGATTTCCGAACGCGCCGTTCACCAGGAATCTCGGTGGCTATGGGTTGGCAATTCTGGAGTTGGACGACGGCGCGACGAAACGCTCCGCCACAATGTACTACGGAGCGACCGGCGCTTCTCACGGCCACAAGGACCGCCTTACCATCAGCTATCACATGGACGAGCGTGATATGTTGACCGATCTTGGCTACCCGTCCCACTGGGGTCCCCGCGCGGATTACTGGATAAAGAACACCCCGAGCCACTACTGCGTTATGCTTGACGAGCAGGCGCAGGACAGCCTTAGCGCGGGAAATCTGACGCAGTTTGTAGATCTTCCCGGGCTGAAACTGGCCGAAGCGCAGGCTCCGCGTGTGTGGAAAGGCCCTGTCAAAGATTACCGCCGAACGCTGGCTCTTCTGGATACGGGTGAGAAAAGCACGCTGCTGATTGACTCTTTCTACGTGGATGCGGGGAGCGTGAGGGATTACAGCTTTCACGGTCTGCCATTTGGCGTGTTTTCTACGGGAGAAAAGCTTCTCAAAGCGCAACAGGGAGGGAGTGTGGCCGGACCGGAAATTGGTCCGGATAACGCAGACCCGCCCATGTCTTCAGGCTATCAGTACATGACAGACCCCAAATGGTACCAGCCGTCCGAAGTGAACCGCTTCGACTGGACCGATGACGACGGGTTCAATATGTCTGCCTGGTTTCCCCGATTTTCTTTCGACGAAGTCATCGTCGCAAATGGGAAACCTCCGGTCAAACCGGGCTACCCCGACTCCATCCCATACATTCTTCTGCGGGGGCGCGGCCGGGAGCCGGCTCTTTATCTGGCAGTTGTTGACGTCGAAAAAGGGAGCGTCGCAGTCGAATCCGTCGAACGGATGGACGCCGATACTCCGCTGGCCGGCGGTTGTGTGGTGCGCTTGAAAGGCGGGCAGATCTGGCGTATTTATGTCAACGGAAGCGGACGAAAGGCGGTCTATGCAGATGGAGTCTCAATGGATGCCAGCTTCGCTGCCTATCCTGAAAAGCTCCCTGGCAAGGGGTATCTGGCCGGAAGCGGTTCGCTGAAGCGGCCAAAGGGTCGCCTTGTCCGCAATGAGGTTGGCCTAAAGGCTCTGGTAGAGAAGGTGGATTATCCCGGAGGCAGGGTGTGGGTGAGAGGCTGGCGTCCCAGACGCGGGGACGTCGTGTTTGTGAACAACGGGAGCGCATCCGCGTCTTACACAGTCAGCGACGTTGCGAAGGAAGGCGATTTCTATGTTCTCAGCTTCGGCGCGACTCCTATCATCACGGGACGCTACAGAGCAGCGTGGGATGCAGGCAGAAAGCTCATCGTCTCCAAGGAGCGCATAGGAGGCGTTTATAACCAGTTCGAGGCCAGGAGCTACACCGGGATGTTTGCTCTCAGTGAGGACTATCAGCACGCCGCTGTCATCGCGGACGCTGATAAGGCCGCCAACACTTTCTCACTCGACAAGGACAGATCGCCGTCGTTGTTCTCGGACCTCAACCGCGACGGCGTCTCCTATGTTTACATATCAGACTTTGGGCCTGGAGCGTCGCTGAGCAGTACCCCCGCAACAGTGTTCAAACCTGCAGCCGGGCGCTGATGAGGCGTCGGAGCTGGCCATTGCTGGTTCTTGCCGCGCTGTGCGCGTACGGCGGCTGCGCGAGACACCTGGCACAGGACGAGGGACGCATCGTGATCGAGTGGTATGCACCTGCCACTCCGGAATTCCTGAAGCTCTATCGCGAAGAGTTCATCCCAGAGTTTGAGCGTCAGCACCCGGATATCAAAATCAGGCTGAACGCAAGTCTGGGAGACACTGGCTATGACGCGAAGCTGCTGACGCTGATTGCTGGGGATATCCCTCCGGATGTCGTCCACTTCACTCAGGTGGACTATCCTTATTTCGCCGCCAAGGGCCTGCTCCTGGATGTGGAGTTCCTGGCTGAATCAGACCCGTCTCTCAGTCTGCAGGACTATTTTGCGCCGGTGCTGGATGGAATGCGCGTCAAAGGCCGCCTCTACGGCCTGCCAAGTGATTTTTCGACTATTGTTCTGTTCTACAACCGCGATCTGTTCGACCATGCGAATCTCGCCTATCCGAGTGCTAACTGGACGTGGGACGACTTCGTCCGTGCCGCCCGGCGTTTGACTGTAGATGAGAACGGCGATGGCAATCCGGAGCAGTTTGGTTTTGTAACCCAAAACAGCTACAATCGCTGGCCTGCATGGGTCTGGGCTAACGGAGGCTCCATTCTGGACAGATCCGAAAGCAGATGCCTCATGGATAAGCCGGCCGCCGTTGAGGGTTTGCGCTTCTACACGGAGTTGGCCACCCGGATGCACGTCGCGCCGGCTTCCGGGCAGGGCGCAGGGCAGTCTGCGGACGATTTGTTCGCTTCGGGCCGGGTTGCGATGATCTGCAACAGCCGTTATGCGTACAAGTCGATGTTCAACATGATCCCGTTCAAGTGGGACGTCGCGCCTCCTCCCCGCCAAGTCAGGCGGGCTACGACGCTGATATGGGGATGCAATGCCATTGTGCGCACTACCAGACACCCAAAGCAGAGCTGGGAGTTCCTGAAGTTTCTCTCCGGACGTGAGGCTGCATTCGCGAATATCAAGGCTGGGAATGCGATCCCTGCCTACAAGCCTGTCGCACTGGCGCCAGGAGCTCTCAAAGGTCCTCAGACACCCGAGCATGACAGCGCTTTTCTGGAGGCAGTCGCCTACGCGCGGACCGCGCCAACTCCAGTTCAGTTCGCGGATTACTCGGAGGCTTTGACGATTCTGGATGATGCTTTTCTGGGAATTCGTCCGGTTGAGGATGTCTGCAAGGAGTTTACACGGACCGTGAATCAGGTTTTGAGAGAGAGGCCGTGAAAACTACATCCTTATCTCGCCGCGAAGCTCTCGCCGGGTGGCTGTTTGTCAGCCCATGGGTGCTGGGCTTCGTCATCTTTGCCGCCGGACCGATTCTCTTCTCCCTTGGTCTGAGCTTCGCGCACTGGGATGCCATCACTCGCCCTGAGTTTGCAGGGCTTGACAACTATCGCCGCCTCGCGCGCGACCCACTGCTCATAAAGTCGCTCATCAATACGGCTTATTACGCTGTAGTCTCAGTGCCGATGGGGCTGTGTCTGGCTCTGGGTCTGGCGCTTCTGTTGAATCAGAAGCTGCGGGCGATGGGGCTGTTCCGCACGCTGTTCTATCTGCCAAGCGTAACTTCTGGTGTTGCGACGATGATGCTGTGGATGTGGCTGTTCAACCCGGAGCTTGGTCTCATCAACCGCTTTCTCCGGCTTTTTACGAAGCACCCGCCGCTGTGGCTCTCTGACGTGCACTGGGCTATGCCAGCGTTAATATTGATGAGTCTCTGGGGCGCGGGCGGGGCAATGCTGATCTTTCTTGCAGGGCTACAGAATATCCCGGAAGAGCTCTATGAAGCCAGCACTCTGGACGGAGCGGGGAGTCTGCAGCAGTTCCGCCATGTGACCATACCGTTGCTATCCCCTGTCATCTTTTTCAACTTCGTGATGGCCGTCATAGCCAGCTTTCAGGTTTTCACGGCCGCGTTCATCATGACCAACGGCGGGCCGTCGCATGCAACGCTGCTGTATGTACTCTACCTCTTCCAGAACGCTTTCGTGTACTTCCGCTTGGGGTACGCCTCGGCTATGGCGTGGTTGCTGTTTGTCATCATTCTGTTTCTGACACTGCTGAACTTCCGGTTGTCGAAGCGCTGGGTGCACTACGGATGAAGACAGCTCTGCGCTACATCTGCCTTATTGCGCTCGGTTTTCTCTTCCTCATCCCGTTTCTCTGGATGGTCTCAACTTCTCTGACACCGGCCAACCAGGTTATGGCAATCAATCGCCCCTGGATTCCAGAGCGTCTGGAGTGGAGGAATTACCCGCAAGCGCTGACAGTGTTGCCGTTTCACATCTTTCTGAAGAACACGCTTATTGTGACTTCACTTGCGTTGATCGGACAGGTTGTGTCAGCCTCACTGGTGGCTTTCGGATTTGCGCGGCTGCGCTTTCGCGGGCGGGATGCGCTGTTTGTTCTGGTCATCTCCACCATGATGATACCTGCGCAGGTCACGCTGATCCCCACCTTCATCCTGTTTGCGCGCCTGCACTGGATTGATACGCTGCGCCCGCTTATTGTGCCGGCGTTTTTCGGCGGCGGCGCGTTCTATATCTTCCTGCTCAGACAGTTCTTCCTGACGATTCCGGGTGAGTTGGAGGATGCGGCGAAGATTGACGGATGCGGGCCGCTGGGAGTCTTTCGCACCGTAGCCATCCCACTGGCCAAGCCTGCCCTGGCGACGGTAGCTGTGTTCAGCTTTGTGGGGCACTGGAACGATTTCCTCGGCCCGCTGATCTATACTCAGTCCGTAGAGACCAAGACTCTGGCGCTTGGGTTGAACTCTTTCCGGTCTCTGCACGGTACGCAGTATCACCTGCTGATGGCGGCTTCGGTGTGCGTTCTGCTGCCTGTTCTCCTGATCTTTTTTGCAGCCCAGCGCTACTTTGTACGCGGCATGGTTTTCTCAGGGATCAAAGGCTGACCCGGCGCTGCGTACACCGCACGCTCAACTGACAGGTGTTGTCGCAAACGCTTCACGCGGCGCCAGCCAGGCTTCGTATACCGCGGCCACGTTCTCTTCAGGCGTGTCATTCCCCCACTCACACTGTGCGATGACTCCGCCCTGACTCTTATCCAGCGCTCTTCGAACGCGGTACACCGCCTGCCTGACGTCCTCCGGGCTTCCAGTAGTCATCGCATACTGCCGGTCAATCTCTCCCCAGAAGGTTATCTTGCCACCGAAGCGCTCGCCCACGCTTTCTATATCCATGCAGAAAAGCTGGCTGTTGACGGCATCGATGCCGATGTCGATCAGGTCCTGATAGATGGCCTCGATGTGACCGTCTGAGTGAAAGAACACCCATTTGCCCGCGCCGTGCAAAATGTCGCAGTAGTCTTTGTAGAACGGGCGGAATATCTCACGCCACATGTTGGGGGAAATCAGCAGGCTGTTCTGCGACCCCCAGTCATCCAGAAAGCCGACACCGTCCACCGCCGTCTTTGTCCAGATCTCCAGCTCTTTGCAGTAGTAGTCGTGCAGGCGACGAAGTAGTCCCATTGCCGCTTCGTCGCCAGAGGCCAGGTCCATCATTGCGGCCTCAGTCCCACGCAGGAACTGAAAGCGCTCAAAGGGACGCACGTCAGTCCCTGCTTTGCAGAATGCGTCTGTCTTTGCGCAAAAGCTGTCCACCTCTGAGACGTCCGCCTCGTTCAGCAGCTCCCACGGAAGCTTATAGGCCAGGATATCGGCTTCGGTCTTGAGGATGGGCTCCTTGACTTCTCCAATGACGCCGGTCTCTCCAACACGCCAGACGACGCCCCACGCATCAGAATACTCTCCGCGCACAGCCGGCACACCTTTTGCGCGCGGCGCCGGCCCATAGCGAAACGGTGGAAAGACAAAGTCCTGCGGGAAGCGCTTGTAGATGCGCTCGAGACCGTCGCTCCTGAACATAACGACACCAGGCAGCATCCAGAGGTCGCGGGGCGCGCGGTCAACACTCTGATGACTGAGTGTTCGGATAACGCGTTCACGGGAAGTCATAATGACGAATAGACTCGCACACAGGCCCGGTGATTTGGCCAGAGTCCCGTGCGTGGGACGGGCACGGACCTGCGTTCAAAGAGTTTGGCGACGCTGTCCTGTTCTCCTGCTTCAGCAGCCGCAGTCTAAAACTGAGCTACAGAACGCCAGGGCCCAGGAAAAGCCAGTCATCCCCCGGCGCATATCGTCCGGGTGGCCACTTTCCGTTCTGCCACGACTGCAGGCCGGGCACTTTGCCTGCGTGTCCGTCGAGGAAAAAGACGTTGGCCTGTCCATTGTGCCGGTCGGCGGAAGTGTCCACGCCGATAAAGGCGCTGTCATTTGCGATGGTGGGCGTTCCGGCATTCGGATCCTTGTTCTCCTCCACAATGTAGGGAGTTCTGGAAGGCTGGGAATACAGGCTTATCGGGACTCCGAGGTCTCTTCTCGGCTGAGGGTTGGCGTCCCAGAAGCCTTTGGCGCCCGTGTTCACGCAATAACAGTTGATGGTGTAGCTCCACGGGCGCTGCATGCCGCTGGCGGAGGGCCGCTCAATCTTGCGCAGGGAGGGACACTGGGAGATACGTTTGTCTTTGGTGTAGGCGATGACGGCGCCTGGCTCATCGTTGCCCATATAATAGGCTTCAAGGGGCGCCAGACGCCCGTTGTTGTCGTCTGCATACATCAGGAACGCTGTGCCAAGCTGTTTCACGTTGCTGATGCAGGCGGCGTCGCGCGCCTTCTCCCTTGCCCGAGCAAACACGGGAAACAGAATAGCAGCCAGAATCGCGATAATCGCGATTACGACAAGAAGCTCGATGAGCGTGAAGCCTTCGTTCTGATGGCTTCGGCCAGAAGCGGACAGTCGAGTGTTCGCTGACATTATCTCTCTCCTTCGAACCAGAGTGAACTCACCGTTGGAGCATGTCTGCTACTGTTACCATAGCACAAATCGTTGCAGACTGGAAGCGCTTTTCTCTATGAAACGAGAATTTTCATCTGCGTATCACTCTCGCAAAAGGTGACGCAAATTCTACAGTTTTCCTGCGCAAAAGGCTGTGCAATGAAGTAAGTTTCTCTGTCGCAGACAGTCCTGAATGCAGCACAAACGTGCAGGCGTGAAAGTTGCTCAGATGGCTATCATGACGAGTATGTCTGTCCATCCTCAGGAAATTGCCAGCGAACTGAAGAGCCTGGCACAGTCGGTCGGCCTTGCAGGGCTGGCTATAGGTCCGGCTGCGCCCCTCGTTGAAGCCGCAGAAAGGCTGCGGGAGCGCATCGCAAGGGGCTATGCCGGGCACTACGGGCTTGTGGAAGGCAGTGAGGAGAAGTTCTGTCATCCTGAAGCCTTGCTGGAGGGCGCCAGAAGCATCATCGCGTGCGCTCTGCCCTATCGCCGGGGAGTTGAGCCTGAACCGCGACAGCCTGGAGAGCTACTCGGGCTGAGCGCGCGTCTGGCCAGAGGCCGGGACTATCACATTGTTATCCGGGAGAAGATGGAGATTGTTGCCGGACGTCTGCAGGAGTTGGCGCCAGGAGCTCGGACGCGAATCCTGCACGATACCGGCCCTCTGCTGGACAGAGCGGCCGCCCATGCGAGCGGGCTGGGCTGGTACGGCAAGAATGCGTGCTTTTTTGTGCCACGATTTGGAAGCTGGGTGGTTCTTGGCGAGATTATCACCGACGTTGACCTGCCACACGACCCTCCCATAGTCGAGGACCACTGTGGCGATTGCGCGCTGTGCATGTCGGCGTGTCCCACAGGCGCTATTCGCTCCCCCTACCAGGTTGACCTCAACCGCTGCGTTTCACATCTCACGCAGATGGGCGGCATCGTTCCACGTGAGCTGCGGCATTTTATGTCAAACATGGTTTTCGGGTGCGACGTCTGTCAGGAAGTCTGCCCGCAGAACGACAACTCCGAGCCAGCGTCCTCTCTCTCCTTTGAGCCTGGCGCGATGCCCGCATCAGTTGACCTCATCCGTCTTCTCAATATGACGAAATCGGAATTTGAGCAGACCCTCAAGACCAGCTCCGCCGGGTGGATAGGACGCAACCGCCTGCGGCGCAATGCCTGTATCGCGCTGGGGAATCTCCGGGAACCGGCCGCCCTTCCAACTCTACGCGACATTTTGCTGCGCGACGACAGCCACATCGTGCGCGCTCATGCGGCGTGGGCTCTGGGAGAAATTGCCACTGAAGAGGCATTTGCGGCGCTGGAAGACTGCGCCTCGCGTGAGACCAATCCTGAAGTGCTGGAGGAGCTGCGCGAATCTTTATATAGAAAAACACCTGCTTTAGGGGCAAAATAAAACCATAGGGGCGGCCATCGGCCGAGCTGTAAACTTCACAGCTATCGGCCAACGCGCCGCGCACCGCCTCGGCCGGCATTGCCCACGGTTGCCCCGTGAAATCTCCCCGTGGAGGAAATGTCATATGACTTCGGAGCACTCCCAACGCAGTGAGCTCTTTGCGCTTTTTCACGGCCTGATTACTGACACCTTTGCGTCTCGCCTCGGCTTCAGTGATCGTGAACTGGCGCATTATCTGGCGCAGATGCTGACGGAGTTCGCCCACTTCGATCGCATTTACCGCATCAAAGACCTCGCGAACCAGCCGCTTTACGAAGTTGCGGATATGTTGCAGCAGACTGAGTCTCGACCAGGCTGCGGGCCGGATGAGCGGGAACGGGAAGTTCACAAGCACATCGGAGATTTTACGCTCTTCTGGGCGGGTGTGTACCCGGAAGCGCTGCGTCTCCTGCAGTCCTCCCTGCAGAAAGATCACCTGGTGGACTACATCTCTCAGGGCAAGTCCTCCTATTACATCGCCTCCACGTTCAATCGGGGTGATTTGGCTTCCGAAGCCCGTGTTCTGCGCTGCCTCTCCAACACCTTCGAGATCGTTGCCCTCGGATTGCAGGAAGTCCGCTCTGTCTGGGAGCGCAATCAGGCTTGAGACACGGTTAGCAGCCAGCGCTCCGAGGGTAAATTCATAGCGTCAGAAGCATCCGGTGCGCTTTCTCAGCCAGCCGGATCTGGAGGCGATATGATTGTTGCATTGACCCTTGACCTTCCGGGTGAAGCGCGGTGTGTGCGCACGGCGAGGTTGATGGGCAGAACACTGCTCGAAGATCTGCAGGTGCAGGAGACTGTCGCAGAGGACATCGAGTTTGTCCTTGGTGAGCTCTGTGCCAATGCCGTCCGGCACGCACAGGCTACACACAACCGGTTTTTCGTGAGAATTGAGCTGCATCCTGATCACGTCAATGTTGTTGTCGAGGACAGAGGGCAGGGCTTTGACACTCAGGACGTGGCGGAGCCGGGGTCACTGCGCTCGGATTTTGGCGGAGAGATGCGCGTTGGGGGCTTTGGGATGGGGCTTGTTCGCGCATTTTGCGACAAGCTGGAGTTTGAGCGCGCTAGACCTCAGGGCACAATTGCCCACGCCGAGAAGTCCCTTTGTCCGCCGTCCTCTGCACCGCATCCTCTGGCTTATGGATTTGGAGAAGGAAGTAGCTCCGGCGGCGTCTCTACAACGCTACACTGAAGTGCCTAGAAGCGCGCAATCTCTGTGAAAAGATCGTAGCGATTCTGGATGTCTTCTCTGCTAAGGCTTGCCAGACGCCTCAGGCTGAAGTCCTCCACGTCAAAAGAAGCCACAGTGCTGCCGTAAACGACAGCTTTCCGGATGCTCGATTCAGAAGTGTCACCGGTACTTGCCAGATAGCCGACCAATCCGCCGGCGAACGAATCTCCCGCACCGGTGGGGTCAACGATCTGCCGCAATGGAAAAGACGGAGCAGAAAAATGCGTGTTTTCCCCGAACAGCAGCGCTCCGTGTTCGCCTTTCTTTATGGCGGCGTATTTTGGCCCCATAGCCAGAATCGCATCCGCCGCGTCAACGAGCAGTTTCTGACCGGTCAGCATTCGTGCTTCCGCATCGTTCATCAGGCATAGATCTACGCGCTTCAGCACCTCCAGCAACTCATCCTTCTTGCTTGCAATCCAGAAGTTCATCGTATCGCTTGCGACGAACTCTGGACTGTCCGCCTGATTGAGCACGTCAAGCTGTAACACCGGGTCGATATTGGCCAGAAACACAAAAGGATGGCTGCGGTGGGAGGGTGGCAGCGTCGGTTTGAAGTCCGCGAAGACGTTGAGCTCAGTCGCATGGGTGATGGCCTGATTCGGATCTTCTCCGTACTCACCCGCCCAGAAGAAAGTCTCCCCATCTTTGACTTCAAGCGCAGACACATCTATCCCGCGCGCTTTGAACAGCTCCACATTCTCTGCCGGGAAATCCTGGCCAACAACTGCGACCATTGACACTGGAGCGAAATAGCTCGCGGCCACAGAAGAGTAGCTTGCCGCGCCTCCCAGCACTCTGTCAACGTGACCGAAAGGGGTTGTGAGAGCGTCAAGTCCAACGCTTCCGACAATTAGAACTTTATTATCTGTCATAGGGTCTCTGTAAGATTTCTATCCGACCAACCAGACTGATACCGTGTAACGGCCGCGTCCTATGGCCGTTCGCTGTGCTTCCTTCGGCGTCTGGCTTCAGCGATAGCCAGTCCGGCAAATATCGGCAGGAGGACAATCTTGCGGGAAGATTTGCGAGGCGCGCACACAAAACGGTACAACCATTCGAGTCCGTGCTTCTGAAAAAAGGGCGGTGCGCGGCGCACGCGACCACTCAACACGTCAAAGCTGCCACCCACTCCCATCGCCACCTTCACACCAAGCTGGTCGCGCCGTTCCCAGAACCACTTCTCCTGTCGCGGCATTCCCATCGCCACAAACAGAATGCTTGCGCCTGAGTTTCGAATACTCTCTGCCACCGCGTCGCTGTCGGCAAAGAAGCCGTCGTGACAGCCACGCACGCTGAGCTGCGGATGCCGGCGTCGCAGCTCTTCCGCAGCGGCTTCGGCAACGCCGGGCGCGGCGCCAAGCAGGTAAACTCCCCAGCCCTGTTCTGCCGCCTCCGAGGCGATATCGTCCACCAGTTCAACACCGCTGCAGCGCTCCCGGATTGGCACACCGGCCAGCTTCACGGCGCTGACAACACCAGCGCCATCAGCCGTGACCAGAGACGCCTGCTGAAAGATGTCGCGGAACTCCGGGTCGCGCCGGGCGAACATCAGGGCGCTCGCGTCTGCTGTGATAATCAGATGTGGCTCATCAGAAGCGACAAAGCGCCGGATCTCCTCAATCGCTTCACCCCGTGACACCGGGTGAACCGGCAGACCCAGAATGCGAACTGGCGCTTTCACCGCTGAAATGCGCGCGCGGTCAGGTGCCGATAGTCCAGGAATTGAGATACTCTTCCTGCTCCGGCGTCAGCTTGTCAATAGCGATGCGCATGGATTCCAGTTTCAACCGCGCGACGCGTTTGTCCAGCTCTTCCGGCACCGCGTACACCCGGCGCTCCAAAGACTTCCCGTTCTTGACCATCCACTCACTCGCCAGCGCCTGATTCGCGAAGCTCATGTCCATGACACCGGAGGGGTGACCTTCGGCCGCCGCCAGATTCACAAGCCGGCCTTCGCCAAGTACGTAGATATTGTTGCCATTGGCGAGCGTGTACTCATCCACAAAATCACGGACATGCCGCCTGGCTTTGGAGATACTCTCAAGGCCGTTCAGATCTAGCTCAATATCAAAGTGACCGGAGTTCGCCACAATCGCTCCGTCCTTCATCACCTCAAAATGCTCCGGCCGGATGACATGCTTGTTGCCGGTGAGCGTGCAGAAAAAGTCTCCGATTCTGGCTGCCTCTGCGATAGACATCACCTGGAACCCGTCAAGAACCGCCTCGATTGCCTTGGTTGGATCGATCTCCGTCACTACGACGTGCGCTCCCAGACCTTTGGCGCGCATCGCCACACCTCTGCCACACCATCCGTAGCCGCACACGACGAAAGTCTTCCCCGCCACCAGACGGTTCGTCGCGCGGATCATGCCGTCAATCGTGCTCTGTCCCGTTCCATAGCGGTTGTCGAAGAGGTGCTTGGTGTCGGCGTCATTCACCGCCACGATGGGATAGAGAAGAACGCCTTCCTTCTCCATGCTGCGCAGCCGAATGACACCAGTCGTCGTCTCCTCCGTGCCGCCTACGATGTTGTCTACCAGATCGCGCCGGTCTTTGTGAATCACGCTCACGGTGTCCGCGCCATCGTCCATCGTAATGTTCGGGCGCGCATCCAGCACGGCGTTGATGTGCTGATAGTACGTGTCGTTGTCTTCGCCTTTGATGGCAAAGGTTGGAATCTGGTGGTGCGCCACCAGGTGCGCGGCGGAGTCGTCCTGAGTAGAAAGCGGGTTGGACGCGCAAATGTACACGTCAGCCCCACCAGCCTTCAGCGTGATGGCGAGATTGGCTGTCTCGCTGGTCACATGGAGACAGGCTGCTACGGTCATTCCGCTCAGCGGCTTCTCTCGCTCAAATCGTTCACGAATCAGCGCCAGAACTGGCATCTCCTGCGCTGCGTACTCAACTCGCAGCTTCCCGCGTTCCGCCAGCCCCAGGTCCCTGACGTCGGACTTCGTCATCGTCATAGCCAATTGAAAACGTCCTCCTAAACCTGACTATTGTAACGCAAACTCAGCAGGGCTGTCAGCTTTGACCGGGCGCTGCGCTCTAAGGTGTCTTGCTCCGCTAACTCACATCATAGCTTGTCGAAACGACGTTTCTGTATTCAGTCCACTGCTTTCTCGGCGTTGTCTCTGTACTGTTCGGGCAACAACTCGCGGAGCGCTTCATGAATGCGTGTGGCTGCGTCTTCATAGGATGTTTCCCGGATAAACGTAAGGGGTTTGCCGATAACAACCGTGGCGCTGGCTCTGCGCGGCATCATCAGACCCTCGGCGTTTGCGGGCACCATCTTTTCGACTCCGGCGACTCCAATCGGGACTACGGGTACGCCCATTTCCACCGCTATCAACCCTGCCCCCAGCTTTATCGGCTGTAGCTTCCCGTCCCTCGCCATATGACCTTCCGGGAAGAGCATAATGGAAAACCCGCGGTCCAGAAGGCGTCCGGTGTACTCAAGCGAGGACCTAACCTGCGACTCTCGTGAGAACGGGTACACGTTGAAAAGCGTCTGAAGCGTTCTAACGTGAGACTTCACTGCTGGGTTTTCAAACACCACGTCTGTAGCAGCCGCAATCGCCGTTTTTGATTGAAAGCGCGAAGGAAGCGCTTTGAGAACGATCGCTCCGTCAATGGGGGAGACGTGATTGGGGTAGAACAGGATCGGGCCTTGCAGCCCTTCCAGATTTCCAAGACCCCGCGTGTGAGTTGTCGCAAAGAGCCGGACAAATGGCCAGACGAGCAGCTTCTGCCACAACCCTCGCCAGAAGATCGCACGGGGAGTCAGAGGTCTCTGATCAAACTCGTAGCGTTCCTCTTTCTGTTCCCGCTTTTCGACGATCTCTTTGATCTGCGCAACAGTCGTGTTGGGTTGAAGTTGCCCTTCGTCAATGAACACTCCGAGCTCTTCCTCCAAAATCCCGGCCAGCGTAACCCGCCCCAGAGAGTCCATTTTCAAGTCCGCTTCCAGCCGCTTGTCAGGGGTAATTTCAGCCGTGGGTATCCCGGTTGCCTGTGCGATAGCCAGCTCCACAGCCCCGGCTGCGACTGCCGTCGCGCGAGTCAGACTGCCGTTCTGGCGGTTTTCCAGCCACGCCAGCACTTCGTTTTTCTTGACTTTGCGCGTGACGGTGCGCGGGAAGTCGTCTCCGTCCCAGACGCTCACGCCCTGAATCCGCTGATGAGGTTGAAGGCGCACGTTGACCCGCTCAATTACTGCCTGCGCATTTTCAATCGCCTCACCCGGGTTTGGCAGAAGAACGGCATGCACCTCAAATCGTCCGCCGGGTTTCCAGGCGATTACCGTCGCGCTTTTCACTTCTGGCTCTTTGTGCAGCTCAGCTTCAAGGTCTTCCGGGTAAATGTTCTCCCCCGCGGGTGTGACAATCAGAAATTTCTTTCGACCCTTGATATGGAGGTGTCCATCTTTGTCAATCTCGCCCAGGTCGTCTGTGTAGTACCAGCCGTCCTTGAATCGGTCGGCTGTCTCTTCGGGACGTTTGTAATAGCCGTCCACCACGTTTGGCCCGCGCGCCAGAATCTCTCCGTCACTCGCGATTCGCACCTGAACACTCGGAAGAGGCAGCCCTACAGACTCAACCTTGCGCCCTGACGGACGGTTGACACTGATCACCGGAGAAGTCTCTGTCGCACCGTACCCCTGCAGCACCACAATGCCGAATGCTTCCCACTTGCGCCCGACATCTGGATCAAGAGCCGAGCCTCCAGAGACTACCAGACGCAGCCGTCCTCCGAGTTGCCGCAGAATCGGCCTTGCCGTACGCCGCCTCAGCCACATCGGCAGCCTTGGAGCCAGGTGATACAGCGAGTGCAGGCTGTCCAGCTTGCCCTGCTGCTCTGCTTTTGCCTCAATTCGCTCCACAGTCAGCTTTAGGAACTCTGGTACGCTGGTCATAAATGTCGGGCTGTCTTCGACCAGGCACATGCGAATGTGCAGACCCGATAGCGAAGCCGCCATCGTGACCGGTACCCCCGCCATTGGGCATACGTAGAGGCTGAGAATCTGCTCAAAGACGTGCGCGAGCGGGAGAAAACTCATCAGGTGGTCGTTGTCGCGCAGGATATTCAGAGCAAAAATGTCCCGCGCGTTGGCCAGCAGGTTGGAGTGCTTGTGAACGACGCCTTTCGGATTGCCGGTAGTGCCGGAGGTAAACAGAATCTGCGCCGGATCTTCGGGGCTTACTTTGGCACGGGCGAAGCTCTCCTCAATGTCTCCTGCGAGAAGCGCTTCCTCGATGTTGATCTGTGGTGTGTCCGTCTCTCCCGGATTCAAAGAGGCCGATTTCAGAATGAGCCTGGCCTCCGTAAAGTCGCAGATTAGCCGTACGAAGTCCTGGGTGTTTTGCGGCATCAGAGGTACGGCTACGGCGCCCTTCATCTGACATCCGTAGAACGCTGCTACCCAGAACGGTGAGTTTACGGCCCAGATCACCACGCGGTCGCCTTTGTGGATGCCGTGGTCTTCCAGTATATGCGCCACTTGACGTGCCAGACGCCCCATGTCGCTCCACGTATACTTGAGAGCCCGGAACTGTGGTCGCCAGATGTAGGCAAGTCGGGAGGCGTAGGTGCGGCTGGCATTCTCGATGAGTTCGGGAAGCGTCTGAGCGTCTATCATAGTTTTCCAAGCAGGACAAATGGTGCGGGAGCGTTCGACGCGTGGAGGCGGCAGTCCTCTGATAGCGCTTTACATAAACGGACCCGTCTGAAAAGTCGCCAACGGCATTTTACAGGAGCTGGGCGCTTCTATGCGTAGGTGTTCTTCCCGCGTACCGCCCCCTTGCTGTCTCTGGTCTGTAGTCTGCGTGCGAGGCGGGCAGTTCCGTATTGCCAGGCAGAGTGCAAAGGACATATACTCTGTGTGAGAACTCAGTTGAAATCCGTGAGCGCGGCTTCTATTCTTGTGTCGCAAGACTCTGCAAGCAGGTTTGCGGTACGCAGGAGAGACTGAAGATGGCGATTAGAATCAACTATGCAAAGGCGGCTCCAGGGGCCGTCCACGCGATGCGCGGTCTGGAAGAGTACATTCACAAAAGTGGATTGGAGCCTTCGCTGCTGGAGCTTGTGAAAATGCGGGCATCGCAGATCAATGGATGCGCCTTTTGTCTGGACATGCACTCCAAGGACGCTCGCGCTGCGGGTGAGACAGAGCAAAGGCTGTATCTGCTGAACGCCTGGCGTGAAGCTGAGCAGTTTTACACTGAGCGTGAGCGCGCCGCTCTGGCCTGGACGGAGGCGCTGACGCTGGTATCCGAGACGGAAGTTCCGGATGAAGTTTACAGCGAAGCCAGGCAGCAGTTCGACGAGCAAGAGCTGGTAAATCTAAGCGTGGCGATTATCGCCATTAATGGGTGGAACCGTCTTTCCGTTGCGTTCCGGGCAGAAGCCGGAACGTATCAGCCCCGGGGCACGGGCGGCCAGCACGAGTGAATAGACCCGGACCCACGCACCATGATCGCGGACGCGCCGCGGGGACTCGTCTCCCTCAAGCCGCTGTGACGCTCCTGAATCTGCTCTGAACGAAGTGTCGCTCAATACCCGTCTTTTTGTCCGTAAGGTAAGACATAGCGAAACGAAAGGAATAAGCAGCCTCTTTGACTACGCAAAAACTCGGCCTGTTGCTGGTAAATCATGGTTCGCATTCTGAAACGTGGAGAAACGCTCTTCTGGATCTTGAAGCCAGAGTGCGCGATTCCATTCTTGCTGAAGGCCTAATCACAGGCATCAAGACCGCCCACATGGAGTACACCGAGCCTTCCATCGCCTCACAGATGAAGGCGTTTGATGCGGAGGGCTTCACCGACGTAGTCATCGTGCCAATTTTCCTGACGGTCAGTCCGCACTCGCTGGACGATATTCCCACCATCATTGGGCAGAAGGATAATCCCGAGATCATAGCCGAGCTGGAGGCCGAAAAAATCGAGCGCTACAAGCCTGCGGCTAACGTTCATCTGACTCCGCTACTGGACTTCTCCAACACGCTTCCGAAAAACGTCCTGCGCCGAGCCAGGAACCTGTCCCGCAATCCGGAGAAGGAGGGACTTGTTCTGATAGGCTATGGCGACGCGACGTTTGACAAGGAGTGGGGTGAGCTGTTCAGCAAGGTGGCTGAGCATGTGAAGCAGGCTGTCGGAATCAGCGAGCACAGCTACGGATGGTGCGGACACATTGCGCACTACAACCCGGACGAGACCACCAAAGCGATTAACCGCGTCCTGGACACCAAGGAGATCGCGATTGTGATTCCGGTGCTTGTGGCTTATGATCAGATGTTCCAGAAGAATATCATCGGGCGGGGAATCGCAAACGTGGAAAACCACGAGGCGCGCGTGGTCTATGAACCTGATGCGATTCTGCCCGATCCCGATATCGAGAACTGGGTGATCAGCATCACCAGCGAGTTCGCGAACAAGCTCGCGGCATTACAGACCGCTTAGTTCTCAGTCGTTTTCAGGAGGCCGGGGAGACGACGGCAGTCTCTCTGCTGGTGCTTAGTGTAAGGGGCAGCGCGTCTGAAACGCGCTGCCCCAAGATCTTCTCCGTCAGGCGAGGATTCTCAACTCGTTTGCCGCACTGCAGCTTACTGCTTCTTCATGCGATAAACATGCACTTCATTAGGCGCAAACCAGTCCGTCAACACGCCACTCTGAACGGTAGCCGAGCGCGGCTCTTCATAGAGCACCTGCGTCTGCTGGTCAACGGCCGGTACGCCTGAGATGCGCGCACGGACTGTGTCTCCCTCTCGCTTGGCGGCGAGAATGAAGACGTAGTCTCCAGCCTCGCGTACCAGGACTTCCACCTGATCTCCGGCGGCCTGCGTTCTCTCCTTACCTGGTTCGCCAGTTACTATCTCCACCTTCACTTTGGCTTTGGACGACGGAGCGATAAGCGCTGGAAAAACCGGGCTGCCCGGTTTGAGTTCCTGCAACACGCGCTTCAGGACGTTGTCGTAAAACGTCCAGTTCCACGTTAGTTGTCTATCCCGTTCATTCAGAGCCGGACGCAATGACCCGCCGAAGAATATGATCCCGCGCGCTCCGTTGATGATGGATTGGTACGCCATGTAGCGCTCTTCGTGAAAAGTCGGGAAGCGCAGCGTTTTTCCTTCGTTAACTACGCCGCTCCATGCAATCTGCAGCGCCATAAAGAAGGGCTTCTTATTTCCGGTAATCTGTTGCATCCACCGCGCATAATCGCCAACCACGCTGATATTCTTGTTGGCCAGGTGGGAATGCACGCCGGCGGGATAGCCGATCGGATAGATATCTATGGCGCCAATGTCGTAGGTGGCGTCGTACGCCTTCAGGCTTTCGATAGTCCCGCGAGGCGCCTGCGTAATCCAAACCGGATGCGCCGGGTCCAGCTCGTGAACAGTGTCGATGAAAGGCATCAGGTCGCGCACCGGGTGCTTGCCCCATTCCGGCTCGTCGTCGCCCTTCCACAGGCCCATGCCCGGATTGTCCCGATACTTGGTCACCACCCGCCGCAACTCTGCCTGCTTCTTCACTGCGTTGGGCCCTATGCGAACCAGATCAGGAACTGAGAGCGCCGCGTACAGTCTGTACTTTGCGGATTCCTCCAGAATGATGTCAACCTGCGCTTCGGTTTTTGGTCCCCAGTTGTTGGCATCCACCCGATGAAAGACAAAGCCGTACTGTGCAAGCTCTTCGTAACCGTTCTTCCCATCAGGAGTCAGCGCTCCCGGCTCCGGCGCACGCGTGAAGCCAATAGGGAAGACGGGCTTCCCATCTGCCGTAAGCGCTTCCTGGGAACCGTGCGTCTTCAGTGTTATAGCTGAGGCTACGCCAGCGCCCATCATCCAGGCCGTGGTGAGCCCAATCAGAAAAACAAGCATTTTCATATTTGCCAACTATCTCCCTCTGAATGCCGATTGCTTGGCGATTCTTCTGCTGATTTCCTCTATTAATGCGCATTACTTCTGTGTTAGTATCGGCCGCGGGCATCGCTGTCATCCGGGCCGCAAAAGCAGCGTCCGCATGGTGAGTGCACGCTCTGCATTGTCGAATGCCATGACAGACGCTTATCGGGTATAACTGTCCCAACCCGACTGTTAAATTTTTCACTGAGGTGACCCAGTATCGAATGAAGGGCGTCATTATCGCAGGCGGACCAGGAACCAGGCTCCGCCCTCTGACCTATCTTCGGCCGAAGCCGATTGTTCCGGTCGTGAACAAACCGTTTCTTGAGTATCAGGTTGAGCTGCTCAAGAGGCACGGCATACACGAAATCATCTTCTGCACAAACTATATGGCGGAGATGATCCAGGGACACTTCGGAGACGGCAGTGCGTTTGGCGTGAAAATGCACTATGCGCTGGAAGATGTCCCGCTCGGCACGGCGGGCGCTGTCAAAAACGCCGAAGAGTACTTTGAGGATGACACGCTCCTGATTTTCAATGGGGACGTGCTCACCGACTTCGACCTGAGCGCTGTGCGCCGCTTTCACGAAGAGAAGGGCGCGCGCATCACCCTGACGCTGTTTGGCGTTCCTTCTCCAAGCCCGTACGGGGTTATTATCACTGATGACAACGGCAAGGTACAGGAGTTCCGCGAGCCAAGCGAAGAGCAGAAGCGCAAGCTGGCGCAAGGAGTAGTGGAGCAGGAGGGCACGGAGTATATCAATGCCGGAATGTATGTTCTGGATTCCACTATCTTTCGTGACGTCCCCTCAAACACACCCTATTCATTCGAACGCCAGCTCTTTCCGCTGTTCGCCGCCGAAGACAAAGGGATCTACGCTGTGAGCTCCAGCGGTTACTGGCTCGATATCGGACGTCCGGAGCAGTACATGGAAGCGCACCGCGCGCTTCTTTCGGGAGACGTGGACGCAAAGCTCTCGGGAGAGAGGACGGCAGACGGCTGGTGGAGTATGGGCGATGTGGATGTTGCGTCCAGCGCCCGAATTGATCCGACCGTGCACGTTGGACGCCGAACAACACTGCAGGCCAATGTAGAGCTGAAAGGGTGCACGACTGTTGGGGCCGGTTGCAGCCTGGATGAAGGCTGCGTTCTGGAAAACTGCGTGATTCTGGACGGAGTCTCCATCGGGAAGAGCGTCCATCTACAGAACTGCATCGTTGATACAGACGTTTTTGTTGAGGACAACGTGGCGATTTCCGCGAAAGCTGTTCTGGCTTCTGGCAGCCGGATAGGCTTCGGCACACGAATCTCCGGAAGCTGAAGCCACCCTCGGCAAAAAATTCTGAGAAAGGCGAGGTTTTGCCACCCATGCGCATTCAGATGGCGGATTTGCACGCCCAGTACGAGGCTCAGAAGAGCGAGATTGACGATGCGCTCAAAGGCGTTCTCGAGTCTTGCCGCTTCATCCTGGGGCCAAATGTGTCTCTCCTTGAGGAGGAGATCGCGCGTGAGAATCAGGCGCGCTTCGGGGTGGGGGTCGCCTCAGGTACGGACGCCATTACGCTCAGCCTCGCCGCCTGCGGAGTCGGCCAGGGCGATGAGGTTATCACCACTCCTTTCACATTTGTCGCTACCACTGAGAGCATCTCTCAGCTCGGCGCAGTCCCTGTCTACGTCGACATTGATCTTGACACTTTCAATCTCGATGCAGCCCTTGTGGAAAGCCGCATTACCCCTCGCACGAAGGCGATTTTGCCAGTGCACCTGTACGGGCAGATGGCGGACATGACTGCGCTGCAAGGAGTCGCTGACAAGCACGGCCTGGCGCTGGTGGCGGATGGAGCACAGGCGATTGGCGCGGAGCACCGTGGCGTCAGTGTCGGCGGATGGGGTTCGGCGACAACGCTCTCCTTCTTCCCAACGAAGAATCTCGGCGCATACGGCGACGGTGGAATGGTGCTCACCAACCGCGAAGACATCGCGGATAAGATTAACTCTCTGCGCTTCCACGGCTCCGGTGGGACTTATTCGTATCAGGACATCGGATGGTGCAGCAGGTTGGATGAGATTCAGGCGGCTGTACTGCGCGTTAAGCTGCGCAAACTGCGGGACTGGACCCAGGCGCGGCAACGCCACGCGCAGATCTACACTTCAATGCTGGAAGGAAGTGGTATTCACGTGCCGCGCGTCATAGAGGGTAATACACACGTCTGGCACCAGTACACAATTCGCCTTGAACAGCGCGACAGTCTAAAGGAGTTTCTGAAAGCCCGTGAGATGGCCTCAGCCGTCTACTATCCGGGCGCGCTGCATTTGCAGCCCGCCTATCAGCGGTATGGCTATCGTGAAGGCGACCTTCCAAACGCAGAGCGCGCGTGCCGCGAGGTGTTGTCACTGCCGATTCACCCGGACCTCCCCGAAGGCGCGGTGGAACGGGTGAGCGAGGCGATTCTGGAGTTTCAGAAAGCCGGGTCGTCCGTCAAAAGTCCGTGACCCTGTAGAGAGCCTGGCTACCTGGCCATAAATAGTGCTGTGCATACCTGGCGCGGCCAGCTCCAAAATCGCTGTTTTGAGGTGTAATTGTAACTAGATGAAAGCCATGATTCTGGCTGCCGGAGTGGGCAGCCGCCTCGATCCCCTTACACGGGCCACTCCGAAACCGCTTGTGCCCATTGTCAACAAGCCCAACATTGTGCACATCATTGAGATGCTCGCCCGCCACAGCGTCACCGAGATCATGGTCAACCTGCACTACCTGGGCGACCAGATCAGAAACTCACTCGGGGATGGGTCCAAATGGGGCGTCAAACTCAGCTACTCAGAGGAGGAGAGACTCTGGGGAGACGCTGGGTCTGTGAAACTGGTTGAAGATTTCTTTGACGATACATTTCTGGTTATCGGTGGGGATGATCTGGCGGATTTTGATCTGTCTCGCATACTGCGAACGCATAAAGAGAAGAAGGCTTTGTGCACTATCGCGTTGTCCCTGGTAGAGGACCCTTCGGAGTACGGCATCGCACTGCTTAACGATAAAGGGCGTGTGACGCGCTTCCTCGAGAAACCCAAAGGGGAGGTCATCTTCTCTAACGCTGCCAATACAGGAGTCTATTTTCTGGAGCGTGAAGTGCTGGATCTGATTCCCAGAGGCGTGCCTTATGGATTTGGGCGCGATCTGCTGCCACTGCTACTGGAGCGTAAGATGCGTCTGTACGGAATTCTGACGTCTGCCTACTGGCGGGATATCGGAAATCTCAAAGAGTACAGACAGACGCACAACGACGTGCTGGACGGCCGTCTTTCTGTGAAGCCTCACTACAAGGAAGTCAAGAAGTTTGTGTGGATGGGCAAAGACGTCGAGATTGATGAGACCGCGACCATCGAATATCCCGTCGTCATTGGTAACAACTGCCGTATCGAAGCTGGCGCCACTGTGGCCGAATACTCCGTCCTGGCGGACGGGGCGGTGGTGGAGTCAGGAGCCACTGTACGCCAGAGCGTGCTGTGGCCGGAAGCTGCAGTTATGCGCGACACCTGCATTGAGCGCTGCGTCGTTGGGCGGGCATGCCGCGTCAAATCCAACGCTTCGCTCTTCGACGGCGTTATAGTAACACCGCGCGCCTGAGAAACGCTGCACTCTTAGCGGCGCGCCACGCGCTGCCTGGTCCTCTGCTGACCGGTCCTAAAGAGGCTTAACGTCGGACGCCTGCCGCACCTTGAGGCGGATGGTTGCTGTTTCCGGTGAGTTACCCTGAAGCCGGACGATGCCCGTTACCTCCACCTGTGTTCCGGCGACCGGCGGCAGGACGCCTGTTGGCAGGTCAACTCTCAAGTCTCCCGTGGGCGACCCGTCCGTCAGATAGAAGGTAGTGCCACCTCCAGAAACCACTGTTCCCCACGTTCGCATAAGCATCCCGACATTGCCCGGTCCGGTACTGTCACCGCCCAGATCTCCAAGAGCGGCGTTCTTTGCGCCCAGGCTGGTAAGCTCAGCTCCAGCGACACTGCTGCTGAGTGTGCCGTTTGCGATATAACGCTCACCGCTCTGCTTTGTGCTCAGTACGCCTGCGACTGTGACGCGGCTTCCCAGCGCAAACACAGAGTCCGACTCCACGCGAATACCGTTGCTGCGGTCTGCCGCTTCCACGTAGTTCGCTCCAAGCTGAGTGCTGCTCGCGGTTACCACCAGGTCGGGAATGCTCACACTGGTCCCATCCGGCAGCGCTTTGACGTCGCCAAGTCTGCTGAGCTGTTGGGGAGCAGTCTGCGACAGGTACGCATCGTCCCATCCAGAGATGACATAAGCGATAGAACCGGAGTTAACGCCACTTCCCGGAAGATTGATTTGGCCGGCCTCCATAAAGACTGTCACCGTGGATCCAGTCGGCGCCGTCCTGACTGTCAGATCGTGGTAGCGTGAGGGTCTGCTGTACACATCAAACCAGTCCTGGGATGCGCTCAGGGGCGACCAGATCACGCTGAAGCTTCCAGGATTTGTGCCGCCGGTTGGATCAATACCCACTCGGCCAGCGACCATCATATCGTAGGGCCGGTCAAATCCGTCAAGCTGGTACGTGTACAGCCACGCTCTGAACGTCACCGGCAGACCCGGCTGCACAGAAGCAGTCTGATACATGCCTGTGTAGCTTCGTCTGCCACCAGCGCCATAGGCGCGTCCGGCGTACTTGGAGCCTGTGCGCGGTCCAAGCCCGCCCAGTCCCTGCCCGTTATTGATGCCGGGTGCGTCTGAACCGTAGCCCACCCATGGGGAGAGGCTTCCGGTCTCAAATCCCGGGTTGGCAAGCAGATTGGGAGCTGTAGTCTCCGTGACGAACGTCTGGTCCTTTGAACGTGCCGTTCGCTTTCCCGAAGCCGAAGCCACAACGCGGAAGTGATACTCGGTCGCCGCAGACAGACCCGTCAGCGTGACTGAATGACTGGTTGTAGAGTTTGAGTCGTTGACGCTGGAGGTGTAGGGTGTTGTGGACCCGTACTGAATTGTAGCTGTTGAGGGCACATCTGTGCTCCAGCTCACAGTCGCTGAGGAAGGTGTGCGCGCCGTCACGATCGGTGTGCTGACGGAGACCGGTTGCATTGTGGCGCTTCCAGGTGAGGTCTCAAGCGCTATCAGGCCGCTCAGATCGTAGTTCTGCGCTGCGCCGTCAATATAGGCCTGACCGCCGGCGTACTCATCTGTCGTCGTGCGCCAGATCGCAAATCCAGTATTAGAATAGACTCGTTTGATTCGTACATAGTACTGCTGCCCCGGTGTCAACGGGGCCTCTCCCGGAAACCACGTGGCAACAGTCCGTCCGTTATTGTCAATCGCCCTGACGAACTTCGACGGCCCCACCTGGTTTGCGCCCATCCCGCCAGAGCCCGGGCTCTGGAAAAGCGCCACCTCCATGTCGGGTTGCGCTGCGACGTTGCCCGCAAGGAAATGCACTCCGATGAGGCTGGTTCCGTTGGCCGTGAAGGTCTGTCCTGCGACGGTCACACCCTGGAAGGTAATCTGGCTGTTGGCGATGCTGGTATTCATTGTGCTCGTGGCGCCGTCGGTGTCCATGCCAATGACCGTTTTGAGCGCATCAGCCGTCTGGGTCGCGCCGTACCACTGCCGTCCGCCGGGAAAGGCCTCTCCGCCAAAGTCTCGCACCCGGCAGTAATAGACCTGGAAGTTGTTGCCATCGCTACGACGAAACTTTACCGCATAATACTGGCCGGGGACGGTCGGGACTTCGCCTGCGCTCCACGTTGCCATTGAGTCATTGCTGAAGCTTCCCTGAAGCACCCGCGCGGGGCCAATCTGCGCTCCTATAGTCTGGTTACGCTGTGGGTCAATAGACACGGAGTGAATGGTGGCGTTAGCCGTCTGGGATGTCGCAAACTTGACCGAGACCGAAGTTACGGACGTTCCAAGGGCTTCGAAGGACTGGACAAACTCCTGAGCCGGGCTGGGGTAATAGTCGAAACCAACCGGATAGTAGTCCGGGTTCTCCCTTATCCGCAGGTAGGTGGTTCCCGCTGCCACCCCAAAGACGAACATCCGCGGAAACTGATCCTTGTGTCCTACGCCAATCGCATACGTCCCTGACAGGACATCGAATCCCCAGTAACCCACAGGCTCGGACGAAAAAGTGAGGCCGTTGCCATATGTCCCGGTCGAGGAAGCCCCCTGTCGCTGTATCCCCATAGGCGCGCTTGACACTCCCACCAGATATCCGGCCGGATCGTTCGGTGGGTCAAGAGGGCCTTTCAGACGTCCATCTGTGTTGAGGGCCAGGGCCGGAGCGCAGAAGAGCGCTGCCGCCGCGGCGAGAAACGCGCAGAATCTAAAAGCAGACATGGTCGGAATATTCCTCGTTACAGGTCATAAGCAGGAGCTAGCGGCCATCGCCACGCAGCCGCCCGTCTCATCACATGTATCCTCAGAGGCCAGAAATCTGTGCGTTGGGCGCGGGCTGCCTGTATCGCGGCCAAACGCTCTCACCGTAGAGCCGCCGCAATCCGCCTCTGCCTAATCATACCACGCTCTCGTGTGAAGGGCGAAATATGATTTCCGGATGTCCACGGCGGTATGGAGTTCGAATGACTGAAGCTCAGCTAATTTCCAAAGTGCTGATTGTTGAACTCATCCAGCACTTCCAGCGCAAATTTGTAGTTCTCCAGGGACACTGTTGGTGGCAGGGAGTGGTCGGAATGGAAGATATAGCTTCCCTCTGTAGCGCTTGCTTCCAACTTTGACATGACCTCTGCGCGAATGTCGTCGCGCGTTCCCGACAGCGCCCGCACGTCCATATTTCCGAAGAAAGTAATCTGCCTGCCATGTAGCTCGCGCAGTTCGCGAATGTCCTGATTGCACTTGGCCTCCAGCGGTTGGATAGCGGAAAACCCGGCTTCAATGAAGCGAGGAATCAACGACTTGATCTGTCCGCAGGAATGGAGGATAACGGGTTTACCAAGTCCATTGAAGAAAGCGCACATCTTCTGGTGCGCCGGGAAGAGCAGAGCGTCGTAGATCTTTGGGGAGAAGAGCAGGCCGTTCCGATACCCGACGTCTCCGTAGAAGAACGCCCCGTCAAAGTCAATGCCAGCGTCAAGTGTCTGCTGCGCCAGTGAGATGATCAGATCAGTGTAGCGTGTGAATACGTCAGCCAGCGTCTCGGGCTCTTCCATCATCATAGTGAAGATGTTCACCTGGCCGAACACCGGCCACGCGCACTCATAGGCTTCACAACTCGTCCAGTGAATGAATCGCCCCCGGTCGCGCAAATGTGTGTAGGTTTCCATCGCCGTTGGGTTGAGACGGATGGCGTCTGGCGTCAGACGGTCCCTGTACGCCAGCCAGTCAGCGCCATTGTTGACTGTGTGAGACAGCCAGTGCGGTGTATGGCCAGACTCCATTTTCCAGTCTTTGCGCTCCACGCCGTTGGTATCGCGCTGATGCACATAAGTGGAAGTTTCTTCGATGATCTCCGGGGGCAGCATCAGGCTCATGTCGGGCCCCGGCAACCCTCCAAAATCCCAACTGAAGGTGTCTGCCATATCGCCGGCAGGCAGCCCCTGGCTCTGCCATGTCCAGACCGTCTCGGACCACAGACTCTCCGTGCGCCCGATTTTGTCCGGCCGTTCGCCCTTCAACGTCGCAAGTATCCGCTCACGTCCCGTCATCGCCGACATATTTGCCCCTTTTCCTTCAGTGTGCTTTGCTTTGGCCCACCTCTTCAGTATTTATTCTAGCAATCTCTATCGCCCTGCAAAACGGGACAAAAGTACCGTGCAGCCTGAGGTTTGGACATGGCACACTGCTTCGACTAAAAAGATCAAAGGAGCGCATATGCAGCAAATTGAGTATCTCGGCAAACCGGCCATAAAAGCGCGGCGATGGATGTTGGTGTTGTCAGATGAGAGGTCCGCCAGCCTCTACGTTGACGGCCGCAACTACGCTGATCTGAGGGTCGTGTCTGGACTGGCTGGTCCGCTTGGTGAAGAAGATGTCTCGCACGGACTTCGCGGCCCTGAAATTACTCACAAGGACAACGCGATATCGCTTGTCTGGACCTCTAGCAGCAGCCGATGGACATCTAAGACATTTACCTTCGAGTGCACTGAAGACACGATAGCCTACCGCGTTTCTGTGGAGGGCGAGGGTTGTATAGAGTCACTGGACTTCTTCGAGGGCAAAGAGGACCCGTGGGGCCCCGCTGCGCTTTATCGCTTTGACACCGTTTTCACCAGCGAAGTCTCTATGCTGGACAGGCATTATCACAAGTCGTGGGAGTACGCCTGCATCGACGGCACAAGTGGCCCGACGTCAGATTTCCCGACTTCACCAGAAGAGAACAGTCACTGGTTGTTTATTCCGGCGCCACTGGCCTATGCCTGGCAGCGCAGTGACGGCGCATGGGTGGGCGCAGGGCTGGCGCCAGATCCCGGACAGTACGGCTTCACCTACTTCCAGCATTGGCCGCTTGGAAATCAGTTCAAGCTGCGCGTGCAGTACGACGGCCAGACCCGGGTTTCCGGGCGGTGGGATTCGCCCCGGATCGTCTTCTGTGTAGCGGACGATGAGTACAATGCTGTTAAGAGTTGCTGCCAATACTTATACGATAATCAGCTTGTTCACCGCCCTGTGCGCCAACAGCCGGACTGGTGGAAGCGGCCCATTTTCTGCGGTTGGGGACAACAGAATATGACCGCGGTTGCTCGCGGAGGTGCGGGAGCGCTGTATGCCCGCCAGGATGTCTACGATCAATTCCTGCAAATGCTCGACGAGCGCCGGCTGAATCCTGGGACGATTGTTATAGACGACAAGTGGCAGCGGCACTATGCCACTTTTGAGGCTGACCCGGAAAAGTGGCCGGACATGCGCGGATGGATTGATCGCCAGCATGCGATCGGACGCAAAGTCATTCTCTGGTTCGGATGCTGGACGCGCGATGGCCTTCCAGATGAAGAGTGTGTCCGAAAGGACGGGGAACCTGTCTGTGTCGATCCCTCGAACCCCGCTTACGAGGCGCGGCTTCGCGCGGCCATACGCCGAATGCTGTCTGACGAGCAGGGGTGTTATGGCGCTGACGGGTTTAAGGTGGACTGGACAAACGGTATGCCAGTCGGCCACATCTTCCAGCTT
>JADLDK010000056.1 GCA_020846715.1 Armatimonadota bacterium | reverse complement strand
CTGATGTTTTACGTAGCAGCTCTTCAACCAGAGCGCGCGGTTCCTGTCTTCCGATCCATCCGATCTCGCGGCAATGGAGGCGTCCGTGCAGCCACTTAGAGACGCTACCTTGGATATTTTCTAAGAAATCTCTGTCTGCGTTGGAGACTACATCCGGAATTTCACATCGGAGAGCAGTAAGTTGGTTTCGAAGTGTGCCTTCTATCTGAACCAACGTTTTCGCATCCTGTTCAGCCTGTGTCCTGAGGTCTGTAACGGCGCTTAGCACCCTGGCTGCAATCTTAGGCAATCCTTCGGGGCTATCCACATACAGCTCTAGCACAGTATTTTGGATTATCGAATACTGCAGATCCCTCAGATTGGATTTACAGATTCCGTTCATGCCTGAAACAGGCTGGGGGGTAGTATTCAGCTCAAATTGGAGATCCTTCCACAGACGGTTAACTTCTGTATGGATATTATGGGAAATGCCGTAGAGTTTAACCTTTCCATCCTCCAGTTTTTCCTCCACGTCACGCAAATCACTAACGCGTTCTTCAAATTTCAGTGAACGTAAGCGGAACTTCAAGTTATCGAGACATTGGCGCTCCCATTCACACACGTGATGGTCTGTGAACTTCCACAACTGATCCCGCGCATGATCGATGGCCTTCGCTATTACAGCCCGCAAGTCTGACTGGCCCATCGCTTTTAACTCGGTAACAGCTTTGCTCACACTGTCTTGTAGAACAGGTAACAAAGAGAGGCTCTGGTCTGAAATGGCACTCTTAAGAGGCTTGCTAAAAACGTTCGCATCCTTAGGCTTGTTCAAAATGTTCGCACTCATACTAACGCTCACAATCTTTTGAAAATTTCTTGCAACAAAGATATCAAGGCGGCGCGCCGCCGAGCTGAATCGAAGCTGGGCTGAGCCCATGCATTAAGAAAGATAATAGGACGTCCGCTTTTGGCTTGCTGTGGGACCCAGTTACGCAGCTCTCGACGGAGCGTGTATCCTGCGTCTGTGTACAGCATTTCCCATGCAAGGCCTCCCAGAGTTGCTATGACCTTTGCGCGATTAGAGGGAGAACCGTCAGCGTAAAAAACGGCTACCCGCTCAGGCTGCTTCTGGATAATTGGCGTCAGGCTATCCAGCACCGAGCGAGCGTTTGACCGCTGTGTGCGGAAGTCGTCAGCGGTCCTGCCGCAGTTCGCACCCGCGAGGAGGACAACGACGTACGCGTCTGTACGCTTGAGATCCTCTTCGACACATCGTACCAAACCGCCAGGCCCTGTACTCCCTGCGGCACTGAGTGCGTACATAGACAGCACGTCATCGCCAATCCCAACTCGTAGATCTCTGTCGGAAGTCTGCACAGCCTGGCGCAGACGATCCAGGTCTGACGCATCGCAGAAAGCCGCCTCGCGAGCCTCCTCAACGGACTTCCAGGCGTACCACCAGGCCAACTGCCCTGTCCGCAGATCCGCACCGCAGCCAGCGGTTGTCCTGACCCAATGCCTTTGAGGAATTGATCTCAAATTCTCAGGAAGTCCATCATGCTCGTGCCGATTTTCGTACAACTTGTCGAGCGGGACGTCTAGGCTGACGAATTGCACCTGACTCGGAAGCGCTGCCGGCCTTTCTGGCTGGGACTCGATTGCGACACAATTGTCACCCAAGGCCACCACCCCTATCCTCTCTTCAGAGAGCCTGACAACCTGGCTCAAAATCTCGCCCATTCCTGTTGATCCAAGCCAGTGAGACCTTCCTCGAGCCAATAAAACGTTCATCAAAAACTCCGTTCAGCGGTGGGTTGATCGACTACTACCGGGATTGCATCCGTTGCCTCCGAGGACCCTGAACCTTTGGCAACCTGGGGCGGTAGTTCAACTAGCACGAGAAGCTTAACCTGGGAGGTCAAATACAAGGATTGGCCACTTGACAATATCGCGGAATTGCCCGGCTGCACAGCATCAGGGCCGACCATGATAGGCGTATCGCCAGAGTTTGTGACCTTAGCTTGGCCTAGATCGGCTGCGAGGATGTCTGCTTTGACCTTATAAGCTGCATTGCCAAAAAGCTGCGCTGGAATCTGAAAGTCAGCCTCGGGGTCCACGTCAGCAGCGATCTTAACTACGTCCCAACCAAGAGAGACTCTCTGGCTAAAAGAAAGTTGATGCCCTACAAGCTGAATTTTGAGCTGAGCAGGCCTTCTGGCCAGAACAGCGTCGTTGGCGCTCTTTACATGTAAAATCTCTGACTCATCGCCGATAACCGCCGAGCCCTCTCTCGACACGCGACGTCTTAACGTACTGCCGGAAAGAAGAAGTACGCATAAACCAGAGGCAAGAAAACATCCTAGAGAAGCCTGCCGGGCCTGTTGCTGCCAAGGCCACAAACCGGTCAGTAGAGGACTAGTGACTTGCTGGAGCTCCTGAAAGTTGCTTGCTGAACGGACCAAAACTCCTGCAGTTCTTAGCACGTCACCGACTCGAGGATGTGTGTTCCGATTGTAAGCGAGTACTACTTCCCCTCGGCCGCTGAATGGTTTGGCGATTTGTGAAGACAGGCCGGAAGAGAAATCTTCCCAGCCATCGCTAAAGACAACGAGGAGCGTTCGCCCGTTTAGAAAGGCATCTGTGACCTCATCTGCAACTATCCTGCTGATGTCACTGCCAAGATGATCAGCTGGCAGAAGCCTCACATTGAGAAGGGCTTGTTTTGCTGCCTGACGATGAAAGTACTGGCCATGTTCATCGTAGATGGTCCGAGTACGCGATCCAAACTTAACGATGCGGAGTTTTGCCTTCCCCGCACGATCGACCAGATCAATCGCAGCAGGTACGTACTTGTTGACAAGATCAGAGCCGACGCTCCCGGACACGTCCACAAGAATTCTTACGTAATCGACGCGATTCGCTCGAGGGACTGCCCCCAACGTGAAGGCAATCAGCCCCGCTGAGAAAAAGAGGACTGCTAGAACAGCGGCATACTTTTTCATTGTTGACCTCCGACAAACAGGATTGTGCTGTAATCTAATTGAAAGGCTTCGGGTCTGAGTGTCAGACTCGAAGGATTAGAGTAAGAGTTAAGGGATCACCGCGAACCGCGCCAGCCACATCCAGACCCGACATCTGAGCCTGCGAAAAGTCCATAGTGGAACCCGAAAGACGTAACAACAGCCGTTTTTGACCGCCCGCCCTAGACAAGACACAGCAAGGCCGCTTACCGGCGGCTTACGACTAAGCTCACGACGATGTGCAGAGCCGAAGATCATTTGCGTCCAGTCACCTCCTCATGCGACGGCGTACAGTGAGTACGCAGTGGCAAACTCGTTCCATGGCCAGTCTACCTGCAGGCTCTACCCCGAGAGTGTCAAAGCCGTTTCGTCCAAACTCTTCAATTACGGGGACCTTCTGACTACCGGTAGCTGGTTTCGAATGGCGAATGATACATAGCGACTAGTTTGTGCCTTCGACGAACACGCTACGGCCAATGCCGTCGAGGAGATGGTGATCTCAGGAGAGTATCTTCAGATTTCGGAGGAATGAGCTGGAGGTGCATAGAGGAAACGCGAAAGGCTCACCCATATCAAGAAACAGAAAAGTGCGCTTGCTGTGGGACTTCGTGATATGACGACCTATGAAGATCAGACGAAGCAGAAGCGTTACACGTGTACACCCGCAAAGGTAATATGGCTCACTTGCCACTTCTACCGCTTACAGGCGCTGCGTCTGCTCATCACGCAAAAGATGAATTCGGAGGACACCAGAAACACCACGCTGTACCACTCAAGCTACGGCGCCAGTCAGGCTGGCGACAAAATGACAGACGTTTTAGCCAAACTTCCCGTTTGCAAAAGCCAAACGGCAGATCTTATCACGCTGCAGATTGGGGAGAACGATTCTCTGGTAGGGATGCCAGTAGACCACGACAAAAACTACTGTCGCGAGATCCTCAAAGAACTTGTCCGCAACCGCCCCCGCCCGAGAATCATCTGCTTTCTAGTATGGAATATTCGGCCCTGGGCCACGTACACCCCGATGTCCAGCGTAAGGCAGAAGGAAGTCATGATGCAAGAGATATGCAATGAGCCCGAGTACTCTCTCACTTTTTGCGAGACGTAGCATTGGATGACGACAATCACAGCCTTAGAAGCGACTTGAACTGGCGCATCAACGACGGTGGAACGCAGGGGCATGCGGATCCCAAATTTGGGAGGCAAATGGGGCCGGAGTTGGCGAGCGAATAAAGCCGCACCCAATCCTGTGACGCATGCACTCAGAGTGATCTGGCGGAGATTAGCTTTTACTGGGTACCAGACGCAATCCCTTAGGAAAACGACTCTGTTCTCAAAATAGACCCCTCCCCAAAAAGCTCACTTACTGGGGAAGATATCTCTCCCGTAAAGGAATTGTCCCAAGAGCCCAAGGCATAAGGTTGACGTGTGGAACGCTCCACATCAAGATTGAACTTCCCCTATTCTTCTGAACACACAGAATGCCGCCACCTTGATGATTAACTGCCGTTCGCGGTTCACAGGCATGAGATGACCCAGGATCAATTGCATCCCCTATCAAATTGTAAAACACCTAAGATACACTTCAAGATCGTCCCACGAGCTCTAGTCCGCAGCAACCACCCGAATCGCCTACTCCTGGAACTCCTACCCAGTCTTCGCAATTTTCTCTGTTATCGCAGTGCAATGCTCTGCTAACCAGGAGGTACCCACTATGTCATAGAAATGTCTAGACTGCAAAAGGAGCATAAAAATTGAGAGTTCAACCGATTCATTATAGGCCCCAGAACAGCAAAAAACTAGGTTCTGCGAGCGAGATGCCTCTTTTTGACACGCCCCTACGAGGTATACGCCCTCAGAATCCTCTTCTGCGGCCAAATCAAGCTCAGATCAGCCCCGAATCCACAATTTTCGGAGCCACCTAAGCCCAATTTGTGGGAGACTCTTACTGGAATGGTGCAGAAATGAATATACATTGCTGCAGTGTTAGTGGACGATTAGTTCACCCCCTTTTTGTCGAAGTTTGGAGTAATAGGAAAAGCCATGTTCGTAGGCATAATCGGACTGCTGAAACCTGCTAGACTTAGGTGTCGGAGTAGTCAATCCAGACCATCTACTACAGTTCCTGATCGCCGCGGCTTATGCTCTGCCGTGAGAAAGAGAACAGTTCTTTTACGCGTTCTACAGGGTGTTGAGCTAGCCATGCTGCGAGATCCGGCAGAGGGCAAGGTCTTATTGCAAGGTAATCCAAGAAAGCTTCCATACGCCTTTCGTTCGATGAGTAGATTGATTCAAGCCTGTCCCGAACTTTAGACCCTGCAAAAGCTTTGAGCTGCTCAGCTTTTCTACGCTGGAACTCCTGCTCGAAGTCAGAATAGCACGCCGGCGCTTCTGCCTTGAGCAGCTCGAGCTGGTGGCCTAGATACTGAAGAACTTCCTGGCGCTGCGCTTCCTGTTGTGCTTTTCTTTCTCGCGCAGCCCGGTGGCTAGCTTCTGCTTTGCGCGCCGCTTCTACCCTCTCCTGCTCTTGGAGATAAGCCTTCGGCGCACCGAACCCTTGTTCGATTGCACTTCTTAGATAGGCGCCTCGGGTGCTTCTGAACCTGGTCACGAACGGAAGGTAGGTCAGCTGCCTGCGGCACTCTTCCGTATAGGCCGCAACGAGCCGCACAGCCTCCTTGCGGTTCACGCCGTTATCAATGAGCTGGCGCTCAAGGTTCTGGTGTTGCTCAGAGACGCTTTCTGACAGAACCGTTGAGTCAGCAGCAACACCCGAAGGGGGTATCTCTTCTGCTGCTGTAATCTGTGTAGTAATCTCTGCTGTAATCTCTTCCTTTAATGTTTGCGGGTTTTCAGCAGTCTTGCCTGCAGGTTTGCTACATTCTTGTTTGCAGGTTTCCCGCAAACTTGATTGCGGGTTTCCGTCATCCTTGTTTGCAAGATAGTGAGCAAGCAGTTCGTAGAGGGCGTCTTTGTTCAGACGGAACCAGAGTTTTGCCGGCGTTCCGCGCCGCTGCTCCTCCAGAAGTCCGAGGCGAACGAGCTTTTTCCTGGCGTTTTCCTGCTCAGTGCGCGTAAGGCCAGTCTCATCGGTGATTTCAGGCATGGTCTTCCAGAACCACCCGTCCCGGTCGGTGACGTCGCGGGAGTTGGCCCAGTACCAGAACTGAGACAGGAGCAGGCCGGCTGTAACGCCACCAGCGGCGTGAGCGAGGTCGGTCTTGTAGGCTATTGTGCGCCCACCGCCCAGAAGATCGGCAACTTTGTCCATGCACCCTCCGCTGCTCATGTGTGGCCTAGTCCTCCTGGCTTGTGTCCTCCGGTAACAGCTTTGTGGGTATGGGGTCCTCACCAGCCGCTCCCCTGCGCGCCACAAGCATTCGGAGGGCTTCTATCACCAGGTCCTGCTTTTTGACCTTGGCCGGCCAGGCCTTGTGGACGTATTCATCCAGCCACTCGTTCATCTGAGCTGGAATACGAAGCGTGATTGTGGTTGTGGGCCCCTTTGCGATTTGGGAGGCCAGCGCGAGGCGCCGGTCTAGCGCCGCATCTGCTGGCTGATCCTTCGCCCTGGTCTGCGTTTTGCGCTCAGACCTGGCTGTGGGTGTTTTTGTCTGTCTTATTGCCTGCTTGTCAGTCTGTGTGTGTGTCTGTGTGTCTGTGTGTTGTATGTCTTGTGTGTCATATGACTGTATGACAATATTACTTGTGTTATTGTCATATTCCTGGTTTGTAACAGGCTCTGGCGCGGTCTCAGAGTCCGTCCCCGGAGTTCTGTAGCGCTCTCGATCACGGGAGATGACGTTCCCGAGGATGTCTGCGCCTCTGAGAACCTCTTCCAGCCCGCGGTTGACAGCGTCTCTGTCCTTTTTAGCCACTCAGCACCTCCTGAGCCACAGCTTCGTAAGCCTGGGCTGTTTTGCTCCTTGGAGCGTGAAAGGGGAGGGGGCTCTTGGCGGCGTGTGCGGAGGGCACATCCTTGCCGCGGGGAACGGGTGTCCGGAATACGCTGCTGCCGAATTTGTTGCGCAATCCTTCTTCGATGGACTGGCTGACAGTTGTCTTTTCCGTGCGGCAGGGCAGGATCTTAGGAGGTGGGAGGAGGGGATTGACCTTGCGCACCTCCTGGAGTGTGGCCATAAGCTTTACCATTCCGCGGACGGAGAACACCGACATATCAACCGGTACGATGATCTCTGTCGCGGCCACGAGAGCGTTGATGGTGATCATGTCCAGAGACGGCGGGCAGTCGATGATGACAAACTGAAAATTCTCTGAGACTGTGTCCAGCGCGTTTCTGAGAAGGCCTTCCAGTCCAACCCTGCCTGCCACCCGGCGGGAGAGGTCTGCCAGGTCCAGATTTGATGGCAAAAGAGTAAGGTTGGGTGGGGGAGGGGGTATTTTGATAAAGGCCTGCGAGATGGGCAGATCGTCCACATAGACGCTGTAGAGGGTGCGATCCTGATGATCCGGGTCGTAACCGAACGCCTGAGTCATGTTGCCCTGGGGATCGCTGTCGATAGCGAGAACGGAGGAGCTTCTGGCGAGAACGGCTGCAAGCGCTACGGCAGTAGTGGTCTTGCCGACACCGCCCTTCTGATTTGCGATTGCGATCACCCGGGTTGTGGGGGTGACGGCAGCGAGCCGCTTCAAGCCGAAGACGGAGAGTATTTCTCCCCGGTCCACCATGTGGCGGTTGGCCTTCTCATAGACCGTGAGCTTGTCGCTGCGTATGTAGTTCCGGATTGTTGTCGTCGTGACATCGGCGAGTTTAGCCGCCTCGGATATCGTGAGTAGCTCCATGCGTATTCACCCGGCAAGATTGTAAGTTTTGCAAAGTATAGCAAAGCGGTAAGTGCGCGTCAAGGGTGTGAATTGTCTCACAAGTCATCGCAGCGAAATGACATCGACGCTGCAGATGGAAATCGTACGAAAGGGTCGAGCTGTTCAGACAAAGACAGGAGCATTCGATTGGCTCAGCACGGGAAAGCAGGGCTACTAAGACTGTCCGAAAAGAGTATGCCTGAGCCGGCAACAGCGAAAGGACTAGAGCCGAGACTCAAGTCGGAAATGTCACGCGCTTCAGTTGCAAGCGTGCTATTGCATAGCTCAATTCCAGCGCCGCAGCCGTCACCTTCACATGCTGCAGACCCTGCATGAAGTCTGACCAGTGCGGCGCCGGGCAAAAAAGGGGACATTGTCCGAAAGACCGTCGGATATGATCACTTCGATATACTAGAGCTGCTCGCCCTCGCACATCGCACATGGAATAAGCGTACCGGCTACCAGAACTTCTTCCAGGCCTCCCGCAAGGCCATCTCTGAAGCAAGACGTGGCTCCAGAGTCCATGCGCCAGTACGACAGGGCCGCAACACTCCCTCAGCAGGACTACACGTGTAACACGCGGACAGGCGAGGACTTATGCAATCGGTTGTAGAACTGTAGGTTTTTGCGCTCGCGGCGTTGGCTGTCACGTTTGGACCGTGTGATTTTGGGTTCAGGGTGTGGCGTTGTGTGTGTCCAGAAGGTCTTCGCCTGAGACCAGAATCACGCCGTCCTTAACGGCAGTATGCGTCATACTTTCATCGAACCCCGCCGCAGAGAAGAGCGCATAGCGCACAGGGCCTGTTCCCCGGGGCGGGGGCAGCCGGGAGAGCTTCTTCATTAGGCCGTAGTAGACGTTGACACCGATGGGTGATGAGGACCACTTGCATTCGCACGCGAGCGTTGCACCGTCATCCAGATCTGCAACAATGTCTATTTCAGCAGATCCGTCCCGGCTCCAGTAGCGGCCAGCGTCCAGTATCTGCAGGTTGTAGCATGCAGGGACGCACTTATTCAGATACTGCAGGCAGACGTTTTCGAAGACGTAGCGGCCCATATAGTCATCGAGATATGGCTGTACACGCGTCCTGTATACGCCGCTGACGTCCTGGAGTTCGAGCTGACTGCGCGAGACGGCCACAAATCTATACCAGAACCGCAGGAAGTGATCGGCTATTGCGTAGATTGACCGCTTTTCTGATGCCTCTCCAAAGGGACGCTCCCTGGTTATCCATTCCAGCTCCAGAAGCCCCTTGAGATAAAAGGAGAGTTGTGATGAGCTGGATTTTACCCGCTGGGCTATCTCATTGAACTTTGTGCATCCGGCAGCGATTGCCAGTAGGACGGCGTTGTAGGGGGCCGGATCTCGCACCTGACTGGACGACATGAGGACTTCGGGTTCGCTGTGCAGTGTTCCGAGCGGACTCAGAATCAGGTCACATACATTTTTGTGCAGGTCAACACGGGGATTGACTAGCGCGTGATACCGTGGAGTGCCACCGAAAACTCCGTAGGCAATCAGCTTCTCGCGGGTTGTGTAGTGCGAGGATGTGTAGAAACTGGCAATGTCATCGTAGCTCATCGGTGGCAGCTTGTACCGGAAAGTGAACCTTCCAAAGAGCGGCTGCTGCGCACCTCCCAGCCCATCCATGATGCCCAGATGAGATCCGCACAGCACAAGGAAAACTTTGCTCCGGATGCCTTCAGTATCCCACCAGGCCTGAATCTGAGACGGCAGGGAGGGATCTTGTTGCAGGAGATATTGGAACTCGTCGAGTACGACGGCGAGGCGAGACTCTCTGGAGGCGCTGCTGATGAAGCGCAGGATGCTGTTCAAAGTTGATATGTCGGCGACGGAGTACCCGCTGTGCGGGACCGCAGACAGCGCTGCCTGAGCCAACTGTGACAAGTTGTCTGCTAAGCTGGTTTGTGCGGCAAGAAAGTAGACGTGGGGTTTTTTTTCCAGGAAGTGTTGCAACAGGTAGGTTTTGCCGACCCGGCGACGGCCGTAGAGGAGGGCGAATTGTCCATCTGGAGCCTCCCAGCGCTGCGTGAGGGCTTGAAGCTCCCGTTGCCGATTGTAAAAAGTAACCACTGTAGCCGCTTTACTCAAGAGTGATTTAGTCAAGTATACATGAGTAAGATACAATTGACAAGCTGAGGATGGGTTCTAACTGGATATCTTCTCAGTGCCAGTCTGAACTGATTTTTGAGTTAACAGGGTTGGAAGGATTGATAACTAGTGGTTGTTGATCCCTGATCAGAGAATCGGTGAGAGGGAGAAGGACGTTCCGGGACGTCTCGCCTGACCAGGAGCAGGTTTTTTAGATCCGTATTCTATTCGACCTTTATATTGTCAGCCAGGCTGAGGTCACTAAGTATCTGGTTTAGCTCACTCTCAAAGTTCGACGCCTGGTGTGAATCCACCGTTACAGAGAAATCAATGCCGATCTTTACGTCAGAGCGGTTACGCAGCTTTGGTAGAATCTTTGTCCCAAAGCGGTTCCACATCTCTTGGGGGACATCCCCATGGATGTGGAATGTCCTGCTGGCGGCAGGAGCAGGCGGTCCATGCTCTGTTTGCAGGTCGGGTTGCCCGGGCTGAAAATCCGCTGAGGGATCAGGAATTGGTGACGAGTCCGTAACACCGTCATGTGGTAGTTCGGGCTTGAAGAGGAGCGCCTTTGCGGTATCCTTCAGCAACAGGAGGACATCCGACTCGAAGGTGACGTCGGCAGGATCTATGGTTTCGTTGAAGAAGACGCGATTGTAGCCGCCGCCGGTCTTCCGGCCAGATGCGAGTCCGAAATCGCCTTTGGAAACGAATTCGACGATCTTCTCTCGCAGTACCCTGTCAGGGTCCAGCAAACGGGTGAGAGATCCGTTCAAGAAACTTTGTCTGAGGCTAGCCAACGGCCAGGCTCCCGACTCCTGAAAAGCAGGAGGCCAGTGTCGCTCTATGTATCCAAGTCCAACAGATTCGTTCAGAATGGCTGCTGACTTGAGGGCCATTACGACCCGGTCGCACATTGTATCTCCGCTGCTGGAGTGTCCTGCGCCTAGGTCTATTGCTTTCAGTCCGTCAGAATTCTGGTTGTCTAAGATGACTGCGAAGCGGTAGCTGCCCCATATTTCATCTTTAGCTGCTTCTTCCGCATTTGTCAGTTTGGACTGTACATCAGCTCGTTCTGTGCGGTGGAATTCATCTCCCAGTGTCCCATCGGCGATCTCCTTAGCGACACGCTTCCAAGCCAGCCACAACTCGACTTTGTTGCGTAAATCGCGGCCTGGCTGTTTGATGCACCAGATAAGGGAGCCGGGGTAGAGCCTGGGGGAATCCCCCCGCTGTTTGGTCCATTCGGCGATCTGTTGGCGAACTGGACCAGCACCCGCCCACTCGGAGTCCGGATCCATTACAATCAGCGTGAGCCTTGGAGTTTCCTGCACAGCTGCACTGTCTGCTGGGAATACCACAAGAGGTATACTTGCGTTACGCTGAAACTCCTTTTGGACAAGATCGCGCATAGCAGGTTTGATCTCAGAGTCTTCATCTAAGGAAGCGCGCCGATCGCTTACAACTTTCTTCATTGTAGGCTGGTAGCTTATACGGAAGCCGTCTGAGCCAACACGCCGGATAAAGTAGGACTTGTCTTCGAGCGTAGATGCTGCTGTATCGATGGACGTTGTATCAATGTCTGGCTCGCCCAGAGCAAAGCGCAGCTCTGGCAGGTGCGCTACCTTGTCAACTTGTCCACCGGAAGACTCAAAAAGGATAGCGGTTCCCACCCGGCGATGGATGTTAGAAAGAAGGCCTTTGGTGTCTGAATCGAGCGCACGCGCGTGAGACTGGTTCCCGGAAATATCGGCGTCAATCGCGGCATTGAGGCGAGGCTCTCCAAGTTGACCAAGGACTACGCTTCGAAACTCCGGTACCTCCAACGGCGCTGAGCCAAGTGTGATCAGCGGCTCTTTGCGGGCTTCAGTGAAGCCGGTACGGTAGGCCCAGGATATCCATTGAGCAAGCATGGCGAGTGTTCCGCGTGTCTGCTGATACTGAGAGAGAGCTTGCCACTTGCGCTGGAAAACGGAGAGTATAGCAGGATGGAAAGGGTAGCATGCAGCAAAGCGAGTTCGAAGATACTCTCTAGCGTGAGCTTCGGTTGCGGAAGTATCAACGGCGCTACATTCAGGCGGAAGCTGAGCCCGCCGCTCAAAACACCAGTCTGAGTAAGACCTGGCAATGTTCTGACGGGTGCGATTGCCCCCAATGTCTTCGAAGAGGCGGCGCCGAACGACTTCACTGATCTCTGACTCATCGTTTGCGATGAGGTCCTTCGCCACCCGTCGCACTACCTTCGTGATCTTGCTCTGCCACTCCATATCCCACTCGGTCATTTCAACCTGACTTCTGGGAAGGCTGATTACTGCTGTTCCGTGAGTCGTTCCTGTAGTTGCAACAGTCAAGTTCTGAATGAATGCAAGGAACTGATCCGCCATTCTCCGGTGACGGTTGAGGAAGTTGAGGACCTCATCAAAGAGGATCAACACGGGAGCTTCTGCTGCTGCAAAAACGCGGGAAAGAGCCTCTGTCCCCGGAGGTGTGCTCTTGGTTTCAGATCCGAGTTCCTTGAGACCCTTGTCTCCAGCAAGCTGCCGGGCTATATCTATCCAAGGCGTTTCTCGACCGTCTTGAGGGTCCCAGGCGTTGCCGATAAAAGCCGCGACTCGCGCTTCCGGAATAGCGCTAAGTCCGGCTTCGGAGAGCAGTTCGGATACACCCGGGAGATCAGCCACCGTTTGGGTGTTTGTTGCGAGATGATAAAGCGCAGTGAGTGTATGAGTTTTGCCGCCACCAAACTGGGTGATAAGGGTCATCACGGGCGCTGTGTTGGATGTTTTTCCGGAAAGGCGGCGAAGGACCATGCCGGCGTGCTCACGCAGAGCCCGTGTAAAGCAGGTTCGGGTGAAGAACTGGCCGGGATTTCGGTAGTCCTCCGGTGCGGTACCGTTGATCACCTGCTCAAGGTGAATGGCGAACTCGTCCGGATTGAACGAGCGCCCCTCCCGTACTTCCTTTCTGGGTATGGCTATCTTGTACCAGGGTTCCATCTTCTTCTCCATATAATTTTACCGGGGCACAGCCAGAATCATGGCGTCGAGAATACGTTTCTCCTCGCTGCTTGCCGGATAGAGCGCTGAGAGCGCGTTTGCAAGGCGCAGAAAATCCAGGCCTCGCTCCTGCTCGGTCTTGATAAGTGTCCGAAGTGCGTTAGATCGTCCGCTGGACTGAAGAAGCATCCCGGCATGAACGCGATCGAGAGTAGTGACCTGATGTCTTTTATGAGCATCGATATTTCTAGGATCTATATCGATTCGGCGGCTCCGCCCGCGAAGTTGTAGGGTGGGGGGCTGCTCTATGTCAGAGAAAAGATCTAGCTGGGGATCTTTTCGGCTATCGCGCCTGATCCAATCGGCAACAGCCTCTTCACTATCCTCGCCGAATAGTTGTTTTGTCCGCTCGGAGACCGGCATAAGGCGAACGACACCTTTTGTTGTCTCGATAATGCGGCCTTCCCATTTTGTAAGCTCAATACCGAGAGGCTGGGCGAAGCGTCGAACCACATCAAAGGCGAGACTATAACCCCTCACCATGCCTCTTCCTGAAGGTTCCTCATCGTCCGCATCTGTCTCTTCGTCTCCTTCTTCGGAAGGGTCCGTGTGACCGTTCTGGCCGTTGGTGGACTGCAGAGTCCATAAAAAAAGGGCTGTAAGACGGGCATCTTCCTCAAGCGCTCCGGCCAAACCATTGCGTGCCTGCGCTTCTGCCGTGCCCAGCACCTGTTCCAGAGCTGTGCGGCCGACGACTTCCCATACTTTCTCGAGATACTGGTCGAGATTAACCTCGCTGCCATCGGCTGTCTCTACCTTACTGTAGCGGCTAAAGATCTCCAGTGCTGGGCCGATGCAAGCGAATACCAGGTCTGCACCCCGGATGCCTTCGTCTTGTAGGCGCTCGATCCAGTCGCCTACACGTGGAGGCAGCTCGCGGAGTACAACTCCCCAATCGCCGACAGGTGCGTCCTCGGGTCGTGGGCGGCAAACGAGGTGTACGCTAGTGGCAAGAGCGGCAGAATCGCGGGCACGGAGACGATTGCCCGCTTCTGTCGGAATGGGCCAGGAGCCAGTGATGACCCATCTGCCACGGATCACGCCTGACAACAGCGCCTCCCATCCTTCGGTGGTTTTGTGGGCGAACATAATCGAGCCGATGCCGTCTTCGCGCAGCAAGCGGCGACCATCGGCAAACGACCTGGCCATCGTTTCCTCAAAAAATGCTCGGTCCTTGGGACACCCATTGACGATCTTTGTCTTGTCTTGAACAGCCTCGTAAGTCTTAGGGGATAGGGGGTTAGACTGATCAAAGGGATCGCGAAGCCAGGGCAGAGCAGGAAGGGAACGCTTAAGCCAGACCAGGAAGAAATCAGACAGGTCGGAGTAGGGGATAGCATCGTAGTAAGGCGGGTCCGTGAAATAGACCTCAACGGATTCCCTAGGCAGGGGGGATTGGCAAGCGTCAGCCTGCTGGATCTGTCCGATGGCTGTTCGAGCACTGGCAGCTGTGCTTACGACATTGTAAACGGCCTCAATAGCACTGAACCAGCTTCGCGAGGCTTCTGAGATAGGATTGGTTTCACCATAGTCCCAGACAATCGGCAGAGCTTGTCGGCTGAAGACGTTCTTCACCTCCTCACCTGACGACAACCAGCGCGTAAGACTTGATGTCGCATCCGCCATACGGCCTATGACGATCGCTAGTAGGCCCTTGCACTCTTTGGAGACGTTATTCTGCTGGTGCACATGACTTGCGAAACTGACTAGCGCTACCTTCTGTCTTGCTGTGAAGAGATCTCCCCACTGGAGCATGCCATAGCGCTGCACGCGGAAGCCAAGCGTACCTACAGGCGGCAGTGGTTCGTCCGGCACTGGACACAGTCCTTTTCTACCTCCACGTTCCCACTCATCGAGAAGAGTCCTAAGTTTTTCTTGAGCTGCCAGAACAGCCCGGTAGTCCTGGTCGGTTGGTAAGCGATAGTGACGACCCTGCTGACCGGGCTGGAGAGTTACTACGGCAAGCAGTCGGGCGCCGCCGATTCGGTTCCCGTGAGCATCAAAGATCACGTCAGCGCCACCGTGCTGTTCGGCTAGTTGAGCCCGTACACGCTCCGGTGGCAGAACGGTATTACAGCAAAGACATGTTGCTCTAGCGCGCGTGACAGTTCCGGAGGCGACTTCGCGCTCGTTAACGGGTTCGAAAATCTCAAATTCGATACTAGGCTGCTCTCCCTGCCTTCGTATCACGCCAGGCTTGAGCGCCCGTTTTCTGTTGGCCTTCTTACACAGCCAGAATGAGCGGGTGAGAGGAATCTCAGCGCCACAGTTAGGTGTTTCGCAACGGACCGTCCGCGCCCAAAGATAGGCTATAGGTATCGCACCGTCAGGGTCTTTTGGATAGAACTCTGCGAGTTCTTCCTCAGCTTGCTGTTTGATCTTGGTTCCAACGCGGCGAAGCTCGTCGGCTAGCTCGGGCCCGTGGCGTGGAATGTCCTCCAGCATGACCTTGAGGATAAGGCAGGCGACAGGATTAAGATCGCTGGCAAACGCATCGCAGCCAAGGCGTAGGGCCTCAATTGGAATACTCCCCCCACCTGCGAAGGGATCTACCACCAGCGGCGTCTCCTCAGGATGCGCTGCCTTTACAAGTTGTCGAGCGACATCAATCCAGACAGAATTGTTGGCGACGTCCCAGTTTGCCACCTCACCGATGAAGGTAAGGAGAGTCTTGCGCAGGCCTTCGTCGCCTTCGCAAACCCCAATCAAACCGGTAAGCGCCTTTCGAGCGTTGACCTTGAAGTTTTCCGGGCAACTCGGGTCACAAGGGTCAGGAAGCAGGAGTGCTAGAAGCATTGACCGGCAAGCCCCAAGCGGCCTCCGGGCCCACCAGAGGTGGAGCGTTGACGGATGCCCATGACGTATGGATTTCTCCCTGACGGAGTGCTTGCTTACCACAGCGATCGGGAAATCCACTTCAGCAAGACGTTTGCAGTCTTTGGGGATCAATCGTTCCCTCCGTCGGCTGGCCGACTCTCCGAAAGATGCATCGAGTGGGTCATGGTATTTACCTCCAGCTGGTAGTGGGCTACCTTAGTGACCTCTTTCCAGTCAAAGCGAGCTGGGTCTTTAATGGGTTCTTGCAGAGTGGGTATGTCAGCGCAGTTGACTACAACATAGAGCCAATAGCAGTCACGTCGATCCTCGGCCACCCGGCGTTCGTTGGGGGTTAGAAAGACGGCTCCGCCCTTGCCTGCTGCCAAGCCCTTGACCTCAATGAGGCGTAGCTCCCCAGACTTGACATCAAGGCTTGTAATGTCGTAGCCCAAGTTTTTTTCGTGCACGTCGTAGACCTGTCGGCCGTGAGCCTTCTCATATTCGATTACCACGTGCATGGCCGTGGCCTCCGTCTCAGGGTTGGGCTGCAACCGGCGCACTTCTGGGGTGTCGCGCTCCGGATGTGGCAGCACAAGAACACTCGCAATCTGTTCCACGGCCTGCAAAGACAGAGAGCGTTGTCGTTCAAGCTCTTGCCGGCGGCGGTCTCGACGCGCTAAGAGTTCAGAATGGCGGATTTCGGCTTTGGCAAGTCGGCCATCAGAACCGGCCACACCGCGCTCTTTGTCTTCGTATGCCTTGCCTATCTCTTCGTCCACTCGCAGGAGCAATTCGGTGAGAGAAAGCTCCACGTGCTCGGCAATGCGGTCCAGTTCCGCAAGACGCTCCTGGCGAGTTTCTTCAAGGAAGGTCTTGAGAGCATTGTTATGAAGCCAATCAATCGGCTCGGGGCAAAAAGCGACCTCAGGAAGATCTTGTGGCGGTTGGGTGGGTGTGAAGTTGCCAAGAACGTTCGGTTCTCGTAGAGATGGCTCACCGCTTGCAGTGAGCTCCACGCCAAATAGATGCTCGTGAACCACATTCCCAAGGCCGTCTACGACGCGGGCACGGTAGAAGTCGATTCGTGACGACTCCTTGTGGTCAAGAGAATAGAAGCAGGCTCCCTTGCTGAACGTCGGCGCCGCCTTTGCGGAGATATGGCGTCGGATAGCTTCGAAGAGAGGATGGCCAGGGGTCACCCATTCGAGGTTATCCTTCTCTGCGGTCTCCCGGTCGGTTGAGCATCTTGGGTATTTGGAGACAAGGGCCGGGAGTTTCCAGTCTGATTCTCGTTCGTATTGCCGTAAAGCGATGGGTGTCTGAGCAGGGTCAAATGTATGAGGACGACCCTTGACCAAACGAAGCTCAAAGGGAACTTGCTGCGCTGCCTCGCGGATAAATCGCGCGATTGTCTCCGGCACAACACGCCGCTCCTTTGCTCGCGCTCGTCTCTCGATGAGCATTTCAAGGTTGAGCTTTTTTGAGGCCAGCCCCTCCAGGGCATTCTGACAGATTCCTCGGAAGCGGGCTTCGTTAACGTTCTCAAGCAGGCGATCTTCGAGGTCGGCATCACCTAGTTTGTTCGCATAGTAATCGCGCAAGATACGCTCCACGTGAGCGGCTGGGAGTATTTCGCCCACAACGTTGAACACTGCATCGTCTTCGAGGGCGTCGCGGATCTCTTGGAGCTTTTGCAGGAGCCTTTGAAGGACTCGGCCCTCGATAGTGTTTGTGGCCACAAAGTTGAATATCAGGCAGTCCTTTCGCTGGCCGTAGCGATGAATTCGGCCCATGCGCTGCTCCAGGCGGTTGGGGTTCCACGGGATGTCGTAGTTGAAAAGGGTATTGCAGACCTGAAGGTTGATACCTTCCCCAGCTGCCTCAGTGGCAACAAGGACCTGGATCTTGCCCTCCCGGAACTGCTGCTCTGAATAGAGTCGCGTTCCAGGCTCGTCACGTGAGCCTGGATTCATTCCGCCATGTATGAAGCCCACGTGAAAACCCCAGGCCCTGAGCTTATCAACGAGATAGTCCAGGGTGTCCTTGAACTCGGTGAACAGAAGAAGACGCTGATCTGAGTGGTCGTAGAAACCTTCTTTGTGAAGCAAGTCTTTGAGCTTCGAAAGCTTAGCTTCGGAGCCAGAATCCTCTACGGTTTTGGCTTGTTCAGCGAGTTGACGTAGCTCCGCGACCTCTTCTCTTACTTGCTCCGCGTTACTAGCAAGCGTGATAGCTTCGATAATCTCCTCTAGGCGCTCACGCTCGTTGTCCTCCATTTCGTCAAGCTCTTCTGCGTTGGGCAGATCGGGCGGGGCTAGTTGTGCAAGCCTCTCAGCTTTCTGCAGGCCTTCTTCCAGTCTGCGGACCCGGTTCTCAAGGCTGTGACGCATAGCGTAGGTACTGGAAGCAAGTCTGCGCTGATATAGGGACATCAAAAAGCCAACCGCGCGGGCGCGTGGGTCGTCACCTTGTGCTGCCGCTTTCTCACTCTGTCTCTTAACGAAGCGGGTGACGTCCCTGTAGAGGTCGAACTCCGGCCCGTCCATATTGAAGTCAACGGTGTGCGGTATTCGCTTCGTGAAGATCTTTTTAGCTGCCCAAGTGCCGTCTGGACGTCTCTCGGGAAAGTAAACCATCGCCTCCTTTACTCGGCGAAGGTAGAATGGCGCTTGGCGTCGCTCCATGGCCTCACGAATGGAACGCACGTCAGCATAGGCATCAGCATCTAGCAACTGCAGGAACAGCGTGAAATTGTCCGGATCCCCTTTGTGTGGCGTAGCCGTAAGGAGAAGGATATGGTCTGACGCGTCTCTCAGGAGCTCACCAAGGGCGTACCTTTCGGTCTTGCGGCTGGGAGGCGACCAGGACATCCGATGGGCCTCGTCCACAATGACGAGATCCCAGTGTACCTGCCTCAAACCAGGTAGTATGTCGGTCCTCTTGGCGAGGTCAAGTGAGGTTATGACTTTGTTCTGCTCCAACCACTGGTTGACGCCAAACTGGTCGCGGATATCGCCGCCTTTCATAACCAGGAATTTCTCGTCAAACTTCTCCTTGAGTTCCCTCTGCCACTGGAAGGAAAGATTGGCCGGACAAACAATAAGGATTCGCTCGGCGAGGCCTCGTAGCTGAAGTTCGCGGATGAGGAGTCCCGCCATGATAGTCTTGCCGGCTCCGGCGTCATCCGCTAAGAGAAATCGAACACGGGGAGCCTTCAGGAGGTAATCATAGACGGCCTCAAGCTGGTGTGGTAGCGGATCCACCCGAGAGATCGAAAGGCCGAAGTGGGGGTCAAACTCCCAAGCTATACCAAGAGTGTAAGCCTGAATGCCTAGTCGCAGAAGTTGCCCATCGCCATCGTAGGTAAAACCTGGCGTGAGGACGTCGAGCCCCTTAAAGTCACTCGCATTCAGCGTGACCTTTCGGAAGCGCTCTGTTTTCGCACCAACCAGGCCGAGTGTCCAGGTGCCGTCACCACTGGCACGCACTGTCTCGACTCGCATCGGTTCGTTGAACAAGGGGCCGGTTATGGTGCAACCTTCGTGTACGGGCGTGCTCGCTATGTCCATCCTATTCTTGGGTCCCTCTAAATGACAATACGCTCCACCTCGTCAAGCGTTATTTGGTCTGCCGTCCTATCATACAGCTTTGTCGTCCGCGGTGACTCATGGGCTGCTATCGCCTGGGCTTTCTCAATCGTGCCACCGTTCTCCAGGTAAGCTGTGATTCCAGTTGCCCGAAAGGTGTGGCAGCAGGTAGAGTGGGGTAGGGCAGCATCCTTACAACGCCGCTTAACCATGAGCAGCACGTCAGTGCGGGTCATGCCATTGTGGGTCAGAGTTTTCGTCCGACCGGCAGCGCTTCTGAAGAGCGGACTCCTGGCCTGATCAGCAATGTTTGCAGCACTTACATAGGCGTCCAAGTAAGCTTCGGCATTGTGATGGACGGGCACCTCGTGAAACTTGCCACCTTTTTCATGAAGCCGGACCCACCAGCGCTTGCCGTTTTGGTAGTAGTCTTCAACACGCATCTGGACTACGGCGCCTACGCGCGCGAAGCTGTAGATCATCAGGCCGATAAGAGCGCGGTCGCGCAGCCCAACAACACTGGATATGTCGATTGAATCCAGCAACAGCCGCGCATCCTCTGCTGATAGCACCGGTGTCTTACCTTTCTTAATGACGTACTTCGGCCCGCGGACGGAAGAAGCGGGGTTCATGGGAAGGATCTGCCCAATAACCAGCCAGTCGAAGAGCATCCGAATTGCCGCCAGATGCTGTTTGACGGTCTGCGGCTCCCGGCGCGCCTGCAGGTCCTCGATGTAGATCGCCACCAACATCGGCTGGATTTGAGCTAGTGACAGACGCCGATGATCGCACCAGGCCATAAACTGGCTGACGGCACGGGCGTAAGCGGCACGCGTGTTCGAGTTCCGAATGTTTGCGGTGAAGAACTCAAGGAACCGGACGACTGCGCGCTCGCCTTCCTGAACGATGATCCCCGGCAGGAAGGGTAGGGTACGTGTCAACTCATCAGGCGCCCCGCCATATAGCGTCAGGGCCTTGTTGTCTTCCATGATCTGTTCCATTGCCATTCCCGCACCCGCTTCCAGGGAATCACTCCCGATACCCCGGCCGGGGGCCCTCGTTCAGCCCCCTATATATGATGTATACAGAAGCTGCCCTTTCAGCGGCGATTTCGGGGCTCTGGTCCACCTCGGACACCCCACAAGCAGTCGGCCTCAAAAAACGACGCTCCAGATTGACCCGTACGCCGCGTCTCGGGATTTTCTGGACCTGGAAGACCTGCCGGTTTCCCTGCGACCGCCCAAAGGGCAGGGTGGGGGCAGTCCGCCCGGCCCTGAAACGCCGTTTGAGAGTATACTCGTGTCCGGTCCGAATAGACAAGCATAAAGGACGTTATGATGTAGTATTGTGCGCCAAATGCGTAATGTGCTACAAAAAATACTGCACAGAGGAAAACAAGAGTCATCGAATCTTTATCGCGGTTGTCTGGTTCGCTAGCGGTGAGAGGAGGAGAAAGATACGAGGCGGTGCTCGATGTCAAAGCGATTTGAGACGGTACCAACGTAAACGGACGTGCCTTCCGGCTGCCGATGTGAAGATGTGACACTTTGCGACGAACGCTACGAGTAGAATAAAAGCGTGGTAAACGGAGTGTATAAATGAATCAGATTTTGATCAACGGAACAATATCTGGGCTTTGCGCTGGCGTTCTGGCTCTGGCCTTTACCATCGTCTATCTCCCGACTGGCGTCTTTCACATCGCCTTGGGTGCGGTGTATGCAGCTGCGCCATTCATCGCTTGGGATGGAATGCACCACGGTTGGCCTGCACCAGTAGCTGTCGTGATAGCAGTCGCTTGCGCTGTCATCCTCTCGGCTTTGTGCGAACTAATCAACCACTGGCCCCTTGCCAGGAGACGGAACGAACCTGGTGCCCATATGATCGCATCTCTTGGTGTCTATATGATCGTTGTTCAGCTCCTTGCCTGGATCTGGGGCAGTGAGACCCGGATGTTGTTCCCAGGTCAGAATGCAGCGATACGAGTCCACGATGTCCTTTTGTCGCGGGCCCAGATGGTGTCAGCGATGCTGGCCGTAGCAGCTCTGGTGATCTTCTATGTCGTCCTATGGACGACAAAAGCTGGTCTGCAGCTCAGAGCGCTATCAGATAACCGAAAGGAGTTTGGTCTCCGCGGCTTTAACGCTCGAATCACTCGATTGTGGACATTTATGGCCTCGGGACTCTTGGTCTCGATCGTCGCGCTTGCCAATGCCAACGATATCGGGTTCGACCCCGACTCGGGTCTAGAGACGCTCCTTGTGGCCGTTGCAGCCACCATCATTGGTGGGAGAGCTTCGTTTGTTGGGCCTGCCTTGGGGGGGCTCCTCGTTGGCGTAGTCCGCACCGAGTTGGCTTGGTATCTGTCAGCCCGGTGGCAGGACACGTTTACCTACGTAGTGTTGGTCATCTTTCTCTTCATGCGACCGAAAGGGCTCATCGGCCGTCCGAGACGATTGGAGGCTGAGACATGAACTATGCATGCCACTTACTGGTTTACCTTTCGATATACACGATTGTCGCCCAGAGTTTGAACTTGGTGGTCGGTTACTGTGGGCTTATTTCGCTGTGTCATGCAGGCTACTTCGCTATCGGCAGTTACGCTTACGCGATCGCCAGCAAAGCAGGATATGGATTTGTTACAGCATCAGCACTCGGTGTGTCCGTTGGTTTGATCCTCAGCTTGGCTGTATCACTGCCCGCTTGGATGTTCAAGGGCGACTTCTTCTTGCTGATTTCTCTGGCAGTGCAGATCGCCATTGCGGACGTCATTAGCAACTGGGTCTATCCGACTGCGGAACCAGGAACTTTGCGAAATCTCACCAATGGTCCCTACGGCATAGCTGCAATCCCGCGGCCACATTGGCTAGGCCATCGAGCCGATACAATGGTGAGTATGGCGATTCTAGCGTTGGCTACCGCTGGATTGTGCATGCTGATCACGTTTCTGCTTGTACGTTCGCCATGGGGGCGTTTGCTCAAGTGTATACGCGACGACGAGCTCGCCTCCCGGGGCTTGGGCAAACCGGTGCGTTATACGAAACTGCAAGCATTTGCTGTCTCCTGTGGAATGGCTGCCCTAGCGGGATCACTCTACGCTTCTTATGTAGGTTACATTGATCCAAGTTCGGCGTCGCTAGACAATTCGCTGTTGATGCTATCAATGGTTTTAGTTGGAGGGACAGGGAACTTCCAAGGGCCAGTTGTCGGGGCTGCCACATTGCTTGCTTTCCCCGAAATCCTCCGTTTGCTGCATATACCTGCGGCAGCCGCTGCCAATCTTAGACTTATGGCCTACGGTCTGTTGCTCATCCTGCTTGTTCACTTACGACCTCAGGGAATTGCGGGCGAGAGGCAGGCTTAGTAGCGTTTCTGACACTTCCGGCCGAATGGGCTCCCCATAATGGAGAATGTAGGAGAGACAGCGACTATGCAATTGGAACAAGAAATCCTGCGCAGTGACATCGATAGAACGACTGGTGCGAGAAACAGACTTGCTGTCCGACTTCGTTCGCTTAGGAAAACGTTCGGTGGGCAGGAGGTTCTTAAAGACGTCAACGCAGATATCGCTCGTGGAGAGGTAGTCCTCCTCCGCGGCCAAAACGGCGCGGGCAAGACGACGCTGCTTAATATTCTCACCGGGAATCTCGCCCCCGATGCGGGTACAGTCGAGTTTTCGACTAATGGAGCAGCATTGGCATTCAGTTTTCCACCCCCCATATGGAGTCGCATAACGCCGTGGGGTCGCTTTTCACCGGAGACTCTCTCGAGACACGGTATCGGTAGGACGTGGCAGGATACACGGCTCTTTAAGACCCAGAGCCTAAGCGACAACATTGCAGTCGCATCTCCACGGCTTATCGGCGAGATCCCCCATGTAGCGGTCGCAAACCCGCTTCGCGTTCGGCGAGAAGAGAAACAACTGCAGACTGTAGTTGCACGGGTACTCGATAAACTCGGCCTCGGTGAGGTTGCGTCATCTCCGGCGGACAGTGTTTCGCTAGCGAAAACGAAGCTGGTGGCAATTGCGCGTGCCCTGCAGGCTGGAGCGGAGGTGTTGTGTCTCGATGAGCCCTTGGCAGGACTCGATTCGACGGATGTTGGTTCTGTATTGGGCGTGCTGCGGCAACTCGCGGAGACCAGTGTATTCACGCTCGTCATAGTTGAACACGACTTCAATATCCCGCGGATACTGGATCTTGTCACCACTGTATGGACACTCGACAAAGGAAGGTTGAAGATCGAAAAGCCAGCGGATATCAAAGCATGGTTCCATGCCCCTTGCGTCGAGGAGCTTCCGCGATGGGCACGCTTGGTCATAGGCGATGTCGATGTTATCACCGTCCCGCTTGGAAGTGGTGCTGTTCTGCACCGCGTCCGTAGTAAGCGGAGGGCTAACATAACAGATGCACCTGTCCTAGAGGTAGAGGACTTAGTTGTTCACCGGGGATACAGAAGTGTGGCCTGTAACGGAAGAGATGAAGCACTCCGTGGAATGAGTTTTGAACTGCAAAGAGGTGATCTTGGGATTATTGAGGCTCCGAACGGTTGGGGAAAGACGGCACTCTTGGAGACGATTGCCGGGGTGACCACAGCGAAAGAGGGATCCTTAAAGCTCTTGGGGCTGCCGCTTAATGGCCAGTCCCCGTGGAATCGTAGGAGAAGTGGAATAACTCTCTTGCAAGCGCGAGACAGTTCATTCAGTAGTTTGACTGTTCGTGATTCGCTACATCTAGCAGGTGTTGCTTACGTGCAAGATGATCTACGCGCATTGGCCAGTCGGTCGGTGTCGTCGCTGAGTGGTGGAGAGAAACAGAGACTCGCCTTTACATGCGCGTGCGACGGACAGTCGTACGACTTGGCCTTACTCGATGAGCCTTTTACCGGTCTGGATGACAAGTCCATTTCAGGCATCTGTAAGCGGCTTTCTGCACATCTTGGAAATGCTGCGGCACTTGTAGCCGTGCCTAGTTTGGCTTGACTGAGGTTCAGTATGGAATTCCTTTCGACAAAGATACTCGCTAGTAAGACAGTAGAGTGGGCGGAGTTGCTCGGGATGGACACCGAATCGTCCGTTGTCCTGAAATCGCCCGCCCTGGTTGTCGTTGACATGCAAAACGACTTCCTTGAAGAAGATGGTCTACTCAAGGTTTGGGGCGGTCGGGCAATTATTCCCAATATTGCCCGACTTATCGACGCATTTCATGCAACCAGTCGGCCGGTGGTCTTCAGCAGACATATCTACCAAAGTCCTGAAACGGATGGAGGCGCCACCGCGCGATGGTGGAAAGCGGACAACAACTCCCAGCTTCTGCGAGACGGAACCTGGCACGCGGAGTTGCACGAGAGAATACAGCCGGCAGTTGCCGACCGCATCCTCCCCAAGCGCCGATATAGTGCATTCTATGGCACGGATCTAGAACTACTCCTGCGGACGAGCGGCGTTAGAGAGGTCGTGATTGTTGGTGTCTCCACAAACATATGCTGCGAGGCCACCGCACACGATGCTTTCTACCGAGATTTTGATGTTGTTCTTCCGATCGATGCTAACGGAGGGACAGACGAAGCTGCACATGTATCGACGCTTCGCAACTTGGCTATTGCCTATGGGACGCCTGTTGTAACCGAGCAGGTCCTTGTGTCTCTTGAGAGAGGCCATGGCCGCGAGCTACT
>JADLDK010000055.1 GCA_020846715.1 Armatimonadota bacterium | reverse complement strand
TGAGCGCATCTACAAACCTCCTGTTGTCTCCCTTTCTCCCTCCAGGTCGGGAAACCTGCGGGATGAGAAGAGATTCCTTCCACCCTCCGCTCACCTTCGCCTCGTGCCCGGCGGATCTCCAGGGTGGAAAAACCGCGGGATGGACAGCTACGCTAATTCCCGAAGCGCTGGAGTCGCCTTGGTTCGCTTGACGCGTGCCGCTACTGAATCTGGATGTCTGCCTGCGTGCGCGGGTAAAGAGCAGGCGCCAGAAGCCGGGTGCCCTGGGGCTTCATAACCTCGTTTACTATGGCTGGCGCGCTGAGCGTGAGGGTATCTTTGCGGACAACGCCTGTTATCGCCACAGCCTGACCCACCGGCGGCAAGCTCAAGGTGCGGCAGGCTATCCGGAGACCCACGTACTGGTTTCCGGACGGGCCGGACCCATCCATCAGCCCGCTTCCGTCGTCCACATAGACCCAGCCCTTAGCCTCATCCACGGCAGTCACAACACCACCGATACGCGCGAGTAGGCACCGTGGATTCAACCCCAGCTCGGACAGCCCATCTTCGTCCAGATCGGACAGGGCGATTTCGCGTGTCAACATCACAAGCGGCACAGGCTCTGGGCCGGAAGAGAGCACACGAAAATCGTCCATCCAAAGCCGCCACACTCCGTTTACGTAGGTAAGCGTACCGACAACGTCGAGCACATCACCCCGCGACGCTGTCGTCGCTTCGGGTCCATCCATCTGCAACCCTGTGGCCCGGTCTGCTTGTTGTGCCGAGACAGAGCCGTTGCCTTGTGACCTGGTTGCCGATACGATCAGACCGGTTAACCGCACCTTCGCGCCTTCTCCCTGATCGATTGCGTCCTGCACCAACGTGAGAGCGGGAGGTGGCGACCGGAAGTAGAACTCACCAGTTGTGACATTGCTGGGAAGCCATCCATCCATAAACGCTCGCGCTTTGAGCCTAGTTGTAGGATTTCTCACCACTACTCCGTCTGCCGCAACAGGTGAGTATTCCGTAGGATCAGAGCTGTCTGTTGTGTAGCGCACGATCGACCCTGTTACTCCGTGTATCGCTACTAAAATTGGACTAAAATAGCTCGTAGCGTTCGGTGGGTCCATGACCGGTGGCGGAAGGATATGCTCACCGAACGCTTCATCCGCACCCATATCTGGATTTCCGTCCAGTATGCGGTGATCTCCGTCTATGTCCATCTGCGGCAAGCCCTCGATGAGCCATCGTCCACTGTTGCGGCAGGGAGACGCATAGGTCAGGTGGTAATCGCCCGACGCGCGATCCACAAACAGTGGGTCAGCATTCAGGTATCCGGACGGGAAGACTGGGATTTCAGGTCCGTTTGAGAAGACGCAGTTGGACGAGTAGGTGCACGAGCCCCCATAGGAAGGTGTCGAATCATTGAATGCTAGAATCAGATTGACAAAAGCTGGATTCACATTGTAATGAAAACCGTCAATATATGAAGCGTCGTAAGGTGCGGAGATTAGGAATGGATTGGCATTGTCCACTATTGTGTCGTTAATCAAGGCCGGCTTGCTGTATGACCGCACTCCATGCTCCCAGTTCTCTGCTATGACAGAGTTGGTGACCTGTGGAGATCCCAGAGAGCTTTTTACTCCTATCCTCCAGCCCGAGATGGTGCAGGCGTCAATAGCCGGCGAAGTATCACGGCACAAAATGCCGGAGGCGCTTGTGGTGCCGGGAGTGGGATCTATCGCGCTGATTTTGAAGCCTTGTAGTACGGCGCCACTGGCAGCATAGACGCCGTGTGCCCTAAGGCTGGATGGTTGGATGACAGTCGAGTTAGTTGTCGGGTGAGGTGCAGCGTCTGGAGATTCGTCTCCCGCAAAGCCTCCTCTGACATACGCAAAGGGCTGAAGTGCAACGGTCTCATTGTAAACGCCGGACGCCACCCGAACCTCCGCCGGGCCGTTTGCATAGACATCCTCCATAGCGTCATTGATCGTGTGAAACGCGCTGCTCCAGCTCTGTCCATCTCCACCGGGTGGGGAGGACGCCGCAACATACAGCAGTCTGGTCGGCGTCGAGTGTGCGGCGCCGTCCGACTCGTAAGCCCCGATATCTGTACCGGCGCCCTGGGTTCTGGGCTGTCCGGCGATATCCACCGTCTGCGGTTCTCCTGATGGTGGGCCGGCGGCATCTATACAGGGCGATCCGGGCTGCAGGCGGTAGTCCCCCATGTCGCAGTTGACGAAGAGTGGATCACCATAATAGTCTGTCTCTCGCCATCCTTTATTGTCCTGCACCGAGCTATCCCAGTTGGCATAGAACACGTTGTGTCCAAGCGACGAAAAGCTGGTGACGCCAAAACGATTCCAAGCAAGAATATTATTCGAAAGCTGTGGTTTGGTGGAGTCGATACAGGCGTATGTGTGGCCCACCATGGTGTTGCCGGAAGCAGTCACTGAACTCGCTCTGATCCCGGTACCGTTTCGCGCTATCACATTGCCCACGGCGTCGACGTGCTCGGAGCGTATGCCAATCGTATTGCCACATATGGTGTTGCGAACAACCACCAGTGTCCCGGAAGCCGAAGCTGGCGTAGCTATGCCGTACCCGTAGCACCCGCTGATCGTGTTACCTTCGATGCGAACGCCCCGATTTGTGTAGATCCCTGCGTACATCGAGCCGCGGATTGTATTCCCGGTCACAGTCACGTCTTCGGAATCAGTGAGGGAGACGCCGTCCCAGTCTGTCAGGAGGATCTGATTGTTGCTGATTGCGCCGGTGCACTGCGCGAAGGCGATTGCCGTTCCACACTGCTCAAATACGCTGGAGTTGACAGAAACATCGCTTGCAGTCGCGTTCACGCCCGATGTCTGCTGGTTTACAAACCGGCAGTTGGCGATACTGACGCCCTGCGCCAAGTTGCACTCCACGCCCGTCAGCCCGCCGGAAATGGTTACTCCGCTGATAGTGACGTCGGAGGCGGCAACAATGACCGGACCTGATATATCTGTACGCTCCAACACCGTTGTTTGGTCTGGGTTGGGTGCGCCGGTTGCGGGATCGAAGCCTCCCACGATCGTGATGCCGGTTGGCACGCCTACCGGTCCCTCGTATTCGCCACCGGCGATCTGGATGGTATCCCCGGCTTGAACCACCGAGGTAACCACACTAATAGTTCTTCTGGCTAGCGCCCAGCTAGATCCGTCCATGGCATCGTCTCCATCTACCCGGACGTAGTGCACGTTGGCCGCAGATATGGGAGTAACCGCACAGAATAGCGCTCCGCAAATGAAGTCCACTACCGCGGCAGCCAACGCTACTGTTGAAAGCTTCGTCCTGTTCACCGTCCGACTCCTAGGGGGTTATCCACATCAGCACGTCGCCAGCATCATTCAACAGCGCCCAGCGAGCGCTTCCGTACGCCGCAGTCGTTGAGACATTGTCGTCATCGGCGACACTATCTGCGACAGACTTTACACTTCCGTCTGCCATCAGAAAATGCGATGCGCCGCTGTGAAGATTCGTTTCGGCCCGCGAGCGCTGAGTGCTGTGTGGATTGGTGTGAAAGATGTTGTTGGGTTTGTTCTGGGGTGGATAGAGGGTCTCTGTCGTCCACGCCAGAGCAACGGATTGATCCGCAACGCCCATCTCCCACAACACCGGTGTCTTTACAGGTTCAGGAATTTGTGAAAGCGTCTTTTGAAGAACGTGGAAGTTAATCGCGTACGTGATACGGGAATCTCCGAAGCCGGGAACACTGCCAGTTACAGAAGGACCGTAGTTGTCAACAACGCTCGGGCACCGCCAGACGGTTTCTGTCGGGCTCTTGGCCGTTGAAAAATGCTCAGCAGGCACTCCTCTCTTGACGTACGGGTCCAGCCCCGCGACAAAGGGGAGTTGCGAGTAGTTGGGAGCCCGTGGCGTGGTAGGAAGAAATACACGGAAGCTGGACCTCGGATTAGTCGGGCTCAGCTTGTTGGTTGGAAAGTGGCCGGCATTGTCTGCCATATAGAGGCTGAGGGCCATGCCGAGCTGGCGCATGTTGCGTTGGCACGTGGAAGCCTCCCGGTCACTGGTTGCGCGCTTGACCGCAGGAGCAACGACAGCAGCCATACCTGCAACTACCGCCACAGAGGCGGCCAGATCAATGAGAACGAACGCGTTGTGTTTCAAGACTGCTCTTTCCCGTCCTGCGCCATCTCCCCAGGCAGCCTCTCGCAAACTCTGGTCGTGGCGCGAGAACTCACAGACGCCTGCACACCTGTAACGCCATTATAACACGCCGGGCGGCGTCAGAATAGTCAGAAACAACCACAGAAACAATAGTCGGCGCAGGCTTCTGAGATATTCCATGTTGAGGGGATTGCTAACGGGATCACGGTCTGAATGGGTTCGTCGCAGATTAGGAGGCTTGCGGCGGGGCTATAATCCCTGTGGAGGCATCAATGGCTGATACAGTAGTGATAACCGGCGTGGGGCCAGGTCTGGGAGCGTCGCTGGCGCACAAGTTTGCGTCCAACGGCTGTCAGGTGGCAATGCTCGCGCGCTCGGCAGAAGTGACCGAGGTTCGTCCGCGAACAAAAGCCGAACCACCAGGACTCCTGGGAGTGGTGGCTGGCAATCGTCTCACACCGGTTGCCGTCTTCCCGGTAAACCCACGCCTCGATGGTCATGGGAACGCTGGAGTCGAAGTGCGCCTTTCATCCCTCCAGGTTTCCTAACCTGGAGGCACGGAAATATTGATGCTGCGGGAATGACAGACTCTTCATGTCCCTGGACCTCCACTGAACTCAATTCCCGCAGCCAGGGTGCGGTCTGTTCGGAGGTTGCGGCAGTTGAATCCCAGCAGTGGTTACGTCCGCTGAGGATGATGGCATTGCCTCAGCATCCAAAGCACGTCTTCACG
>JADLDK010000054.1 GCA_020846715.1 Armatimonadota bacterium | reverse complement strand
TATCCCCGGAGAAGCTGGTTGTCGAAATGGCGTTCGGAGAGGAAATGATGAAACCGGAAGGCTGCACTTCGACAGCGCCCTCTGCACTTGAGTACCCAGAGGCAGTAGCAGTCAAAGTGATATTCTGCCCAATCTCCAGACCCTCAACATAGATCGTCTTTGCGCCTGTATTCGACACACCTTCAAAAGTTACGCTGGCGCTGCCAGGGTCATTAGCTGTCTTGGAGAGCTTCACTTTTGAAGGGTCCGAGCTGGTTACCAGAATATCAACAGGAGATGGCGGCGATACCTGCAGAGCTACACTGGCCGCCGTCTGAAGGTCCTTTCCGACAACAACGCCCTGGGTGATGCTAACCTTCGGCCCCGTTACAGTCGCCTCAATGCTCTGAGAGTTGGAAGGCGTGGTGAAGCCAGCAACAGGCTCAATAGACACTGTTGTCTGCCCAGGAGATACCGGTTGGAAGGATACGGTTTGGCTGTAATCGCCCGCCTGCATCATAACTGGAGAGCCGATAATCGTCCCGACGCCACTATCTGAGCTCACGACACTAACCTGTGCGCTCACGCCGGGGCGAAGGACCTGAGTCGCCGCATACGTCAGCGTCGAAGGGTTCAGACGAACCGGCCGAACCTGAACAGGTGTATCCCCAGAGAAGCTGGTTGTCGAAATGGCGTTCGGAGAGGAAATGATGAAACCGGAAGGCTGGAAGGTGACAGTAATTGTGGACCCTTGACAACCGGGCGCGGTGGCGATGAGGGCGCCGGCGCCACTATCCGTCAGCGCGTGGATGTAGAAGGCTGGCACACTTGTTGATCCTGCATTCACCTGAACTGTGACTGACTCCCTTCCGGCCTCCGTGCCGGAGTTGGATACCAGAAGCTTGCTGCTATCAGCAGAAGTTATGCGAACCTGTAGATTTCCGGCTGGCGCTGGGCTGACCAGATGTCCACTCAGCGGCGCGATCATGTCTTTTCCGATCGCTGGATTCGAGCCGAAGTTGATGGGCGTGCGCGGGGCAAGGTCTTCGATCGTGTAGTGCGCGTCGGAGATGGTGACGGGGACAGCGGCCGGATTCAGAACGCCTCTGGCGACGACGAAGTCTCCGTTGCAGACATCGTGTCCGGGCGCATTGACAGTCACTGGGTAGCTGCCGCCATCGTCCACGCTGAAGCTGTTCTCTGAGAGGACATGCGCTTTCCCCCAGACCCGATAGAGATTTGTAGAAGTGGCGGGAGTATTACGTAAAATACTGTCGAGCGCAGCTTTGCTCTGGATGCCATACACATGCGCCGTTAGGTAGCTTCTGGAGGCGTCCGAAGAAGAGTTTCCGGCCGCGTCACTGGCTACGACGTTGACCTGATGGCTCCCGATGACGCCGTCTGCAATCACATCGCCTTCCCAGGCGCTGCCAGATGTGTTTGAAAGACTGACGCCGTTGGCTGTGACTGACGAGACACCGACATTGTCCGTCGCGCTCACTGTCACCCGGACGCTGTCGCCTTCTGCAACGAGCGTTGGCGCCACTGCGACAGAGGTAATCTGAGGAGACTCGGTGTCCTGAGCGGACACACCACTGGCAAAAACACACAACGCGCAAAGCGCAACCGCAAATCTTGAAACGAAGTTACCTATCCCAATCCTCCAAGCCTCAATCACCGGCCAGCAGGGGGTAAGCTGTACGGACCCGTGTCGCCTCCAGAGGATCCCGGCATCCGGAGCTGGCTCTCAGCTTCCATATTTGGCACATACGATTGGAAAACTGCAATGTTCCCGGGAAAAGGGTTCTTCAAGCGCAGCCGTGAGTAAACTGAGCACAGAGAAGGTGAAGTGGAAGTGGACGTCTGGTCTTCACGAACAATGAAAGAGCCGCGGCGTGAGAGATGACCCCATGAAAGAGGACAAACTGTGTCTGGTATCACCGGCGACGGAGTGGGAACAAGAATATCGCGCTATGGTAGCCGAGGCCACAACCAGCGATCCCAACTACGCGCTAACTCCGGCCTCACTAGACTTCTCTTCGTTGCTGGAGAGCCTCGGGAAACAGGAGCGCGGCGAGGAGCTACCGCCTGGCTTTGTTCCGCAAAGCACTTTCTGGCTTGTTCGAAGCGATGGAAGGCTCCTCGGAGAGTGTCGTTTGAGACACAGGCTGACAGAGGCGCTTCGGCGATTTGGCGGACACATTGGCTACACAATCCGGCCTTCTGAACGGCAGAAAGGGTACGGCAAGCGCATCCTGGCGCTTGCTCTGGAGAAGGCTGGAGAGCGCGGGATTGAGAAAGTGCTTGTGACCTGCAACGAGGCCAACCTCGCATCCGCAAAGATAATTGAAGCCAACGGTGGCGTTCTGGAAGGGTATGATGAGTCCCTGCTGAGCGGGCGCAGGACCTGCCTGTACTGGATAGAGCTGTCCCGGCCGACGTCAGCGTAACGCAACTGAAAGGCGCAGGGGGGAATGCCTTATGACTGACCCGAATCGCCGCCAAGAAGCAGGCTGAGGAGGCGTAGGGCGCCAGCTTTGTCCAGCGGTGAGTTGTTGTTTCCACATTTAGGGGAGTGGATACAGGACGGGCAGCCGTTCTCACATGGACACGAGAGCAACAGGTCCGTGGTGTCCGCCAACAGCTCCTTCAAGCGCGTGTAGCACTGGGTCGCTATACCGACCCCTCCGGGATGGGCGTCGTAAAGGAAAATTGTCGCAAGGCCTCCGGTGTCCAGATGATACTGATGCGAAATGCCGCCAACGTCCCATCGGTCGCAGGAAGCCAGCAGCGGAACAAGACTGATAGCGGCATGCTCGATAGCGTGAATTGAGCCCATCAACTCGTAGCCGTCATCCTGCTCCAAGCGGCGAACGAGTGAGTGCGGCAGCGTCCACCAGACTCCTTCGGTCTGGTACTTCAGCTCTGGCAAGTCCAGTGGATCGAACCCCGTGATGGCGTCTGTGAAAAGCTCAATGCGCCGATAGGCGACAACTCGATTGGAGACTTCTACGCGCCCAAGATAGCTTGTCGCCTGCCCCAGCGGATACGACTCATCCGTGCGCACGATCCTGAGATTGGTTTCGTCTGCTGTGCGCGTGTAATAGCCATACTCCCCTCGCTCCACCACCGCTTCCCGGGCAATGGTGTCCAGCTTCTTGACACGATAGGTCTCACCGGCGTGCAAATAGATTGCGCCTTCGTGCACTTCTTCAAAAGCACGGGAGGCCTCTATCTGCCCGACTTCCGCGCCGTCTTCCGTGCTGATGCGGTACGTCTCGGTCGAAGAGGAGCGAATGTTCACTCGGCTGGCCGGGTACTCCTCCGGTAGCCAGTAGAACCGCCCATCCCGATAGCCCAGCATGTCCTCCGCCGCCATCTCCCACGCAAGCTGACTGGCATCTTCGCCAAATTCCGCAAGGTCTTCTGCTGGAAGAGGGAGCTCGTAGGCGGCGCAAGCGAGGTGATGGGAAAGAATGTAAGGATTTGAAGGGTTAATGAGGACGCATTCCTGGCCTTTTCGAAAGAAGTACTCGGGATGATTCATAAGATACTGGTCGAGAGGATCCGACATTCCGACCATGAGGCTGATAGATTCGTCATCCCTGCGCCCCGCCCTCCCCGCCTGCTGCCAGGCGCTGGAAATGGTGCCTGGATAGCCTGTCAATACGGACGCGTCCAGATCGCCGATATCCACACCCAGCTCCAGCGCATCCGTCGCCACGACGCCGAGCAGCCGCCCGTCAAACAGTCGCGATTCAATGTCGCGGCGCTGGCTGGCTTTGTAACCCGCACGGTAGGACATGATCCGGTCAACGAGCTCAGGACTGTGCGTACTCAGGTACTCGCGGGCATAGCGCAGGATCAACTCGGCGCTCTTGCGGGCTTTGGTGAAGGTGATATTGCGGATGCCCTGCTCAACCAGATCAGAAAACAGATGCGTGGCTTCTGTGTGCGCGCTGCGCCGGACTCCGTCATTTCCGATCACAGGAGGGTTCCAGAAGACGAACTTACGCGGACCGGAAGGCGCACCGTCATCGTCAATCACGGTGGCCTCCACTCCGCTGAGATTGCGGGCTAACTCCGAAGGGTTGGCGATTGTAGCGCTGCAGAAGATAAAGACCGGATCAGATCCATAGTGACGGCACAAACGGCGCAGGCGGCGCAGAACACAGCCGACGTTTGAGCCAAAGACTCCTCGATAGGTGTGAATCTCATCTATTACGACGTACTCGAGCCGACGCAGAAAGCGCGCCCACATCGTGTGACGCGGAAGAATTCCCCGGTGGAGCATATCAACATTGCTCAGAATGATTCGCGCTCGATTTCGTAGGTAGGCCCGGTCCTGTTGAGGGGTGTCGCCATCGTAAGTTCCACAGACGACGCGCGGCGGAAGGCCGAACATCCCAAGCTTTGAAAGCTGATCCTGCGCAAGAGCTTTCGTCGGGAACAGATATAGCGCCGTAGCGGAGTGGTTTTGCAGCATGCGCTCCAGTACCGGCAGGTTGTAGCACATTGTCTTACCGCTCGCCGTACCAGTCACAATAACCACACTCCTGCGTCGGCGTACAGCGTCAATGGCCAGAGCCTGGTGCGTGTACAGATGGTCCACCCCCATCTGCCCAAGGCGCTCTGCAAGAAAGTCATGCAGCGGCTTCTCTGGTTCGCGGCAGCGGGCGGACTTCGGCGGGATGTCCTGAACATGTACAATCTGCCCCTTGTAATCGGGCTGCATGCGCAGGTTGTCAAGAAAGAGGAAAGGGTTCATAGCTGGTTGCGCTGTCGAAAGCGCTCCCAAGCATTGTGAGGACGAACAGACGTTTGTGTCAAGCGAGAAGCGCTCGCTTCAGAGTCTGCTACTTCTCAACCATCTTCACGAGACCGATGCTCAGGAAGTAGAGGCCAACCATCGGGACAGCCATCATCATCATCGTCAAGGCGTCGTTTGACGGGGTGACTACAGCGGCAATGAAGGCAATGGCGACCGTCGCCTCCCGCCACAGACGCAGCATCATCCGCGAGTTGACAATTCCGACTGCGCCGAGAAACATCAGCAGGACGGGCATCTCAAACATAAGCCCGAACGCCAGATACATCTGCACTGTGAAAATGAGAGTGCGCCCGACCTCAGGCTGGAGCGTAGTCCCTGGCGGAATATACAGCGCAAACCAGGCGAACGCCCGCGGCATTCCGACATAGCACAGAAACACACCGAGCGCGAACAGCACTACACTCAAGGGACCAACAAACAGAACAGCCTTGCGCTCCTGTTTGTTGAGCGCGGGCAAAATGAAGAACCATAGCTCCGCGGTGACAAAGGGCGCCGCCAGAACCAGCCCGCCAACCACGCTCACCTGAACGGTCAGCGTGAATCCCTGTAGAAACGATGTCATCAGCATGCGCGTGTGGAGCTGATGCAGCACAACCATCGCGGGTTTCAGCAGGAAATCATAGAGCGGGTCAAAGTAGAAGAACGCAATGATGGCGCCAAGAGTAACGTAGAGCAGGCATCGCAGCAGGCGTGTGCGTAACTCGGCAAGATGCTCAAGAAGCTCGAGCTCCTTCTCTGAGTTCTTCCGTGCAGACTTTGCCAAAAGCGATTAGCTCAGCAACCTGGCCGAAATAGAAACCCGCAGCTTGATCTTGATTCCTGCCTCCGCAGGCCCAGTAGATGATCGAGTTCTACCAAAAGCCCGGCCGAGAGCGCTCGAAAGGTCCTGCATGTACTCTTCGGGTTGCTCGTACGCTCCTGTATTGGGCTTTCCAGTGGCATTTGCCGAAGCTGCGCTCTGGTCCTGCGGGTTGGCAATGCCAAGTCCCTGGAGCAACGAATCAAGCGAACCCGAATCCACCGTCATCTCCAGGTCAGCATTCAACTCGCGCCGGATAAGCACTCCGGAGCGGTACGCAAACCAATCAGAACCACTTCCACTGACAGACGCCGGAGCAGTTCCCTGGCTACCGCCAGCAGCGCCAAGGGAAGGGCCGCCAAGCCCTGAACCAAACACCGGCGCAGGCCCAAAAGCGGACTCTTCGGTAGGCGTTTGACCCGTACTCTGGGCGGCAGCCGCCTGCGCATCCATCTGTTGGCGCGCACGCTCAAGAAGACCGGCGACGCTGGCCTGCGCGGAGCCTTTGATGACCGTGTCTATCTTTGCAGTCTCCCTTCCACCTGCCCACTCCAGGCTGTCAAAAGTCAGCGTGGCATCGACTTTGGCATCTCCCAGAGCTGGCATGGATACCTCAAGGGGCGCCGTCCACCGGTCACCCGCTCTGACAGGCGTGTGAGGCAGTGGCGTGCGGTAGTCCACTCCAAAGGTCGGGTCTGTATAGACTCCGGCAGTGCTGAACAAATCCCGTTCGCGCACCCGGCCAAAGGCGTCAACAAGCTCATAGAGCGATCCCGCTTCGAAACTTGGCAGCTTTCCCAGAGACTCGCCCAGCAGCTTGAAGCTGGTGTTTGACGGGTGATAGCGCATTACGGCCAGTCCTGGCGACTGCACATCCTCTACGCTCGCCAACCCGGTGTAGGAGACTGTCTGCAGCTCTCTGCCGCTGTCAACTTCTGCGCCTCCGACTTCGCGCAGTGTCACACCAACCCGGACTGCGTACTTGCGCGTCTGTCCCAGTGTGTAGGAGTACGTCAATGAGATTGGACTCTCGGCGGAGACGCTGGTTACTTTGTTCGCAAGCCGAACATTGACCATGGACTCACCAATGAGGTGTGATCCACCCGAGGATTCGACGACACGCGCTTTCAGCGTGTAGAGACCGTCAATGGGGCGTTTGGGTTGATCATTGGGCTGCCCAAGATTAACGGGATTGCGTGTGTCCCACACCCAGGTATAAGCCTTACGTCCACCAGAGATTGTCGAAGACACGCCGACCGCGCTCATAAAATGGTCATTCAGATAAAACGTTACATAAGCGCCGTCCGGCACGCCTCTTGCATCGATGGCGACGTTAACGCTCTCTCTGACGACAGAGCCATTCCTGGGCCACAGAAAGCTGACAGCGGCCTGCGCGCCAACACTGGAGCATAGCGCGACCGCTGCAACAAAAATGAATACGCGTGAAAACCTCAATGAAAGTCAGACTCCTTCGTGAGCGGCACGCCTGCGGCTATGGCCCACACCAATCCAGCCGAACACAATCACTAACGCCGACTCCGCAACAAACGCCGCATCCAGGCGTTTCTACTACTAGATGAATACGCAACATTCGCCCGGGCCGGTTCATTATAGCTTGTCCGCGCAACGCCAAAGGGCTTACAATAGACTGTAGGCTGCCTTGCGAACGCGGCCATCAGCCTGGACTATCCGATATGTCTGTCTATACTCGAATGACAACCTGCGCCGATTGTGGAGAGCGGCTGCCGCTGCTAAGCTGGAAGTGCACGCGCTGCGCCACGCCCACAAAGACGCCAGCAAGCTATACCACCCTCATCGCCGCAGGAGTCGTCCTGACACTGGCGACTATTCGCACGCTTGCTTTTACTCACAATCCCGGCATCTTCACCGCGGCAGGCTCCGATCTCAAAAACCGAGCCAGTACAACGCAGGTCATGCTTTCTTCCGAGCCCGTCCAGACTCCTCCTATCCCTCCGCCAGTCGCCAGCACAACGGAGTCGCCTGGCTTAGCACCGCCGCACAGCGCGATGTTTAGCGAGAGCCTGAGCCGGGTGGAAACACCCACCGTCATCGTCAGGAACAACAGTGACGATATTATGACGCTGACACTGCGTGATGAGTTCGGGCGAAACTATTCTACGCAGTGCGTTCGCGGACAGGATGGCATCCTGAGCGTTCCATCCGGTGACTATCGCGTTGAAGTGACCAGTAATGATCCCCGGGTTCTCCCCAACAGTGGCGACGCCACCTTCAGACGTTTTCGGAGGTATACGGCCAGCTTTGTTACAGTGCCTGAGTATCTGGCCGGCCCGATCCATCTCGGAGACTGAAGACCGGCCAGACAAAACGTCCGGAGAGAATGTGTATCCGGGCCTGGCTAGCGGACGCCCATGAGAATCTCACCTACGATCTGATCGAGACGCTCATAGCGCAGGCCACGCTCAGACATCTCCTGCTTCGGATAGTCCGAGTTCTTGATCTTCTCGGCTGTATCCCTGGAATAGCCGGACGCCACAGCGTTCCATGAATCGCACTTGATGTCGTTGGACTTGAGGATATCCTGCGCTTCAGCGTCCTGCTGGAACTGTCGGGATTTTTCACGAAGAATGAGATAGTTTCGCATACAGCCGCGCGCAAAATCCCACACACCCTCTTCATCCTCTGTGCGATAGGCGTGGGCATCAAACTCGAGACTGCCCTGGAAGTTGTGCGTTTCCAACATATGCACCAGCGAAAAGGCCCCGTTCAAGTCCTCACTGCCAAAGCGCAAATCCTGATCATAACGAGCGTACTTCTGCCCGTTCAGATGGATAATGAAGAGCTTATCGGCATCCAGGCACTGTCCGACAACGTGCGCAACGTTAAGATTGGCCATCAATTCATGCGCGACTTCTGGATTCACTCCCACCATCTCGGGATACTGAAGCGTAGCGATGAAACCGAGCATCGCGCCTGACGTGGAGAAGTAGATGTCTCCGCGCGGCTCGTTGGGCTTGGCTTCCAGGCTGAATTTTATGTTGTAACCCTGGTCTTTGACGTAGTTGCACAGGAAGTTTATGGCCTCGCGGGTGCGTTTTACTGACTCAGCGTGATCCTTTGAGAAGTCAACTTCCGTACCTTCGCGACCTCCCCAGAAAACGAAGATTGGCGCCCCGAGCTCAGCGCCTACATCGATGGCGTTCATTACCTTTTGAATGGCGTAGCTGCGGACGCGGCCGTCGTTGGCTGTAAAAGCGCCGTCCTTGAAGACAGGGTCATAAAAAAGGTTGGTAGTGGCCATCCCGACTGCAAGCCCGTTGTCCGCAAGAGCTTTCTTGAAGTCTGAGATGATGCGATCACGCTCTGAGGCGCTGGCGTCGATGGGAATCAGATCGTTATCGTGCAAATTGACGCCCCAGGCGCCAATCTCAGCGAGCTTCTTGACGATATGTGTCGGAGACATAGTAGGCCGGGTGGCTTCCCCGAAGGGATCGCGCCCGCGGTTGGCGACGGTCCACAGACCAAAACTGAATTTGTCTTCTTTCCTGGGCTCGTACATGGATGGATCCTTTGCTGGATGTTTTTAAGCGGCACGCAGGACGGAGCGTCTGCGGCCCCCCGGCATTGTAGGAGAAAGCCCCCTGCGCGTCAACGTCCCGACCTCAGAAAACAGACTCAGAAGTGAGACTTGTGGCTCCGCGTGCGAGAGGACAAGAAGCATGCGGGAGATATCTCTTGCGAGCTCTTGGCAGAGAAATAAGAAAGGCCAGCCCGTAGGACTGGCCATCGACTTCGCTATTCTCTTTTTGGAAGAAAGGAGGGTGGGAAGCTTTCTTCGATACTTATGTTACCACTACACAGGACGAATCGCAAATCACTAATTCGGCCTATGCCGTGCCAGTACTTTAGTGCTGTAGCTCTGGTTGACACTCCGCACAAAGTAACGGTACAGCTCACCAGCCAACGCTTCTTCAAGCGCGCTGGACGCGTAAAAACTGAATACTGACTGACGATGTTCAGACGAAACCGGCCACAGAAACGTTCCTCTGGGCGCACGGGCGTGCGTTCAGCTTCAGAAGCTCGCTCGCTATACCAACTGATCTCGTGTCAGTTGTAGATTCGGATCCTTCCGGAGGATCTCTTCGGCTTGGTCCAGCGCAAGTTCACTGAGGTTGCTGGCGAGGCGCGTGCTTCCAACCAGCATCCATTCGTCTCCTGAGCGCCGGAAGTAGTCCGCCCGCTGATACGCCGCCTCATTCAGATCGTCATTTTGCTGAACAACTTGAATGCGATAAACACTCTGCCCAAGCGTGACCTCCCGAACTTCGGAGTCCAGCTTTTGCTCTACCCTTTTCATATCGCGTCTCCTCTGATGCGTCCTGGTACGGGAGGTTTTTACCCATTCGGAGCAAGCAGCACAATCCCGGAGATCGCGCCTCCGGGAGAATCAACAGACACCACCGTTGTCTAAAGCGTTCGGGTTTATCGCCGGCGACTGCGCGGATATAAAAGAAACACAGAATTGCAGCGATAAGCGTGTCTGGCGATCATCGAGGCTGTCGGACAAACATGTTCGCGTGAGAGTGAACTCAGCAGGAGTTAGCTGGAAAGATGCGATCTCACATCCAGCGGCACGCCAGGTCAGGATCAGAGCAAACGGGCGATCCAGCACTTTGTTAAATTCTGCATAAATGAGGAACAAAACTAGCCTGCCGGACACTCTGATAGATAGTCCTGCATTGAGAGTGCAGGTAGTAGAGGAGCCATTGAATGGTCAACGACAACGGAGTCGGAGGCGAGTCCACAAATCTCGTCCAGATGTTTTCGCAACGGTTCGCGGAGCTTATTGAAAGCGGCCAGAGCCTTGTTTGGTCGCTTTTTCAGATTGAGCACGAGCAGCAGGATCCCCAACTCAAGCGCATTGTCCGCAATGTACGCATGGACATTGAGCTTGGCGCGCATCTTTCCGCTGCTATGGCCAAGCACGCAGAGTTCTTCGACGATCGCTACATCGCAGAAGTTGTGCGGGGTGAGCAAGAGGACCTGCGCACAGCCTTCCGCAAGCTGGCGAGCGTCTAGCGTTTGCGGGTATCTCCGCACTTGTCTTAAGCCTGGATAGGCTTGCCCAGAGTCTGAGTAAAGCTCGCGCGCGGGATAGATCAACCGTTCTGGCGGATTGAAACCGTTGCTCGGTTTTTTGGAAGCAAGCGTTCGACGAGGCGCCTGTCCTGTACTGCGGATGCCACAGTCGCGCAAATAACGTGGAATGAATCGGCATAGCCCGCACTATCACAGTCATCTCAGAGATCTGGCATAACGCCAGAGATTCAGCGACGCTCTTCAATTACAGAGCGTCTGGGACTGCGTACAACAGGGCGGTATCAGTGGTGGAGCGAAACGGCTCAGTGTAACGGCGCCTATCCGGAGAGATTGAGAGTTTTGTTGCTGTGTGGCGTGCCCAAGCACAAATAGAACTGACGAAGTATCTCTGCATAGCCCTGGTGTTGTGTGTTCTGGGTGGTTCCTCAGTCAGCGCTCAACTCATAAACGGAGATTTCGAGACAGGTAATCTGCAGGGGTGGTTTCCGACTGGCTCTTTCTATGCGACTGTCAGCCAGGACAACCGGGGGATGACGGCGTGCCACGGAGACTTCTTCTGGGGCCTAAACGTTACCGGCTGGAGTAGCGATGCCAGCATCTTCCAGCGCGTATACCTCACTCCCGGTTCCTATACTGTCTCTGCCTGTGTCCAGGCAGAGACGACAGACTTTTCCAACTACCAAGCCGGCTATGTGAATCCGGACGACTACAAATCCGGACACTCTAACGCCAACATCCGCATCGACTTGAACGGCGGCATTGACTCCACTGTCTACCAGTTTTCCATAGACGAACTGAGCGACGGGTTGTTCTGGAAGCGCTATGCTTTGAACTTCACAGTGCAGCAGGCAGGTTACGTCACAATCTTTCTAACCGCACAACAGTCAGATCAGTATCTGGGGCACTGGACTGGGTTTGACGATGTCAAGCTGGAGAGACAGATTCCCGCAGTTGGACAGCCAGCCTCAACGCTGTTGAACGGTGACTTCGAGCAGGGTATCACTGGATGGACCCAGTACGGCTCTGGAAGCGTTGAGCCGGGAGGCTTTGGCATTGTTCCCTGCAGCGGGGCTCATAACTGGCAGGCTGTAGCAAACGGTGTGGATAAGAATGGAGGGATCTTCCAGACACTATTTCTGGACAGGGGCATCTACACGGTCCGCGCCTGCACACAGGCAGCATCCAGCCGCAAGCTTTTTTTTTACTACGCTGGGGAGGACTCAAAGCCACCCAAAACGACGCTGTCGATAAGGGTTGACACAACAGGTGGCAACAATCCAAATCAGTTCAACTTTTCAACTGGCAGCTACGAGACTGGCTTTCGATGGAGAAACGCAGAACTTACATTTGCGATCGACAATCCCGGTCCGGTGACACTGTTCCTGGACGGGCGAGGAGCCGGAGCCAGCTTCGCAGGCACGTGGATTGCGTTCGACAATGTCACTCTGACCAGAGCGGCTCACGTGTCGAAAATTGGAGAACTCAAGACAATGCCGGAAGGAACGGGCGTGATTCTGGAAGGAGCGGTAGTCACGGCCAATACTGACGAAGCCGGCGCAAATTACGTGGAGATGGTTGACAGGAGCTCTGGCATCCGCGCGGAATCGGCCGTACCGTTTCTGACCGGCAGCACCGTGACGGTACAGGGAGCGCTGTCCACGAAGCCGACTGGAGAACGCTTCCTGGCAAGTGCGGTAGTTGTGAGTGAGGAGCTGAACCTCCCCCTGCAGCCACTTACTACAAGAGTTTCCAGCCTTGGACCCAATACGGACCCGGACGTCAGCGATCACAGCTTTGGAACAGTCGGCCTGTTGATGCGCGTGGCCGGCACTGTTCAGAGCACAGGTGATGGATTCCTCTGCCTGTCCGACGGAAGTGGCTCAGTCAAAGTGGATAGGTCTTCCGCAGGAAGCATTCCGGAGCAGGGAACATTCGTGACACTCACGGGTATAGTGGAGTTAGCTATGTCGAAGCTCGATACCGTTGAAACCGTCTTGCGACCCAGATCTCCAGCGGATGTGGAGCAGTCTCTACCCGGCCAATAATCATACTGCTCGCGCTCACGTCAGGACAGAGATGTCCGCAACAGAGGAGAAGAGCGCTCATTCGGCTAAATAGTTGTTGAAGCCTGCGCCGGGCGAACATCACTTGCTCAACTCCGGACTCGAGAGATCTATCGAGTAGCCTCGCAGCCTTCAAGTCCACTCCAAACCGTGTAAACAGGAGACAACGTCATGTCACCTCACCCCGACGAAGGGAATAATCCAAGGACTGCTATTTCACTGTGCGTCGCCTCAAGGCGATGGCTGATACTGGGCTTTGCGCTGACACTGTGTGAGTTGATTGCGGGCTGAACTTGCTGAAAGCGCCCACCACACAGACTCCTTCTACCGCAGATAAACCACGCGTACCGCCACAAGTGGAGTCTTCGGCTGTTGGTTACACCGTTCAGGGTCGCCCGATTGAATTGCAGACGCTTAGTCCCAGGGCAGGCCCTGTCAGGCGCTGGGTGCTTCTGCTGGGCAGTGTGCACGGGGATGAACCTGAAGGTGTCTGGCTGCTGGATAGCGCCATGAGAGAGTGGGCGGACGACTATTTGTTTCGGAGTACCGGCGTCGCGGCAGTCGTCTGCGCGAATCCGGACGGAAGGCGCGCCCGCACGCGCTGGAACGCATCCGGAGTGGACCTCAATCGTAACCTGCCGACACGGGACTGGACTGCATCCTACAGGCACAAAGGAAACAATCCGGGGCCTGCGCCATCGAGTGAGCCTGAGACACGCGCGCTGCTTGCGACCATTGAGCGCTTTCAGCCAGCTGCAATCCTGTCCATCCACTCCATGCGGCGTTATCAGGTCAATATCAACGGCCCGGCCCTTGAGTGGGGACGGAGGCTGGCGCAGGTATGTGACTATCCCGTCACAGAAGACATCGGATACCCGTGCCCCGGGTCGCTCGGCACGTACGCGGGCGCAGAACTTCAGATTCCGACTATCACCCTGGAAGTGCAGCGTGGCCTGCGCCGCTCAGACGTTCTCAAAATTCACAGCCCTGTTGTTCAGGCGGCTGTTGCATTCTGGGACGAATGAGCACAGAGAGCCCTGGTTTTTGTCTGCCTAAGAGCCGTCACCTGCCAATACTCCCTGAGAACTAGCAAAATTACTAGGTGACAGGGCCGAGGTTCGGTGGTACGCTTGCAGTGTTACGCAGGGAGAGGGGAATGGAAAGCGGACGCTGAGTCATCGGTGTCCGCTGTTTTTGTACCGGCTTCTCTTCCCAACGCCGCAACAGCGCGCTCCTGAGCTGTGATAACGCACACAACAAGGTAACCCCTCCAACCTATTCCCGTTGAGTCCTTACGCGTGTTCGCTTCCCTGAGACTCGCCCGGTTTTTTACCGACATGTGACCAGAAGGCCGAGAGCACACCTCAATCTGAAAGGCCATCACACTGCAGGGAGAAACAGGTTCTTGGGAGTCGCGCTGATTGTTGTTGGCAAGGCATCTTTGCGCCGAAGCGTGCGTGAAACCTTGGGACACACCCAAAACCCAGTGCGCTGCTTTGCCAGTCCGTCTGCTGCGCTGCGGAGATTGAGGTCTCACAACCCAACTGCCGCCGTGATCGACGCCCAGGCGGCCTGTCCTCCTCTGTTGAACGCGTTGCAGGAGAGCAATGCGGCAGTATTCGTCTTGCATGACTCCGAGTCCTCACCCATCCCATCAGGTCTGCCGGATGGGTCTGTCAACGTGTGGAGCGATCAGCAGCAGCGCCTGGCGGATAGAGTTGCAGCGGCGCTTGACGCAGCGAATCTGGCGACTGGAGACGCTCGCGAGACAGTGGAGCGCCGACTTCTGGGACTGAGAGACAAGCAGCGCGATCTCCAGGCGGAACTGGAGGCGAAGAGCCGTTTTCTGGCAAATGTGTCGCACGAGCTGCGCACACCCCTGACAAGTATCCGCGAGTTTGCTTCACTGACGCTTGACGAAATAGCCGGCCCGGTCACAGACGACCAGCGGGACTTCCAGCGCACGATCATATCCAATGTGGACCATCTGAGCGCGATAATTCAGGACCTGCTGCTTATGTCGGAGGCGGAGCAGGACGGGTTGCATCTGGCGCTTGGACCTCTGGAGATGAACAGGACGATTCAAAGGGCGCTGGATCAGACACCCTGGAAGAGCGCCAATCAGGCAGACATTTCTGTCACAGTTCCCCAAGACCTGCCCCTGGCGCTTGGAGATGACACAAGGATTGTGCAAGTCCTAACCAACCTTCTCTCCAACGCTCTCAAGTTCACGCCTGCCGAAGGCCATATTCGTATCAGCGCGCAGGCGAGCAACTCAGAAATCCGGGTAAGCGTCGAGGACACCGGGCGTGGGATTGCAAAACACGATCTCTTTCGAATTTTTGACCGCTTCTATCAGGTGGCCGACCCCGACGGACCAAGCCGCAAAGGGACAGGGCTCGGACTTAACATTGTGAAATCCATTGTAGAAGCCCACGGTGGAGCAGTGGGAGTGACCAGCGAGGCAGGAAAAGGCTCCACCTTTTGGTTCACTCTGCCGATATTCTCGTTGGGAGCGTGGCTGCAGAGCAGCGACGCCTCTGGTAGCGCGTCTCGAGCGCCGATTGTGGTGACTGTCAGGATGCAGACCACGGCCAGGGGCCGAAGGCCACAGCGGGAAGACCTGGAGCGCACGGCAGAACTTCTGAAACGCGCGCTCAGGAAAGACGACAGGCTCGTGACGGTACCTGCTGCGGAATGCGTTTACGTGCTGGCGCAGGGACGCCGAAGCCAGGGACTATCTCTGCGAGATCGGCTGGCGCAAGTGATACGGGACTGCACGGATGACAGTCTGCGTGAGTTTGGCTTCGAGATAACTCTTGAAGACCCAGACGGCCACGCAGGGCAGCGGCCGCGGGCTGCGGCGTAGGTTTTGGAGGCAACGATGACAAAGGCAAAAGTTCTTATTGCTGACGACGACGAGGATATCCTCAAAGCGATGTCACTGCGGCTGAAAGCGGCTGGCTATGACGTGGTCTGGGCCGTGGACGCTGTGCAGGCCGTTATGCGCGCGCGACAGGAAAAACCGGATGTAGCGGTGCTGGATGTACATATGCCAGCCGGCGATGGTTTGGCTGTGATGGACAAGTTTGACAGCTCAGAAGACACCATCGGGATTCCTGTCGTACTGGTGACAGCCGACACACAGGCGTCCACCAGAGACCGCGCGCTGGCTGCGGGTGTGCGTCACTACCTCACTAAACCGTTTGAAACCAGGCATCTGATTGCGTGTGTGGAGCGCGCTCTGGCTACGCGCGCGGGCAAACAGACGATAGGATCCGAACAGCTCAGCTAACAGCTGCGCGTTCCGTCATTTCGGGCGACGGCTCAGCTCCGCGATAGCCAGGATCGCTTCGCGGAGTCAGTTGGCCCTGTACTCCTTGTCCTGAGCTTCTTACGCACGACAAAACCCGGCTGATTTGTCCTCATCAGCCGATCTGCCTTTTGGATCATCCGCGCAGAATACGCCGAAGCTCGTCCAGTCTTTACAGGACGGGGAATGCTCCAGAGGAGTTGACATTCTCGCAGGCGGCAGGGTTTGCGATGTGCGAGTGCGAAGCTAAGAGCGAGGTACTCAAAGATGCGTCGCTTTCAGCTTCTTTCGATCGCTTTCTGTCTGCTCGTCGCGACATTCGCCCTTTCACAATCCGCTCACTCTGCTGATCCGCCCTCACCTCTGGTTATGCCTGTTGAGCGTATCGTCACGGAACGCTGGCAGGATGACAGTATCGCCGCAGTGACACCGGAGCGCCTGGAGCTGGCGTGCCATTCCAGCGCCTCGTCAGAGTGGGACTTCAGTTTCGCCGGATTTGAGACCCGCTGGCGGGGGCCCATTAGGCTGGAAGTGAGAGGAAGTGGAGGCTACCAGGTTCAGGATATCTTCTCCATTGCCGCTATCTCGCTGGACTACGGCGTCCGGGGCCGATGGCCGGAGCGCTCGTTCTTCGGAATGGGCTTGATTCAGGGGTCACGAAATCCTCATCCTCCATCATGGGGCGCAGAAAGCAACGGGAAGTTCATCATGCGCGGCAACCTGCTGGAAGCCTCTCAAAAACCGCAGCGCCTGACAATAGATCCTCAAAAATATGCGCCCAAAGGCTGGGATGGGCGGCTGTGGATAGGGTTGGTTCTGCACAACACAGGCAGAAACAGGTGGCTGCGCGCGCGCATCGTGAACACGAACATCGGCTCAAAGACGCAGTCCGCCGAGCTAGACATCCGGGGGCTTCGGCAGCGCATGCAGGAAAATCAGACGCAGTTTCTCGGCAACTGGCTGCAAGAGTTGAGCGAGAGGCCACAGGCCAGGCTCGCGATTCCTGTCGAACTCGCGGCTTATTTCAGTGGCACAGAGGATGCTTCACCCAGGGTTACCAGAAAGGTGATTCAAGCGGCACTGGAGGATTCGCGAAAAGAAGCGCTGGGCGCTAAGCGCTTTCTGAGCCTTACAGGCGCGTATTTTGGCCAACCGCAGGAACGAGAGGCTGCAAAGAGCGCCGCCCAGGCGGCCAACGACCTTGTCAAAGCATGGCGCAGGGGAGGCGGTGTCGGAAAAAATCTGGGCTGCATTGTGCGGGTGGCGTCCAACATGGAAAAGGTGGGTCTGAAAGACCTGGCAGCGGGACGGGTGCTGGGTAATGACAGACGTCCCGTGCAGATCAGCGCAGCGCGCAACGAACACGAGGCTTTTCAGATTATCCTCACCTCACTTGACGGGGCGCAGGGACGAGTGAAAGTGCGCGTGCAAGACCTGCGAGGGGCATCAGGCCGTATTCCGGCGTCAAGCTTCACGACCAACGCTGTCGGGTACGTGCGCATTTTTCGCGGCGAGGCGCATGAAGCGCTGTGGCCTGACCCTCTACTGATAGGCGATATTCCCGACCTGAAGCCAGGAGAAAACCAGCCAGTCTGGGTGTCGCTGCACGTGCCAGCGGAGACGCCTCCGGGAGTGTACCGCGGAAAGGTAGCAGTCCGGGCAGACAATGGCGGCGAGGTTTCCGTGCCACTTGAAGTCACTGTCCGCAACTTTTGCATCCCGAAGAAAATCTCCCTGCGCTCCAGCTTCTGGCTGTTCCGGGATCAGCTCAACCGGTTTTACCACAAGGATGAGATTGATCTGGATGACTATCTGAAATGGGTAGATTTTGCGCTTGACCACCGCCTGTGCCCGGTGGATGTGTATGAAGGCCAGTGTGCTCAGCTTGTGGATATCGTAACCAAAGACGCAGCCGGTCAGTATGCGCTACCCAACCCGAATCCCGACTGGAGCAAGTGGGATCGCTACATGCAGCGCATGGTGGATGGTGGAGCGAGCACAGTGCACCTTGGAGTATCGCATCATCACGGCGCTTTCTTCGCAGACAAGGAGAACCCGGTCTCTTCGGCCGGTCAGGTAGCACGGGTTATCCAGAGCCTCAAAACCATGGAAGAGCACTACCGTGAAAAGGGGTGGTTCGATCTTCACTATGTCCAGCTTCGCGACGAAACAAGCGCTCCCGACTCTTTGAACGTGTACAAAGCGGTGCGTGAGCAGATGCCTGAATTGAATCTACTCCTGACCGCACCGTCCACAGGCGCCCGGCCATACCTGAGAATCCCCTGCCCTTTGACTCCTTCCTTTGATGCCGGATGGCGCGACGAGATGCACAAAGAAAAAGACCAGTACTGGTGGTATGTGTGTGTCGTTCCAAAAGACCCGTACGCTAACCTTTTCATCTTCCAGAGTGTTTCACAGCACAGGGCGCTGTTCTGGCAGACGTGGAAGTATGGCGTCGACGGACTGTTGTACTGGGGACTGAACTTCTGGGCAGGCTACGAATACAAATGGCCGCAGGGCTCAACGGGACCTCGACGGCGCGTCGCCGAGAGTGGCGATCCGAACTTCTGCCCTCTCCCTGACGCCCCCGGAGACGGCTTCTCCATGTATCCCGGACCTCAACCCGGAACGCCAATGTCCAGCATGCGGCTGGAAGCTATGCGGGACGGAGAGGAAGATTATGAATATCTCGTTCTTCTGGACCGGCTCATTGGAGAGAACAGGCAAAATAAGGCCGCCTCACCCGCACTGAAGGAAGCGATCACTGCGCGCGAGGCGGCAGAGCGGCTGACTCGCAGCGTAACGGACCATGAAAGAAATCCCGTGGCCTACCAGAGCGTGCGTGAGCAGCTTGCGCGGGGGATTGAAGGACTTTCCCGGATTGCGGGACAGCGGTGATGGAGAAAAAAAGAGGCAGATAGCAACTGGCCGCTTCGGTAGAGCGGCTATTCAGTCAGGCTGCTTTATACGTTGCTGAGGACCAGGCCTCTGGGCGTGCTTTCAAAGCCGCTGTCACGAAGAGCCATCTCCACGCTGGAATCCATAACGGGGCGAGCGCCCCAGAAATCTACAGTGAGGCGGCGAATCGGACGAAGAGGCCACGGGCTGTCAAACAGATGTCTTAGAAGTGGAAACACGCTGAGCGCTCTGGCGTCAGACGCAAGGGGCGTAAGGCGTCTGGCGCCGGCTTCGACAAGCAATACGGCCTCTCCTGAGTCAAACACCACCCAGTTGCCAACGCGTCTGACCCAGCCCGCCGATCCCACGAGCGCCGGATCACACGTGTGAACAAGTATCGCTTCCCTGGAATCCGGACCGGGCTGCCTGAGAGTCTGCGCTGCTTCTGGAAGCGCAAACTGAGCTCCTCCCATATCCCGGATATACCACCCTCGCTCAATCTCTCCCGAGAGTTCCATGCGCTCCAGAACCCGGTACAATGACCCCCACGGAATCTCAAAGCCGCCCGAGCGCGCGATGTCGCGCGTGAGAACTCCGTAGCGGTCCAGCAGAATCCGTGCCGCCAACTCCAGAGTCTCCTCATCCAGTATCGCATTTCCGTTCGTCAGCTCCCAGCGCCCAAGACTCTGCGGGGTGATTTTGGGTCTGTACCGCTTGAGCTGGCGCAACCTCTGGTGTGCAGACCCGTGGCTCTTCGCGGCAGCCTCCTGTGCCGAGCCGATGGGACTGCCTGCGCGAATCGGACCAAACCCATCCTGCCGGACGTGTCCACTCCAACTGAGGTCGTAGAGCGTTTTTTCAATCCTGCGCGTGTCTTCTGAGAGCGCCAGGCCAAGATCAACAAGAAAACTCGCGCCTCTTGTTTGCAGAGCCTCCACAACTCGTCGAGCCAGTTTATCCGCCGGTGGCGAGCTTTCAGGCAGAGGGAGCGAGTGGGAGAGAGCGCGCGGAGCAAAGAAGAGATGAGATGGTCTTCCGGTGTCAGGGACTCCGCGCCATACAGTCTGCCCCCCAGCCAGAACGCCATCCAGCCACGCAGAGCTGTACATTTTCAGACGCCGCGCAAATATCTCAGCTTCCCAGACCTGTGCAGGCGCCGCGAAGCCAGTGAACATCTCGAGCAACTCCAGCAGTCCATCCTGCCCTTCCAGCCGGCAGCTTGTGGAAAGACGCTGCCACTCAAAGAGAAACTGCTGATAACGTGCCAGGCTGACAGGGTGCGCCTCCTGCCTGCGCATCGCAAGCGTGATGCGCCGCGCCGCCTCAAGCTCATCGCTGCGCAACCAGCCAAACCCGAGATTTACAGCCGCGCCAGCGCCCTCCATCTCCTGAAACGCTCTGTGACCCATCCCTGAGTCAAGGCCGTAACGCTCCGCGAAATCTTCGGGATGGCAGCCAGGCCTGTTGCGCAGATAGTCCGCCGCCTTTTCCCGCCAGAAGGGTTCGTTTTCCGCCGGAGAGCTCAACGCCTTACGCCACTGCGACGCCTCCTCCGACAGAACCCAGCGCTTCTCTGCGCCCACGCTTATCTCCCGCAGCACTCCTCCCCGCAGCAACTCATCCAGAAGAGCTGTCGTCCCGTTTTCCGAACACTCAGCCATCTCCGCAGTCGAGAGATCGCCTGCGCTTCGCAGAACTTCAGCCAACTCCGGCGCTGTGCGAGCCTTTCCGAAAGAACCCGCGGGCGAAGCATCTTCGGAAAGCCTGCGTAGCGCTTCGGGACTGATCGCGCGCTCTGATGAGCTGATGAGAGCGGCCATGCCAATCTCGGACGGCTCGGCTACCTCGGCTGCTCTGCCAACCGGGCGATCCCACACATACATAAACTCACTGTTGAAGCCAAACTCCAGCGCTGCGGCGAATGGCGATGGCAGGGGGGAGGAGCTGACGGCCAATTCGACGTCACCCGTCTGCACCTGACGCAGGAGTTGAGCCGTGGCATTTTCATCAAGGTAGTCCGACCGGCACTCTCGCATCGTCTCGATAACGATGGGAAAATCCGGGACACTCCGTGCCGCCTGAAGAACGTCTTTGGATTTCAGTCTTTGCAGCCACAGCGGATTGCGCTTACCTGGCCGGGCGCCGGGCAACAGCATGGCTCTGGCTGCGTTCTGCCGGAAGAGCAGCCCGAACAGCGGACTCTGGACTATACCTCGATCCAGAAGCGCTCGGAAGCGCTCAGGCGTCAATCTGCGAACCAGCGCTGCCGGGTGTGGCGCGTCCCGCGGCAGACGCACAAGCACCCCATCATCTGTGGCACACGACTCTGGCATTGCGGACATCTCATCGCGCACAAGCTCTGTCAGAGCAATGCGCAGCGTCTGGTGGATGCGACCGCCGAAAGGTGTAATCACGGCCAGACGGCCTTCGCCAAGCTGATCGTGAAAATGCTCGACAACGATCCTGCGGTCAGTTGGCAAAGCCCCGTGCGCCTTTTGACGTCGAATCATCTCGGCAAGGTTGTTTGCGGCAGTCTCATCGCAGGCTGTTTCTGTTGTTATGAACCTGACCAGATCAGGCGGAGCTGTTATCTGATCAACTTTGTTCAAGAATGTACCGATATCCTGTCCTAGTTCACTGTCTCGCCAGCGCATCTCACCTCGCCAGAAAGGCGTCTTTGCCGACACACCAGAAGTTGGGTGAACAAAGATGCGATCGGCTTCAATCTTCTCAATGCGCCAGAGGCTGGTTCCAAGCCGGAAAGCCTCTCCCTCGCGCGCTTCGAAAACGAACTCTTCGTCCAGTTCGCCTATCGACAACCGTGTCCCGGACAGATAGACAGGAAACTGCCCGGTGTCTGGGATAACGCTGCCGCCTATCACAGCGCGCAGCGTCCCCGGGAGTGGTAAAAGCTGAGAGTTGACGCGATCCAGAGAGACGCGGGGAGCAAAATCTTTTCCCAGCCGGCCGGATACCATCTCAACCGTTCGCCAGAAAGCCTGCTCTGACAGGTCTGCAAAGCACGCGCTGCGCCGCACTGTCGCGAGCACGCGGCTGATCTCAATTGGGCCGTGGACGCACATAGCTACAATCTGCTGCGCCAGAACATCGAGCGGACAGCTTACGGCGCGCGTCGCCTCCACTCTCCCAAAGCGCATGCTGCGCGAGATGACCGCAGACTCCAGAAGATCTGTGACAGAGGTTGCGTAAATTTTGCCGCGCGAAGTCTCCCCGTAGAGGTGACCCGCCCTCCCTACCCTTTGAAGAGCGCCGGCAACGGTTTTTGGAGACTGTATCTGGCATACCAGGTCTATCGCTCCCATATCAATGCCGAGCTCCAGCGTGCTCGTTGCGACCACACCGCGCAGGTCTCCGTTTTTGAGCCGTTCTTCTGTCTCTTTTCGGCGGGTGGGAGAAATTGAGCCGTGATGCGGCTCCACCAGATGACTCTGCGCGCGTGAGTTCAGGTCCAGAGTCAACCGCTCCACAGTTCGGCGATTGTTGGCGAAAACGAGCGTGGAGCGATGAGATTGGATGTCGGAGAGGATTTTCTCCTCAAGCTGCGGCCACAACTCACCAGCCTGCATCGCGTAAAGATCCGCAGTAGCCGAAGTTACGGTCAAATCCAGCTTCTTTAGTTCGGAAGCGTCCACAATCTCAACCGGGCGCGGCTTTCCTGAGGAGTCGTATCCACCCAAAAACCTTGCCACTTCTTCCAGCGGGCGCTGTGTTGCTGACAAGCCTGTTCGCGCTGGAGAAGCGGTGACGATGCTTTCCAGGCTCTCCAGGAGTACGCTCAGGAAGGCGCCGCGCTTATTGGCGACCAGCGAATGCACTTCGTCAACGATAACCTGCCGCACACCGGCCAGTATAGACGCGGCGCGCGAGCTGAGGATGAGGTTCAGTGATTCTGGAGTCGTGATGAGAATCTGAGGAGGACGGCGCGCCATCTTCAGGCGCTCACGGGAGGGAGTGTCCCCAGTTCGAACGCCGACAGAAATGTCCGGCCCTTCCACGCCCAGCCGGCGACCTTCCGCGGACACACCCTCCAGTGGAGCGCGCAAATTGCGCTCGATGTCATAATTCAGCGCCTTCAGAGGGGAGATGTAGAGAATCTGGACGCCCTTCGTTTTCCGAGCTTCCAGATTAGCCCGAAAAAGGCTGTCAATACCTGCCAGAAAAGCCGCCAGAGTCTTGCCGGAGCCCGTCGGAGCGCAGATGAGGCACGATCGCCCTGCGGAAATGTGCGGCCAACCCAGCTCTTGCGGCGGTGTCGGATCGCCCAGAGTCCGGCGAAACCAGCCGGATACGGCTGGGTGAAAAAGGTCGAGAGAGTTGTCTTTGGAACTCCGCTGTCGGGATGGCATAGGCTTGAGAGCATTATGTCACAGACACGCGTTGAACCCTGAGCATTAGCCAGGGATTGCGGCGCCCCCGGCTAAACGGAGGAGGGCTTCTGGCATCACGCGTCTGGCCGACGGGTATCCGATTGCAGATGCCGGAGTTTTTCGCGAGTCTTTGAGAGTGTCTGCGTGTGCGTGAGGCGCGTATGACAAGGGATTGCGCTTTCTTGTATAGTATTCGTGATAAGCCCTGTTTTCTGCCTGTACAGACAGGCCTTCCACCGTCAATGTTGCGGTGTCATCCAGATTTGGAAATGTGCAACACATGAACAGATTCCTTGCCGCAACTCTCTGCATTCTGTCGGTCATCGTCGCCGGATGCTCCGGCTCAAAATCAAACGCGCCTCTGGGCTCAGCGGAGAACCCTATCAAAATGGCTCTTGTGCCGTCTCTTGAGACCGGCTCTATCATATCCTCGGCTGACGCTCTGGCCGCAGCGATCAAGAAGCAAAATGGGCTGGTTGTAAAGGTGAGCGTGCCGACTTCTTATGTGGCTGTTGTGGAGGCGATGGCGGCGGGACGGGTGGATGTCGGGTGGTTTGGTCCTCTTGCGTATGTGCTGGCGCATCAGAAAGCGCACGCAGAGGCGCTGCTGATCACGGAGCGGGAGGGACACACCGACTATATGGGTGTGATCCTTGCTCGAAAAGGAGGGCCTATTCACACGCTCAAAGACTTCAAAGGACGGAAGTTCGCTTTTGTTGACCCTCTCAGCACCTCCGGAACTCTGTACCCGAAAGCACTGCTCAAACAGAACGGAATTGACCCTGAAAAGGACCTGGAACCCATCTACGCAAACGGCCACGACAAGGCGATCATTGCCCTTGTCAACAAGCAGGTGGACGGGGCGGCTTGTTACGGCAACTACACCCAGGACGCGCGAGATCGCGCCGAAAAAAGCGTTCCAAACGTCAAGCAGATGACTTTTGTCGTCGCCAGAACGGCAAAAATCCCCAACGATAACGTTGCCGTCAGCAGCCAGATGCCTGCGGACGTGCGTGAGAAGTTGAAACAGGCGCTACTGGCTATCTCCAGCAGTCCGGACGGGCGCAAAATGCTCATGGATGTTGCCGACATCAACAGCTTGAAACCAACTACTGATTCAGACTACGACTCTGTACGTGAGATGGCCAAGGCATCCGGCCTGGATATCGAACAGGCGGTCAAGGGTGATCAACCAAAGAAGCCCGCGCCTGTGAAACCGTAAGACCAACTCCGCCCAATGCTTGCGATTCACGATGTCCACAAGGTTTTTCCAGACGGCACGCGCGCGCTTAACGGCATCACTCTCGAAGTTCAGGACGGGGAGTTTGTGTCTGTTCTTGGCCTGTCCGGCGCGGGCAAAAGCACCCTGCTGCGCTGCATAAACCGCCTGGTAGAGCCGACGTCAGGGACTGTTATGGTAGATGGCGTGGATGTGACCCGGGCGGACTCCGCACAGCTTCGCCAGATTCGAACGAAGATCGGAATGATCTTCCAGCAGTTCAATATCATCAAACGCGCCACAGTGCTGACAAACGTGCTGACCGGACGATTGGGCGTCACACCCGTGTCCTGGGCATTCGGCAACAGGTTCCGCAGCCAGGACTACGAAGACGCGATGGCGGACCTGGAGCGCGTGGGCATCGCATCCAAAGCGCACCAGCGCGCAGGAGAGCTCTCGGGCGGACAGCAACAACGCGTCGCTATCGCCAGGGCCTTGATGCAGCGGCCCCGATACATACTCGCGGACGAACCAGTCGCCAGCCTGGACCCCGCAACCTCCCATTCCGTACTGAAGTACCTCGAGCAAGTCAACCGCGAGGACGGAATCACCGTGCTCTGCAATCTGCACGTGCTGTCGCTGGCGCGGCGCTATGCGACGCGCGTAATCGCGCTGAAAGCTGGCGAGCTGGTGTTCGATGGGCTTCCCGACGATATCGACGAAGCGCGTTTCAAGCAAATCTACGGACAGGATGCTGAGGAGCTGGAAATCCAGTGAAGCAGCCCGCTGATTCGCAATCACCCCAGCGCACCTGCAATCCCCTTGTGGCCGTCAGCGCCGCTGTCATTCCGGGTCTGGGACATCTGGCTTGCGGCAGAAGATCGCGCGCCCTCGGGTGGTTCCTGTGGATACTCGGGCAGAGCGCAATCTGTCTGGCAGCTCCTACTCTGAAGCCGTTTGTGTGGTGGGCGGGGCTTCTGTGGCTTTGGAGCATTATAGACGCCTGGTGGCTGGCTGTCGGGCGTGAGCGCACTCTCACGATTCCCATTGTTTTTGGCGTCGTTCTGAATCTGGTGATGGGCTGGACCATCACCGAAGTCGACCTGGGCGCGCTGGCGCGCGGCATGCAGAGCACAGGCACAATTCTCAGCGGCCTTCTAACTCCGGAGTTGACCTCCCAGCAGCCCAATGACATCCTCACTCAAAACGTCCGATTGCTGGCGGAGACAATCTACATGGCGCTGATTGGCACCGTCATCCCCATTCCGGTGACGCTGGCGCTCTCAGTTCTCGGCGCAAAAAACCTTATGCGCGGCAGTGTATTTGGGACGTCGGTTTACGGGATATCGCGGTCGCTGATGAATCTGCTACGCTCCATTGAAGTCATTGTCATAGCGTTTATGATGGCTACAGCCGTAGGAATCGGCCCGTTTGCAGGAGTAATGGCGCTGGCCATTCACGGCATAGGCGCGCAGGGCAAGCTCTACTCAGAAGCTATCGAAGATATCGATTCAGGACCTGTGGAGGCCATCGCAGCCACAGGCGCCGGCTGGATACAGAGAATTGTCTATGGAGTTCTGCCACAGGTGACGCCCCAGTTCATTGCCTTCACCATGTACCGGTGGGACATCAACGTCCGAATGGCGACGGTGATCGGTCTGGTGGGCGGTGGAGGAATCGGCGCGACTCTGTATCAATATATCGGTGTCGCCGACTGGCACAAAGCTGGAACCAGCATCTGGCTGATTGCCACGGCCGTAATACTTATGGACTGGGCAAGCGCTGCTGTGCGGGACAGATTTGCATAACCCGTCACCAGTCCCGGAGAAAAACTGACCTATGAGCACTGAACAAAAGACGCCGGCCCCGGCTTCACCAAAAAAGAGCCTTCCACTTCCCGCAGTGATAGCTGTCCTGGTAGTTGCGGTAGTTGCGGTTCTTTATGTCTTTGTCTGGCCGATGATCTCCGGAGGCGGAGGGGATGAGATGGCGGGTATCCCTCCAGCAACGGCTCCTGTTCCAGCCACGCCTGAAGCGAACAGTCCGGCCACTCCGCCCACGGCCGCGACACCTGGAACTCCACCCAGCCCGACCGGGGCTGTAGCGCCCTCGCCTGGAACAGTTCCACC
>JADLDK010000053.1 GCA_020846715.1 Armatimonadota bacterium | reverse complement strand
CGGGTTCAGTGGAGCTTGCTGAGGGTGTTGAGATGGTGATGCCTGGCGACAACATTCACATTGGCGCGGAGCTTATCGTTCCGATTGCGATGGAGGAGGGTTTGCGCTTCGCCATCCGTGAAGGCGGCCATACCGTCGGCGCCGGAGTCATCTCGAAAATTCTGGAGTAAAGGCCATACAGCTCTGCCCGGGGAAGTCCATCGATTGTTTGAGCCTCGGGCGTCGCAGTGCCGGGATTTCCGGATCGTCAGGATAACAAATAAAACATGCGCAGGGATAAAGTTCGAATACGCCTGAAGGCGTTCGATCACAAAATTCTAGATCAGTCCGCAGAGCGAATCGTGGAGACAGCGCGTCGCACGGGCGCCCGTATTTCGGGTCCGGTGCTCCTTCCCACCAAGAAGGAAACCTATTGCGTCATCCGTGGGCCGCACATCGATAAAGAATCGATGGAGCACTTTCAGCTTCATACGCACAAGCGTCTGATCGATATTCTGAATCCGGGACCGAAGACCATTGACGCTCTGATGCGTCTTGATCTTCCAAGCGGCGTGAACATCGAGATTAGGCTCTAACCAATGGAAGCTTGCATTATCGGAAAAAAGATTGGCATGACCAGCCTCTATGACGCAAGCGGGAATCTTGTCCCCGTGACGGTCGTCAAGGCTGATCCGTGCGTTGTCGTTCAGCGCAAGACTGTTGGCTCGGACGGCTATAGCGCAGTGCAGATTGGGGCGTTTGAGGCCCGACTTCGCAAGGCGCCTCAGGGGAGCAAGAAGCCGAAGACTGCACTCAAGCGGCATGGCTTGAATGCACCGCAAGCCGGACATTTTGTGAAGGCTGGCACTGGCTTCTACAAGCATCTGAAGGAGTTTCGGATCTCCGTTGAGGATACGGTTGAGGTCGGCCATGAACTGACCGTAGAGCAGTTCCAGCCTGGCGATACACTCGCCGTCACCGGGACAAGCAAGGGGAAGGGCTTTGCGGGAGTCGTCAAGCGCTATCACTTCCATGGCGCGGATATGACACACGGCTCCATGATTCACCGCAAGCCGCAGTCCGGTGGAGCGACGGACCCGGCTCATGTTTTCAAGGGTTCCGGGCGGCCAGGCCGGATGGGCGGCGATCAGGTTACCGTCAGAAGCACCAAGGTATTCCGAGTGGACACCGAGCGTGGTTTGCTTTTGCTAAAGGGCGCCGTGCCTGGCGCCAATGGAGAAGTCGTAACCATAAAGCGTCTGAGGGCTGGAAAGGGCGAAGGATAATGGCAAAAGCGCCGTTGTATGACGCTTCGGGTCGGCGCGCTGGAGAGACGGATCTGTCTGAGGCGGTCTTTGGGAGCGACGTCAATATTCCGCTGGTGCACCAGAAGGTGGTTGCAGAACGCAACGCTGCTCGCCAGGGAACGCACGACACACGCGGGCGCAGTGAGGTGGCAGGTGGAGGCCGCAAGCCCTATCGGCAGAAGGGGACCGGCCGAGCTCGGCAGGGATCGACGCGCGCGCCGCACTACCGGCATGGCGGCATTGTTTTCGGGCCTACGCCGCGCGACTACACGCAGGACATGCCGCGCAGGATGAAACAGGCTGCGCTTCGTTCAGCGCTCAGCGCGAAGGCTGCTGATGGGCAGCTTCTTGTCATCGAAGATTTTAAATTGAGCAGGATATCCACGCGTGAGGCCGCTCTTTTGCTGGATGCGATGGAGATAGGCGCCAAAGCGTTGCTTGTGGTTGAGGACTATGACGGCACACTGCTCAAGTCAGTGCGCAATATTCCCGGCGTAGTCTTGCGCACCGCGAGAGAAGTCTCCACTATGGATGTCGTTAACGGTGGTCAGGTAGTTCTGACTCGCGCCGCGCTGGTGAGAATTGAGGAGGCTTCCGCGAAGTGAGAGACCCCTATGTCATTCTGAAAAGCCCGCACGTGACCGAGAAGTCGATGGCCGGGACATCCTTGAGTAAATATACGTTCGTGGTTGCGCCTGATGCCAACAAGATAGAGATTCGCAACGCTGTTGAGAAGATATTCAATGTGAAGGTGGCCAAGGTCAACACGCTGACAGTCAAGGGGAAGTCTCACCGCCGCGGCCGCGCGCCTCTTGGATACGCAGCAGATTGGAAGAAGGCGATTGTGACCCTGGTGGCAGGGCAACAAATCGACGTCTTTGAAAGGGCCTGATAAATGGCGCTGAAATCTTACAAGCCGACAACGCCCAGCCGACGCTATATGACAGTCTCGGCGTTCGAGGGCGTGGACAAGAAGAAGGCTCCAGAAAAGTCGCTTCTCCGTCCGCAGAAGAGTACTGGTGGCCGCAACAACCAGGGGCGTGCGACAGCGCGCTTTCGGGGTGGCGCTGTTCCGCAGCAGTATAGAGTTATTGACTTCAAGCGCAATAAGGACGGAGTTCCGGGAAAAGTGGCGGCGGTTGAGTACGATCCCAATCGCTCCGCGCGCATAGCGCTGATCCACTATGCCGATGGGGACAAGCGATACATCCTCTGTCCAGTCGGATTGCAGAAGGGGATGACCGTTCTGGCGGGAGCTACGGCTGAGATCCGTACTGGCAACTGCCTTCCACTTTCTGCTATCCCTGTCGGGAGCATTGTTCACAACGTGGAGCTCAATCCAGGACGTGGCGGGCAAATGGTTCGCAGTGCCGGCGGGGGCGCGCAGTTGATGGCAAAAGAGGGCAAGCACGCTTCTCTGCGTCTGCCTTCCGGCGAAATGCGTCTGGTGTTGCAGGAGTGCCGCGCGACGCTTGGGCAGGTTGGCAACATCGATCACGAAAACATTTCACTTGGTAAGGCGGGACGAAAGCGCTGGCAAGGTAAGAGGCCGCACGTTCGTGGTGTCGTTATGAACCCGAGAGACCATCCGCATGGTGGCGGCGAGGGCAAGAGCCCGGTTGGCCGCAAGCATCCAGTTTCTCCTTGGGGGAAACCGGCGCTGGGAGCGAAGACTCGCGGCAAGAAGAGTTCTGATCGAATGATCGTGCGCAGACGCAATAGTAAATAGTCTGCGTGAAGCGCCCTTGAGGCGTATGTGGTATTGAGCCGGCGGTTGCATGTTCCACTGGTTTCTATCCAGGGAGCAGCTAAAGAGCCAGAGGGCGACCCGCTGATGAGGTATATATGGCCCGTTCACTAAAAAAGGGTCCGTACGCGGACCAGGATCTGCTCGACAAAATTGATGAGATGAACGCGAAGAAGGAAAAGAAGATACTCAAGACCTGGTCGCGTCGTTCCACCATTTTCCCGAGTATGATCGGCCACACTTTAGCGGTGCATGACGGCCGCAAGCACGTGCCTGTGTTTATCACAGAAAACATGGTAGGACACAAGCTCGGTGAGTTCGTCCTTACCCGCACGTACCGCGGGCATGCAGGCTCCGAAAAGTCAACGGGGTCCAGATAGGTTACAAGCCCGGCGGATGCTGGTCGGAAGGTTACACCAACCGGACCAGGTGATGACGGGTCCCTGAGGAAAGGCTGGAACAGTCTCGTAAATGGCGAAGCAGACACGCGCAAGAGCTTCATACGTTCTGATGAGTCCACGTAAGGTGCGGCTGGTCCTCGATCTTGTACGGGGAAAGTACGTGGACGAGGCAGTGGCGATCCTACGCGGCACTCCGAACCGTGCCGCCAGAGTTGTGGAGAAACTGGTTCACTCAGCTACTGCTAACGCAGAGAATAACATGGGGCTGCACAGAGACGGCCTGAAAGTTGGCGGGTGCTTCGCTGACGGTGGGCCGACGCTGAAGCGGATTCAGCCCAGAGCAATGGGGCGAGCCTACCGGATTATCAAGCGAACCAGCCACGTGACAGTCATTGTGGAAGAGGCCGAGGTCCGAAGGGCGCGGCGTCTGGCGCGCACTGTGACCAAAGCCGATGCGGCAAGTCGCAGGCGGAGCCGCGCAGCGCAGTCTGGGACGGTGGCTACGGCGGGAGCCGCCGCGGCAAAAGCTGAGCAGGAAGCGCCGCAGACAGAGGCCATGACGCCCAGCAGCGAGGAAAGTGTGGATACTTCAGCGGGCGCGTCAACCGAAGTCCAGGAAGCTGAGGCGACCGGGAGCGCATCGAGCGAAGTCGAAGTCGCTCAGACCGATGATGCGCCGCAAGAGTCTGCCGAAGGCGCTTCTGACAGTGCTGAAGACTCACCGGATTCCGAACCAGAGGAGAGCAAGTAGTTGGGTCAAAAGATTCACCCGATCGGGTTGCGGATTGGTATTATCCGTGAGCCAGACAGCAAATGGTTTGCGCAGAAGGAGTTTCCTGAGTATCTCAAGGAAGACGCGCAGATTCGCAGATTTATTCAGAAGCGACTGAATCAGGCGGGAGTTGCGCGCGTCGAGATTGAGCGCGCTGCCAACCGCGTGAAGGTCAACCTTTTCAGCGGCAAGCCGGGAATTATCATCGGGCGCGGCGGCAAGGGTATTGATGAGTTGCAGAACCGCATCTCGAACATGATCCGCAAGCCTACGCACCTCACCGTATCAGAGATTCGAGTGCCTGACCTGGATTCGCAGTTGGTCGCCGAGAATATCGCGCAGCAAATTGAGCGCCGTGTCGCCTATAAGCGGGCGATCCGGCAGGCAGTCCTCCGGGCGATGAGGCTCGGCGCCAAGGGGATCAAAGTCCGGCTGGGTGGCCGGCTGGGTGGCTCTGAAATGGCCCGCGTGGAGAATGACAAGCAGGGAAAGATTCCGCTTCATACGCTGCGCGCCGATATTGACTACGGATTTGCTGAGGCAGCCACCACTTACGGAAACATCGGGATTAAAGTCTGGATCTACCGGGGGGACGTCCTGAAGAACGAAACCCGCAAGGAGCCGGAATACCAGCCCATGCAGCGTGGCGCGGACGGACGGCCTCCGCGTAGCGATCAGGGCGGTGGACGTGGCTACGGTGGCGGCGGACGTGGCGGACCCGGCGCAGGCCGCGGGCGTGGTGGACCCGGCGGGCGTGGGGGCAGGAGGTAGGCTGTAATGTTGATGCCAAGAAAGGTCAAGCATCGCAAGCACCATCGAGGCTCCATGGCGGGGAAGACTCTGTCTGGCGTGGAGATTAGCTTTGGCGATTTCGCTATTCAAGCGATGGAACCGTGCTGGATGACCAGCAATCAGATTGAGGCTGCTCGCGTCGCCATGACGCGCCACGTCAAGCGTGGAGGCCAGATATGGATTCGCGTCTTCCCGGATAAGCCCGTAACCAAGAAGCCGGCAGAAACTCGCATGGGCTCCGGAAAAGGGGCGCCCGAGTCGTGGGTGGCCGTTGTGAAGCCAGGGCGCATTCTCTTTGAGATGGCCGGTGTGCCTGAGTCTCTGGCTAAGGAAGCGATGCGTCTGGCAATGCACAAACTGCCGATTAAGACGCGGTTTGTCACTAAGAAAGAAGCAGGAGAAGTCCTTGAAGAAAGCGGAGCTGCGTAGGCAGGTTCAAGAATCGTCAGATGCGGAGTTGGTGAGGCTTCTCGCTGAGACTCGCAAGGAGCTCTTCCATCTGAACCTTCAGCGTGCGACCAAGCAGCTTGAGAAGGGGCATCGCATCCACGAAGCGCGTAAACAGATCGCGCGGATTCTGCAGGCACAGGGCGAGCGCGCGAGAAGCAGAGAGGTTGAGAGTTGATGGCTGAATCGACAGTCAAGAGGGGCGGGCGCAAGGTTCGGCAGGGTGTGGTCGTCAGTGACAAGATGGACAAGACGATCGTCGTGGAGATCAAGACGCTGGTGCGGCATCCGCTTTACGGGAAGATCATGCGTCGCAGCACCAAGTTCAAAGCTCACGACGAGGCCAGTGAAGCCGGCGTCGGCGATACAGTGGAGATCATGGAGTGCCGCCCTGTCTCAAAGGAGAAGTGCTTCCGGCTGCTGCGTATCGTCGAAAAGGCCAAGTAGGTCAAAAAGCAGGCGACAGCTTAGACTCTTAGAAGGACGAGATGGTTCAACAGTATTCGAGACTCAGAGCGGCTGACAACTCGGGGGCGCGGGTTTTGATGTGCATCCGCGTGTTGAAGGGTAGCAACGCTAAGTACGCGCGGGTGGGCGACACGATCGTGTGCGCTGTGAAGCAGGCGACTCCCGGTGCGGCTGTGAAGAAGGGTGATGTGGTGCGCGCGGTGGTGGTGCGAACGCAGCGCCCTGTCAGACGCAACGACGGGTCCACGCTGAAGTTTGATGACAACGCCGCCGTGCTGATTAACCCTGCGGGAGAGCCGCGAGGCACTCGCATTTTTGGGCCGGTCGCCCGCGAGTTGCGCGAGAAGAACTACATGCGCATCGTTTCGCTCGCGCCGGAAGTGCTCTAAGCGGCGCAGATCAGAGCTTGACCGCACGCCGGCGTCGGTGGGCGATATGGACAGATTGTGACAATGCAGAAAAAGCAGAACATTTTTGAAGGTAAGCTCCGGTTAAAGAAGGGGGATGAGGTTGAAATTCTCTCTGGAAAGGACCGGGGCAAGCGCGGGAAGATCGTCCAGGTTGATCCTCTCAAGGGGTTCGTTTACGTCGAAGGGCTGAACATGCAGATTCGCCATCAGCGCCCGCAGGCCGCTGGCCGGGCGATGCCCAGTACACAGACTGGTCGCATTGAGCGTCCGGGACCTCTGCATCGCAGCAAAGTGATGCTGGTGGACAAGCATACCAGCAAGCCGACGCGCATTGGGATGGGGAAGACCACTGATGGCACTCGCGGACGGGTCAGCAAGCGCACCGGGGAGTTCATAGACAATGTCTAAAGGTGAACAGGAAGTTAAAAAGGCCGCTCGAGCCTCAGGCAAGCGGTCCAAGAGCGAGGCTGACGTCGCCATGACCGAATCTGTGCCCTCAGCCACGCGCTCGGAAGAGCCGCGAATGAAGAAGCGCTACAAGGAGCAGGCGATTGCTCACTTGACCGAGCGCTTCAGCTATGGCAATGTGATGCGCGTTCCGCGGCTGGTAAAGTGCGTCGTGAGCATGGGGGTGGGCGCAGCCATTCAAGACGCCAAGATTTTGGATGGCGCGATAAACGATATGTCCACCATCACCGGACAGAAGCCAGCCGTTCGGCGCGCTACGAAGTCGATCTCGAACTTCAAGTTGCGTGAGGGCATGGCGGTTGGGTGCATGGTGACGTTGCGCGGCAACGGGATGTACGAGTTTCTCGACAAGCTGTTCAACCTGACACTTCCGCGGGTCCGGGACTTCGGAGGGATCTCTCCGGATTCTTTCGACGGACGCGGCAACTTTGCGATGGGTCTCAAGGAACAACTCGTCTTTCCAGAGATCGACTATGACAAGATCGATCGCATCCGAGGGATGAATATCGTCGTGGTGACTACAGCAAGAACGGACGAAGAAGGCAGGGCGCTGCTAACAGCGCTAGGATGTCCGTTCCGTCAGGCTTAGGCTTGGCGCATACAGAAAATTAGCAGGCCGGTCGTATGAAGCACACAGCAGAAGCAATCCGAAATGTCGCGCTTGTAGGTCAGCGAGGCTCTGGAAAGACATCGCTGGCAGAAATGCTTCTGTACACAGCCAAGGCGATTGATCGCCTGGGACGTGTTGACGATGGGACGTCCACTTGTGATTTTGATGCTGATGAGATACAGCGCAAAATGACGATCTCAACAGCCATCGCACCGCTTGAGTGGGGCGATAGCAAGATAAACCTGTTGGACACTCCCGGGTACTCCGACTTTGTAGGCGATGTCGCGGGCGCAGTCGCTGTCTCGGAAGCCGCCCTGATTGTGCTGGACGCTGTGGGTGGCGTGGAAGTCGGGACGGAGGTCGGCTGGGATCTGGCTGAGAAGTGCATGACTCGCGCGTTTTTCATTAACAAGATGGATCGTGAAAACGCGGACTATCTCAGCACGCTTGATTCCCTGCGAAACAGATTTGGCAACCACGTTGTAGCTCTGACGATGCCCATTGGGAGCGAGGACGCTCTTGAGGGAATTGTTGACCTCGTCCACATGAAAGCCTACACCTGGAGCAGTGGGAAGATGACCGAAGCATCGATTCCTGCGGAGCTTCAGTCTCAGGCGGATGAGCTGCGCGAGGCGTTGGTGGAGGCTGCCGCCGAGGCAAACGACGCCTTCATTGAAAAGTATTTTAATGATGGGACGCTCAGCGACGAAGAAATCGTCGAGGGCGCCCATGCGGGTATCAAGAGCGGGATTATCTCGCCGGTGTTCTGCGGGTCAAGCGCCAGGGGGATCGGGGCGGAGCCGCTGCTGAACTTGATTGCTGAGGAGTTCCCTTCACCTGCTGAGGCGCCAGGGCGAGAAGGGCGCAAGGCTGGGTCCGACAGCGCGGAGAAGCGTGACGTAAGTAGCCCGGAGTTTTCTGCTCTTGTTTTCAAGAGCACGGCCGACCCCTACGTGGGAAAGCTGACATACTTCAAGGTGGTCAGCGGGACTGCCAGGTCTGACTCGCACATGTGGAACTCCACGCGCGAGCACGACGAGCGGGTTGGGCAGCTCTATTTTCTCAAGGGCAAGCAGCAGCAGCCCACACCGGAAATCGCTCCTGGCGACATAGGGGCAGTAGCCAAACTGCAGAATACGGTCACTGGTGATACGCTGTGCGATCGGAACTCGGCGGTTGTTTTCAGCCCTATAGAGTTCCCCGAGCCGGTCTACTCGGTGGCGATTACGGCTAAGAGCAAGGCGGATGAGGACAAGTTGGGGCCGGCGCTTGGAAAGCTCGCGGAGGAAGATCCGACCTTCCGCTATCACCGGGATCCTGAGACGGGAGAAACCCTGATCAGTGGTCTGGGCGATACGCACGTGGACATTATCATTGACAGGCTGAAGAGAAAATTCGGCGTGCAGGTGGACTCCGCTATCCCGTCGATTCCATACCGGGAGACGATTCTCGCCAGTGCCAAGGCGCAGGGGCGCCACAAGAAGCAGACTGGTGGACGGGGTCAGTTCGGCGATTGCTGGGTTGAGTTTGAGCCGGTTGAGAGAGGCGCAGGTTTTCAGTTTGTTGACGCGGTGGTCGGAGGAGCGATTCCTCGACAGTATATTCCGGCTGTTGAAAAGGGAATCCGCGAGTCGATGGAGAGGGGACTGCTCGCTGGCTATCCGGTCGTGGATGTTCGAGCCAGAGTGTATGACGGTTCTTTTCATCCGGTGGACTCCTCCGAGATGGCGTTCAAGATGGCCGGCGCGGCCGCGTTGCACAATGCCGCCGAGAAGGCGTCACCGGTGATACTGGAGCCTATTGTGACTGCCGAGATTCGTGTGCCGGACGAGTACATGGGCGATGTTATAGGCGATCTGAACGGAAAGCGCGGCAGAATTCTGGGCATGGAGCCGGATGGCAGCGGCAAGCAGCTTGTGAAGGCGCAGGTGCCGCTGGCAGAGATGCAGCGCTATGCGATTGACTTAAAGTCCATTGCGCACGGGCGAGGTACGTTCAGAATTCAGCCGAGTCACTATGAAGAAGTGCCTCCCGTTCAGACAAAGGAAATCATCGAACACAAGAAGCGTGAACATCACGTTGAAGAGTAGCTGACAGGTTTGAGTTGAGGGCTACCACCTCAGCTCGTTAAGATTGTAGAAGACAAGCAAACAGGAGCAGTACCTTTTGGCAAAGCAAGCGTTAATTGAGAAGGCCGAACGTCTCAGAAAGCATCCCAAGTTCAAAGTACGCGTCTACAACAGATGCAGTCTGTGCGGTCGGCCACGGGGCTTCATCCGCCGCTTCGGCATCTGCCGGATCTGCTTCCGTGAGATGTCCCACAAGGGATTCATCCCCGGCGTTCGCAAGGCGAGCTGGTAGGAGAGCTAGAACATGCCTGTTACAGACACAGTTGCAGATGTACTGACCAGACTGCGCAATGCCAACCGAGCCCTGCACGACTCGACAGTGGTGCCCACGTCGAAGTTTACGCTGGAACTGCTGCGCATTTTGCAGGAAGAGGGCTACATACGGGGCTTTGAGGCCGTTCCGGACAGCGCTCCGCAAGAGATGACGCGGGTACATCTGAAGTACGTTGGCCCGAAGCGCGAGCGCGTACTAAATAATTTGCAGCGCGTTTCCAAGCCCGGGCTTCGGGTGTACAAACCGAACACCGAGATACCCCGCGTGTTGAAGGGATTGGGAATTGCGATTGTCTCCACATCTCGCGGTCTGGTGACCGATCGTGTGGCGCGCAAGCTGGGCGTAGGCGGAGAAGTTATCTGCCACGTCTGGTAGTATCTCCAAGGAGAAGTAATGTCAAGAATTGGCCTTCTGCCAATAGCCAAACCGAATAATGTGAAGGTGGATGTGGGGCAGGGTAACCTGGTGACCGTTGAAGGTCCAAAGGGGAAGTTGAGCCGTAGCCTTTTTTCTCAGCTGGACATTGAACTCACTGAGGGTGAAGTCAAGGTCAGCCGCAGATCCGACAATCCCGAGCAGCGATCCATGCATGGGCTCACTCGGACGCTTATTGCCAATATGATTGAAGGCGTCAGCAAGGGTTATGAGAAGGTCCTGGTAATCGGTGGGGTCGGTTATCGCGCCGCCGTAGAAGGCAAGAACCTGGTCTTGCAGGTGGGATACTCACATCCTGTCGTTTTGGCGCCTCTGGAAGGTGTGGAGTTCGAGGTTGGGCAGGAGCCCGGCTCTCGAGAGCCGGCTATCACGATTCGCGGTATCGACAAAGAGAAAGTGGGTCAGCAAGCCGCCAAAGTGCGCGCTGTTCGGCCGCCTGAGCCTTACAAGGGTAAGGGTATTCGCTATCGTGGAGAGCAGATTCGTCGCAAGGCCGGAAAGGCTGCGAAGGCGGGTAAGGGCGGCTAAGAGTTAACCAGACCACTGTGTAGATAAGCGCCTGCTGCTATCGGAGTAAGCGACGCTCGGAGAGGGCGTCCATTCGGTAACCATTGAGGGATAAATGAAAAATAAGTTCGAAAAAAGAGAACGCCGTCATCGTCGCGTTCGCAAGAAAGTCTCTGGCGACGCGATGCGCCCGCGGCTGAGTGTTTTCCGCAGCCTCAACCACATTTACGCCCAGGTGATTGATGACAGCGCGGCTGTGACGCTGGCCAGCGCTTCCACCGTTGAGAAGGACCTTCGCACGGCGGATGGTGGCAATATCGCAGCGGCCAGAGCGGTAGGCAAGCGAATCGCCGAGCGAGCTAAGGAAGCTGGAATCACTGCGGTAAGGTTTGATCGCGGCGGGTTCAAGTATCACGGACGGATAGAGAATCTGGCGGATGCCGCGCGCGAGGCGGGGCTGCAGTTTTAGAGTCAGTTTTGGGAGACTGGTAAGTTTATGCCAAAAATTAACGCAGATGCGCTGAATCTGACCGAGCAGGTCGTGCGCACCAACAAGTGCCAGAAGACCCACAAGGGCGGCCAAACCAGGAGTTGGAACGCTCTTGTGGCAGTTGGCGACTACAACGGTCACGTCGGAGTTGGACTGGGCAAGGCGCTCGCTATTCCCGATGCCATCCGCAAAGGTGTGGAAGCGGCCAAGAAGAACATGCTGAAGGTCACCATCGTCGGCAGCACGATCCCGCATGAGGTTCTTGCTCATTGGGGATCCAGCGAAGTCTTGATGAAGCCAGCCTCCGAAGGAACCGGTGTTGTTGCCGGCGGCTCAGTGCGTCCCATTCTGGAGTTGGCCGGCATTAAGGACGTTCTGGCGAAGTCCATCGGATCGCGCAATGCCATCAATACCGCGTGGGCTACGATGGAGTGCTTTAAGAAGCTCAAGCGCGCCTCAGATGTCAGCCAGCTCAGAGGTATCTCTGTCGAAGAGATGGTTCCGTGGATGATTGGTATGGAATCGGAGAATGGGCAGGCTCCAGAGTCCGCGGGCGGTGAAGGACAGACTGCTGCTGGTGTGGAGGAGGTCCTTGCGACCGACACAGCGGCTGTAGCAGTGTCCGTAGAGGAGACCAGTGCGGAAGGCGAGGTCGAGCCTGCGGAAGGTGAGTCCAATGCTTAAGATCATTCTAAAGAAGAGCCCGATTGGATACGAGAAGAGCCAGGGCCGCACAGCGCAGGCTCTCGGACTGCGCAGGCTGAATGCTGAAGTTCTGCAGGCTGATACGCCGGTTATTCGAGGGATGATCCGCAAAATCCGCCATCTGGTTGAAATTCAAGAAGTCGCGGAAAAGGAGTCCTGATTTGGAAATCTCTGATCTGAATCCCGCCCCCGGGTCGCGGAAACAGCGCAAACGCATCGGCAGAGGCATTTCTGCCGGGCAGGGGAAGACATGTGGCCGCGGACACAAGGGCGACAAGGCGCGTGGTCAGAGCAAGCTCGGCTTTGAGGGTGGGCAAACTCCACTGCATCGCCGTCTGCCTCGCAAGCGCGGCTTCACGAATATATTTCGCCGGCATCTGGCTGAAGTTAATGTCGGCCAGCTCGAAGTGTTTGACGCGGGCACGGAAGTTACAGCCACACTGCTGCTTGAGCGGCGAATTATTCGCAAGCGGCTGGACGGCCTGAAAATACTGGGCGATGGCAAGCTTACCAAGAAACTCACAGTGGTTGCTGAGGCGTTTTCGTGCGGAGCGTTGCGGAAGATTCAGGCCGCGGGTGGAAAAGCCCTGAGTGTCGCAGGTGAGGAAGTGTCAAGGCCTGCCGATACAGGGAGCGAGGGCCAGGTTGATAAAAGCGGGGAGCTTTCATCGGACGCTGCGTGCCCGGTGACATCTTCTGAAGATCAGATAGCCTCCGAGGACGCTTCGGACACAGAGGATACTAAAGAGGCGTAAATGCTCAACAAAGTTGCGCAAGCCACAAAAGCTCAAGATCTGAGAAATCGCCTGCTCTTTATGCTGGGGATGTTCGCGGTCTACGTTGTCGGTCTGCACATTCCGATCCCGGGAATTGACCACAATGCTATGAACAACCTGGTCAGCTCAGGCGCGGCTCTTGAGCTTCTGGATGTCTTTTCCGGGGGCGCGTTCAAGCGCTTCACGATCTTTGCGATGGGCATCATGCCCTACATTAACGCCTCCATCATCATGTCTCTATTGACGATGGCCGTCCCATATCTGGAGAAGCTTCAGAAGGAGGGGGACACCGGGCGTAAGGAAATCGCGAAGATCACGCGCTATATGACTGTGGGTCTGGCCTTTATCCAGGCGTTTGGCGTCATCTCATTTCTGCACTCCTACAAGGTGCTGTCCACGCGCGGCAATCAGTATCTTCAGATGCTGTTGATCACAATCGTGCTGGTCGCCGGCACATCATTCCTGATGTGGTTGGGTGAGATGATCACCGACAAAGGCATTGGGAATGGCGTGTCGCTGATTATCTTTCTTGGCATCGTAGCTAGCCTTCCGGTCCAGATCACAAATACGGCGCAGCTCTACTCGGCGGGTTCTGTCAATGGCGGACAAATTGCTCTGCTCCTTGTCATCCTGTTGGGAACAGTGGCCGCGATTGTCGCCGTTACAATGGCTCAACGGCGTATTCCAATTCAACACGTCAAGCGGGTGATCGGCAACCGGATGACCTCCGGGGCCAGCAGTTATCTGCCTTTGCGTGTAAATTCTGCTGGTGTCATTCCGATCATTTTCGCCATTTCCATCCAGCTTTTCCCCCAGACAATAGCGCAGTTCATGCACGGTAGGGCCTTTGGCGATGTGGCCAAGACTGTCGCGGATTTTCTGTCGCCGGGAAACTGGTTTGGCGGGTTGACGTACTTTCTTCTCGTCGTAGCCTTCACCTACTTCTACACTGCGGTGACCTTCAATGTACAGGACGTCTCTGACAATCTGAAGAAGTGGGGAAGCTACGTTCCGGGTATCCGTCCTGGCAAGCCGACCACGGAGTACCTGGATCGAGTCATGACAAGGATCACTCTGGTTGGAGCGATCTTCCTTGGTCTAATCGCCATGTTACCTTACTGGACACCAGAGGTAACAGGTGTCAGGAGCTTTGGCCTTGTGGGGGGGACTTCGCTGTTGATTCTGGTCGGCGTTGCTCTTGAGACTATGCAGGCAATTGAAGCTCAACTGGTGATGAGACACTACGAGGGCTTCATTAAGTAGCCCGAAGCGCACCGGTGCGTAGCGGGTGAGAAAGAGCCCGCGCAGGAGCGTATGAACTTCATATTACTTGGGCCCCCTGGAGTCGGCAAGGGAACGCAGGCTGAGAATCTGGCCGAATCGTGTAAAATCGCGCATATCTCTACAGGTGATATGTTTCGTGACGCAATTGCGTGCGATACGGAAGTAGGGCGGAAAGCTCAGGCTTATATAGCGGCGGGCGAACTTGTCCCGGACGATGTGGTAATTCAGATTGTTCGGGCGAGGCTTCATCAGGAGGATACCAGCGCAGGATTCATTCTGGATGGCTTCCCGAGGACGCTGGAGCAGGCGCAGGCGCTTGATGAGCTTCTAGGGGAGCTGGACAGGCCGATAGCCGCAGTTATTGATTTCGAATGGGACGAGGACACGTTGGTGCAGCGCCTGTCAGGACGGCGCGTCTGCAGTCGCTGCGGACACAGCGCGCATGTGGTGTTTCATCCGCCATGTGTAGAGGGACAGTGTGACAGGTGTGGCGGTCCTCTTGTTCATCGCGAGGACGACGAGCCAGAGGCCATCAGACAAAGGCTCGTGACTTATAAACAAAAGACGGCGGCGGTGTCGCAGTATTATGCGGCGAGAGGCTTGCTGGTTGTGGTAGACTCTCACGGGACGGAAAAGCAGGTTTTTGCAAGAATTGAGGACGCGCTGTCTCAGCGGATAGCCAATGGTTAAGCTCAAATCTCCAGAGGAGATTGAGAAGATGCGGCGTGCCGGCCGCATTGTCGCCCTTACGTTAGGGGAGCTTGCCGCGTCCATCAAGCCCGGCAAGACAACTGGAGACGATCTGGACGCGCTTGCGGAAGCGCTGATAACGCAGGCCGGTGGCTGGCCGTCGTTCAAGGGCTATAAGGGTTATCCGAAAGCCATTTGCCTCTCGATCAACGATGCGGTAGTACACGGAATACCCGGTCCGCGAGTGCTTCAATCGGGGGACATCGCTGGCATCGACCTGGGAGTGAAGCTCGACGGTTATCACGCTGACGCTGCGGTGACTGTAGCTGTAGGCCATGCATCAAAAGACGCGGAGAAGCTTCTGCGTGTCACTCAAGAATCGCTGATGTGCGGTATTGAGAATGCCCGCGAGGGCAGGCGTTTGTTCGACATTGGTCATGCGATTCAGGCGCATGCGGAGAAGAATAGATTCTCGGTCGTCCGGGAGCTTGTTGGGCATGGCATCGGCCGACAGCTTCACGAGGATCCGCAGGTTCCAAACTACGGGACGGCGGGAGCTGGGATGCCGCTTGCGCAGGGCATGGCGCTGGCGATTGAACCGATGATCAATCAGGGGACGCAAAAAGTGAAGTCACTGCCGGACAGGTGGACGGTGGTGACGGCGGACGGAAAAATGTCGGCGCACTTTGAGCATACAGTTGTCGTCGGGAAGGACAAGGCGGAATTGCTGACGGTCGCCTGAGACTGTCGCACGCAGTAAGTTACCGGAGGGCACAGACCGGTAAGGAGGCAGGCTAGAGAGTTTTGGCAAAAGAGCAAGCCATCCAGGTAGAGGGCAGGGTAACAGAGACTCTTCCGAACGCCATGTTCCGGGTGGAGATTCCGAATGGGCACTCGGTACTGGCGCATGTGTCCGGAAAGATCAGGATGAGCTTCATCAAGATCCTTCCCGGAGATCGGGTTCTGGTGGAGTTGTCTCCGTACGATTTGACGCGCGGCCGGATCCTCTGGCGCTACAAGTAGGAAGGTTTATTGAGACACCGCTCGGCGGAGTGTTTATCTCCGCGGCCGGATCTGCCAGGTGCGGAACGGATAGGGCGGTGGTTTTGGTGTGAATATGAAGGTTAGAGCTTCAGTCAAGAAAATGTGTGAAAAATGCAAGATCATTCGACGTGAAGGCGTCGTCCGTGTGATCTGCAAAAATCCCAAGCACAAGCAGCGCCAGGGCTAGAGGCCGGTCGCTCGCAGGTATCCCTTCAAGGAGAGTATCTTTGGCACGTATTGCAGGTGTTGATCTCCCGCGAGATAAACGAATTGAGATCGCCCTAACTTACATCTTTGGAGTCGGTCCGACCTCCAGCGCGAAGGTGCTGGAAGCCGCAGGCGTTGATCCCGACACGCGCGTTCGCGATCTCACTGAGTCAGAAATCAGTCATCTCAGGGAGGTTCTGGAGCGGGATTATCGCGTCGAGGGCGACTTGCGCCGGCAGCTGGCGATGAATATTCGTCGCCTGACTGAGATCGGCTGCTATCGAGGAATTCGGCACAGACGCGGGCTGCCAGTACGTGGGCAGAACACACAGACCAACAGCCGCACTCGCAAGGGTCCGAAGCGCACAGTTGGAGCGAGGCGGAAGAAGAGCAAGTAACAGTTAGCTGAGGAGAGCCGGCTCGGTGTGGGGAGGGGAAGAGTACATAGTACTCGGCCCGGATCCGTCTGGCTCGCAGCACTATAGGAGATTATGGCACCCAAGAAACAACAACAGACAGGGCGAGGTCGTCAGCGCGAGCGCAAGAACATCGCGCAGGGCGTCGCGCACATCAAGAGCACGTTCAACAACACCATTGTCACTATCAGTGACACTCAGGGGAATGCCGTGTCGTGGGCCAGCGCCGGGACTGTCGGCTTCAAAGGCACCAAGAAAGGCACGCCCTTTGCAGCGCAGATGGCGGCTGAATCTGCGGCTCGTCGGGCTATGGAGCACGGCATGCGGCGTATCGAGGTATTTGTACGTGGCCCGGGCTCCGGTCGCGAGACCGCTATTCGCAGTCTTCAGGCTGTGGGTTTGGACGTGAGCATGATTAAAGACGTGACGCCGATACCGCACAACGGGTGCAGACCGCCCAAGCGACGGCGAGTTTAGGAGAATTAGTCTATGGCATCTACTGGCGATCCAGTTTGCAGGTTGTGCCGGCGCGAAGGCGAACGCCTTTACCTCAAGGGAGCGCGTTGCTACGGCAAGAAGTGCCCGTTTTCGAAGCCGGACATGCCTGTCCCGCCTGGCCAGCACGGTCACGGGCGGCAGGCGAAGCTGTCTAACTACGGGATCCAGCTTCGTGAAAAACAGAAGCTGCGCCGCATCTACGTCCTTCGCGAAAAGCAGTTCCACAACTACGTGCTGGAAGCCAACCGCCGTACTGGGGTAACCGGTGAGAACCTGTTGCAGATATTGGAGATGCGGCTGGATAACGTGATCTACAGACTGGGCTTTTCCGCCTCCCGGCTTCAAGCTCGACAGTTTGTCGGACACGGCCATGTCAAAGTCAACGGGCGCCAGGTAGATATTCCGTCGTATATGGTTCGGCCGGGTGATAAGGTGGAAATCGCAGAAAAGAGCCGCAAAATTGCCCCGCTCCAGGACGCTGTAAAGACAGCCCAGCTGTCGCGCGTGCCCGAATGGCTTCGAGTGAACCACGATCAGATGGCCGGGGAGGTGCTCGAGGCGCCAAGTCGTCAGCAGATTGATACTGACGTCGAAGAAGCCCTGATCGTCGAGTTCTACTCCAGGTAAGACGCCTGGCGACAATACACGCGGCTGCCATGACGGCCGCGGTCCTTCCTGGAGAAAAGGCAAATATGTTAACGGCGGAACTAACAGGAGTCAAGAGCGCAATCCCTATGGAGATCGTGACACCAAAAATCCAGATTATTGAAGAGTCAGATACCTATGGCAGGTTTGTTATCGAGCCGCAGGAGCGAGGCTATGGGACCACCATCGGCAATGCGTTGAGGCGCGTGCTGCTTGCTTCAATTCCGGGCGCGGCTATCACTTCAATCAAGATTGATGGCGTTTTGCACGAGTTCTCGACGATTCCCGGGGTCAAAGAAGATACCACAGAGTTGATTCTCAATCTGCGGGAAGTCTTCGTGAAGGCAGAGGCTCAACCTCCGGGCTCCGACGGCGAGACACCGGATCTCTTACTGCGAATCGACAAGAAGGGCCCGGGAGCGGTCACTGGCGCCGACATTCAGACTCCGCCGGAAGTGGAAGTCGTAAATCCAGAGGCCTATATCTGCACGCTGGCGGATGCGCGAAGCGCTCTTACGATGGAAATGACGGTCGAACGCGGCAAGGGATACGTGCTCCCGGATAAACAGGAGAATGTTAAGCAGACCATCGGAGTTATCCCTGTCGGCAGTGTTTTTACGCCGGTTAGACATGTCAATTATGTGGTTGAACAGACGCGTGTTGGACATGAGACAGACTTCGAGCGCCTCATTCTTGAAGTTCAGACGAATGGAAGCGTTACTCCCAGCGAGGCCGTGAGTCAGGCTGCCCGAATTCTGGATCGCCAGCTTCGGCTGTTCTTTGATTTTAACAAGAAGGGCGGGGCGGATTCGTTCTATGACGAAGATGATCAGCCTGTGCGGCTGGGTCCCCCGGATGCCCGGATTGAAGAACTGGACTTCTCAGTTCGCACATACAACTGCCTCAAAAAGGCTAATGTTATGACCATCGGAGAGCTTGTCGAGAAGTCAGAAGGCGATCTAATGCAGATCAGAAACTTCGGAAAGAAGTCTCTCAATGAGGTCAAGGAGAAATTGCAGAGCCTCGGCCAGAGCCTCAAGAAAGGTGCTCCCGGCGAAGCTGTGGACTTCAGCTACGATGACGAGGATGAGGACGAGGCCGACATTGAGGAGGAGGCAGAATGAGACACCGTGTAGGCGGTAGGAAGTTTGGGCTTCCAAGCGATCAGCGTCGCGCGCTACTCAAATCCCTGATGCGCGCTTTGCTGTCTCACGACTCGATTCAGACTACGGAGACGCGCGCAAAGGACGTTAAGATTTTGGTTGAGCGCTGTATTACCACGGCGAAGGGCGGCGATGTGCATGCCCGTCGGCAGATCAGGCGCGCGCTGAATGACGAGACGCTTGTAAAACGCGTGGTGGACGAGGTTGCGCCGAAGTTCAAGGAGCGCAACGGAGGATATACCCGCATCACGCGACTTGGGCCTCGCCGCGGAGATTCGGCGATGATGGTTAAGCTGGAGCTGGTGGACTAGCCGATCGTCCCTTGAGTCTCACACCTGGGCCGGAAGTAGCCAGCCGGAATGTCAGGCTGATCGTTCACTACGACGGTTCCGGATTCGCAGGTTTTCAGATACAGCCACGAGCCAGGACCGTGCAGGGAGAGTTGGAAAGGGCTGTTTCCGCTCTCACCGGGTCCAGAGTTCGCATAATTGGCGCAGGCAGAACGGACGCCGGTGTCCATGCGCGCGGGCAGGTTGTGAACTTTCGGCTTCCGGGTGCAGTCCCGATAGGGCGAGTTCAGGACGCCTTGAACAGGGGATTGCCACCGGATATCGCTGTTTTGGATGTGGCAGAAGCCCCACCCGAGTTTCACGCTCGGTTCGACGCGATATCGCGAATATACGAATACACAATACTCAACTGCGATGTGCGGGATGTGCTGCAATCGCGGTATGTCTGGCACATCCGGAGCAAACTGGACGTGCCGCTGATGCGGCAGGCATCTGAGCTGTTCTTGGGAACGCACGATTTTTCTGCCTTTGGAGTGGCGGAAAAGGGCAGGTCTCCGCTTCGAGACCTGATGACCCTTGAAGTGCGCTCCGACAATGGGCGCGTGTGCATTGTTTGCCAGGCTAATGCGTTTCTCCAGCATATGGCGCGAGGAACTGTGGGAGCGCTGGTGGATGTCGGAACCGGGCGCAAAAGAGTCGACTCTATTGCTGCGGCGCTTGAGCGGCCGACGGAGTCAGAAGAGTTTACGATTGCTCCACCGATGGGTCTGTGTCTGACCCGGGTGGAGTATCTGAGTTGAAGGTGTGGTAGCGGCCGTAAGGGTCCAGTTGCTGCCCTGTGGACGGAGACAGAATGATAACGAAGAGTGTTAAGCCTGCGGATGTGAAGAGGCGCTGGGTATTGTTCGATGCTGCCGGAGTGCCACTCGGGCGACTGGCGATCGAAGTCGCCAAATATTTGCGAGGCAAGTACAAACCGGATTTTACGCCGCATGTGGATTGTGGCGATTTCGTCATCGTTACTAATGCCTCACAGGTAGTGATGACGGGTAACAAGGGCGAAGAGCGCATTTACCGTCACACGGGATACCCTGGTGGAATCCGCAGCCGTACACGCAGCGAGTTTTTGGCGAAATTCCCGGACAGGGCTGTAGAGCGCACAATCAAAGGCATGCTCCCGCACACCAAACTGGGAGACGCCATCGGTCGCAAGCTGAAAGTTTACGCGGGCGCAGAGCATCCTCACGAAGCTCAGCAGCCTGAGAAGATAGAGCTTTAGCAAAAGCAGGCACAGTATAATGCTCGCAGGAGACTTTTTGTGAAGGTGCGGGCACGGAGGAGCAACGCGTTTGGACGAAGCAAAATACTATGCAACGGGACGGCGTAAGAACGCTATTGCCAAGGTCTGGCTGAGCCCGGGCGAAGGCAACGTTACGATCAATGGCAAACCGCTACAGGATTATGTCGGGCGGAGGGCCCTGGAGCTGCTGGTCATGCAGCCTTTTGAGATTACTGAGACTGTTGGCCGCTATGATGTCGTCGCCAAATGCCTGGGTGGCGGCAAGGCAGGACAGGCCGGTGCAGTCCGGCACGGTATTTCACGTGCTTTGTCTGAGGCTGGCTCCGATTTGCGTACCCCGCTGCGCCGGCTGGGCTATCTCACGCGAGATCCGCGTGTCAAAGAACGCAAAAAGTACGGCTTGAAGAGAGCCCGCCGGGCCTTCCAGTTCTCCAAACGCTAAGTCTGCCAGAAGGTCGGATAGATGCCGCGCCAACTCCGTATTGAACCTGCGGCGTCGGTGGCAGAGTCCGTAGAAATGCGCAGATTCGCCTGTTGTTTGAATAACCCTGCAGGAACAGCGCCAGTAATGCCGAAAATGAGCTTGGGATAATATCTCGAGCGATCGAGGGAATATCGCCCTGGAGATTTCGGTTCTTGGTTGTTATGCGTTACAAACTTGTTAGGTTCAGTTCACGTTGCCTGTGGCCTCTAGCGTTCATTCTTCTGTCTGGCTGTCTCGGATCGTCCCTTAGCGCCGAGCAGACGCTGGAGATGCAAATTCAGCCCTCCAGCCCTGTGGCGGGGAAATCTGAAGCCGCTCCCTCGCGTGGAGGATCGCCCAGCCGGTCTGTAGCTCTGTCGTCGCGGGCTATGGCGTCCCCCCGGGAGCAGGAGCGAGTGGCTATCGGAAAGGTCGGCTATGTCCAGCCTGAGTCGGCCAGCATCTACCGCACGCGCAACTCGAATACCCCTGCGTTGTTCAGTGTGCCAAAGGGAACGCCTCTGGCAGTGATCAATACGAGCGGATCGTGGTACGGTGTTCTGATGGTGGATGGAAGCACAGGGTGGGTTCCCTCCCGCGATCTTTCCATCGGTGAGCTTCGGGTGATGGCGCCGGCGAGTTCTTTGCCTGCTGCAGCAAATGACCTTGTGAGACAGGCGTATACCTACCGCGGTATTCCCTATGTCTGGGGTGGTACGAGCCGCAGCGGGACAGACTGTAGCGGCTTCGTAAAGCAGGTGTGGGCGGATTTTGGGCGCGCGCTCCCCAGAACGGCTCGAGAGCAGGCTCTGGTTGGGACGCCAGTGGGACTCAGCCAACTGGAGCCGGGAGACAGGATTTACTTTGCGACAAAGGGCGGCGCTGTAGATCACACAGGCATCTATATTGGAAATGACATGTTCATCCATGCAAGCAGCGGGCATGGCATGGTGGAGATTGATCAGCTTTCCAGCTACCGATATCTGGACAGCGTCGTAGGGTGCAGGCGGGGCTGAAAGCCCGGGAATAGAGCTTCGACTGGCGCGGCCCAGCTCTGAGTGCTTTCGGAGCAGGGCCGCGCTGTCATGTGATTGGTGAGAGGGAGAGTTGGCTGAAAATCTGACCCGGGAGGTGAGATTCTCCCGCATAGCGATACTTGCGGAAAAAGCCTTCGACATCGAAAGCGGAAAGACTGCCGTCGGCTTGATCCGCTACGGCCGCTGCCGCACTGTCGCCATCATTGATAGCCGCACAGCGGGGAAGACAGCAGCCGATGTTATTGGAATCGGGCAGGATGTCCCGATTGTCGCCGCTCTTAAAGATGCCCTTCAACACTCTCCAGAGACGCTCGTCATCGGTATCGCTCCCCGCGGCGGCAGCTTACCAGAAGAGTGGCGTTCAATCATCCTGGAAGCGATTGCAGCGGGTCTGGACGTTGTCAGCGGGCTACATACGTTTCTGAATGATGACCCAGAGATTAGTGCTGCAGCCAAGCGGCGCCGGGTTATCCTCTGGGACGCGCGCAGGCCGCCCCAGGACATACAGGTTGCGGAAGGAGTGGCGCCCCGGCTTGATCGCAATATCGTGTTGACTGTGGGCACGGACTGCTGCGTGGGCAAGATGTCTGTTTCTCTGGAGCTGACCACAAGCGCCAGATCACGCGGGCTCTCGGCGGATTTTGTCCCCACCGGACAGACTGGCATAATGCTGTGGGGCAGGGGGATCGCAATTGACGCTGTCGTGGCGGACTTCATCGCGGGCGCAACCGAGCAGATGGTGCTGGATGCGGCAAAGCGAGCGCAGTGGGTATTCGTTGAAGGTCAGGGCTCCCTGTACCATCCTGGATATTCAGGCGTCACGATGGGCCTCATCCATGGCAGTGGTCCTTCCCAACTGGTTCTGTGCCACAAGGCCGACCGTCCGGAGATACGGTCTTACGGAGTCGTGATTCCTCCATTGTCGGAAGTCGTGGCTTATTACGAAGCTGTGTGCCGGCCGCTATTCCCCACGCGCGTTAGCGCCATAGCGCTGAATACCCACGGTCTAACTCCAACTAAATGCGCGCGCGCAATTGCACAAGCCGAAGACACCACGGGACTTCCGGCGGATGACTGCGTGCGTAACGGCGCCGACAAGTTGTTGTCCGCTCTTCTCGAAAACTCACCAGACAGATAGTCTCCACAATCCCTCTCAGCGTATTTTCGGACAGTCGGGTAACATGTTATGCTTAGTGTCAGTGGATTGAACTCCCTCTGAGAAGCTTTCGTGTAGCTGCGTGGTGTCAGACGGGACAGCCTTGTCTGAACCTGTCGGATGGAATCAGCAAGCGTTTGACGGATATGTCAGACTCTCTTCTTACGGGTCGGTGTGCGTGTGTCGACTCTTCGATGGAGGTGTGACACGGTGGACATTCTAACGCCGGGCGCGGCCTCGGACAGGCCGCAAGACGACCAGCCCGTCGTCTTGTCTCTCTCGCACCTGTCAGAATCTCTCAAGGCTTCCTCGCTTCCGGAAGCCTTCAGGGCTATCCTCGACTTTACTATGGCTGCGCTGCAGGTGGACGCTGCCTGCATTGCCCTCCAGAGTCGCGACGGTGGGCCACTGGCGATTGTCGCTTCTGACGGAATGGATGCCGCTCTTATCGAACACTCTCCGGCGCCTGGTGAGGGACTGATGCGCGCTGCGATGTCAGAACAAGCGCCCATTTGCGTGGCGGATCTCAGCTTGGATACGCGAGACAGTCTCGGATCGCTCTTTTCGGCAGGATATCAGGCTGCTGTATTTACTCCGATCCTCACAGCAGATCGGTCTGTGGGCGCAGTAGGCGCTCTACAGCGGCAGAAGCGGGACTTCACAATCCCCGAGATTGATATACTGCTTGAGCTGACCGGAGCAGTGGCAAGTGTGCTCAATGAAGGCGGTGGTAACTGGTTGATTCTGGAAGTACCCAGATCAGGACTCCCTGCCCGGGCGCGCGACAGGCAGGACCTTGGCGCAGTTGCTCGCCTGACAGATGCGATCATCGCCGCGACGACAATGGATCAGCTTCTGGACGCCGCGTTGCAGCAGAGCATGGAGGCTGCGCAGGCAGCGACGGCGTCATTGATGCTTTACAACCCGCGGACACAGTTGCTCTCCGTTGAGGCTTCGCGCGGACTTTCGCCGGAGGTCCTGCAGAAGTGGGGGAGCCGGAGGCTGGGAGAGGGTTTGTCTGGCTGGGTGGCTCAGCACGAAAAGCCTCTGCTTCTCTCAGATGTCGCGGGCGACCCTCGCGCGGATCCCCGTTTTCGATCCGTTGATGAGCGCCAGGAGATATCCTCCGCTCTCATTGTACCGCTCAGAACGGGGTCCCGGCTTATTGGCGTCCTGAACCTGGCAAGGGAAGCCGGAGAACAACCCTTCGATCAGCACGAGGCCGATCTGTTGGGCACAGTCGCGAGCCAGATTGCCATCGCTATCGAGCGAATGCGGCTGCACCAGGAGATTCAGAAACGCTCTCTTCAACTATCAACTCTCGTAGAAGTCGGTAAGACGATCACGTCTATGCTGGACCTTGGGGTTGTCACTGAGCAGGTCTGTTTGCAGATGCGCACCCTCGCCAGGGCGGAGATGAGCTTTCTTTTCTTCTATGACCCGATCAACGATCGCGTGCGCCTCGCGGGACAAAGTGGCAATCTGGGCCGGCAGGCCGCGAAACTCAAATCCCTGGCCGATGATCTGGCTCTGGCTTCGGCTCGCAGCAATCGCACAATCACTGCGCAGGCCGCTCAGGCGGCTGTGCCGCGGGCACTGGTAACGGAACTGGATGCGGGAGGTTGGACGGCGGTTCCTTTTCGGCATCGTGGCCACAGGATAGCTGTAGGAGTCGTTGCGCCCGCCCGCGGAAAGGCCTTTGATCCGGATGTCGGCGAGCTCCTGGAACAGTTCGGGTCTCTGGCGGCGGTGGCTGTTCAAAATGCGCGCATCTACAACCGCGAACACGCTATTGCCCGAGTCATGCAGGGCGCTGTCATAAGTACCAGCCCTCTGGCGATGGAAGGTCTGGAAATTGCTCACCGCCTTGTCCCGCAGCACGAAGTTGGCGGAGACTATTACGACTTCATCACGCTTGGCGATGGGCGGCTGGGTGTGGTTATGGCCGACGTCTCTGGCTCAAGCCTGCGCGCAGCGACTTACACCACTCTCGGCAAACATGCCTTGCGCGCTTATGCGCGGGAATACGAGAGTCCCGCAGAAGTCCTCAGCAGGCTCAACCGCCTGGTCTGCGAAGAAGCTGCCGCGGAGATATTCATCAGCGTGTTCTACGGGCTTATCGATCTCAACAGGAGCGAGATCACTTATGCGATGGCGGGACACGAACCTGCCCTTTTGAGGCGCGCATCGGACCGGCGTATCCGCAAGCTCCAGGCGCCGGGAATGTTGCTTGGCGTCTCCACTTCCATCGAGTTCGAGTCTCGCCGGCAGCCGTTTCATCCCGGTGACCTCCTGACGTTGTACACTGACGGGTTGACTGAAGCCCCCGTGAACAAACGCAGGTTT
>JADLDK010000052.1 GCA_020846715.1 Armatimonadota bacterium | reverse complement strand
CGGGTTCAGTGGAGCTTGCTGAGGGTGTTGAGATGGTGATGCCTGGCGACAACATTCACATTGGCGCGGAGCTTATCGTTCCGATTGCGATGGAGGAGGGTTTGCGCTTCGCCATCCGTGAAGGCGGTCATACCGTCGGCGCCGGAGTCATCTCGAAAATTCTGGAGTAAACGGGGCTGTGCGGGAGGTGGTAACCGACACCGCCTCCCGCAACCCGAAACTCCTCGGAGAACAATTCATTGGCAACAGATGTCAGAGTCGTTGTGACTATGGCTTGCACCGAGTGCAAGTCTAGAAACTATGCGACCAGCAAGAACAGAAGAAAAACGACGGAGCGCCTGGAACTGAAGAAGTACTGTCCGCGCTGCCGTACCCATCAGCTTCACCGCGAGGCAAAATAACGGTGGTGCGCCGGGTTGTGGAACACTGTTTTCACCCTGGCGCGCGGCGTAGGCCCTTAGCTCAGCTGGTAGAGCGCTGGTCTCCAAAACCAGATGTCGTCGGTTCGAATCCGGCAGGGCCTGCCATTTTACATGGAGAATCCGCAACTGGAAAGCCGGGCCTTTTCGCTGAGGATGCCTGATTTCCAGTAATGACTTCACACTATTAGTCCTTCACCCTGAGGTGGAGGTATTCAGGACGAATGAAGATATGGCATCGACGGTAACGAAAGCAAGCGGTGGCAAGAACCCGGCTGGCGGTGGTGGAGGTAAGACGCCGTCCGCTAAGGGGCGACAGCCGTCGATCATCCAGCAGACTCTGACGTACTTCAAGGAATCCTGGGCTGAAACCAAGCGCGCGACCTGGCCAAGCTGGCTGCAGATCCGGCAGTTGACGATTGCCACCCTGGCAGTCATCATCTTTGTCGCGGTCTACTTGTACGTATGGGACGTGGTCCTGTCTCGAATCAGCATCTACCTTTTCCGGCTTGGACGGTGACCAGAGTCCGTTTCATGGCCGGTCGGATTGAGAGACTAACACTTTAATTTATGGAAAAGCACTGGTACGCAGTCCATACCTACTCCGGACACGAAAACAAAGTCAAGACTAACATTGAGCGCCGCGCCGACTCCATGGCTCTCAAGGACAAGATCATGCGCATCGTTGTCCCGACTGAAGCCGAGTTGCGTACGCGCGCAGGCAAGCGCACCGAAGTCCAGCGCAAAATATTCCCCGGCTACGTGCTGATTGAGATGATTCTGGACGACTCCACGTGGCATCTGGTCAAGAGCACGACCGGGGTCACAGGCTTTGTCACGTCCGGCAACAAGCCCATTCCGCTGCAGGAGAAGGAAGTGCAGGGGATTCTCGAAGCGGTTGAGGGTCCCAAGAAGCCGCCGAAGGTGCGGTGGAATGTCGGTGACGTTGTGCGCGTGATTAGCGGACCTTTTGCCGAGTTTACCGGGAAGATAGAAGACGTCAACGCCCAGAAAGAAACCCTGAAAGTATTGATCTCCATATTTGGCCGCGATACGCCGGTCGAGTTGGAGTTTGGACAGGTCGAGCGTTTCGAGTAGAATCTTTCGAGACGCTGGAACACACCACGCTGTGACGCACTACTGTCACACTGTGGGAGACTGATAGTTAGTCGAAAGGAGCCAGAATGGCTAAAAAAGTCCTCGGGATCGTCAAGCTCCAGATCCCAGCGGGAAAAGCAACGCCCGCGCCGCCTGTCGGCCCGGCCCTGGGCCAGTACGGGATCAACATGATGGAGTTTATCAAGAGCTACAACGAAAAGACAGCGCCCCAGATGGGCACTATCGTCCCCGTTGAAATCACTGTATTTGAAGATCGCTCCTTCACCTATATTCTCAAGACTCCGCCGGCGGCAGAGCTTCTCAAGAAAGCTGCTGGTGTGGATGCGGCTTCAGGCACGCCAAACCGCGTGAAAGTTGGCAAGATCACGCGCGCTCAGCTTGAGGAGATTGCGCGGACCAAAATGGCGGACCTGAATGCCATTGACATTGAAGGCGCGATGAAGGTGATTGCCGGAACCGCACGCTCGGCTGGCATCGAGATTGAGGGTTAAGGGAGAGAGCGATGCCCAAGCATAGTGAGAGATATCAGAACGCTTTGAAGAGCGCAGGGGTCGGCAAAGACCAGCCCCTCGAGCCTGCCGCCGCTATCGCTGCCGCCAAGGCTTCCAGCAGCGCCAAGTTTGACGAGACCATAGACGTGGCGGTCAATCTCGGTGTAGATCCGCGCCATGGTGACCAGATGGTTCGCGGAACCACGACGCTGCCCGCCGGAACGGGCAAGAAGCGCACAGTTATTGTTTTTGCCAAGGGTGAGCACGCGAAGGATGCCGAAGACGCGGGCGCTGACGAGGTCGGCGCCGAGGATCTGGTTGCCAAAATTCAGGGCGGATGGCGAGACTTTGACGTCGCAGTCGCCACACCCGATGTCATGGGCATTGTGACCCGGCTGGGCCGGCTGTTGGGGCCGCGAATGCCCAACCAGAAAGCAGGAACCGTGACCACGGATGTCTCGCGTGTGGTAAATGACATCAAGAAGGCCACCCGCGTAGAGTTCCGCGTAGAGAAGGCGGGGATCGTCCATTCCGCTATTGGCAAGGCGTCATTTTCGGATGAAGACCTGGTAACCAACTTCAATGCGCTTATTGGCGCGTTGGTACGAGCTAAGCCTGCGGCCGCCAAGGGGCGCTATCTGAAAAAGATAACTGTTTCCACGACAATGGGGCCGGGTTTTCAGGTAGATACGCAGCGCGCTGCAGCGGTTGCCGAGCGCCACGGTTAGCTTCCATTTTCGCCCTTCCAGACAGCCTTAGCGCTGGAAGGCCCGGGTGAGCTGCGGATGCGCCCACCGTTACAATTTGTCATGCAAAAAAGCTGAAGACAGCAGGTGTCCTGCGCTATGCGCATGGACTTAATCGGGATTTGTCCCTGCCCGCCGAGGCGTTACTCGCAACAGCGATAGTTGTTGTCCCCGCAAAGGGACGCTCCTGCCTGCTGTGCGCAATCTACGCCTCGGTAGAAGTTCTGGGCAATCAGAAGCTTCTAATCCGGGGCTTTTTTGTGTGCAGCCAACAGGCAGGAGAGGAGGTGATAGAGACAGTTATGGCTACACCAAAAAAAGAACAGGCAGTCGCCGAGTTGACTGCGCTGGTGCAGGAGTCTTCGTCTGTCGTGCTTGCGGACTACCGCGGGCTCACGATGAAGGACTTCAACGAGCTGCGCGCCAGACTCCGGCCGGAGCAAGTCGAGTTTCACGTTGTGAAGAATACTTTGCTTCGCAGAGCGAGCTCCGGAACAGCGCTTTCCGAATTGGCAGAGGCTCTTGAAGGCCCGACGGCGATAGCGGTAAGTCTTGGCGACTCAGTCGCCGGACCGCGGTTGCTGAATCAGTACATTCGAGACAGCCGCAGTCCGATGACGATCAAGAGCGGCGTTGTGGACGGCACGGCCTACGATGGAGGGGCGATTGAGCAAATTGCCAAGCTGCCACCGCGCGACCAGATGATCGCCCAGGTGCTCGGAGGCTTACAGGCGCCCATAGCTAACCTGGCGGGCACGCTGCAGACCATGCTCGGGAGTTTGGTCTGGACACTGACGGGCATTGCCGAGCAGAAGGCATAGAGCCCTCGCAAAGCAGGACACTAGAGTTCACGATTTCGAGTTTACAAAGGACACATAGAAAAATGGCAAACGTTGCTGAGTTGGTTGAAACAGTCAAGCAGATGACAGTCATTGAGCTCAATGACTTCGTCAAAGCCCTTCAGGAGGAGTTTGGCGTGTCGGCGATGCCGGTCGCCGCTGCTGCCCCGGCAGCCGCCGGCGGTGACGGCGCGGCCGCCGCAGCCGAGGAGAAGACCTCTTTCGACGCAGTTCTGACCGCTATTGGTGACAAGAAGATTCAGGTCATCAAGGTCGTTCGAGAGATCACCGGTCTGGGTCTGAAAGAGGCCAAGGATCTGGTCGAAGGGGCTCCGCAGCCGATCAAAGAGGGCATCGGCGAGGACGAAGCCAAGCAGATCAAAGAGAAAGTGGAGGCCGAAGGCGCCACTGTCGAGATCAAGTAAGACGGCTCACATTCCAGGATGTGAGGAACGGCGGGTGGCGTGTGCCCCCGCCGTTTTTTGCCTTCTCAGAGCGAAGCTTTTCCTGGGGATGCAGGAATGTCTTGTTTCCAAGACGGGAAAACTGAACTCAGCGAAGCAGGCGTGGCGCTTTGAAGCGTCCAATAGCTCTGTAGTGATCTGAGCTACACATAGAAACGCGTTACTGCGGCTTTTTCGGCGATCAGCCGGCACACGCACGAGGAATGAACTGATGAAAGAAAAACTGATTACAATGCAGCGCGCCACGATGGCCGCAGCGGCCCTGGCCGTTATCCTGGCATCTACGGCGTGCAGGGCAACCGCGGCGAGTATGTCGAACGGCGAAATAGAGAAGGCCATGAAAGCCGCAAAGCAGATGAAGCCCATCCCTCCGCCGGATGTCCCGGGCGCTATAGTGCTTTTTTCTGGGAAGGCTTCGGAGCTGGCGAGCAACTGGGAGATCGTCGGCACGGATAAACCCGCGCCATGGAAGATCGAAGGCGACGCCATGACTGTGGCCGGCGCCAATATCCAGACCCGCGCGAAGTTCAAGGACTGCCAGCTCCACGTGGAGTTCCGTACGCCTTTTATGCCAGATGCACACGGGCAGGGCAGGGGCAACAGTGGCATTGGCCTTCAGCAGCGCTATGAGATTCAGGTGCTGGACAGCTTTGGGTTGGATTCTGTCGGCAAAGGTGACTGCGGAGCTGTGTACAACGTGAGCGCCCCGCTGATCAACATGGCGCGCCCGCCGCGCGTGTGGCAGTTCTACGACATTTTCTTCCGCGCGCCGCGCTTTGACGCGGACGGGAAACAAACGGAGAGCGCCAGGGTGACGGTGCTCTGGAACGGTGTCCTTGTTCAAAACAATGTTGAGATACCGGTGGGAACGGGTATTGGTCCGAGTGAGCCGACCCGCGATCCCGCGCAGATTATTCTCCAGGATCATGGAACCCCTGTGCAGTACCGCAATATCTGGATCGTGCCTGTTCCAGAGCACGGCGCCGAGCGCTACTAAAGAAACCCGGGCGTTCTCCTGCTCAGCCGGGAGAGCGCCCATTTGGTTTCCAGATGAGTACTCGAACTGGCTGAGGGGCGACGTCTTCGAGCTTTTCACCATCTCCCTGCCCGACGCGCTGCACAAAGATGTGAAGTTCTCCTGTTCTGTGCCACCGTTCTACATCGTAGTTGGGCTCCCACAGACCGACGCTGTCATCAGCGAGATCAAAGAACCGCCACCTGGCGTGGGCTGGGTCCTCTGATAGAGCGACTGAAACGCGGTTTCTTCTCAGTTCATCACGAAACAACATATAAACTCGCCCCTGTTTATCGGCTGCCAGCTTGGGCCTTGAGATTGGGACGCGCTTTGTTCCGAGTCCACTCAGTCTGAAGTCCTGATCTCTGTCCGTGATTCGGCTCATCCGCCATCCTTTGCCGTCAAACCAGACCAGGCGATACTGCGGACAGGGGGAGTCTGCCTCGCGCCAGTAGCCCGCCATCATCGGGTGGCCGGCCGTGTCCAGACAGGTTGTGGTTGTATTGATAAGATCACGTCCCTGAGGAATGCGGCGGATAACCTCGGCCGTGTCCTGTGTGATGGGGAGAGTGTAGATTGTCCCGTCAGAGCGCGTCCACGTTTTCCCGGTATCGCAGGAGCGTGCGTAGCAGATGTCGTGGTTGGTAGCGGCGTCACCAGTTTCGCGCCAGCACCATGTGATATGCAAGCTGCCGTCAGATCCCACCGCTATCTGATTGGTGTAGGCGTTGCGCTGCGCCTGACCGCTGATAAAAGGGTGGTGGACGATACTCCACGTCCGGCGGCGATGATCCCAGCGATTCAGCATCACATCTCCGTTTCCGGAGCTGCCGCTTCGGTACATCATCAATAGATCGCCGTCTGGCAGAGTGAAAAACTCCGGATATGTCACGTGAGTCTCATCAACTCCGGTCATCGGCATTTGCTCTGTGAGCTCTAGAGAATCCGGGGCCTTGCCCTGCGCGTAATGGAGCGGCCCTCCGTGATGATCCCAGGCGATATGCACGAGTCCGCTGCCGTCCACTCCGATCGAGATACCGTTGTGTGCATCGCGCACATTGCCTGTGTACTGAGTCCTCAAAATCTGCCACTTGCCGCTGGGCATCCTGCGCCTGGCCAGGACGACGCGCCCATCCTGATCGTAATAGCTGACGTACTGAAGATGGCCGTGGCTGCACAGCGCGCTCTGGCGAAAGATTGAGGTATTGATGGAGTTGCGCGCCCATCCGTCTCCCACATTCAGTGTGCGCGTCTGTATGTGCGCCGCGGCGGGCAGGGTACATACGGCACATAACACGAGACTTTTCAAAACACCCGAGATGTTCAAAATGCGCCTCCCTTCTTTGACGGAGTTTCCGCATTGGTACGCGCCGAACCTGCGTTAGGCGGGCATACCAGCGTTGAGGAGTCAGGCGTACAAACAGGAGGCCCATCGCTTTCGCGATGGGCCCAGGAGAAAGGAGGATGGGAAGCTATCTATCTGTTCATACGCGCCAATGCGCCGATTTGTTCCAAGTCCCTGCGAAAACCCGCGCAAATTGTCTCCAGATAACGCCGGCCTTCGGCATTTGCAGATCCTGCGGCGATCCTCCTGGCACCTGACTCTTCGGGAATGAGTCTATCCGGGGTTTTGGTCGCTTTTGGCGAGCTTGACTCTCACAGACTGTTGTGGGATAGTGGAAAGTAATGACAAGTCCAAAGACCGTTATATAAGTAAGGTTGTCTATGATAGTATTGCGTTCAACTGGCCATCGTTTGCTCACCATCACCCTCACCGTTCTTGTGCTGCTTGTTCTATTGTGTCTGAGGAGCTTCGCTTTGACCGATCCGGAATATATCTATGCCATCCACGATCCCGGCGGTGAATCTCATATGATCTCCGCAAAGGGCTGGATTGTTTTTACCGAAGCCATCGGCGCAAATCCGTCAGATCAGTCTGCCGGAAACTACAGCTACTGGGCCAATCAGGGCTACGGGATCATCGTGCGGCTTAATAACGGCTATGGTTCGTCCGGAACCCTGCCGCCAGAGTCTCAGTACGCCAATTTTGCGGCAAGATGCGCCAACTTCATCAAGAACTCGTCTGGCTGTAGATACTGGATCATAGGCAACGAGACGAACCTGCCGCGTGAATGGCCTGGAAACGTCAACGACAACCCGAACACAGGAGAGCCTATCACGTCCGCGCGTTACGTAAGTTGCTACAATCAGGTTTACTCCGCAGTCAAAGCCGTCGCGCCGGGCGCGCAGTTGATGCCCTCACCATCGGGCACATGGGCGCCTCCCTATCCAGGTCAGGGAATCCCTGGCTTCCTTGACTACTGGTTGAATATTCTCAATGGCATTGGCGCCAGCAAGGTGGACGCACTGGCTCTGCATGCCTATACACACGGATGCGACCCGGCGCTGGTCTTTAGCGACTCCAAAATGGGGCCTCCGTATCAGACTATCTACTACAACTTCCGCGTCTATCGTAACTATCTGCAGGCGCTACCTCCCGCGTTCAGGAGTAAGCCAGCCTTCATCACTGAGTGTGACCAGAATTTCGAATGTGCGGACAACAGTAACCCGAAGCGCACTTGGGCGAATGTCAATAGCGGGTGGGTGCGCAATATTTACTCTGAAATCAACACATGGAATCAGAGCAACAGCCAGAAGGTGCGCTGTGTGGCGCTTTTCCGCTGGCCGATGGAAGCTGAGGGGCAGTTCACTTTTGGAATCTCGGCGCTGGGCAATGTCATACAGGATTTTCAGCAGGCAGTAGCTTTCAAGTATCGCTGGGCGCCCGACGCCATGACCAACACCACACCAGGCGGCGTCAATCTCAGCCTGCAAGCGACGCAGATTCACACTGATTCTGACTTCAATGCTGAACAGGCCGGTTTGAAGGCCATTGATGGAGTTGTGTCCGTCGCCAGCAAATGGACCAGCGCCGGGACTTCTCCTCCACACTGGCTGGTGCTGGATCTGGGCGCTATGAAAACAGTCAACGGCTTCATTATCCGCCACGCCGGTGCGGCAGGAGAGCCTGCGTACTATAACACAGAGAGCTTCAGCATTCAGTCCGCTTCCAGCATTGACGGGCCCTGGCAGGATGAAGTCATCATAGACAACAGTGTTCAGGAAGCTGTAACAGCGCGCACGTACCTCACTCCCAAGCAGCTTCGCTATGTGCGCCTTTACATTACTGATGCAGGCATCGACAACTATGCCCGTATCCCGGAGTTTGAAGTGCGTGGCGAAAGTCCGCCGGTCCTGTCTCGCTCTCCTGCGGCTACAACAGCATCGGTGACGCAAGGCTCAAGTCCTCCGTCTCAGACGATGACCGTTCGCAACATCGGAGGAGGGACGCTCGACTACACGATAACGAGCAATAGAAGCTGGCTGGGCGTTTCTCCGGCGTCAGGCGCGAGCAGTGGGAATACAAACACGCATACGATCACTTTTTCTACAGCGAGTCTGAGCCCCACGACGTACTTCGGTTCGCTGACCGTTACTGACACCTCAGGGCAGAATCCGGCCCAGGTTTTCAGCGTGACTCTGACGGTTACCCCCGGGCCTCCGACTGTATCCATTGGTCAGCCGTCCCGGCCTTTTGCCTCTTTCGGCCCTGTCACATACTCCGTCAACTACACGAATGCAACGTCTGTCAGCCTATCGAACTCCGATGTCACGCTCAATCGGACCGGAGACGCAAATGGCCTTGTCAGCGTATCCGGTTCGGGCAACCTCTCCCGCCTTGTTTCTATCAACAGTATCACCGGTGATGGAACCCTTGGCATCTCTCTTGCTGCCGGGACCGCCTCCTCTTCGGGCGGCCAGGCGCCGGCCGCGGGCCCCAGCCAGACATTTGAGGTGTTCAACACCGTGGCCGCGATAAGTCCCGGACAGGCCAAACTGTTGCCGGACGACTCATCCGTCAAGCTCGCGGGCGTGCCCGTCTCGCTCCTGACCACTCAGAGTTTTTATGTAGAGGATTCTCAAAGATCCTCAGGACTTCAGATTCAGCCGGTCTCCGCAGTGGACAATCTTGTTGAAGGCGCGTTGGTGAGTGTCATCGGCAAGATGACCACGGACGCTTCTGGTGAGCGCGCGCTTGCGGGAGAGGTCACGCTGCAAGGAGGCTCCTCCAGTCTCAATCCCTTTCGTATGAGCAACCGGCAGCTTGGCGGGGAAGACTGGATGACGAGCGCAGGTCCTACCCGTGGGCAGGCCGGGGTTCTCAGTCCTTACGGCATGAACAACATCGGGTTGCTGGTTACTGTCTGGGGAACGGTGATAAGCGCAGGTAACGGCGAGTTTGTCCTGGACGATGGAAGCGGATCGCCCGTGCGTTGCATCCTTGCGCCCGGTGACCCGGCACCCTCCGTCGGCGCTTTCGAGTTCGCGACAGGCATAAGCTCACGAGGCGCAGATTCACAAAGGCTCGTTAAGCTGCGCAAACGCTGAAGAGTTAGTTTACGACATAAACAGGCGTTCCAACCGGCGCGTCTTTGTAAAACACCTTTGCATCCGCGAGATGCAGCCTGACACACCCATGAGAATCGGCACGTCCCAGCTTGCGATACAGATTGCTGTACGTCGCGTGGATACCGTAGCGGCCGTCTGAAGTGATGGCATTCCAGTATCGCATATCCACGTCGTACTTGCGCGAGTATGCGCTTAGCGACTTGTTGCGGATGTGGGTTGTCATACTCGGTGTCGGGCCTCCTCCGTCTGAATGGGTGCGCCCAGTTGAAACCAGAAACGCTCGCGCGACCCGTCCATCCTTGACGCGGTAGAGACGTTGGTCGGTCTTGCTGACCACAACCCCTTCTGACAAGTCTTTTGGGACACCTTTGGGAACAAAGCTGATAGAGCGCATCTTTTTGACCGCAACTTTCCCCTGGGCGTCAAAGCCCTTTGCGATCAGTTCTAAACTCGCTGAGTCAAACCATGAAACAGTGTAGCTCATCGTAAGGCTGCGTACGCCAGTGTCCGCCTCCAGCTTAAGCGGTTGAGGTTTGCTGATGACCTCCACAAACTCACCGCGTGAGCGGCCTCCAACCGGTGTGCGTTTGCCGCGGATATACAGCGAGACACTGGCCAGGTTCTCCGTGGATTCAAAGTGAATTTGCGTCTCCTGACCCTGTCTCCAGCTATCGGCGCTCTGCAGATTTGTGAACTGGGCGGGTTCTGCCGGTGTCATCTGCTGCTGTGTTGTTTCCGATGGGAGCAGGCCATTCTCACCGTCCGGCTGTGGCGCTGGTTTCATGGCGACAGGCGCAGTGGAGCGGTAGTCTGTTGTCTGGACTCTGGCGATTTTGATGCTGGCCGGAACAAGCACCAGAATAGCGGCGGCTGCAAGGACTACGGGCTTCATTGGAGTTCGTTTCCTGTGATCTGTCTGTGGCATTGTCTCTTGTCAGTATCTACTATTCCATGCCTGAAAGATCACTCAATCTCTCATTTTTGTCTCACAGACGCCAAAGCGTGCCGCAGCCTGCCTTGAAGACGAACTTGCTTTCTGCTGGAGTTGCGGTTGCACTCCACTCTTTCCTACCTAAGTACCTACGTTTGAGAGTCTGCCCTCGTTGCCGGGTTGAGACGCCAGAGTGGTAGGGAACGCCGTGAATTACAAGCTGGAACCGAGGCCGGCGGGGCGCCAGTCCGCCAGCGTGTGCCGGCCATCTACGGGATCGAATAAACCCGCCAGTCTGGGCAGCCACTGAGCGTTAGCCGTGGGGGTAAACTGCGGAGAGTTGATCTCAACGCCGTTGGAGGCGCCTACAGCGTTTGCAAATAGCGCTGCGTGAATACCGGAATAGCCGGGGTTGGTGAGGTCCTGCATTGTCAGCTTCATTCCGTGAGATGCAGCCCATGCTGCTGCGACCAGAGCAAAGCTGTGCCCTTTGCACGTTTTGATGGCCAGTCCGCTCCAGCCTTGCTCCCGCGCAAGTGGCAGAATTTCCAGATCTGTCAGACCTTCATCCAGCATCACATCCTTGCGCCTGGCCACATCCCGCCAGTCAAAGGCGTGCTCCCGGATGTCTCGTGCCGTGGGCTGCTCCAGATACTGCAGGGCGCCGTAGGCGGCTGTGTCCTGACTCTGAAGAATATCCAGAAACTCTGTGACGCTTTCAGGGTCCGGGTTGGCCTCGTTGCTGTCTGCGGATATCTGCGGCTGTGGGACTCCGGCACGGCAGGCCGCCTTGTGGACATCGCTCACTCGCGAGGCGTCTTCCGCCGGATTCACACCCATGATCTTCACTTTGAAGCAGAAGTAACCGCGCCGTCTCACCCACTCGTCAAAAAGCGCCGCGAGATCGTCATTCTTACCGAGGATCACCCATGCGGGCAGGGCCTGGTCGCGCCTTTTCAGGCTTCGCTGAATCATCTCGGCTGGATGAGCGCCCAGTGCGCTTCGCGCAGAAGGAAGCTCGCACGCCTCCCTGTAGAAGTCGAACGCTGAAAGATTCAGTGCCTGCCCTACGGCGTCGTGCAGCGCCGCGTCAAAAGGGCTTACACACATGGCGCGCGCAAGCACAGGTGGCTCTGCGTCAGGTGTTCTGTGGCATACGCTGCTGTGCAGGCGAAGTCCAAGCTCCAGCGGATGCGCCTGCTCCCCGCCGCACAAAGTCCAGAGCTGATCAGATATCTCACGCGTCAACTCGCGGAGCCTGGCGTCCCGATGGGAGTGCGGTAGATCGGCGTGCGGCCATGCCCACAGATCGCTCAGATAGATATTGCCCCGGCCCTCCGCTTCTTTTCCGGAGGACGTGCGTACTGCGACCCGGACTCGCGCCTCCGTCAACTGCGAAATAGCTCCCGTGCTGAGCAGCAAAGGCGCATTCAGTTGCCGGTCAATGAAGTCAACCTGACTGTCGAGCACGCGGCACTCAAGGCTGCAGCCTTCAGGTCTCAATCTAGTAGGCTGGCCCCTCAGACCTCACCCTACGCTGTTCATCGAGCTTCGCATACTCGTGCGCGTACAGATCGAGTCGCGTCATTCGTAGAAGGTCAGAGCGCAGATCGTCCACTTCCGTAATCCCGCACACTGACACGCTGGTGCGCCTGGCGTCCAGATCCACATCCGCCACCGCAATACCGGGCCGGTGGCCAGTGTCTGCAATGATCAGGCCGTCGAAGTCCACAATGCGCGCGCGCCCCGGGTTGTGCCGTCCAGCGTAAGGCGCATAGGGTGGGGCTTTAGAGTAGTTTGCTTCCACCATTGTGACGCAGTAGTCCAGCGCCCGCGCGCAAAGCTGCGTCTGCAGAGTGTACTCACTCGGCCCGTGGGACATCGTGGGGAAAAAGATAACTTCTGCGCCCTTTGCGCTCAAGATGCGCACAAGCTCTGGAAAATACAGATCCATACACGTGATGCAGCCCACACAGCCAAAATCCAGACTAATGACGTCTATGGTATCGCCGGGAGTAACCCCGGTCTGTCTCACTTCCGCCACAGTCGGCTGCACTTTCCTGTAAAATCCCGCGATGCTTCCGTCGCGCGCGTAAAACGTGGTCTGGTTGTAAACTCGCCCTCCTTCTCTTACAGGAAAGTTAGCTGCGATGTTTATGCTGAGCTCCCGCGCCTGCTCACTCATCAACATTGAGATCGGGCCGGAAATTTCTTCCGCTGCCTCAGCCATCCTCACCGCCCCGGGTCCAAGGTTGTAGCAATTGAAGCTCTCAGGCAGCAGCGCAATATCGCACCCGCGCGCCGCCGCTTCTCCGACGTAGTCAAGCGCCTTCTCGATGTTTGCCTCAACCGTAGTCGCAGTCTCCTCCACCAGAAAGGATACGGTTCCGATGCGCACTTTTCTCACGCTTTATCTCCTGCCTGCGCTGCATAGACAGCATACAGCTTGATATCTTCCGGTCGGACACCTTCGAAATTGATGCGCACCCGCACCTCTCCAATCTCAGCAGGGACGACCTCCGCCTTCCTCCAGCGCAGTTTCTGCCTGAATCCTGAGTCGCGCACGGACAGGCACTCATCAATGCCAAATCCAGGCGCCTCCTGAAACTCCCTGTCCAGAAGCGCTGCCCGGATGGATGCATGCTCTCCAACTCCGTCCACGTTAACGTAGATCTCAGCGTTCTCGTTCTCCAGGGCGATTGGCGCGCTGATCAAATGGCTGTCCCTGCCCGGCCCCCAGAATGGCTGGAGAAACCCGAGTCTGTCCCGCTCCCACACCGCCACACGGATTCCCGTGGAGTCATGCTCGGGCCACGAGGAGTACCAGAAAAGGGTTTCGTCTCCAATGTCTTCAAAGCCCTGACCCTGGACAATCGCCGGCATGTGCAAAGCTGTAGTGCCCTGAGGCGGTAGAGTCCATCCGTCCTCCGCTGCGCTTACGATGCGGAAATCCGGAACTGGTTCGCGGTAGTGCAGCCCGTCGTGACTGATCACCATCCCGAGATCCATACTCACCAGTCGCCGGTCGTCCAGAAAGCTCCCATGCCACTGTCCGTAGAAGCCAATGACAACGCTCCCGCGATTCCACAGCCCTGCTCCCAGGTGTATCTGTTCGCCATCATTTCCATAGGCCAGAGTGGCGCGAGGTGGCACACTGCTGCGCCGAAATCCGATACATGAGCTTTGCGTCCACCTGCAGAAATCGTAGGACGCATGTACATTCATCTGCCTGAAGTAGCCGTACTGCTGCCAGTTCTGCCCGGCCAGATAGTAACAATCACCCACTCGGGCAGCGCCGGACATCTCAAATGCAGGGCCGACAGGATTGCCCTCGAACTCCGTCCATCTCAAGCCGTCTTCACTGAAAGCCACTGCCAGATGGGCCTGGTATTTTGTGGATTCAAAGGCCATCTTGAAGCGTCGTGACGGGTCCGGATCGTCCGGTTCGTGCAGGATCACGCAAGCTGTGACGTGGTGCTCCACCCCCAGCAACTGGATCAGGTTATTGTCTTTCGATCCGTTGTACTCCACCAGTCCGAGTGAAGGGCGGCGCCAGTTGTAGCCATCTGTACTGAGCGCAAGGCAGACACGCTGGCGCCACTCCGGTTCATCTCCCTGACCGAGGTAGTACATCCATAGCTCCTGGCCTACGCCGAGAACTGTCCCGTAGTAAGTCAGGCGCTCGGAGTCCGGCGCTCCTTGCGGGCCGCACTCAAGGACAATGCGTGTCGTGCCTATGCGCCGGAGGTGGCGCACCAGGTCCAGCTTAAGTCCCCGGTGAAACGGAATGCTGTAGTCGTCAAAGGCAAAGAGCGTCACTTCCTTTGAGCTGGTCACCGGTCCGCCGTTTCTTACGATCATTGTGGTCAGTGCCTCTCTGAACAGGTGATACGTTAAAGCAGGAACAACACAGGAGTTCTATAAGCTTGAGGTATCTCCCTTCGAGCCGTTTTTATGCCAGATGGTAACGCAGGCATTCTTTGCCTGACATTTGACGTTGAGCAGTGTACGAACTTTCCTCGTCGAAGCTGCGTGTGGGATTACAGGAAAGCTGAACTGGATGCGGCGACGCTATCTATGACGAGGCGACTGGCGGACGTGGCTTTAGCGTACGGTGCGCAGGCGCAGTTTTTCGTCCTGGGCGCATCGCTGGAAAACGCTGACGTTGCCTCTCTGATCGCGGAGTTGTCGGCCCACGGACACGCGATCGGAAACCACACCTACCGCCACGTGAATCTCAAGAGTCCTGACGTCTCCGGCCTCCAGCCTGTGTATTGCACGAGCCCAGAGCTTCTGCCGCCTCACAGTCGAGTGTCAGACGTTATTGCTTGGGAGGTGCGTGAGACGTCCCGGCAAATCGCTCGTGTCACAGGCTCTTTACCGCGAATATTCCGCTCACCGGGCGGCTTTCCTGAAGGGCTGTCTGATTCGCCTGATCTTCGCGCCATTTTTCAGGAGTGTGGATTCAGTGCCGTTTCCACCCAGTACGCCTTCCCGCTGGAGGATCAACCGCGCACGCAGGACGACTTCAAATCTATCGCGAGGCGCAACGTTCGCGATCTGCAACCTTACGCTTATCCTGGCGATCTGCTGGAGCTGCCAATGATGGGAATGAGCGACATCCACGCATTCCGCAATCTGGATCTGAGTGTGGCAGACTGGCAGGCTATCTTGATGGAAGCGCTGGATGAAGCCCTGAGCTGCCATCTCCTCTTCGCACCGATCATGCACCCCCACGTTCTGAGCGCCCGCGACCCGCAAGCCAGAGTCATTCAGGCGTTACTCCGCGAAGCCCGGCGTCGCCAGGCGCAAATTGTCACCCTGGATGCCCTCACGCCTCCCGGTAGATAGGGTCTCCCACGGTTTTCGAGCAGACACAGCGCTCGTCAGTGCTGAGATTAGTGCGTCAGTGTAGTGGGAATAAGGGCTATACACGAATCATTGACTGTGTCACGCAGAGCGCGTTTCATTGGTAGAGCGTCTGCTTTCTATCAAGATTAGCCGCTACTGTCTCACAACAATGTTACATCAGGTGTTAACTCGTAACCGTCTGCTTATCAGGACAGAGACATGTTCACTTTAGCAGGCGGCTTGTATATAATTGTTTCATACGATGAAAGATGTCCAGCGACTCAAGCTCTGCTGTCGCGAAACTCTTTAGACGCACAGTAAGATAATCGGGTGGCTGGCTGGAGTATGCGGAGGAGCTATGATCCATCGTCGTACATTCGAATCAGCAGGCACTGATCAGCAGATCAAGAATGAGTCCAAAGCCTTTCTTCTTGAGATTCTGTCCCGGACGAATCAGCGGCTGAGTGTTCGTTTCTGGGACGGTGAAGTGTGGCCGGAAAAGGGTGAGACGCCTGTCACCCTGATCCTTAACCACCCGGGGGCGTTGCGGGCGATGTTTGGCTCAGTCAATGAAGTCCACGTCGCTGAGGCGTATCTCTACGGAGACGTAGATGTTGAAGGCGACATTGAATCGCTGGTCGAGGCCGGGGCTGAGCTCGTGAGCGACCATCTACGCTGGCGGGATCTCATTCGCCTGGCGCGCACGCTTCGGCGCTTACCCGCTGAGCATGCTCCACGTGACGGCGGTCGCACGGCAGCGCATCTACACGGAAAGCAGCATTCCATCGAGCGCGACAAATCCGCCATTCATTACCACTATGACGTCTCCAACGAATTCTTCAAGCTCTGGCTGGATGAGCGAATGGTTTATTCGTGCGCCTTCTTTCAGAGCAATGCCGACGATATCCATACAGCGCAGCGCAACAAGCTGGATTATCTGTGCAGGAAACTGCGTCTCAAACAGGGGGAACATCTTCTCGACATAGGCTGCGGCTGGGGCTCTCTGGTTTTGTGGGCGGCGAAGCAGTACGGAGTTGACGCCACTGGTATCACGCTCAGTCAGCGCCAATTTGAATACGCTCAGGAGCAGATAGCTCGCGAAGGGCTCTCTGATCGTTGTCGAGTTCTGCTTCGGGACTATCGCGAGATTGACAGCGACTTTGACAAGATTGTCAGCGTCGGCATGGTGGAGCATGTGGGCAAAGCGATGCTGCCGGAGTATTTCTCCGTTGCCTTCCGCGCCCTGAAGCCCGGAGGAGTGTTCATGAATCACGGAATCACCTGCGCTGTCGGAGCGCAGCATTCTGGGCACAACTCTTTCGTTGACCGCTACGTTTTCCCGGACGGCCAGCTGCTTCCAATCCACGAGACCCTGCACGCCGCCGAAGAAGCAGGCTTTGAAGTGCGTGACGTTGAAGACCTTCGCGAGCACTATATGATGACTTTGCGAAACTGGGTTCAGAGGCTTGAGCACGCGCACGATGAGGCCGTGCGCCACGTGGATGAGCTTACCTACCGGGTATGGCGGCTCTATATGGCCGGTTCCGCGTACGGTTTTCGAGTCGGAAATATCGCGCTGCACCAGACGCTTCTGTCAAAACGAACTCCGCAAGGAGCGTCCACGCTGCCGTTAACGAGGGCGGACTGGTATCGCTAGGCGCCTCATCTTTCTGACTGCAGCAGCAACTCTGGCACTCTCCGGGTTTGTCTGTGGCGCACCGTCCGCATCTTCAGCCCAATACCCAATCCCCGTCGCCACTATCACCGTAGATGGAAATCTGGCTGATTGGCCCAAAGACGCCTGGATAGAAATGACCGGGCGCTCTCAGGTGTTTGCAGCCAACTGGACGAAGGAGTTGACAGTTGTCTACCCGCCCGACCTGCAGCCAGCCCAGAACCGTACTGAACTGGGTTTTACCTGGGATGCCATCAGCGCCGACTATCGAAAGCGCTATGCGCTGGAAGGGTGGACACCGGATCAGGTCGTGGTGACCAGCGTCGTTCCCGGCTCTGTTGCGGACAGGGCAGGTCTGAGAGAAGGAGACGTTCTCCTCACCATAGGCGATCAGAAGATTCACTGGACCTTTGAGGTGTGGGAGAAGGTCGATAAAATGCGCAACTCGAAGGGCCGGCCCGTTCGCGTCACAGTTCAGCGCGGGGGTCTGGAGTTTTACGGAGGCAAAGCGGATCTGTCCGCACGTGTCGCTGTGGCGTGGAGTCCTGCCGCCCCGCCCAGATCAAACATGCCCACGGCGTGGCCTGATCCCGCTCAGATGCCGCCCATCGGACGCTCGAAGGCCATTGCCGCGGCTGGCACGCTCTACCTGGCGGCGCAGGTGACCGACGACGTCCATGTCCAGAATCGCCAGGGTCCGGACATGTGGCAGAACGACTGTATTCAGATTGGGATCGATCCCACGCTGGCGCGCTCGGACGGCTACGGCGAAGATGGCCAGGAAATCGGGATGGCTTTGGTCCGCGGCAAGGCAATTGTCTACAGATGGCACGGAAGGCAGGGGCGACCCCTTGGAATCATTTCAACCGCTCGAGCTTCAGTCGTTAGAAACGGAACCAGCACGCTGTATGAAGCGGCAATTCCGTTATCTGAGCTTGCTCCGCTTTGCCCTGCCGTGTGGCCACGCATCGGCATTGATATTGTGATAAATGACAGCGACGACGCAGCCAGCGGACGCAAGCAGTGGCTGGAGCTTGTGACAGGGGCTATGACTGCCGGCAAGAGGTTGTCAGAGTTTGCCGCGTTCGAGTTCGGCTCACCAGATGAGCATGCACCGGTGGGCGCCGCGCTGTTCTGGGAGAGACGCTCTACCCCTCAAGGTTCGCCGTGGCAGATCACGGTCGATTCTTCCACTCCTGTCAGGCTTAGAGCCGAACTCCTTTCTCCGGACAGCCCGAACTCCCAGCCGGTGATTTCTTCATGCGCATTACCTGCGGGACGCACCTCTTTGTCAATCCTTCCGGATGCGCCTGCCGGGCGCTATCACCTCAAGCTCACTGTCCTGAGCGCCAACGGGCAAATTCTTGCTGAAGATAAGCTCTATACCTACCTCTATCCGTAGCTGTTTTCCTCCCCTCAGCTCCCTGAACAGGTAAAAGCCCGTAATTCTGCCAGTTTCGAGTGTATCGTCTTTGCGATCATACTGTGTACGGTCTGTGACTCTTGCTGTCTTGTGGCGGTAGTGATGTCGCAGAAACAAACACTGGGATTGAAATGAAAGGGGAGTTCTCACTTTGCGATTTCCAACCACATCTATTGTCGCGCTTGCCGTGATGGCGACAGCTATTTCTGGAGTGCGTGCCGGCACTTACTCATTCCAGCCAACACCTGCGGATCTGTACGACCTGGACCACTACAAGACCTATACGTGGGGTATTGATTTCACCATCCCATCGGGTGAAACCATCACTGACGCCACACTCACAATCAAGAATATCAATAACTGGAAATATGAGCCCAACGCCAACTGGCTCTACATCCGGCTTCAGGACAATCCGCCTCTGGGAGTCGTGCAGGGAACGGACAACCAGGCTTCAGGCGACGCTTTTGCGGGCACTGGAACGTTGGTTGCTGTCTATACCGATAACAGCACCAAAGTCGAGACTCTGAACTACAAGTTTGGACCGCTTGGGCTTTTGCCAACGCTGAACAACTATGCCGCTGACGGGAGATTCGGTTTCAGCTTTGATCCCGATTGCCACTATTTCAACGACGGCATCAAGTTCACCCTGACCACAAAGCCCACACCGCAGACACCCGTCCCCGAGCCGGTATCAATGGCTCTAACCAGTCTGGGTCTTGGAGCGCTGGGTCTGATCCGAAAGGGTCGCAAGGCCTGATAAAGCCTTCCGCTGATTGAGCGTTATCGCAAAGACGCGAATCCTCGCTTGAGTTTTCAGTTGTCTTGGGGCACAGCCGCAGCCTGTGCCCCTTTTCTTTGTCTTGCCGGCAATCCAACGGGCGTGACTGGATACACGTGCGGCGCTGGTAACCGTGGGCAACCGCTGCCTGGGCCGTCGTTCACAGCGTATTGTGATAACATCCTTGTGGTGGGCAATGCCCCCGTACTTTCTCACTGGAGCAAGTCAATGGCCCAGACTCTGCAATTCAAAGTTCCGGACATCTCGTGCGCAGGGTGCGCCAATGCCGTCAAGTCAGCGCTTGGTGAGCTTCCCGGTGTTCTTGACGTTCAGGTGGATGTTGACAGCAAGACCGTGAATGTCAGCCACTCTGAAGCGTCCAGCAGGACAGATATGGTTGGCGCACTCACAGAAGCTGGGTATCCTCCGGCCGCCTAGCTCCTCTGACCAATTCGCGCCACTCAGACTGGGGCGCTCTACCTCCTTAGATGCCGCGCTTGATCGGCGCCTTGACCAGTGCAGCCAGAGCAGGGGCGCATCAGCCCGTTCTTCCGTCACAATGTGTGCGTGGGCCTTTCCGAGCAAAATCCGCGCACTCCCAAACTCGGGATGTTCTCCTGGTTTGGGCTGAAGCTGCCTCTCAAAGAACGCCTGCAACTCATCAGGGATGCAGGATTTGAAGCCACGACGCTCTGGTGGGGAGTAGAGCGTTCGGACAACGCTGAAACGCTTGGCGAAGCGCCCGCCATCGTGCGCGATCTTGGTCTATATCTGGAGAATATCCACGTCCCCTACGACGGTTGCGCTGATATATGGAGTGACAGCGCAACCACCAGGGCTCATATTGCCGGGCGCTACCTCCGCTGGATCGAAGACTGCCACACTCACGCCATTCCAGTCCTTGTCACGCACATCAGCCGCACGCCGTCCGCCCCGGGACCGACCGCTGCCGGATTGGCGCTCATAAGCGATCTGCTTGAGAATGCCAGACAGGCCGGAGTTGTGATAGCCATCGAGAATACGCGCCGCGCAGACTACCTGCAGGCTATCTTCACAGAGCTGGATTCTGCTGCGCTTGGCTTCTGCTTCGACACTTCACACAACTGGCTTTGGACAAAAGAGGCTCGCTTACTCCGTGATTTCGGGTCCCGTCTTGCCTGCGTGCACCTCTCGGACACTGTCGGCGCGCTCGATCGGCACTGGCTGCCAGGTGAAGGCGCTGTTGACTGGAAGGCTGTCGCCGCGGACTTTCCACGTCCGTATCACGGATGCCTGACGCTTGAAGTAGCTCCAAAAGACCGCCGTCACACAGACGCTGCGGCTTTCGTGCGCCGCGCGTACCAGCAGGCGATATGGGTAAGAGACAGTGTTGCTTGTCCTGTCAGCGCTCTCTGAATATTCTTGCGTGACGGGCGGTGCAGGAATAGCCAGATTGTTGACCGAAAACAACCGCGTTCGAGTTGCAGGAGTGAAACCGTGAAAAACGCCTCTGTGAAGCCTGTTCGATGGTCCGGGCGGCGCGGTTTTGCCAGGAGTATAAACGAATGTCAAAGACTATAAGCCGCAGAGATTTGTTGAAAGGAACGGCTGCCGGTGGGCTGGGACTGCTCATCCTCAAGAGCAGCAAGTCAGCCTTTGCCTACGAAGCCAACGAGAAGCTGAACGTCGCCATAATTGGCTGTGGCGGGCGCGGCGGTGGCAACCTGCATGGCATTGGGGCGACTGAAAACATCGTCGCTCTTTGCGATGTTGACGCAAACGCCATCGCAGCAGCGGCAAAAGACTTCCCCAAAGCCAAGCACTATACAGACTTCCGGAAGATGCTGGAGGAGATGGGATCCCAGATAGACGCGGTCGCTGTCTCTACTCCCGACCACACGCATGCCGTAGCGGCCGTTATGGCCATGAAAATGGGGAAACACTGTTACTGCGAGAAACCCCTGACCTATTCAATCTGGGAGGCCCGCGTTATGCGCGATACGGCGCGCAAGCACAAAGTCGCGACACAGATGGGCAATCAGGGAACTGCGGCCGATGGATTCCGTGAAACAGTTGAGGTTGTTCGCTCAGGCGCTATTGGGCAGGTGTATCAGGTACTGGTCTGGTCAAATCGCCCGATCTGGCCACAGGGGATGCAGGCGCCCACAGACACCCCTCCAGTTCCCAAAGAGCTGGCGTGGGACGACTGGCTTGGACCCGCGGCGGCGCGGCCGTACAGTCCGGCGTACCTGCCGTTTGTCTGGCGCGGGTGGATAGATTTCGGCACCGGCGCGCTCGGCGATATGGGTTGCCACACCGTCAATATGCCATTCATGTCCCTCAATCTGCGCAACCCCATTTCCGTCACCGCCAAAGCCATAGACAAGACAGACGTCGCTTACCCCAAGCAGAGCATTGTCGAGTGGTCTTTCCCACAGAGAGGAGATCTGCGAGCTGCGAAAATGACGTGGTACGACGGAGGCCTGAAGCCGGATAAGAACGTCCTGGACGGACGCGATCTGCCCGGAAGCGGTGTTCTGCTTTTAGGGGAGAAGGGCAAGCTTTTCTCGCCAGATGACTATGGCTCCAGCTATGAGCTTCTACCAAAAGAGCAGTTCAAGGACTTCAAAAAGCCGCCGCAGAGTCTTCCGCGCTCCCCGGGCCACTACGCTGAGTGGATTCGCGCGTGCAAGGGTGGCGAGCCAGCGATGTCCAACTTCGACTACGCCTCTGCGCTCACGGAGACAATTCTGCTCGGCAATCTCGCTATCGTGACTGGCAAACCTATCTACTGGGATGCAGAGAATATGCGGGCTATCGGTTGCCCGGAAGCCGACCCTCATATCCATCCCACATTTCGCAGGGGCTGGTCTTTGTGAGAGCCTGAACTGTCTTACTCTGTGCGTCTGCAAGCCCGGAGCAAAACGCTCCGGGCTGTTTCTTTCCTGCAGAGCTGTCTCACCAACAAGGCCCAAATCAGGAATGCGACACCGAACACTTGGTCAGGCCACAAAGGACAAGTGGCGCCTGTGCGCGAATACTTCCGAAGCCATGCGGCTCACAGTCATCGCTTTTGGCAAACTACGGATATCCGGGATGCGGCATGTCGCTGACCACTATCTGGCCGGCCTCCGGCGGTGGACATCGCTGGAGGAGATTGAACTCAAGGCACTCGCCGTTCCGGACAAGTCTGCGGAGACGCGCCGGATGGTGCAGGAGCGTGAAGCGGAGCTACTACTGGAGCATGTGGAGAAGCGAAAGGCGCGCCTGTTTCTGCTCAGTGAAGATGGCCGGGCCATGACCAGTCGCCAGTGGGCTGCGATGCTTCAAGACATGGAGCACAGCGGGGTGAATGAAGCTGTATTTGCCATTGGCGGCAGTCTCGGTTTTTCTGATCGCGTACGCAAGCGCTCGCACGCCGTGTTGAGTTTTGGCCCGCAGACTCTGCCGCACGAGATGGCGCGCGTTGTCCTTTTCGAGCAGCTCTTCCGCGCCTGGAGTATCATCAAGAACCATCCATATCACAACGAAGGTTGATCGCTCGGAGCGAGCGCCAACCGCTGGAAAAGAACGCAATGACTATACGCCAACTCAGAGAGACAGATCAGAGTGAGTGGATTCGCCTGAAAACCGCAATGTGGCCGGATGCGGATCCCGAAGAGCTGGAAGAGGAGCTGCCAGCCTATCTGGAGAGCGGGGACGCGAGGTTGTATGCGCTGGTGGCGGAACGGGACAGCGAGGGTCTTGCGGCGCTTATCGAGCTGTCTCTGCGGACTCAGGCAGAGGGATGTCTGTCCAGTCCCGTAGCGTATGTCGAAAGCTGGTATGTGGATGAGGATGTGCGACGGCAAGGGCTGGCGCGCGAGCTACTGGCTGCGGCGGCAGACTGGGCGCGACACCGCGGCTGTGCGGAGATCGCCTCAAGCTGCGTGGTTGACAACGATACAGCCGCCGAGGTTCACGAGAAGCTGGGCTTCGAAGAAGTGGACCGTCTGATTCACTTCGTTTACGAACTGGCGGCCGAAGGCTAGCTCTGCGATTCACCCGCTAACGCTTTGAGCTTGCGGGAGTTGGCGTGACAGATGGCGATGGCGCAGGCATCCGCAACATCGTCAGGTTTGGGCGCTTTGTCCAGCTTCAGAATCCGCGTGACCATGTACTGGACCTGCTGCTTTTCAGCGTTGCCCTCGCCGACAACCGCCATCTTCACCTGAGGCGGAGTGTATTCCACTGCGGGGATCTCAGACTGCGCTGCCGCCAGCAAAATGACACCTACCGCCTGCCCGACCTTCAGCGCCGTCGTCTGATTCTTCGCGAAAAACAAGCGCTCAAGGGCCATAACGTCCGGCTTCCACGCCTGAATAAGCTCTTCCACTCCTTCATGGATCTGGCGCAGACGCTGTGAAGCAATCTCATCTTTGCTCGTCCTGAGCGCTCCGCAATCGGCCAGCTTCACACGGTCGCCCCTGGCGTGCAGGACGGCCCAGCCAACAGTTGCCGTACCGGGATCAAAAGCTAGAATTGTCTCATAGTCCTTGTGCACATCCTAAGGATTCGACACGCTCATCAGCGAATCCTCAAGAAATGCCAGCAAAGCAGCCGGCGCAGACCGTTTCGAGACACAGTTGCGAAAAAGACGCTCCAAAACCATAGCTCGCGTTCCCTCAGAAAGAGATGTTCCGCCGTGGATGCGTCTGTTTGGCGGGCTGCTGGTCGTGGCCTGTTCGCTGATCTGCTCTGCTCTAGCTCTGGCCGGGCGTCCGTTGACGCAGACAGCTGCCGCTGAATATGCCGTCGCGCAGGCCATCTCCTTTGGACAGATGCCCTACCGGGACGTGTTCACTCTCCAACCACCCGGAGCAGTGCTGATGCAACGGCTGATTCTCGTGACGCTTGGTAGCTCTGCGACGGGTGTCTGGCTGTTGGACACACTGTTTTGCGCGTTGTCCTCGCTGTTGATCTTCTTTATTGCCCGCCGCTTCTGTGCAAGTACGCTGCTGGCGCTGGTTGCTGGCCTGTCGTATCCGCTGCTGTACTACAGCCTGGGTCATGAGACTCCTGGACTGCCTCAGGGGTGGTCGGTCGTCTGCTGGCTGGCGTCGCTCCATCTTGTGACCGTCTCTGCCAAAGGCCGCCTCGCTCCAAGGGTAGCGCTTGCCGGTGCGCTCTGCGGCATCGCGGTATCACTGGACCCGGTTGCTGCTCTGATTTTTCCCGTGATACTCATCAGCCTCTATCTACAGTGCTCTGCCGTGCAGCGGACAGGCTATCTGAGTCTGTTCACAGGCACCGCAATTGTCTTCGCTCTGGCGCCAGTTGCGTGGTTGGTGTCCATTCACGTCTTTCCGGAGGCCAGAGAAATGCTTCTCGGGTGGCGATTGAACTCTTCTTCTCGTCAATTTTTGGCCCAAATCCAGCGCCCAGTGGACGCGGGACAGAATCTGCTGGAGTCCGCGTGGGCTCACTTTGGATGGACTCTGCCTGGCGCAGTTGCTGCCACAGCTGGTCTTATTGCGCTGCACAGAAGGCGCTACGGGGATGTCGGCAAGCTTGTGTGGCTGTGGCTGCTCTTGAGTGCTCTGGCCGCATTTTTTGGCGGAGAAGCGCAAGCTCAGCGCTGGACAGTTTTTTTGCCCGCATGGTGTCTTCTGGGCGCAGCGGGCTATGAGCTGATGTATCGCCGGAGCACGGTGTTGGCATGGCGTCGGTTTGCGACACTCCTGTTGCTGGTGGGTTTTGTCACCGGCCTCAGCAGTATTCGCAAAAATGCGAGACTCACGCCAGTAGAGCAGACACTCCAGTCCGCTGTACTTCCACTTTCTGCTTTTGTAAGAGGAAATACTGTGCCCGGTAGCCGGGTCCTGGTGTGGGGCCTTGCTCCTCAGATTTATCTGTCGATAGACAGACCTGTGGGAGCGGGAATGGTCTGTGCGCAGGATGTCGCTCGCAGCAAAGAAGCGCTCGACTTTTTCCTGCGGCAGTTTCGGGCTCACCCTCCAAAAATGATCCTCCTCCGACGGCCCGATCCTGGAGACACCTACTCAGCGCCCTATTTGCCGCCACAGTTGAGACAGTTGGATGAGTTCGTGAGTCAGGGCTACGTATTGGTGGACAAGATCAACGGGTATGAAGTCTTTGTGAGAAGTTGATATGTTAAGTGTATAACCGGAGGCAATTGACCCTCAGTTGTGCGTGTGATATGCTCAAAAGAGCACAGTGAATTTACTTTTGTCCCGCGAGAGTCATTCAAATGGCTGTACAAGTCAAAGCTATCCCTAAAATCTTTATCACGCCCATGTGTCACGGGGATATCCCTGCTGTCATGGTGATTGAACGCCAGTGTTTCACGACTCCGTGGAGCGAAAACGCCTATCGCACAGAACTTTCCAATCAGTGCGCGGAGTACTACGTTGCGTGGATGGATGGGCAGCTTGTCGGCTACATCGGCATGTGGCTGGTTATGGATGAAGTGCACGTGACGACGCTGGGGGTTGCTGAACAGCGCCGCGGCATGCGCATCGGGGAGCGGCTTCTGGTCAGAGTGCTGGATGCGGCGCGGGAGCGCGAGGCGCAGAGGGTGACTCTCGAAGTTCGCAAGTCCAATGACGTTGCGCGTTCTCTGTACAAGAAGTACGGCTTCCGGGAAGCGGCTATCCGGAAGGGGTATTATTCCGATAACCAGGAGGACGCAATTATCATGTGGGTGGACGATCTCTGGGCGCCGGAGTTTTCAGATCTCTTTGAGGCGCACAGAGATGCTCTGAGCCAGATGGAAGAATACTAGCGCAGCTTGCTGATTCTCGGAATAGAGACAAGCTGCGATGACACCTGCGCTGCAGTTGTGCAGGCGCAAAGCGCAACCGATCCTAATCTGACCGCGCTCTCCAATGTCATCGCCTCTCAGGATCACCTCCACCAGAAGTTTGGTGGTGTCGTGCCAGAGATTGCGTGCCGCCGGCATGTCGAATCTCTGCAGCCCACCATCCGCGAAGCGCTGTCGCGTGCGGAATGTGATCTAAGCCGCATTGACGCCATTGCCGTCACCAACCGCCCGGGACTTATCGGAGCTTTGATCGTGGGAGTGTCAGCCGCCAAGGCTATGGCGCTTGCTCTGGGTAAGCCTTTGCTGGGAGTCCACCATATGGAGTCCCACATCTGGGCAAACTTCCTTGCCGAGCCAGCGCTGCAGTTCCCGTTCGTGTGCCTGATTGTCTCCGGCGGACATACGGACCTTTTTCTGTGCAGGAAGCCAGGGGACTACGAGATTCTCGCCCGGACGGTGGATGACGCTGCGGGAGAGTGTTTCGACAAGTGCGCCAGAGCGCTCGGATTGGGCTGGCCTGGCGGTCCGGCCGTGGATCGCCTGGCGCGTGATGGGGACGCCTCAAAAGTGCGTTTTCCCCGCGCCAGAGTTGGAGATTCGCTCAATTTCAGCTTCAGCGGCCTCAAAACGGCGGTTCTGCGCTACATCGAGAGCCGTCCTGCAGGTGTCGCTGATGCGGATATCGCCGCTTCATTGCAGGATGCGATCGTCTCCGTGCTGGTGGCTCACACGCTGCGTGCTGCCAGAGCCTGCAGTGTCGGCTGGATCGCGGTCGGGGGTGGTGTAGCCGCCAACAGCCTCCTTCAGTCGCGTTTCCGCCAGGCTGCTTCGCAGGATGGTCTTTCTCTGGCTATCCCCAGGCCGCGACTGTGCACAGACAACGCGGCCATGGTAGCCGCCGCCGCCAGCTACCGCGCGCTGGCTGGCGATTTCGACAATCTGGAGCTGGATGCCCGGGCGACGGATGCGCTGGCGCCGGTGCGCACTCTTCAACGCATCTAGAGCCTTGTGTCTAAATTAGTAGAAGTATTTTACTAAATCATATACTTGGCAGAGGCTGGCGTTCAGGCTACTCCGATATCTACTCCAACCGGGGCAGGCGTTGAAGGCATGCTGAGAGGGTGTGGCGAAGGAGTTGGAACTATGGCTGATGTGATCCTCACTCTCAAGTCTGCTCCTGCTTCTTTCCATGCGGGAGGGGCGCATTGAATCCGCTGCAACTGATTCCGGAAGCCGAGCGCCGTGCGCGACTGCTGGAGATAATCCGCGACGAAGCCTACATGGAGGGTGACTTTGTGTTGTCCAGCGGCGCTCACTCCACCTTCTATCTGGACTGCCGTCGCGTGACTCTACATCCTGTAGGCGCGCTGCTTATTGGTGGCTTCGTTCTCGCGCACGCAAAATCACTCGGTGTGACTGTCATTGGTGGCCCGACGCTGGCCGCGGACCCTATTGTCGGGGCGTCTGTCGCCCTCAGTCCTCTCTACGACTGGCCGTGCGAAGGCTTTCTTGTGCGCAAGAGTGCAAAAGAGCATGGCACTGGAAAGCTTGTCGAAGGGCGGATTGCGCAGGGCCAGCGCGTTCTGATTGTTGAGGACACCATTACTTCTGCCGGCAGTGTCCTGCGCGCCATAGACGCCGTAGAGGCTGAAGGCGCGACAGTTGCCGGTGTCTGGGGACTGGTTGATCGGCAGAGCGGTGGAAGAGAAGCTCTGGCTGAGCGCGGAGTCGACCTGCTGGCCCTTTTTTCAATCCGTGACGTACAGTTGAGCGCTTCTGCAGGTGCGGCTGCAGTGGCTTCGGAAGCTACCGCTGTAAATGGTCTATCGGGTGAGACGTCTTGACTGAAAAGCAGTCACAGGTGCTCAAAGGTGTGATTTTCGATATGGACGGCGTCCTCGTGGACTCGGAGTGGTTCATCGCGGAGGCCGCCATCCGGATGTTTGCCCAGCACAATGTCCGCGCAAAGCGAGAAGATTTTCTGCCGTTTGTCGGCGCCGGTGAGGATCGCTACCTGGGGGGAGTAGCCGAGCAGTACGGCGTCAAGCTCGATATGTCCGAAGCGAAGCTCCAGACATACCGCATTTATGGGGAGCTTCTTCACGGGCAGGTTGAGCCGCTCCCGGGAGCTGTGGATTTCATCGGTCGCTGTCGCGCAAGGGGGCTGAAAATTGCTGTGGCCAGCGCTGCGGACCGAATCAAGGTAGATATCAACCTGCGCGAAATCGGCCTTGATTCTCAGACGTTCGACGCCGTTGTCAGCGGTTCTGATGTCGTTCATAAGAAACCCGATCCGGAGATATTTCTGAAGGCGGCTTCCCGTCTTGGCCTCCAGCCGTCCGAGTGCCTCGTGGTAGAGGATGCGGTGAACGGTGTTGAGGCGGCGCGCCGCGGCGGCTTTCGCGCTCTGGGCATCACTACCAGCTTCAGCGCAGAGCAGTTGCACTGGGCTACGTGGCATGCCGCTGACCTTGCCAGCGCACCGCCTGCCTGCCTCGAATGGTGAGGTTCTCAGCGACAGTCCGGACTCCTATTCTTGGATAGCTCCGAGCTTTCTGACATCTTCAATCAGCCGGCGGACGCGCTTTGGGTTGTGGCATTTTGTGGCATGCCAGGCACGGGAAAAACCTGTCAGGCAATGGCGTTGGAGAGGCGCTCGGGGGCGATCCGCCTCAGTCGCGACGATCTTCGCGTCTGCCTCTTCGCGAAGCCGGACTACTCGGACGGCGAAAAACGGCTCTGCTTTGAAATTATGCTGACGCTCGCACGCCACCACCTCAGCCTTGCGCGTAGTGTCATACTCGAGGGAATGCCTTTTTCCCGTCGCTGTGAGCGTGACGCCGTGCGCAGCCTTGCCCGGGAGCATCGTGTGCCGTTCCATCTTGTCGAGTGCGTTAGTACCGCCGAGACCGCTATCAGCCGAATAGCTGCGCAACAAGGCTCACACGTCGCTGACGACCGTGTGCCAGACCTCTACCGTCGCGTCGCTGAACGCTTCGAAGTCATCACTCCTGACGAGAACGCTGTCATCCTGCGCACGGGCTGAACAAAACCGATGTCAGCGCTGAAAAATCTTCTCCAGGCTCAGATGGTCGAGCTTGACGATGATCGGCCGGCCGTGCGGGCAGACGTACGGATTTTCGCACTCCATGAGCTGCTCAAGCAAAGAGCGGATTTCCGGCTCGCTCATCTTGTCGCCGGCCTTGACTGCCGCTTTGCAGGCGGCTGAGGTCACTACGGCCTCTCGCGGTGAGAGCATCTTCTTCTCGACTGCCAACTCGACAAGTTCAGAGGCGATATCGCGAAGTGTGGGCTCCAGGCGGGCAGGCGGTATTCCGGCAGGCGCTCCTCGCATCAACACCGTATCCGGCCCAAACTCCTCCAGGACGAATCCGAGTTCGCGCAGCTCCTTCAAACGCTCCATCATCACCAGCGCCTCGCGCCGTGAAAGCTCCAGGGAGACTGGCACAGCCAGCATCTGTACCGGGTTCTCGGTCGATCGCCGCCGGAACCGCTCGTAGAGCACGCGCTCGTGTGCAACGTGCTGATCGATAATAGCCATCCCTTCGCGCGTCTCAGCCACGATGTAGGTGTTGGCGATTTGTCCGAGAATCCTGATAGTGCCCACGTCCAGGCGCTGATCCAGAAAAGGCACAGTTTCTTCAGAGACAGCAGCGGATTCGGCCGTGGGCGCAGGCGCTGCGGCGCTTTCAGCAGGGGCGTAGATGCTCACGGCCGCTCGATCGGCGCTGGTTGACAGCGCCGCTGGTCCCGCTTCAAATTCGAATCTCGGGGCGTGCTGTTGCGCTTGCACACCCACCGGAGCCGGGGCGATGCGGGGGACAAGCCCCTGCGCCACAAGTCCGTCGCGCAGGGCGTGAAACACCACCGAATGCGCCTCGTGTTCACGTACGAACTTCACTTCCGCCTTTCGCGGATGCACATTGACGTCCACCAGGTCCGGCGCAATGTCAATCAGGACGACTGCAATCGGAAATCGGCCGTGCGGAAGCAGCCCGTGATATGCCTCATCCACCGCGTGCGACAGGGTGCGGCTGCCGATAGGCCGGCCGTTGACAAAGATGAACTGCTGCGTGCGGTTGGGGCGCGTGCGGGTCGGTGGCGCGAGATAGGCTCGCACGCGCAAGGTTGCCTCCACGCTGATCGGGATCAGCTCTCGCGCTATGTGCCGCCCAAAGACAGAAACCAGCGCCGTGACGTCGTCTCCTCCGGGGTGCACAAAGCTCTCCTGGGTTGCGTGCCTGACGGAGAACGCAACGTCAGGGCGAGCCAGCGCCAGGCGTTGTACAAAGTCCAGTGAGCGCTGAAGCTCTGTTTGTGAGCTTTTCAGGAACTTGAGCCGGGCGGGAGTGTTCTCAAAAAGGCGCGCGACCCGCACAGTGGTCCCAGCGGGCGCTGAGGCCGCGCCTTCGTCTGTGACGATCCCGCCCTTGATCAGAATGCGCGCTGCGGAAGTATCCTGCTCCCGCCTTGTGAGGATCTCAAACTCGGACACAGAAGCGATGCTGGGAAGCGCTTCGCCTCGAAAGCCGTAGGTGCTGATGCTGAAAAGGTCGTCAGCGGTGCAGATTTTGGACGTTGCGTGGCGCTGAACGGCAATCCAGAGCTCCTCAGCGCCCATGCCTGCGCCGTTGTCTGACACCTGAATGAGCTGCTTTCCGCCATCTTCCAGAATAACTGATATCTGTGTCGCGCCTGCGTCCAGCGCATTCTCCACCAGCTCCTTCACAACTGAAGCCGGGCGCTCGACCACCTCACCGGCGGCTATCCTGCTGGCGATCTCCGGCAGCAGAACTGAGATGGCTCTGGGTGGCTTCCAGACTGTGGGTTCAGACACGCTCATGCTCTCACTCATTATACCGGAGGCAGCGCTTGCCCTGCAGACTCCCGGGCGCCGTCTTGCTCCCTAATGCAGGCGCTTACCCGAACGCCTTGTGCCCACAACAGATAAGTTCTATACCGCTCAAACAGAGCATCGCGAGCGCCCGCGTAATCATCTTTCTGACAGTGAGACCGTGAGGGTGCTGCTGTTGCTCGGAGGGTGGCAGGAAGGCCGCGCCGTCTCAGGGAACAAGATTCCGGCACAAGCGTAATTCCAGTTACCGCTGCCTGCCAGGCGGTTGTGCCCGTTTCGCAATGAGCGCGGCGCGCCGAGTTCGCAACAGAGGTGCAGCTTGTGGAAAAGATTTTACAGCTTCTGCTATAACGACCGCCTGATTGCCGGCGGCGTGATATTCTTTCTGGTGGTTGCGGCCCTGAGCGCTGTGGCAACACTCGTTGGAGTGCTGTCTCATTCACCTGACAACCTCGAGCCTGTGCCTGCCTCCAGCGCCGCAGTACCAGCCCGAACTCCAAGCCCGCATCCATCCCCTGCTTCCTCGACTGCCGCGCCTGAAAGAGCCACTCCAGGCACGGCTGCCTACTCACCGCCGCCGCCACAACCCCGTTCCGTGGCTTCTGGGCAAAGTTACCCCGGCTCTCGAAACAGTCCGGACTCACAGGAAGGCCCGGTACTCCCGTCACCTGTCTCATCAAGTCAGCCGCCTGTTGAGACCTCAGGCGCTCAGGCGGTTCAGCCTCATTCTCCCACTCAAAACGGGCCAGAGCGGGCGCAGGCGAGGGAGGCAGATCAGAGCGAGCGCATCCGGCGGCTACAGGAAGAAAACGAGCGCAACTTACGCGAGATGCGAGCTGCGCAGGAGGAGCAGCAGCGGCAGAACGACCGGCAGATAAGAGAGATGCGGCGGCAGCAGGAAGAAGAGGAACGGCAAAATCAGCGGCAGCTTGAGGCTCTGAAGCGCGAACAGGAAGACAACCGCAGACGACTGGCTGATATGCAGCGAGAAGCTGAAAGGAACGCTCCAGTCACGTGGAAGTGCTCAAAGTGCAACATGATCGTGACAGTGCCGAAAAGCAAAGGGCAGCCGTCCTCCTTTGACTGCCCATCCGGTGGTTTTCACTCCTGGAGACACCAGTTTTGACACACGCAGAACTCCGCAAGGCTGTAAACGATGACTACAGCTTCACGCGCACAAAGCGTGGCCAGTACAGGCGAGCGTCCTCAAACAGATCTTCAAACCGGCTTGAGTTGGCCACATAAGAGATGACCAGCTCCCCCGGCGCAGACAGGTGCGGATGAGCTTTCGCGGCGTAGCAGAAGACTCCCTCTCGCCATATTTTCTCCGGACAGGAGTAGATGCGCTCCGGCTCACTCCATGGCCCCCACGGGTGCGGTGAACGCCGCAGCGCTATCTCTCCGGATATTCCGCCCTCCATATAAATGCAGACAAACTTCTTTGTCTTGCCGTCCCAGGTCACACTGTACTCCGTGGGGATGTCCGGGAGCAGATGCGAGGCCTTTCGGAAGTCCTTTTGCCACTGTCCATCTTTGTAAAACTCCCATCTGTCAAAGTTGCTCATGTCGCCTTCCTGCACGCGAGCTACTACCATCGCCGAAGGCCCTGGGCTACTGAGGTTTGCCCTGCGGTTGTCCTGCCCGTAGATGTAGATGAAGCCGTTGCTACGCAGCGTCGCGCACCCGTAGAAAAGCGAGCCATCGTCAGCAAAACTGCAAAACGGGAAGCGCTTGTAGCTGACTTTCCACTCTTTTGGACTGGGATGGAGGTCCGTCACACGCGCCAGGTACTGGCCGAAGATGTGGAATCCGAAAGGTCCGCCAGCGCCCGACGGCTTAACCCGCATTGCGAAGAAACTCAGCTCTTTCTCACCGCGTACGCCAGCGAATGGCCACAGATATCCGGCGCCTTCAGGGGGTTTGAAAAGCGCCGATGACCCTCCCTCAGGCGACTCTGCGAAGAAAAAATTGACTCTCTTATGTGTCTCAATGCCAACGGAGTTGTGAATCAGGGTCGAACTGATCCGTCTGCCGTCCTTCACTGAGCCGGCAAACGTGTCCATAAACAGCCACAGCGTCCGCTTGTTTCCCAGATCGAAGTTGAACGCCCCGTCTGCTCCAGTCCACCCGCGCGTCCTTTGGAACATCCGGTCTATTTCCGGAGCCGGGACCGCTCGATTTTCGGCAGCGCCTACCCCGACGACGACAGCAAGCAGCAGCGCCGCCGTTATCGCCGCAGTCATCTGAGTCCCCTCCAGCCAGGCTCTCTTACTGGCTGCGCTTCAGGTGTCGCCGAGGCGCGGGGACAGTGAATGAGCTCATTCGTCATCGAAATCTCCTGCAACGTCCAGTTCTCCTGGAAACATTCTGTCCGCTACGACGCGCTTTCACCACGTTGACGGCGGTGGGTCAGACTCCAGACGGGGATTCCCGCATGAAGACAGGCATCCGCGGCACATGTGCGAGCTTCATGCGACAAATCACGGGCATGAGAGCAGGCGCATCTGCAATATCTGCGCGTTTACAATCGTCTCCACTGCGGGAATCAATACGCAACCGTTCTTCTTGTGCGCCACTCAGCGCACGGTGACCAACTCTTTGTTTCGGCCTTGGCGCCTGATGGATAGACGCAGAAATACTGGGCGTCGGAGAGTGCGGAGCGGTTGCCTATCTCATCCAAGTTGTATCATCATCCCGTACCAAATTTGAGGGGAGCTTCTATGAACGTAAAATATCGCAGAGTCGTGCGCGCGTGCGCAGTTGCCGTTGGCGTCTGTCTGCCGACGCTCATAGCCGGCGTGTTAGGCTATGCCCATGAGGGGCACGAGCACACGCCGCCCCCGGCTGGGCAGACTTCCGCAAAAGCCTACAAGAACATAAAGGTTCTCAAAGACCTGCCGGCTGATCAGCTCATCCCGCTTATGAAGAGCTTTGACGCGGCTCTGGGGGTGAATTGCGAGTTCTGCCACGTTGTGACAGAGAATCACGAAGGCTTCGACCGCGACGATAAGCCCACCAAGCTTATGGCGCGAAAGATGATCGTCATGACGCAGAATCTGAACAAGACGCAAAAGATTCTGAAGAATAAGGCGAGTTGCTACATGTGCCACCAGGGCAACAAGGAGCCGATCGTCGTTCCACCTGCCCAGAAGCCTGGCAACGAGCCTGGTCAACCCGCAGAGCAGCCTTCGGCATCCGGATCGGGCGAGGCTGGCAGTGAGTCTGTAAGCAAGTGAGTTTCTAAGAAAAACTTCGCTTCAGACTTCGTAAATCAAACAAAATCGCACGCAAAGCCCGCTGGAGTGCCTGGCGGGCTTTGCTGTATCAGGGGCGGAGCGTTTACAATCCGCTTATGAAAATCGCCAAAGCCGTAATCACTGCCGCCGGACGCGGCGCCCGTCTGTATCCTGCGGCGACTCCTGTTCAGAAATCCATGCTGCCTGTTGTGGATCGCGACGGCTTCACAAAGCCCGCCATCCAGCTTATTGCGGAGGAAGCAATTAACAGCGGCGCGCAGGACATCTGCATCGTTTGCGCTCCGGGTGACGAGAGCCAGTATGTAGAGCAGTTCAAATGTCTGCGGCAGAATCTCCTGAAGGTGTTTCAGGATGCGGACTGGGCACAGAAGATGGCCGCCCGGCTGGACGATCTGCTGCAGAAGCTGCACTTCGCTATCCAACCGGAACCACTCGGGTACGGAGATGCTGTTTTTCGGGCGCGCGCTTTCACCGCTGGCGAGCCGTTTCTGCTGCTCCTGAGTGATCATCTCTATCTTTCTTACACAGATCGCTCATGCGCCGAGCAGATAACGGAGTTGGCCAGTGAGCAGCTTTGCTCTGTTGCAGGCGTGCAGGTCACGCGGGAGAGCCTGATTGCGAACTTTGGCACACTGGCTGGGCGGCGCGTTGAGAACCTGTCTGGAGTCTATGAGATCGAGCGTATCCTGGAGAAACCTTCCGTCAGCATTGCGGAGATAGAGCTTGTGACTGCGGGGTTGCGCACAGGGTATTATCTGTGCTTTTTCGGTATTCACGTACTGACGCCGGCGATATTTGAAATCCTGGAAGCTCAAGAGGGTCGGTCGGTGAGTCAGTCTGAGCTGTTGCTTACTCCCGCGCTCGATGAGTTGGCCCACCGGGAGCGTTATCTGGCGCAGGAAGTGAAGGGCGTGCGCTACGATCTTGGGCAGAAGTATGGGCTGTTGCGCGCTCAACTGGCGCTCGGTGAAGCGGGCGTTGACCACGACGAGATCCTCCACGCAACTCTGGAGACTCTGGCGGACGTTCGGCTCGGGTTGCGCCCGGGCGATTCTGGTAGGCCCAGGTGAACGTCTTCATCGAGACAATCACGGCGCAAGAGCCTCTGAAGCGGCACAGGTCTCTTGAAGAGCTCCTGAGCGGGCAGAAAACTGAAGAATTATTGCGCGCGTGCGACGAACTGGATGCGTTCCGCCGCTCAACAGGCAATCTGTACGAAAAGGCGCGCGCGTGCTGCATGCTGCACGCCATCTACCGTTTTCAGCTGCAGGATGCAGGAGATGTATCGTCAACCGGGGTCGTGCCGTACGGCGCTTTTGAAGACATGCTTGCGCGCCGGTTTGGGGAGGCTGTGTCCGGTTTCAAGGCAGCGCAGGCTGAGAATGGCCCGAACGCTGCCCTCTTCAGCGCGCTTGCGCACAGCTACCGCCAGCTTACTTTTCAGATTCTCTCGGATCAGGTGCGGCGCAGTGTGCGGGCGACTCGCGGCAACCAGTGGATGTTTCGCATCGCGCATCCCGATGATCACCCCATCCGTATTCATCCCGCTTTGCTGAAGCGCTCATCCAACTCGCCTCTTTACAATATTCTCATCGAGACCACGCCCGTTCGCCTCGATCTGTCCCACAGCGGATGGTCCGACATCTTCTTCCTCGGGATGGACTATCCTGAAGGGGCACGGGTGTTAAACATTTCGGTGGACCTGGGAGTACACGGGCGTGATGTCAGCGCCAGCGCTCCAATATCCGTGTATTTTCGAGTGATTAGCGAGCCTGTCATCCGGCTCACAAGCGTTGACCTGGCCTCTACCAAGGATGTGACAGATCTCAACGACCTGTTCAACTTCGGAAACGACTATCTGAGCCTTCTGAAAGCGGGTGTCATTGCGTCCGGGCTGATTCCCCCATCGTTCGAAGGGTCAGGCTACCCGCTGCGGCAGATACTGGATCGCGTTGTCGGCCCGGGTATGGGCTTTGAAGTCGTCACAAGTGTGAACGACATTCCGAAGGGCTCCCGGCTTGCTGTTTCCACCAATCTTCTTGCCGCCATTATCGCCGCCGCAATGCGCGGCTCCGGACAGACTTCTTCGCTCACGGGGTCACTGACTGAGACGCAGCGGCGGATCGTAGCCTCTCGCGCTATTCTCGGGGAATGGCTGGGCGGATCGGGAGGTGGATGGCAGGACTCGGGAGGCATCTGGCCCGCGATAAAGCTCATCCAGGGCGCACTTGCGCAGGAAGGCGATCCGGAATTTGGCGTAAGTGCGGGGCGTCTCCTTCCTGAACATCGCATCCTGTCAGATGCAGATGTGCATCCGGAGCTTCCCGCCCGGCTCTCCGAGTCGCTGGTGCTGGTTCACGGCGGTCTCGCGCAAAACGTCGGTCCGATTCTCGAGATGGTCACCGAGAGATATCTGCTGCGCCAGCAGCCGGAGTGGCAAGCCAGGCAGGAGATGCGCGATATCTTCAACGGTGTGGTGCAGTCGCTGAAGGATGGGGATGTAAAATCGCTGGCGATGTGGACCACGCGTAACTGGGAAGGACCTCTCAAGACCATCATTCCCTGGGTCACCAACTCCTTCACGGAGACCCTTATAGCTCGCTCGCGAGAGAAACTCGGGGCGGATTTCTGGGGATTCCTGATGCTGGGCGGAATGTCTGGCGGAGGAATGGCACTTTTTGTCGCTCCGCAGCGAGCCGTCCAATTCAGGGATGAGGTTCTTGAAATCATGCGCAGCGCAAAGCGCGAGCTCGACTGCGCCATGCCTTTCGCTATGGAGCCAGTAGTTTACGACTTCAGGATCAATGAGCAGGGCAGCGTGGCGGACATGCTCTGCGGGCTGGACGCTCTTATGCCGGTTCGCTACTACGGCATCCATCTCTCTCTGCTGGCGCGGAGCAGCCCGGATGCCGTGCCCGGCTCCAGGCGGGTGGAGTTTGAGCACTTTGTCAGCTCACAGCCAGAGGACGCTGTGTCCTTCCAGCTTCTGAAAACTGTCGCCTCGTCACTGTTTCGCGCCTCTGAGGCTCCGCCAACCGGACGAACTCAGCAGTGGCGGGTGGAGTTGGAACGGATCAAAGCTGACAGCGGCTTTGATGACGTACAGCACGAGCAAATGCGTCAGGACCTGCGCAGCGGGCGCATCGGCCTAGCTCGCAACCGCCTGCCACTTGAGTCTGACATCGAGGATGTAAGTCCGGCAGATGTCACACTGCTGGAGGATTGCGACCGTTTCCGAAGCGCTGGAGTTGAGGCGATTCGGGAAGGAGCGGTGGCAGTTCTGTCTCTGGCTGGAGGGATTGGCAGCAGATGGACCAGCGGCGCCGGGGTCATCAAGGCGTTGAATCCGTTCGCGCAGATGGCTGGCCACCACCGCAGCTTTCTGGAAATCCACCTGGCCAAGACACGCAGGACCTCCAGAGAGCTTGGCGCAGAGCTTGCGCATCTCGTTTCCACCAGTTATCTCACGCATGCGGCGATCGCTGAGACTCTTCATCAGGAGAACAACTTTGGTTTCACCGGGCCTCTCCTCCTGTCTCCGGGACGAGCCATCGGGCAGCGGTTGGTGCCTATGGTGCGAGACCTCACTTTTCTGTGGGAAGACATGCCCCAGGAGACTCTTGATGAGCAAAAGCAGAAAGTGCGCGACTCTGTGAGAGGGGCATTGCTGGATTGGGCTCGAAACAAAGGCGAAGGGTCTGACTACACAGACAACCTGCCGGGGCAGTGCCTGGCGCCCGCAGGGCACTGGTACGAAGTGCCCAATATGCTGCGTAGCGGGGTACTTCTGAAACTGCTGAAAGAGCGGCCTCAGTTGCGCACAATAATACTGCACAACATCGACACACTTGGCGCGGCGGTTGATCCTGCGGCGCTCGGCTGGCACCTGGCAGGTGGTCAGGTGTTGTCGTACGAAGTTGTGCCGCGCCGGATGGAAGATCGCGGCGGCGGTCTTGCGCGCATCAACGGTCGCCTGCGGCTTCTGGAGGGTCTCGCGCAACCCCGTGAAGACGTTGAGCTGCGTCTGCGCTATTACAACACGATGACAACCTGGATTCAGATTGACGAGTTGCTCAGGGTGTTCGGCTTGACGCGCGAGGAGCTTGAGGATGAGTCGCAAGTCATACAGGCGATTCGCAATGTCGCTTCTCGGCTTCCCACGTATGTGACCGTAAAAGATGTCAAGTACCGCTGGGGACACGGACAGGAAGACATCTATCCGGTCGCGCAGTTCGAGAAGCTCTGGGGAGATATGACGACTCTTTCAGATGTCAGATGCGGGTACCTGGTTGTGGACAGGCGCCGCGGCCAACAGCTCAAAGACCCTGCAGAGCTTGATGCGTGGGTGAGGGATGGTTCGCGAGACTATATCGAGAGTCTCTGCGACTTCGACGCGCGCTGAGGCATCGCCTACTTTTTCGCCAAGCCCGGTAAAATATCACAGGGATGCTGTTAAGATTGCCGGGGTGTCCTCCGTCTAACTGCTTTAGCGCAGTTGTTGCGCGTAAGAGGTAGCCAGTTCGTTTCACGATTGGAAAGGGTGCACTTCGATGAAAATTCTCGGATTACGGAGGATGCTGACAAGCGCATCTGTCGCGCTTTTTCTGGCGTCATCCAATTTTGTCCGCGCTGACCAGCCGCCGGCTGCGGCGGCAACTATATCCGTCAGCCTTAGTGGCAGCGTTACAGAAGCAGCCTCTGATCTTGCCGCCAAGACCGGAACGCCCGTCCTCGTAGATCCATCCGTGAGCGGATCTGTGACGGGCACTTTCAACAACTCCTCGGTGGATCAGGTGCTGGACGCCGTCTCTTCGTCCGTGAAGGCCAGGTGGGTCAAGGCTTTCATTCCGGAGAGCACTCCCAAGGCCGATGAGATCAAAGCCGCCAAAGAGCAGGTCGCGGCGCTTGAGGCCGTTAAAGAGACCAAGCCAGTGATGGTGTACGATCCTGCTTCCAAGTCGCAGATTATCCTCACAAAGTTTGCCCCGGATCCCGCGCGCGATCTGGAAGACGCCAAAGCGCTGGGGCTTCGTCCGGTCTATCTGATTTATGCGCCGCCGCCTCCACCCAGGCCTGCAGCAACGGCGACAGCGCCCAGCGGTCAGAATGCGACTGACTACAGCAATCTTGGCAAGCAGCAGCAGGCGGAATTCCTGAAGATGACGCCCGACCAGCGTGTTAAAGCTCTGGAGCAGTCGCTTGCTGATGAAATTGCGACAGATCCAACCACTCGTTCGGAATACATGCGAGCGCGAATGGAAGCGATGAATGCTCTTCGCCAGAGCAACTCGCCGGTGTATCAGCAGTGGCGTGATTCGCAGCGGCAGAACTGGCAGAACATGGGCGGCAACCGTGGAAACTGGGGTAACCGGCAGCGGGGTGTTGGGCCTGGTGGAGACCCCAACAACGGTAACTGGCGTGGCCGTCGAGGTGGCGGTCAGGCCCCTGCGCAGTAACAGCTCGGCCGAGCAGAAAGCAATCTGAAAAACAGCGGGCTCGAGCATGGCAGGCTCGAGCCCGCCTTGTTTGTACCTGGTCGCCGCTTCACTCTGTAGCAGCAGGCGTCGAGGACTGCAAAGCTCCCAGCAGCGGCCTCGCCTGCTCGCGAAGTTGAGGGAGCATCTTCGCAAAGACTAAAGCGGCGACAATGCCGATGCTGCCACCCAGAGCCACTGTGTGCGGCGCGCCTATCTGCGCAGCCAGCGCTCCGGCGATGAGCGCGCCCACTGGCGCCATCCCCATAAACATCATCGAATAAAGAGCCATCACGCGCCCGCGCAGCTCATCAGGCGTCATAGTCTGAACGAGGGTGTTGCAGGAGGCCATCTGGATCATCATCGAAAAGCCCGCCGGTACCAGGCACGCCGCGGACAGCCAGAAATGCCGGGACAGCGCGAATGCTATCATTGCGATCCCGAACCCCGCGCACGCGCGCGCTATCCAGCGACCCAATCCCTTCACGCTCTGGCGATGAGCCAGTACGATTGCGCCTATAAAGGCCCCCACGCCTGAGGAAGCCATCAGAATCCCCAGCCCGCGGGCGCCTCCGTGGAGAATAGTCTCGGCAAAGATCGGCATCAGTGTGACGTATGGCATCGCAACCATACTGATCACGCCAAGAAGCGCCAGAAGAGTAAGAATTGGCCGCGTGCTGAGTACGTATCTAAAGCCTTCTGTTACGTGAGTCAGCCCGGACTTTGTACGGGTAGCCGGTGAGGCATCCAAACGGATGAGAACCAGTCCCGTGATTACTGCCGTGTAGCTAACACCGTTAATAAAAAAGCACCAGCCCTCACCCACAGCCGCAACGAGAATTCCCGCGATAGCCGGACCGACAATGCGGGCGCCGTTGAACAGGGAAGAGTTGAGCGCAATTGCGTTGATCAGGTCGTCGCGCCCTACCATGTCCACCACAAAGCTCTGACGGGTAGGGATGTCTATCGCGTTTGTGATTCCCAGGAGACCTGCGAGTACGAAGAGATGCCATGGCTGCACGCGGCCGCTCAGAGTGAGAGCTGCCAGTGTAAGCGCCAGTACCATCATGGCGCTTTGTGTGCAGATCAGAACGTGGCGGCGGTTCAGGCGGTCCGAGAGCGAACCGCCGATCGGTCCCAGAAGAAAAACAGGGATCTGAGAACAAAACTGCATACCGCCCAGCAGCACCGCTGAGCCAGTCAGCCTGTACACCAGCCATGACTCTCCCACAGACTGCATCCACGTGCCAATAAGTGAAATGAACTGCCCGGCCATAAACAGGCGATAGTTGCGGTGGCGCATGGCCCGCAGAGAAGCTGGTAGCTGGAAGTTAGTCATTGTGGTTGCAGTGCAGCGGAGACGCCGCAGTTGCGTTGACGTCCCAAGGTCATTCTACCCGCACCTGGCCGGTGTGCGCCCGTTATGAGTTGGCGAGGACTCTGCCGCAGCCTTCCCGAAAGAGCCTCTGGGGAGGATTTGCGATGGAGCTATTTCGACTTTGCATACATGGGCTGGGAGTTGCGAT
>JADLDK010000051.1 GCA_020846715.1 Armatimonadota bacterium | reverse complement strand
AGCCACAGCGGAAAAGCCCCCGCATACCGCTCAATCAAAAACGCCGTGATGCGCTCCATCGTGCTGATTACCCCCCGGTGGATCACCACCGGGCGGTGCGGATGGGAGTCCTCCCCGATGTATTCCAGCTCAAAGCGCTCGGGCATATGAAAGTCAAGCTGGATCGTGGAGATTGTCTCGTCCTTGCCCAGCACGTTCGGCACCTGAACATCAATCTTCGGACCGTAAAAGGCCGCCTCGCCCTTCATCGCTCTGTATTCAACGCCAAGCTCATCCAGAACTTCACCCAGAACGCGCTCTGACTGCGCCCACATTTCCGGATTGTCCACGTATTTCTCAGTGTCTTCAGGGTCTCCGAGCGACAGGCGGTACCAGTAGTCCACGAATCCCAGCTTTACGTAAGCTTCCTGGATCAGACGAAGAACACGCTTCACCTCTTCCTTGATCTGCTCCGGACGGCAGAAAATATGAGCGTCGTTCAGCGTCATCGAACGCACGCGCGAAAGTCCGGTCAACTCACCAGACTGTTCATAGCGGTACATCGTTCCCAGCTCCGCAATGCGAATCGGAAGTTCGCGGTAGGAGTGCACCCGCTGCTTATACATGATGAAATGATGCGGGCAGTTCATCGGGCGCAGCACCACCTCTTCGTGATCGAAAACCATCGGCGGGAACATGCCCTCCTGATAGTGTTGCCAGTGCCCTGATGTCTTGTAAAGCTCCAGATTCGCCAGATGTGGGGTATAGACGTGTTCGTATCCGTGCCGGCGCTCCTGGTCCAGTATGTACTCCTCCAGAATGCGCCTTACGGTCGCTCCCTTCGGCAGCCAGACCGGAAGGCCCGGACCAATCTCCGGGATGATCGTGAAGAGCTCCAGCTCCTTGCCAAGGCGTTTGTGGTCGCGCTTGCGGGCCTCTTCCAGACGCTCCAGATACGCCTCAAGCTCCTCCTGTGTATCCCACGCTGTGCCGTACAGGCGCTGCAGCATCGGGCGCTTCGAGTCACCCTTGAAGTAAGCGCCAGCAATCGACAGCAGTTTGAACGCCTTTACCTGGCCGGCGTTATCGACGTGAGGACCGCGGCACAGGTCCACGAAGTCGCCTTCCGTGTATGTGCTGAGCGTCTCACCGTCCGCAATATCCTCCAGAATTTCCAGCTTGTAAGGCTGGTCGTGGAACATCTGGCGTCCCTCTTCCTTATCTATGACCCGGTACTCAAATGGCCGCCCTTCCCGGACAATCTGCGCCATCCGGTCCTCGATTTTCTCAAAATCCTCCGGCGTGAACGGCTCGTCTTTCTCAAAGTCGTAGTAAAAGCCGTCTTCAATGGCCGGCCCCATGGCGATCTTCACCTCCGGCCACAGGTCGCGGACGGCATGCGCCATCACGTGCGCCGTAGAGTGGCGCACGGTGCTGAGAGGAAAGCCGTTCGAGTGGTCGTCGGTGGAAGGGGTTTGATGAGACTCCTGCGGTCTCACCTGCTGATTGTTCTGTGACATGGTTCTCCCTGGCTCGCTGTACAAACGCGTCAGCCAATCCTTACATAGACTGAGCGGCCAAGACAACTGGCCGTCTCATCCTACATTGTGGGAGAAAATCGTCTAACAGTCTAGCGCGGACAGCTGAGGACAGCGCCTTGTTCCTTCAACCGCCGCCTGAGCTCGCCTGTGTCAATCTGCTGTACGGCGCAGCGGTTGCGGATCGCGAGGTCGGCTGCTACTCCGGCTGCCTGCCCGATAATCATATAAACCGGCTCCATGCGCAGCGTAGAGTAGGCCACGTGGCTTGCTGAAAGGCAGACCGGGACAAGCAGGTTCTCTGCTTCCTGCCTGCGTGGTAGCAATACGCGGTAGGGTATTTCATAGGGCTGAACGGGCACTTCCATGTTGCCCTCGTTCTGCACCGTTCCGTCCGCCTGTTCGTAACGCTGCACATTGTGAGAGTCGCTGCCATACGACCCCATGCCGATCGTGTCCGGCTTGGTGAGCTCCGTCTGGATGTCCGCCTGGGTCATAACAAAATCACCGGCCATCCGGCGGGCTTCGCGGATGTATAGCTGTGTCGGGAAGTGGCCGTTGTCTGCGAACTCATCAGCCGCCAGCCCGAATCTGTTTATCTCCGCCTGAAGCTCAGCGGGCACAGACGGGTCGTTGGCCAAAAAGTAGAACAGCCCCTTCGTATAGTCCTCGTGTTCCCGCCAGATTTCGGCGCGGCGGGCATAGGACGCATTCGGGTATTCCCAGCTTTTCCCGATGTAGTCCGTCGAGAAGGCGCCGCGGTTGTTAAAGTCCCACTTCCGATTTGGCATCTCCGCCGGCAGGAGCGCCTCATCCAGGTGCGGAGCGCGCCCTTTCTGCTCAGCCATCCCGTTCAGCCAGAGCCCCAGCACGCGGTAACGGGACGGATCATAGCCCTCAGGCTTCGGAAAAGGGACTCTGTTGGCCGGGTCGTCCGACAGGCACATCCGGAAGTTGTAAGCCTGCACTTTTCGGTCGCCCTCGCCGATGTCTCCCCGCTTCTGCTCTCCAACCTCCGGAAGAAGCCGCCCCTCCTCATCGCGAGCCGGCACGGCAAAATCAAACTGATGATTACGGTCCTTCGGTCGCACACCGGCAAGGTCTTCGCCGTAATCTGACACGGATTCGCGCCCCCACGTGTAGCTGACCCCTGCCTGCGCCATCAGATCCCCTTCATAGGAGCAGTCCACGAAGACTTTCGCAGAGAAACGCGCACCGTTTTCAGCGATGACCGCCCAAATCCGCTGCCGCGCCCGCCTGACCCCGTCAGCCTCCTTCAGCCTGTGATTCTGAAAAATGTCCACGCCTGCGTCACGCGCCATCTCCCAGAAGACTTCCTCCGCGACATGCGGCTCAAAGAACCAGGCGATGTCCTTCTGATAGCGCCTTCCCACGCGAACAAAAAACTCACGCGACATTCCGCCGACGGTCTCCTGGCGTCCGAAGTCTGTACGCGTCAGCCCGCCGGAAACCACGCCACCGAGACGCTTTCCGGGAACCACAAGCGCCGTGCGCTGTCCCTGGCAGGCGGCCGCCCGTGCGGCAATCACACCGGCGGGAGTTCCGCCGTACACAACAACGTCATAGCTGTACCGACCCTGCGCGTGGGCGACCGGTTGGCTCATAGCAATAACCGCTCCGGCCAGTGCGGTTGCGCTCCGCAGAGGACCATAGCGCCCGCTCCGCTTATCCGTTACCATATCCGTGAGGATGCGCCTTGTGCCACTTCCACGCCGTCGCCACAATCGTCCGCAGATCGGCAAACTGTGGCTTCCAGCCAAGCTCATCAAACGCCTTCTGTGAGCTGCCTACGAGCCGCGCCGGGTCTCCTGCCCTCCGCTCCCCGAAGCTGTAGGGCGCTTCAAGACCGGTCACGTTCTCAACAGTCTTGATCACCTCCAGCACGGAGTACCCGTGGCCGTTGCCCAGGTTGTAAGCGCCGCTCGGCCCGCCCTGCTCCAGCTTCTCCAGGGCCAGCAGATGCGCCTGGGCCAGGTCGCTCACGTGGATGTAGTCCCGGATACAGGTTCCGTCCGGGGTGGGGTAGTCGTCACCAAAAACCGTCAGCGCCGGGCGCAGACCGGTAGCCGCCCCGATGACAAGCGGTATCAGATGCCGTTCAGGATCGTGGTCTTCGCCAATCTCACCGGACGGATGCGCGCCTGCGGCGTTGAAATAGCGCAGGCACATAGCCTTCAACCCGTACGCCCCGTCATACCACTTCAGTGCCTTCTCAAAGAAAAGCTTGCTTTCCCCGTAGGGATTGGTCGGATTCCGGGGATGGTCTTCTGTCATCGGAATCTCCACCGGCTCTCCGAAGATGGCGCAGGTGGAGGAGAAGACTAAGCGCTTCACGTCCGCCTCCAGCATCGCATCCAGCAGGTTCAATCCCGCGCGCACGTTGTTGTCGAAGTACTTCTTCGGCTCCTCAACGGACTCGCCCACTGCAGCGAAGGCCGCGAAGTGCATCACCGAGTCTATGTCGTGCTGGCGAAAGACCGCCCGGATGTCCTGCGGGTTGTTCAAATCCCCGATAACGTAAGGCGCTCCCGAACTTGCGGCTTCGTGCCCGTACACCAGATTGTCAAACAGCAGTACCTCCCGCCCCTGCTCAAGCAGATACCGCACAGCATGGCTGCCGACGTAACCCAGTCCACCGGTAATCAGAATCAAATCTCTTCTCCCTCTGGCGCGCTCCGCCAAAGTTGCCTTTTGTCCCAGTGAGCGCAAAACTCCTGCGCGCTTTCTCACGATCTGGCGCCACGTCCGCTCGGAGGCCGCCTCGGTGAGTGGCATAAGCAGCATTCTGAAGTGAAGGACTTCGGCTGTTGGAATCAAATTCGTGGAATGAAAACATGGGGAAGGCACAGCCCACTGTGCCAGGACGCTCGCCCGCATTTGAAACCTCTTCACCCGCGTCCTCCCCGCCCACACAACAATCATCAGAAAGAGGGTTGCTGCCCCCATGGAACCCGTCGAACTCTTCAAACGCTACGATCACAATCCACTCCTGACTTTTCGTCAGATGCCCTACATCTGCAATTCCGTCTTCAACTGCGGAGCGACCGTTTTCAATGGTGAAACGCTGCTGCTGTTACGCGTTGAGGATCTGGAAGGACGCTCGCACCTCACAGTCGCCCGCAGCGCGGATGGTGTAACGGACTGGCGGATCGCCGAAAAGCCTCTGCTGCATCCGGATGACGGCAATGTTTATGAGGCCTTCGGCTGCGAAGACGCCCGCATCACCTATCTGCCGGAGTTGAGAGAGTATGTCATCGCCTACACCGCCTACTCTGCCTACGGCGCGGGAGTGGCGTTGGCGAAAACCTCAGACTTTGAGACTGTCGAGCGGCTTGGCCTGACACTCGCGCCCAACAACAAGGATGCCGCCGTCTTTCCTCGCCGCATTCAGGGAAAATACTGGATGCTTCACCGGCCTGTGGTAGGCTCTCTGGAGCACATCTGGCTGACCGATTCGCCAGACCTGCGTCACTGGGGCGGCCCGTACTGCATTCTGAAGGAGCGCGGAGGTCCATTCTGGGACGGACGCAAAGTCGGCGCCAATACACCGCCTATCGAGACGCCGGAAGGCTGGCTGATTCTCTATCACGGTGTGAAGCAGATGCCCAGCGGTCCAACGTACCGCATGGGCGCCGCGCTGCTGGATCTCGATGACCCGCGCCGGCTCATTGCCCGTCTGCCCTATTTTATTCTGGCGCCGCAGGAGAGCTATGAAGTCACCGGCGACGTTCCAAATGTAGTATTCGCATGCGGAGCTGTGCAGCGTGGAGACGACATTCATCTCTACTACGGAGCCGCAGATACCGCCATCTGCCTAGCGTATGCGAGTACAAGCGAGATTCTCTCAGCGCTGCGGGAACATCGCATCTTGGAGCCGCTGGCTTCGCCGCAACTCGTGAACGCTCGCTAGTCTTCCTCTTGGCGTCTGCTGACGCCGTGGCGGACAAACGGTGTGGCGGGACGAATCTGATACCGCCTCACAGTAAGGACTTCGGGCATACAGCGCAGAAGCTGACCGTATGCGACTCTTTGCGGCATTCGCGGCTTCTGCGCTAGCCCTCATGGCTCTGAGCGCGCCAACAGGTGCGGACTCTGAGAACTCCGTAAAGATCGCTGGACGCCTCCTGAGCCTGTCCACGCGTCGTGACAGCGTGTCTTACGTTGTTGGAAACCGTAGATTCTCCCACCGCGGGAAGTGGCTGGCGCCCGGGTCGGCACTGGAAGCGCCTTTTCTGGCGCCCCGAGAGCCTTGCGCCCTGTTGATGCGAGTTGTCCTGCCGGACGACACGCGAAACCACCGCATGTCCTACACGGTTTCGCTGGACTCCCAGCCGATTGCCAAGCGCGATCTGCAGACGCAGGGCGTCGGTCGGCGATCTCAGTTTGCGCGTCTGGAGAGTTCAGCACTTCCTTATTCGAAGCGCCATACTCTTGCCGTTCTGAACACTGGACAGGAAAGGCTCTTTGTTGAGGATGCCTTGCTGCTCACCGGCTACCAGGACGAACTCGCTCAACCGTACGGTGCGGACGACTTCATCCTCAGCTTCCTTGTACCCCCTGGGTCTCTCTCGCCGGACACACAGAGTCGCCTGAAAGCCTTTCATCCGGCGCGCGGCATCACGCGCGCCCTCTCCGCGGAGTTCCACTACGCCGCCAGAAGCCCGCAGGACCTCGTCGCCTCTGCCGAAGCTTTCAAAGCCTCCGCCGACCTGCTCGGGTGGCCGGTTGTTGTGATTCCCTGTTCCTGGTGGGCGGGCACACCACCGGAAGTTTCCGCCCGTCCGGAGTTCCAGCAGGTTTGCTACTCACCGACAGATACCTACGACGAAGGAGCGTCGCTGAAAGCCCTTCTCGGGGACGCATGGTCGCTTCACTACGGCTGGACTGTGCCCAACATCTGGAGCAACACACCCTGGCAGACCATGAACAACCCCGAGTTGAACGCGCTGCGCGAGTCCCGCCTGAGTGAATCGCTGCCGCGCATCATCGAGACGCTCGGCAGTCGCCTTCTTTGCTTTATCACAGAGAACGAACCCATGTATTGGGCGGGAGATTTTCCAGACGGCAACTACCCGGTTGTGCGCAAAGACCTGATGGCGGACTTCAACCCGGCCACTGCCGCAAGTGCGGCAAGGGACGGCATAACGCTCAACCCCGAAGACGGTCTGTCAGAAAAAGAGCGATGGTGGCTTTTCAGAAATCTGACCAACTATATCACCACCTCCGCAAGCTGGATCGCTTCCCTTGCTGGCCAAAGGCCTGTCTACACGCACGCCCAGGTGGATGAGCAGTTTCCGATGAAGTACACGAGGCGCTACCGCCCCAACCTGGAGCATGCAGTGGACGAGCGCTTCCCGACAGGCGTTGAGATGCTTTGGGACACAGACATTTGCGCGCTCCAGCGCATGCGGGAGTGGGGAAGCTGGGGGCTGATTAACCGCGAAGAGGGCGACAGCCGTCCGATCTCTCAGCACATCGCTATGGCGGCTGCGTCGTATGCGATGGGCGCGGGAATCCTGAACAGCTACAACTGGCTTGCGCTGAAGCAGGATGATACTGAGCGGTACTTCAACGGTTTTGCAGCGCTTCTGAGTCCTTCCTCTCCCGCTCTACCGACGCCCGCAAGATGGACTGCCACCGATCGGATCTCCTGGGCGCTGCCCACAAATCCTGATATGCCCTGGTTCACGCGTCTGGACATAGCGCTCGCCAACCCTTCCCCTGAGCCGGCTATCCTGACCCTTGAAGTTCGCACTCGTGAGGGTAGGCGCCTGGTCGGCTGGGTAAGCGGGAGCATACCCGCCCGTGCTCCGCAGTCATTCGTCTCACTGGAACTGGATTCTATGACGGACGCAAAGCAGGGTGAAGCTCTTGAGGCTTCCCTGCATTCCTCTCAGGGAATTCAGATTGGGCTGGTAGCCTCCGGTGCGGCGGCCGCGCAACTCGAATTCAATCTTGTTCAGGAGCGCCACCGCAGCCAGATTATCCAGTTTCTTCAGGCCCACTAGAACAACGGCCTGCCGGGGTAGTGGCCCGATTGGGGCATTGGGCCTAGTACGCAAGTCCTATAGATTCCGAGCTTCGACTGTCTTAAAATAATAATGCAAGGGTGCTGTCCTGGACTTTTGCACAGCCGGAGCGCACCTCTGGCGAAATCCGACCATTCCGAGGAGCACAGAATGAAGGTCAAAGTAATAGAAGAGAACTGCGCTGGCGAAGGCTTCTGCGTGGAAGAAGCGCCAGGCGTGTTCGAAATTGTTGACGGCGTCGCTATTGTGAAAGTCGATGAAGTGCCTGCAGATATGGAAGACGCCGTTCGCAGCGCGTGTGAAGGTTGTCCGACTGCCGCTATCGAGATTGAGGATTAGCGCAAGCGCGCTCAGTAGAGAGTCTGTACGCCCGGTGGATTACTCAGCCGGGCTTTTTTTGTCTCACTCGGAGCTGCTCATCACTTAAAAGTCATGGAATGACGACGGCCAGCTCAGCGTCGTCCAGCGCATTCACCTTCCACTGCGCCGCTGTTGTGTGGCGCATATCCAGAAACACCGTCACGTATTCGCCTGTCGCCTGAACAACCGGCGTCGAAAGCTGCGTCCACTCGCTGAAAGCTTCGACGGGCTGGATATCTGCTGGAGACCATTGAACTGTCCCCGCGTTAGGATTTGTGCCTCCGGCCGGGTCAATTCCAACCTTGTTTTGCGCCGAGTCCGCGGGATTGCCAAGGTGGTACACCCGGCTCCAGACTCTGGCCTGCAGGCTCAGGCCGGCCGCAGTGGCGACGCGCTGATAGACGCCCCCACTTTTCATGCCGCCGTTGGCAGCGCTTCCGAGAAACTTCTGACCCGAATGAGCCGTGATGCTTCCGAACCACGTACCCGAAATCACCTTATCTGTCGGGTTGTACTCTGTCCACCCCTGCAGCGTTCCGGTTTCAAAGCCCGCATTGACGAGCTCGATGTGGGTCAGGTAGGAAAGGTCAGCGAGCGAGCGCGGCCTGAGAAGCCTCACGACTCTGCCACCAAGCACAGTGACTCCTGAGATACCACGCACCCAGATAGACTGCCCTTGCGCCGGGCGTGGCAGGCCTTCACACCAAACCCGGACTCCCGTATGTCCGCTCCCGTCAGAAATCCCCGATCCATCGTCCAGATAGAAGAACAAGCCGTCCGCGCTGACAAAGCTGACACGCCCCCATGTTGTGACCAGAAGCCCGACGTTGTTCAGCCGTGGTGAAACCTGGTTTGAAGCAGCGTTGTCCACAACCGCGCTCTGCAGGCCGCACGCTCCACCGCCAAGCGCTTTATTGCCCATCGAAAGCGCTCTCGCAGGCTCACTGACACCAAGGATGTGAACTGCGGAGGCCTGGAGCAGGCGCTCGCCGTCAACCGTGACAAGAGTTCCGTCTATCAGCGCGCTGTCGTTTTCGGAGACATTCTCCGATGTGAGAACGCCTATTCCTCCGCTTCGATCTGGACTCTGAATATAGATTCGGCGAGCGCTGCCTTCGCCTGACACCGCCGTAACCACCCCGCCGGTAGCTACAGATGCTCCATCCTCAAGAGCTTTGATCTGTTGAATCGCGCTCAGCAGCTTGAGGCTGACATCCGCCACGGCATTCTGGCTCTGAGCCACCTCGATCTGAGAGACGTGTGCCGGTTGCCAGCCCGTCTTCAAAGCGGTGAGACTGTAGTTTCCAGCGGGGACGAAACCAAACGCGTACGCGCCGTCTCCCCCAGTCGTCTGCGTGTATTCACCAGGACTCAAGATGACCTTCACACCCGCCACAAGGTTGCTTTGCTGGTCTCGGACGACGCCTGAGACCGACCCGTACGCGCCAGATGCAGCCGATCCCGCGTCAGCGCTGCTGAAGCCGCTCTCTCCACCGTTGTTCCTTGCCTTGACGCTGTAGCTGTAAGTGACTCCTGGAATCGCAGACGTGTCATCATAGGAAAGCGTCAAGCTCCAGGCGCTGATCTGTGTCTTTTGTCCGCCCGGAGTGTCGGACCGAAAAACCGCATACTGCTTTGCGCTTGGCTCGAAGTCCCAGGTTACTGTGACTTTGTCTGGGTAGGCGCCGTCAGTCGCCGATACCCCACGTGGCGTGACGGCTGGCGGAGTTGACGTAGTTGCAAGCTGCTGGGCCCAGTTCGAGTACATCAGAAGGTAGTCGTCCCAGTCCGTGTGCCAGACCTGGTCAATTCCAAAACTGCGGTCTCCATCGCCGTTGTCACCGGCAGAAGCCATTAGCCCCCACTGCATATAGCCGCGCGCTCCCCGCCCAATCCACTTCGCGATATCGTTGCTTGTGCTCTGTGGGCGGTCTCCAGAGCTGAAACCCGCCTCTCCCACAAGCAGAGGCTTTCCGACTACATTTGCGTAGTTCATCTCGTTCGATTCTTCGCCGTTGTAGACGTGCAGGGAAAGAAAGTCGAAGGTTGAGTGGACTGTGTTGGCCTGCGTCTGGTTCCAGCCTGTGTGCGGATAGGTGCTGATCAGCCCGATGTCAATCATATGGTTCGGGTCTATCGAGCGGATGACGCTGTGCATATACATGCAGAAGTTGTAGAACGCATTCGGATTTGCCGGATGTTTGACCTCATTGCCAAGCTCCCATGCAAACAGTGCGGGATGGTCCTTGAACCTGTTCACTAGATAGACCACCTGTGGCAGGTAGTTCTCCTGATATCCGCCGGTAAAGAAGCTGTCGTTCAGAAGTGTGTAGCCACCTGACGGGGAATAGTATTTGTCGTCCCCTTTTGGATGGAATCCGTTGTAGTAGTAGTCCGTGAACGCATACAGGATTTTGATGCCGTAGGAGTTCGCCAGATTCAGGCAATACTCGAGCCTGTCGCCAAGTTCTTCATTGGAGAGATACTTGTTTGACCCGAACACGCGAATTACCCGGCCACCGGTGTTTTGCAACACCTGAAGGCTCAGAATGCGATCCTGGGGTTGCGACCAATACAACACATCGCCTTCACCGTAGTGAATAAACCCGCGCACGTTGTGACCAATGAACCGGAAAGGCTCGCCATTAAGCCAGAAGTGTCCGGCGGAAGAACCGACAATCTGAGCGCGTCCATGTGCGGTGAGTGGCGTCGCCAGACTGGCGCGAGGAGCCAGTATCTGGGCGGATAGTGACAGGGCAACGGTGAGGGTGCTGAGAGCCTTCAAGAGCAGCGGCCTTTCAGTTTCTACGACGCCGGCGCCAGGGGGCTGCGTGGCCATGGTATCATGAAGAACCGCAGGGTACGCCGCACTGCATCTGCGCTTATCGCAGTATACTCAGCGCCGTGTGGAGTCCTGCAGCACCGAGACGTCCCAGATTACGCCGGTTCTACTTGCTCTTATTGTAAGGTTTCAGGTTGTCCGTGTCAAATGCGCTGGTACGTCTCCTCCATACTTTTCGTGATCAGACAACAGACTATGCTCTTGATGAGCGCCGAGCGCAGCCAACAACGGCTGCGAACTTTCCCGGAGCGCTACCACAGCGCACTCCAAAACTACTATAATGTCACTTGCCCACGAGTGCGCTGAGCGGGCATATTTTCTCGGACGGAGACTGGAGAATGCATGACTGAAGATCGACCGCGGATTATCCAGGGTGGTATGGGCGTGGCTGTCTCAAACTGGGTGTTGGCGAGGGCGGTTGCCCAGACAGGGCAGCTTGGCGTCGTCTCTGGGACGGTCCTCGATACGGTCCTGGCGCGGCGGCTCCAGCTTGGCGACGAGGGAGGCCATATGCGCCGCGCGCTGGCGCACTTCCCCGACCAGGATATTGCGGAGCGCATTCTGGCGGACTATTTCATCGAGGGCGGCAAGGATCCAGATGCGCCTTTCAAGCTGATTCCTCTTGCAAGTGTGCGTCCCAGCAAGCGCCTCGTCGAACTCACCGTGGCGGCCAACTTCTGCGAAGTATGGCTGGCGAAAGAAACGCACAACAGGCCGATCGGGATCAACTATCTGGAAAAGCTGCAGATACCCAACCTTGTCGGCTTCTACGGGGCATTGCTTGCGGGTGTGGACTATGTTCTCATGGGCGCAGGCATCCCGATTCAGATTCCGGGTATCCTTGACAAATTCTCCCAGCACGAGCCTGTGTCCATGCGCCTGACTGTGGAAGACGCCGACCCCGACGACGTCTTCACCATGGACTTCAACCCACGCGACGTCATCAAGCATCCTGAGGCGCCCCTGAAGCGGCCGGACTTTATCGCCATCGTCGCTTCTCATACGCTGGCGTTGATGTTGGCCACAAAGGCCACGGGCCGCGTGAACGGTTTTGTTGTGGAGGGGCCGACCGCGGGTGGGCATAACGCTCCACCGCGCGGAAAAGTGCAGCTCAATGACCGCGGAGAGCCGATCTACGGCGAGAGGGACGTGCCGGATCTCGACAAGATGTGCGAGCTCGGATTGCCGTTCTGGCTGGCGGGTTCGTACGGGCAGCCGGACCGGCTGCGAGAAGCGCTGAACCGGGGCGCCGCCGGCATCCAGGCAGGTACAGTTTTTGCACTCAGCCAGGATTCAGGTCTGGCGCCTGATCTCAAGGAGCGGCTCCTGCGCAAGGTTCAGGAGGGCACTCTCGAGATGTTTACGGATCCGGTGGCTTCACCATCCGGATTCCCATTCAAAGTGGCGGAGCTTGAAGACACGCTCTCTGAGTTGCCAGCGTACGAGGCGCGGCCGAGAATCTGCGACCTGGGCTATTTGCGCCGGGCGTACAAGAAACCCGATGGCTCCGTTGGTTACCGCTGTCCAAGTGAGCCCGTAGCTCACTATGTAGCAAAGGGCGGAAAGCTGGAAGATACCGAGAACCGCAAATGCCTGTGCAATGCGCTGGTCGCCAATGTGGGACTTCCGCAACACCAGCCGAAAACTGGATACCTTGAACACCCGCTGGTGACGCTTGGCGAAGACTTCTCAATGGTCAAACAGATTATCGCTGAGTACGGGCTGAGATATCCCGCGCGTGAGGTTGTCCGCCGCATGCTCGCCGACATCGAAGAAGAGCCGCTTCCGCATCTGGAGATGGCGGAGTCAGTGGTCTAGGGAGCGCCAAGCGGTCTGAGACGTCCGCGATTTCGGTCGGCTTTTGCTGTAGGTATTGGCGGGAGCATCGCTTGGGTGAGAAAGCTAATGGCCGTGTCTCACCGTTGTAGAGGGTGAGAGCTTTACTGTAGCGGCAGACTACGGGTAGGGCACGTAGACGCCTTCTCTCACTTCGATGTCACTGCCGCGCCACACCGCATACATCCACTGCTGAGTGTCAAAACCTGCCTGCGTGGCCGCGGAGCCTGTCGCGCCGTCCTTCGCGATAGCGACGCATGCGGCTTCCATCCCGTTGGCGTTCGGGCGCTTGCGGAGCAGGTAGGCGATAGCCTCCTCGCACGCAGTCTGGGCTGTCCTGCCAATGCTCATCAGCCATACCACACGGGCGCTGAGGCAGCACTTCATAATCTCATCGCCATTGCCCGTAGCTGCCGCAACCCCGATATCGTTGTCCACATAGAGACCGGACCCGATGATAGGCGTGTCGCCCACGCGTCCGGGCAGCTTCCACGCAAGCCCGGAGGTTGTGCAGACTCCAGCAAGATTTCCGCGCGCGTCCAACGCGCACACACCAACCGTGTCGTGTCCCTCGGGCTCCCTTTGCTCACGTCGCCACTCTTCCCACCGGCGTTGTGCGCCGCTGGAAAGCATCGGCTCTTCTTGAAACCCCTGACTGAGAGCGAAGCTGCGAGCGTTGGCGCCCACCAGCATTGTGTGTCTTGTGCGCTCCATCACACATCGCGCTACCCTTGTGGGGGTTCGAAATCCCTGCAGGGCAGCCACCGCGCCAGCGTCGTGAGTCCGCCCGTCCATAATCACGGCGTCCAGTTCCATCTCACCGGCTGCGTTTGGCAGGCCGCCCCAACCGACGCTTGTCACTGACTCATCAAGTTCAACGGCAGTTGCTCCGGCTTCCACAGCGTCGAGAGCCACACCTCCCTCAGCCAGAACAGGTCGCGCTGCCTCACACGCGAGCCTTCCAAATGTCCAGGTGGCAATGACGACGGGTGAACTCATTCGATTACGTCGTCCAGTGAAAAGACTTGGCAGCGCACTTGCTGGCCAGAGACTCTGCCCAGTTGTCCCAGGTCAAACGGTGAGGCTTGTCGCCGTTTGATGCCAGAATGTGTCCAAGATTGTCTTTGGTTAATACGCAAACTTATATATAGCCGATGGTGGTTCATTTGCGGTTAGGTATTCCCCGAGTCCTCCAGCGTGAGGCGACCATCTTCTTTGCCGCTCACCATTCGATGTTATCCGATTCCGATCAAACAGAGGGTTGCGTGCGTCTCAGCTCGTCGCCCGCGTCTTCGCACTCTTCTTCAAAAGGCTCCTCACGTGATGCGATTGTATGGCAGATGGGACTTCCTCAGCTATACCGGGCGGCAGATTTCTGTTATTATGGAACCAATTCAGTAACGCTGATGCTTCTCCGAAGACTCTGGAGAGCGTACTGGCACGAACCGTCTTTGGATGGTTTGCGGGGGAAACAATGACAAAACTGACTATGGCGGTCTGCGCTTTTCTGCTGGCCGTCTGTTTAGGGTCGGCATCTGGCACGACCTGGGATGAGTACCTGGATGGCAATCCTGGCATGCTGGGAGTAGGGCAGTGGTGGTACAATGGTGCTCCCGGCTCACTTTCGAGCGTTAATCTCGGAGATGGCAACTGGGCGTACAGGATGGTGTCCAATTCCGCAAAAGCGCAGATACAACGCACTCGCTGGCCGGATCCGGCGCAAGGCCTGACTGTCCACGCACGCTTTAAGGCGGTATCAGCTTCGGGCGCCCAGGCGCTGCGGCTACAGTTGATGGATGGATCGTACGGCCGCCTGCAGATGGAGTGGCAGAACGGGACGTGGACTGTGGTGACTGGTGTCGGGAATTCCTGGGCGATGCCAGCCGATACCTGGACTACGATCTGGTTCAAGATGGATTCATTCACCCAGCAGTACAAGCTGTGGGTGCTTGATGGCCAGTCCTGGAATCTGGTGTCTACGGGTCAGGGCAAGACGACTCCGGATGCGATAGACCTTCGCTTTGGCTCCAACGCTGTGGACCAGACCGCGGAAACATGGCTCGACTTTTGGTACGTCTATCACGCGGGCGCCTTCGCCCCGGACGATCCGAACGCCCCGGTCAGACCGGCCGCTCTTTTGCTGAATGGCGACTTTGAGGCAGGTTACTGGCGTCATCCCTTCTGGGCTTCAGATGGGTATGTCGGTGCGGCTTGGACCGAGTGGTCCGTTCCGCCTCCACCCAGCCGTTACGTGAACCCTGTGGACCCGACAATGTGGCACAGCCCGGGCGAGATCCAGTCTGCCGACAGCCTCCCCGGTAACGAGTTCCAGCGAATCATAACGTACATGGATTCGTGGTATGCGGGGATCGTGCAGACAGTTCCTACCATTGCAGGCAAAGATTACGACCTTGAAATGGACCTCAAGGTGGCCGACGCGTTTCCGGGAATGCTGGTTGGGAGTTACGGTTATGACCTCACTGGTCAGACTTTCAATCCGCAGGCTTCGACCGTTGTATGGGCTGATCCGGGCACGGTGCTGGACCGGGATCAGTGGAGTCATTACCACACTCGGCTGAGCGCTACCGGACCGGCCACATCGGTCTGGATATCCGGTCTCAAGGCCACCAAAGAAGGCGCGGAAAACGGCGCCCATCTGGACATCGACAACGTGTCCCTCACCGAGGCGACAGAACCACTGATAAACATTGTGGATGGCCCGCAGGCGCGGCAGCTCTCAGATTCCTCTTTCGAGATAATCTGGGAGACGGACGTGCCCTCTGCTTCTACGGTTCAGTACGATCCAGACTGGCAGAATGACGATGAAGGCATCAAGTACGATCTGCAAACCGTGCAGACCGGCCTGACTCAGCAGCATTCGGTTGTTGTGACTGGACTGGACCCACAGCACGTTTACACGTATCGGGTCGTAAGCGAGGCCCCTGGCTATGAGGCCGCTGTATCCCGAAATGCAACGTTCGAGACACCGGGTCCGGCGGAGCCTTTCCTGCGCAATGGAGGCTTCGACGACCTGGATGACCAGTATCAGCATACGTTGGCGCCGTGGAAGCCTTTCACGGTCTATCCGGCGTTGGCCGTGGATGGTCTTGTGGGGCCATATCCGTCTTCAGGGACGCAGGAATGGTGGGGCCTAGTCAAGGCTAACGAGGGAAGCTATTTCCTCGGCTCGATGGCCAGCCATACGATAAAGGGGGGTGGTGTGTGCCAACGTGTCCAGGCTGTCCCCGGAGAGACCTATCAAGCGAGCTTTGACTACGTAACAATCGCAAGAGCGGCGAACGCCTCGGAAGAGACCCCTGGCCCATTTGGGATTGGGGATGCGCAGTGGTCGGATGTACAGGTCTGGGTGGGGATTGACCCGATGGGTGGTGTGGACCCGTTGAATCCCGGCATAGTCTGGGCCCAGAAGTGGTCGGAGGATTACCGGATATTTCCAGCGCCAGAGACGAACCTTGGTGTCTGGACGGATGACTTCACCACTCCGCCTGTTGTGGCACAGTCCAATGCGGTGACTGTGTTTGTCCGGCTGGTGCAGCTGTGGGGCCTCCAGGTCAACCTGATGGCTGTGGATGATGTGCGCCTGACCGGCGCGACGCCTGAGCCTACAGAAGTTGCCAGCGTTGGAAAGGCTCGCCAGCTTGCCGACCATTCGTTTGCGGAGTTCACAGCGGACAGCGTTGTAACGCTTGTTCCACTGGGAGAGGCGGGCGTGTTCTATGCGCAGGATCCGGATGGAAGCGCTGGCATTCGCGTTGAGACCACCATGCCCACTCTGCCCTCAGCAGGAGCAGCCAGCAAGACTGGTTCGGGAACAGCGTGGATCTCGACAGTAGGAGACAGCGTGCGCCTCAAGGGCGTTATAGGCACTAATCCGAATGGTGAGAGGGTGCTGCGTGACGCGACGTTCACGCTGGGTGACGCGCAGGCTACCACACCAATCCGCTATATCACCAACCGGAGTCTGGGCGGTGAGACCTACATAGACAGCGCCGGTCATGGGGCGGAAAACCAGGGCCTCCTTGTGATGATCTCAGGCCGTGTTTCCTATGTCAACTACATAGACTCCTACTTCCTTCTCGATGATGGCAGTCAGGTGGACCCGCTCATTCCGGGACAGCGCGGAGTAAAAATTATAGACTCCTCGTCCATTCCAGCGGAAGGAGAGTACCTGACCATAGTAGGAGTGATCACCGCTGAAAGGGTCAACGGACAGAACATCCGTGTGCTGAGGGCTAGGTCCAGAGACGCGGAAATGGAAGTCCGCAATCCGTAGGCGGCTCACTCTACAGGCGCTTGTACTTGCAGGCCGCGAGTGTCAAACTCGCGGCCTGTTCCGTCTCATCCTTCTTCGTCTGTAGGGGGCCATACCCAACTGTGGGCAGAGAACCTGAAAGTGGAGTGTCAGACAGTGTCAAAAGATGTCCATCGCTACTGCTGCGGAACGTACAGGTACTTTTGAAATCCGTCGAATATCTGCCGTATCTGACGGGGTGAGCCGAGGTCTGCTGTTGCGTCTGCGATGGCTGAATGGTACCGGAGCTTGAGCAGGGCGTTCAGTTTCTCCGGCGCGAGCTCCTCGACACCCACGTTGACATAGTGCCCCAGCACAAACTCAATGAAGGCGCGCTGCTTCTCTTCGTACTCCGCCCCAATGCGCCGCATAGCAAGGGAGGCTCGCTGTTCGCGAGTTACCGTGTCGGTCGCGTAAGCCACGTAAGCCAGCACGTCGAACAGATCGCTGTCTTCAGCCTGTATCAGTCTCTGCATCTCCCGGAGCGCCTCCAGGCCGAAGCCCTCTGTTTCGAGCGATTGGAGAAGCTTTGTCCGGGTTTCAGGGTCAGCCCATATCTGGCGCAGCTCGTCCTCATCCTTGAAGAACTCCGGCAGTCTCCCAAACAGCGCCTCCAGAAACTGCTGCGCGGACATCGGCTTGCCGTCCGGATGGTAGAAGCCCGTCGCCATCATCGCCTGCAGGCGTCGCTCTTTCCCGTCCGCGAGCTTGACGACTATCCTGTTGCGTTTACAGATACACCGAACCTGTCCGCAGACGGGGCAAGGTTCGCGCGGACATTCGCAAGGGCTCTTACCACACACCGGGCATGTTGGAGGAGGCGGAGGAGGGGTTTTCTCGCAGGTGCAGGGGGACTCTCCACACTTCGGGCAGAGGTCTGGCTCGACAGGTTCGCCGTCCCACTCCGGATCGTTGAAATGTTCATAGGCTTTTACAAAGTCGTGGATGGTGAAGTACGCCTTGCCTTCGTAGAGCCTCGTTCCGCGGCCGATAATCTGTTTGAACTCGATCAGCGACCTGATTGGCCGCATCAGCACGATATTCCGGATATTCAGCGCATCCACGCCCGTGGACAGCTTGTGCGACGTAGTAAGAATGGTCGGGGTCGTGCGCTCGTTGTCTTGAAACTCGCGCAGATGCAGCTCCCCTAATTCGCCCTCATCGGCCGTCACCCGGTGACAGTAGTTGGGGTCGCCAACTGTCTTAAGCTCGTTGATCAGGTCTCGGACGGCCAGGGCGTGCTCCTGCGAAGCGCAGAATACAAGGGTTTTTTCATTCTGGTCAATCTGCTGCATGAATAGATTGACGCGGAACTTTTCGCGCTCTTTGATCTCGATGATGCGGTTGAAGTCTGATTCCTTGTAGCGGCGGCCTTCCTCAATCTCCCCTTCGACAACTGCGTCGTCTGGCGCGTACAGATACTCATCTATAGTCGTCGCGTACTGCTTCAGGCGAAACGGTGTGAGGTATCCGTCGTTGATGCCCTGCTTCAGCGAATAGGTATAGATCGGTTCGCCGAAGTAGCGATAGGTGTCAATGTTCTCATCGCGGCGGGGCGTTGCGGTTAGCCCAAGCTGCACGGCGTGCTTGAAGTATTCCAGAATCCCGCGCCAGGTGCTCTCATTGCTTGCGCCGCCGCGGTGGCATTCGTCTATGATAATAAAGTCGAAGAAATCAGCCGGATAGTCACCGAAGTAGGGTGAGGGTTTTCCGTCCACCTCCGGGCCGCACATAAAGGTCTGAAAAATCGTAAAGAACAAGCTGGCGTTAGTCGGCACTCGCCCTTTCCTGCGGATGGAGGCCGGGTCAACGCGTGTCATTGCGTCGTCTGGAAACCTTGAAAAGGCGTTGAAAGCCTGATTAGCGAGCACATTGCGATCCGCCAGAAACAGGATGCGTGGCAGGCGTGTGGGCTGGCGGCTCAGATTCCAGCGCGCGTGAAACAGTTTCCAGCAGATCTGGAAGGCGATGAACGTCTTGCCTGTGCCGGTAGCCAGCGTCAGAAGCAGGCGGTCCTTGCCATCCGCGATAGCCTGCAGCGTGCGCTCGATGGCGATGTCCTGGTAGTAGCGCGTTTGAAACTGACTGCCCGCATCTGCAGGCAGAACAGCGGCGAAGCGGTCGCGCCATTCATTGCCCGCGCCGAACGTGAGGTTCCAGAGCTCCTCCGGTGTGGGGTACTGTGCGACGTGGCCTTCCGTGCCGGAGCGCATTTCCACGCGGTAAATGCCCTGTCCGTTGGTAGAGAACGCAAAGGGCGCCTCCATTAGCTCGGCATAGCGCTTGGCCTTTCCGAGACCTTCGGTCACAGGCGCATCCCAGGGTTTGGCTTCGATGACGGCCAGCTTGCGGTTGCGCACTACGAGCACGTAGTCCGCGACGGTCGGCTCCGCCCGCTTCAGAACGCCCTGATGCTTGCTCTCGATACGCCCCAAGGTGATGCGGTGCTCGCGCAGGATGCGGCTGCCCTCTGCAACGCCCCAGCCAGCCTCCTTCAGTGCGGGATCAATATGTTCAGCTCTGGTTTCGGCTTCGTTCATTGTTGCGCGTCGCAGTGCTGGACTAATCCTTTGGACGCCGTGCGGATGGGGGCTGTGGCGCGACCAGTACGACCTTACCATTCTCCCATGTGGCTACCGCGCGGCCTGCACGTCTGTGCTCCGATACGGCCTCCCTCATAGCCCTGCGGATGAGGGCGTCAATGCGTGTACAGTTGCTGAGACGCTCGGCAAGGGGATGCTTCTTGATATCCGTCATAGGTTGGACTCCTTCATGATCTTATCCCATACCTCAGGGCTGAGCACAGTTTCCTCCTGGCCTGGCAGCCTTGTGGCAATGACTTTGGGCGCATAGAGCGGGCTGCTGTCGTAAAAGCGCCAGCCATCCACAGCAGCCCGGTAGAGCCGGAAGAAATTCTGGATCCCGCGACAGTAGCGCCGCCGGATGACTGGCTCCGGCACGGAATGCCCTCCACTCTCAACGCGCTGTGCGACCCGTGCTATCGCCAGGTCCGGGGAGGGCAGCCACAGGAAGATCAACCATACCTGATAACCCTTCTGCTTCGCAAAAAGTACGCGCCGAACAAAAGATCGCGCTGCCAGCGTTGTTTCTACCGCGACATCGGAGCCAGATTTCAGGAGCCGGTCTACTTCCTGCAGCATGCGGCGTCCTGCTTCCACGTCAAGGCTGCGCCCAGGTCGCGGCGGTAGGTTGCGCGCAATATTGTCCGCGTTGACGTACGGCGTTGTCTCCGGGAGCAGTAGATTAGCCGACGTAGTCTTGCCCGCTCCATTCGGGCCTGCTATCAGCATAAAGGTCGGTGGCACTGAAGTCAGAACGAGCGGCCCCTCCTCAATCTGCGTGGACAAGTTACGGTTCTGACTTGCATCCGCTACAGCTCCCCCTCAAACGCCTGATGCAGCAGCGATTTCTTCAATTCGTCGAGGGTGGCGAGCCTGCGCGTTGCTTTTGCGCCAAGGCCGCCGCAAGCTCTGTCCACCGCTTCTAGGGAGGCTGCAATCTCCGCCTGCTGTCCCAGAGGCGGCAATGCAAGTCGGACCTTGCGGACATCAGCAATGTTTATCTGCTGCAGTGCCGCCCCATATGTGGCCGCAGCTATCTGGTCCTTTACTAGCGGCGATAGAAAGAGGTAGTAGCTGAAGTGCTTGTGAACCAGGGTCGGCTCCAGCCGTACCGGGACAATGCCCCTGGTCACGTTCGCCCCCTCCAGTTCTGGGGCTGCAAGCGCGACTACGCCCGTGCTTCCGCGAACCGCTAAGAGCAACTCGTTGCCCTGCAGAGTAGTACGCTTGTACCTGGCGGCCAATATAGGCTTGATCCGCTTCAGACCGGCAAGGCCAACGGCCTTCCCAAGAAGGTCAACTGGCCGCACTACCGGCAGACCGGTGTCACACTCTGGCCCTGGCTGGACAATGCCATAGGATAGAGTGCAGTCAACCGTAACTGCTTCGGCCAAGGGGATCGTCTGCCACCCCTCTCCCCTCTTCGTGAACACCTCATTCAGATAGCTCTCGAACAGCTCCCGTGCGTTGGCGAGGTTCTTTTCGGTATTTGCCCTGGCCTTGTCAATGGCGGCGAAAGCTTTGTCCAGAATCGCCACAATCCGCCGCTGCTCCGGGAGGGGCGGGACTCGGACAAGTATCCGGGCCAGCTTAGCCTTGTTGAGCGTCCTGCCTTTTATCTTTGTGTCTCCTTGACACGCGTCTTCCCAGTCAAAAAAAGTTAGATAGTAGTACAGATAGGCTGGGCTAACCTCGGTTGTCTTTAGGCGCAGGGCCGCAATGGCCTCATTCGTATACAGATCTCGTCCCGCAAATGCAAGACGACCGAGCGTTAACTTGAAGCTCACAAGCAGAGTTCCTTTTGACACAAGTCTGCATTGCGAAGCCGCTTCGTGCGAAATGTATTCCCGGCTATCGAAAACGGTGTGACCCTGGCCGTTTGCCAAGTCCGCAATTGATAGCCACACGTTCCCGGTTTTCTTCGACGCGTCCCACAGTTGAGGGTTTGATCGTGAAGGTGTCCGGCCAATTTCTATCCCGCAGATAGCTCCAAGACTCTCGGTGCTAAAGGCCTGTTTCACAGCAGCCCCCGTATTGACGTCAACAGCTCGGCGCTCTCGCGGTCCAGGGTTTCTATCTCTTCGATGATCTCCTGCGGCGTGCGATACTTTGCTTCCACGCCATTGTTCGGGTTCCTTACGGACAGATCCCACGTTTCGCGGTTGATAGACGCGGCTTCCACCGTCCAGGATTGCTGAGAATCTGCGAAGTCCTTCTGAAGTGTCACAAACTCCTGCAGGTCGTCATCGTTCAGTGGATTTGTTTTCCCCAGGCTGCGTCCCGGGTCAAGCTGGTAGTACCAGACCTTCTGTGTAGGCGCGCCCTTCTCGAAGAACAACACCACGGTTTTCACGCCAGCCCCCTGAAACGTCCCACTCGGGCAGTCCAGAATCGTGTGCAGGTTGCAGGTTTCCAGAAGCCGCTTGCGCAGACTGACGGAGGCGTTATCCGTGTTTGAGAGAAACGTATTCTTGATCACTACGCCCGCGCGCCCGCCTGCGCGAAGCATGCGGATGAAATGCTGCAAAAACAGAAACGCTGTCTCTCCCGTGCGGATGGAAAAGTTCTGCTGCACTTCCGCGCGCTCCTTGCCGCCAAACGGAGGATTGGCGAGGATGACATCTTTGCGGTCCGCCTCCTGTATCTCCATCTCGTTCTGCGCCAGCGTATTGACGTGCTCTATCTCCGGAGCGTCAATCCCGTGCAGAATCATATTCATCGTGCCAATCACAAAGGCCAGCGGCTTCTTCTCCCGCCCGTAGAAAGTGCGCGTCTGAAGCGTCTCCATCTCTTCCGTCGTAAGGTTCGGCTTCTCTTTCATATAGTCGAACGCTTCGCAAAGGAAGCCGGCTGAGCCGCATGCGCCGTCGTAAACCGTCTCGCCAATCTGCGGGTTGACAACCTTCGCGATAGCGCGAATAAGCGGGCGCGGGGTGTAGTACTCGCCGCCGTTGCGCCCCGCGTTGCCCATATTCTGTATCTTCGCTTCGTACAGGTGCGAGAGTTCGTACTTCTCTTTCTGTGACCGGAACCGCAGCGCGTCAATCTGGTCAATAATCTCACGCAGGTTGTAGCCGCTGGTGATTTTGTTCTTGATCTCGCCGAATATCTGCCCGATCTTGTACTCAATCGTCTTTGGGCCACTGGCGCGCTGGCTGAAGCCCTGAAGATACGGAAACAGCTTCGCGTTCACGAACCCTGCCAGGTCATCCCCTATCATCTGCCGCTGCCGGTCTGGATTCCCGTCAGAATCATGCGGGGCCGCCCAGGCGTTCCAGCGGTATGGCTCATCCAGAATGTAGCTGTAGGGCCTGCGGTCAAGCGCCGCTTCGGTGGCGCGGTCCTGTTCGAGGCCGTCAAGATACTTCAGAAAAAGCAGCCAGGAGGTCTGCTCTGTGTAGTCCAGCTCGGTGGTGCATCCGGCTTCTTTGCGGAGAACATCGTCAATGTTCCTGAAGGCTTGTTCAAACATATAAGCGGGCGTTTCCTCAGCGCAATGGATGTTGGCGGCGTTTCTTGCGCCGGTCTCATCATAGAGCGGGCGCGCGGGCGGCGTCAAGACAGCTTTCCGGGATTGCGCTCAAGTGCGCGGCAGAAGCAGAGAGCGGGGCGCGGACAACTGCGCCCCGCTTGTATCAGCACAGACAGACCCTTCAGAGCCTGTTAGTCGAGCTTGCCGTTTTCGCCGCTTACAGGCATCGGGGCAGGGCGCTCGCAGGTGCTCTGCACCAGGATATGCCTGCCTTCGTCTGAGGCGTCGTGGAAGGCGTGCATCAGGTCAAGCACGTGATAGGCCAGATCGCCACTGGCGCGGTGTTTGCGTCCTGAGCTGATTGCGCAGGCCATGTCCGCCACGCCGATGCCGCGGGAGTTTTCCGCGTACGGCCGCGTGATCTCCACATCCTGCCAGTCAGAATCACCCTGCTTGCGGATGCGCACCGGCCCGCCAAAGCCATTGGGATCCGGAACCTGCATGGATCCTTCCGTGCCATAGATCTCGATACAGGGCAGGCGGTGATGCCAGACGTCGAAGCTCTGGATGATCGTGCCTATAGCCCCGCTCTGAAAGTCCATGACTCCCGCGATGTGCGTCGGTACGTCCACTTTGATAACCTGACCACGCTTTGGCTCACTGGTTATCCTGCGCTCCGGAAAGGTGATGCGGGTGGACCCTGTCACTCTCTTGACGGGGCCCAGTAGATTGACAAGCGCTGTCAGATAGTACGGCCCCATGTCAAACATCGGCCCCCCGCCGAGTTTGTAGTAAAACTCGGGATCAGGATGCCAGCTTTCATGCCCGTGACACACCATGAATGCCGTGCACGCCACCGGCTCGCCTATCGCCCCGGAGTCCAGAAGCTCGCGGCACGTCTGAATACCTGCGCCCATGAAGGTGTCCGGCGCCGCGCCAATCCGCACGCCTTTGTCCCTGGCTGTGGCCAGCAGGCGCTTTCCGTCTTCACGCGTTATCGTGAGAGGTTTTTCGCAGTGAGAAGACTTGCCAGCTTCCACCGCCATCTGCGAGACCTCCGCATGAGCAATCGGAATCGTCAGGTTGACAACGATTTTAACGTCCGGATCGCTCAGCAGCTCCTCAGGAGAACACGCCTTCGGAACATTCCACTTTGCCGCTTTCTCCCGTGCCCGCTCCAGGAAAAGATCAGCGCACGCAACCACTTCCGTCGTCTCGTACTTCTGAAGATTCTGGAAGTAAATGTCGCTGATATTGCCGCATCCAATGATGCCGACTTTCGTAGCTTCAGCCATTGTCTTGTCCGGCCCTTTCCGCTAGCGCGCTGCCCACATCATGCCGCGCACCTGAATCTCTCTGGCTTCGGGTACGTCAAAGTCTGCAGCGACATGTCCCAGAGAAGAGTAAAAGACGCGACCATTTCCGTATTTGCGCTTCCAGACTACCGGCATCACGCAGCCGTCAATCCATGCCGCATGCGCACCATTGAAAGTCGTTGTCGCCAGCACTTCGTTGGAAGGGTCAACATGCATATAATACTGCTCAGAGTGCATAGCGAAGTCTGACAGTCCCTGTGTGATTGGGTCATCACCGTTGGTGATATTGACTTTGTAGTCAATGACGTTCCCGGGATGCGCCACCCACTGTCCGCCAACCATAAACTGGTATTCGGTGTTGTTGCGGAAAGCGTCGCCCATACCGCCGTGCCATCCGGCCACGCCAACGCCACTCTTGATAGCGCTGAGTAGCCCGCTCTCCTGCTCGCCTTCAATCTGACCCATCGTCCAGACGGGGACTATGAGGCTCAAAGAGCTCATATAGTCCGCGTCTTTGTAAGGGTCCATGGAGTCGGAAACTTTCACATCGAAGCCCTTCTCCTGCAGAATTGGCGCAAAGATATCGGCGCACTGCTTCGGCTCATGCCCGTCCCAGCCGCCCCAGACAATCAGAGCTTTTTTCATAGCTGACTCCTTATTTCATAGGGTAGGGGTATATAGTGAGGCTGGCCCGCGCTGGCAGCCGTAGTGCCCCTTATCCGCCGGTGCGCGCCTGCCCTTCGAGAGTTCGCTGAAGAAGTTGTGAGGAGGAGTTATCTAGCGGCGAGCTCGGCCGCCGGCTCAGAAGTCTGCAAAGCTGCGTGTACGTCTTTGCCAATCTGCGTCACCATTTCTTCAATGCTTTCGAACTTTTCCTCGTCGCGCAGCTTGTCAAGAAACAGCACTTCCATTTCCTGCCCGTACAGGTCGCCGTCAAAGCCGATCAGATACACCTCGAGCGTCAGCGTTGTGCCGCCCACAGTCGGCCGGGTGCCGATGCTGGCCGCGCCGCGAATCGCCGTGTCACCAAAGCGCCCGGTCACCGCGTACACTCCATTGCCAGGCTTCAGATATTTGGTGGGGACATCAATATTAGCGGTCGGGTAACCAATCTCGCGCCCGCGTCCATCACCGTGCACCACCACGCCCTTTACACGGAAGGTTGCGCCCAGCAGTCGCGCTGCCTGCCGCACGTCACCACTTGCCACGCTCAGACGAACAAGGGTACTGGAGATTTGGCGTCCGTCAACAACAAGGGGAGGGACTATAGCCACGGAAAAACCGAGCTCTTCGCCCAGAGTCTTCAGCAGAGCCGGAGTTCCAGATCGCGCCCGCCCGAATCTGAAGTTCTCACCGACGACAAGCGCTTTTGTGTGAATTCGATCGAGCAGGACTTGCTGAACGAAGTCTCGCGGCTCCATATGGGCCATCGCCTCATCAAAGTGAAGAGCGATAACGTCCTGAACACCGCTGTCAGCCAATCGATGAATGCGATCTGACGCAGTCTGAATGAGAGGAGGGGTCTTCTGAGGCGCGAGTATTTCAAGAGGATGGCAATCAAAGGTCAGCGCCACAGTTGGAAGATTTTGCTGGCGGCCCGTGCTCACCAGTTGTTCGAGCAGCGCCTGATGCCCCAGATGCACTCCATCGAAGGTACCTATCGTAACGGCTACGCCCGAGTCCGGCGCCTTGAAATTGTCCAACCCCCAGAAAACGCTCACTCTCCGCCCTTCTCTTCGACTCCAGCAGCCCATTGCAGACTCACGCGACAAGTCAATCCGAATCTGGCATGGTCTGTGAGTGTGAGTCGTTCGGAGCGTCCCGCAGCACTTTCAGCGGCCGGATGCTCGCACTCTCTCCATCGAAGCGTCCGACACCGAGCAGCTCGCCGGTATGGCTGTGTACTCGCACCAGACCTTCGTCACACTCACTTCTCTCCAGAAATCCGCCGTGACAAAACTTTTCCGCGTCGCAGAGGTCCACGTCGATGCGCGGGAACTCCTGGACGGCTGCGGTTGAGGGCAGGAGCTGGCGTCTCAATTCGTCACTGCTGGCGCGCTCTATTGCGGAGAGGGGTACGGCGTCTTCAAGCGCGAATGTTCCCGAAGCTGTCCGTAACAGACTCTCCATACAGCCGCCGACACCCAGTTTATCGCCAATATCTGAGCAGAGCGTGCGGATGTAGCAACCGGCGGAGACCACACAGCAAAGTGTAGCCCGCGCGTGTTCGCCCGGTTGAAAATCCTCGACAATCAGACTGTATACCGTAACCTTTCGCGGCTGGCGCTCGACGGTCTGCCCGGCCCTCGCCAGACGGTGCAGCCTCTTTCCACCCACCTTCACTGCGCTGAACATCGGTGGAATCTGAAGGATGGGGCCGCGAAACGCTCCGGCAGCTTCTCTCAGATCCTCTTCTGTCACATGCTGGGTACTGTGGTCAGCGGTAATGCTGCCCTCGGCATCCTGAGTCTGAGTGGATATGCCCAGCAAGAGTCTGGCGATGTACTTCTTGTGATGGCCGGACACGAATTCCGCCAGCCGCGTCGCCCGTCCCAAAAGTAGAACGAGAACTCCCTCCGCCTGTGGGTCCAGCGTGCCGGCGTGTCCGACTCTGCGTATTCCGAAGCGCCGGCGGACAATCTCGACAACGTCGTGACTGGTGCATCCGGCGGGCTTGTTGACTATTAAAACTCCGTCCACTTTTTCAGCTCTTCCAGCACGCGCTCTTCAGCCTCCTGGAGTGACGTCTCCAGGATACATGCGCTGGCGCGCGCGTGACCTCCACCGCCCAGCGCTTCCGCCGCCCCGTTCACTACCGCCTCCCCCTTTGATCGAAAGCTCACGCGCACTCTGCCAGGTTGTTCTTCGCGCAGGATAGCGGCTATTTGGGCTCCTTTGAGCGTGTGAATGAGATTTACAAAGCCTTCCGTGTCCTCCGGTATCGCGTGCGTCTCAATGAAATCGTTGTGCGAAAGCGTCGCCCACGCTACGCTGCCTCTGGGACTTTGTTGGAGTGACTCGAGCGCGCGCGCCATCAGCTTGAGACTGCTCATCGAGCGCGTGTCGTATACCGCTTCGACGATCTCCGCCACTGAAGGCCCGACTCGGGTCAGGTCTGCGGCCGCTTCCAGAGTCTGCGCCCGCGTGTTGCGAAAACGAAACCCCCCCGTGTCAGTCACCAGTCCCGTGAGCAGAGCTTCAGCGATCGAATAGGTCAGAGGCGCTTTTCGGAACTTGAGCAGGTGGAAAATGACCTCTGCCGTTGCGGCCGCGGATACGTCTGTGAGGCGAAAGCTGCCAAAGTCTGAGGTTGCGGGGTGATGATCAATAACCAGAGTCTTTTGCGCAGCAGAGGCCAGTGGCTCCATATCTCCGGCGCGCTCCGGCCGGTCACAGTCCAGCAGGATGACCAGATCAGGGTTAGTCCACGGTGAAGAGCCCTCGACGACGCGTTGAGGCTCCAGAAACTCGTATATCTTCGGCATCTCCTGCGAAGACACGATGTGCGCGTCCTTGCCCATCTCTCTGAGCGCCAGAGCCAGGCCCAGCCCGCTGCCAAGCGCGTCACCGTCCGGATTCCAGTGCATCAGAAGAATGATCGAGGAGGCCTCGTCTATCATTCTCCAGACTGCGTCAAACGTCTCCGGTGTCAGAGCCTTTGTCCTCAATATCCTTGAGCAATTGCTGCACGCGGAAGCTGTTCAAGGCGCCTTCATCCAGATAGAACTCCAGCGCTGGCGTGGACTTCAGCCGGGCGCTCCGGCCGAGTTCCCGCCGGATGTGTCCGGTGGCGATCTCTAGTACGCGTACTGCTTCTTTCCGTTCGTCCGCTTCCCCCAGCACACTCACGCCGATGCGGGCGGAACGCAGATCCGGCGCGATCTTTGCTCCGGTTACTGTCAGAAACCCAAGCCGGGGATCTTTCATACGCATAATGATCTCACTGATCTGCTGGATCAGAACCTTGTTGATTCTCTCCTGTCGCAGACTCATCAGAGACACTCCTTTTACAAAAACTCAATATCCGCTTCCGTGACAGAGATTCTGGGATCTCGCTCGATATGGTCCAGCACCTTGTCCAGAATGGCGTTGGCGCGGGCGCGGTCGTTGCAGACGATTGAGAAAGCCATTTCAGCGCGTCTGAGGCTGTCCAGAAAGCCAACTTCGGCGGCGGACACGTTGAATCTGTCGCGGACCGTGTCCAGCGTGCTTTTGATCACGTGGCGCTTGTCTTTCAGGCTGTTGCCTTCACCCAGCGCTACTTCCACTCTCAGCAAGCCGACGTGTACCATCGGTTGCCTCAGCCTCAGCCGGCGGTCACGCGCTTAAAGTGTGCGCGCGACCTGCTGAATCTCGTAGGCTTCAATGATATCGTTTTCCTGAATGCTGTTGAAGCCGTCAACCTGGATGCCGCATTCAAATCCGGACACGACTTCGCGCACATCCTCTTTGAAGCGCCGCAGCGAATCCACTCCGCCTGAAAACACAACCTTCCCATCGCGCATTACGCGGACAAGAGAATTGCGCGTGATGCGCCCGTCCTGCATATAGCTGCCGGCGACCATGCCACCCGGAGTCTTGAAGAGCTGGCGCACCTGGGCATGCCCGATGATCTCCTCTTTTTCCTCCGGCTCCAGCAGACCAGCCATAGCCTTACGTACGTCGTCGAGAAGCTCGTAGATAATGTTGTACTCGCGTACTTCGACCCGTTCCCGCTCTGCAGCCGCGATCGCTTCCTTCTCAACACGAACATTGAACCCGATGACGATAGCGCTGGACGCGGCGGCCAGCATCACATCAGACTCCGCGACGTTTCCAACCGAGCTTCGAATCACCTTCACAGCGACTTCATCTGTTGAAAGCTCATCGAGCGACTGGCGAATCGCCTCCGCGGAACCGTCCACGTCAGATTTGATGACGACGTTAAGCTCCTTGACTTCGCCCTCGCGCAACTTGCGGTAGAGATCCTCAAGACTCACCTTTGCGCTGGAAGCCAGACGCTCTTCGCGCTCCCTGTCTGTGCGTTCCTGCGCCGCCTGACGAGCGTGGCGGTCGTCTGTGGCCGCAGTGAGTGTCTCACCCGCATTTGGAACATCCTGGAGTCCCAGAAGCTCTATTGGTGTGGCTGGCCCCGCTTTCTGAACGCGCTGCCCCTTGTCATCGATCATCGCTTTGACTTTGCCGTAGGTGGACCCTACGACCACCGATGCGCCAATCTTGAGCGTTCCATTTTGCACGAGCAGGGTCGCCACCGGTCCCCGGCCTCGTTCCAGCCGCGACTCAATCACGACGCCTTCCGGATCGGCCGCAGGATCGGCCGTAAGCTCCAGGACTTCCGCCTGAAGTTGAATCCTCTCCAGCAAATCGTCAATCCCTGTGCCTTCCGTCGCTGAGACGGGGACCACCATGGTGTCGCCGCCCCATTCTTCGGGAATCAACTCGACCTCTGCAAGCTGCTGTTTGACCCTTTCGGGGTTGGCATCGGGCCTGTCAATCTTATTGAGCGCTACGATAATCGGGACACCCGCGGCCCTGGCATGATCGATGGCCTCCCGTGTCTGCGGCATTATTCCGTCGTCTGCGGCTACGACAAGCACGGCAATGTCCGTCACTTGCGCGCCACGCGCTCTCATGGCGGTAAAGGCAGCGTGCCCGGGGGTGTCAATAAAAGTGATAGGCTTGTCGTTCTTGATGACCTGGTAAGCGCCAATATGCTGGGTTATGCCGCCGAACTCACCAGCCGTTACCCGCGTGTTTCGGATGGCATCAAGCAGAGATGTCTTGCCGTGGTCCACGTGTCCGAGCACCGTGACAACCGGCGGACGCTCGCGAGCGCCCTTTGGCGCGGCTTTGGGTTTGGCTTTCGGTTTTGCGGGAGTTGGTGCGCGGCCCGTGCCTTTGCGGATATCTTTGCCGAGCTTTGCGGCCACTTTCTCGGCCTGCTCGAAGGCAATTGTCTGGGTAAGGGAAGCAAGAACGCCCATCTCAATCAGGGCTTTTTGCACGTCTGAGGGTGAAATACCGAGAATGTCCGCAAAGTCGCGAACAATGACGTTCTCAGGAACTTCAGTGACGCCCGCAGACTGGGACGCCAGAAGCTCTCTGACGAGTTCGGCGGTGTCTTCGTCTATTGTACTGGTTGGGCCAGCGACTTCGACTCCCAGGTCGTGGAGCGCTGAAATCAACTGGGATGATGTGACTCCCAACTCCTTAGCTAAATCGGAAACGCGGATACTCAATACCGCCGACCTCCTCCGTCTATTCAATAGAAACTGATGACTACATCTGGTCGCCCCTCAAGTTGTCGCAGAGGCGAGCAACAGCCATGCGCACGGCGTACACGCACTCACAGACAGGTCCACAATGACCTGTCTTACGGGCTCGCATATTCACCTGGACGCGACCGATTTCATTAGATCGTTAAGCACGGACTCATTTACGCTGGCTCTAAGAGCCTTCGTCAATCTTGACCCTCGAAGGGCCTTCTTCACACAAACTTCATTCGCGCATACGTAGGCGCCGCGCCCAGCAGCTCGGCCTCCAGAGTCCAGAGAGACCTCACCGTCGGGCGATCGAACAATCCGGACAAACTCGCGCTTGGACGCCTTTCGCCGGCAGCCCACGCAACTGCGGATCTGGCTCCCGGATTCCTCAGTTTGCTCAGTCTTCACACTTTATAACAGATTTCACTCAAAATCTGTTTCCCACAGGCAACGCGCCAGTCGCCCGCGCTATTCCTGCGCCTCATTTTCAGCGGCCTCAACGCCGTCGCTTACAGCGACACCAGCCTCCGTCGAGGAGTCAGCCTCTATCTGAGTTGTTTCCGCAACAGATGGGGCATCTGAGAGTGGGGCGGTCTCCTCGGAAGCTGTGGCGGATGAGTCAAGAGCGGCGTCTCGATCCGCCGGGGCGCCGGGCTCGTCTGCCTGAGACTCACTGCGAATGTCTATGCGCCATCCGGTCAGCCGGGCGGCCAATCGTACATTCTGTCCGCTCTTGCCAATAGCCAGCGAAAGCTGATTGTCCGGCATCACAACGAGGGCAGTCTTATTGGCTTCGTCTATCGTGACGTTGGAAGGCTTGGCAGGGCTCAGGGACTCCGCTATAAACCTGGCCGTGTCCGGGCTCCATCTGACGATATCTACCTTCTCGTCATAAAGCTCCGTGACAACTGACTGCACGCGCGTACCTCTGTGCCCTACGCATGCGCCAACCGGATCAACCCGCTCATCTGAAGACGAAACGGCGATTTTTGAACGCTGTCCGGGTTCGCGCGCGACGGACTGAATCTCGACTATACCCTCCGCAATTTCCGGCACTTCCAACTCAAAAAGGCCGCGTATCAGATTGGGATGCGTGCGTGAAACATACACCTGAGGACCGCGATTGGTTCGGCGAACCTCCAGAACATAGACCTTCAGGCGATCATTGAAGTTGTAGGGCTCTGTGGGAACCTGTTCCGGTGGAGGAAGCAGAGCCTCCACCTTGCCCAGACCAATAACCACATTTCGCTGTTCAGTGCGCTGGACAACTCCCGTGACTACCTGGCCGATGCGATCGCCAAACTCGTCATACACCTGCTCGCGCTCAGCGTCCCGGATGCGCTGAACAACAACCTGCTTGGCTGTCTGCGCGGCAATGCGCCCAAAGTTCTCCGGAGTCACCTCAAACTCAACCGTATCCCCGACGAGCGCATCAGGATTGGTAGCTCGCGCTTCGGCAAGTGAGATCTCGATGTCCGGGTTCTCAACCTCCTGGACAACATCTTTCTGAGTGAAAACTTTGAATCCCTTGGGCGTGTGGTCAACGCGAACCCGAACGTCCATCGCGCCATAGTGCTTCTTGTAGGCGTGCACCAGCGCTTGCTCGATGGTGTCCATCAACACCTCGAACGGGATTTCCTTTTCCTTTTCGATTTGTCGGAGGGCGTCCAGGAACTCTTCGTTCACCGCTTGCGTCTCCCGAAATCGCTCGATATATGCCACTAACAATACGACCCGCAGCGATCATCCGCTCGGGTCGAAGTTGGCGGCTGTTCAATTAATAATTGGGGCGCCGTCAGCGACCCACGATAAAAAGCTCTCTAATATAGCATGGACATTGTAGCCTGTGTAACTACAAGCACAGCAACAAAAAAAGCGGGTTTTTCAACCCACTTCATCCATGCGAAACGAGCCTCTACGCCGTTGAGTATACCATGCTGGTCTGTGCCTTCGCAATGGCTGCCCCGCCTCGCAATGCCGGGCCTTTCCTCAACGAAAAAGAAGCGCAGACCAGAAGCTCGTCACCCTTCTGGTCTGCGCTCAACGCTTCCACACCTTTCAGAGTCCGACCCGGCCTCTGGTGGAGGTAGAAACCGGGTCGAACCTGTTTGGGGAGCGTCCGTTGTGGTAAGTTGGATCAGTGGCGCTTTCTTCGAATCGCCAGCCCTGCAAAGGCGCTCAGACTTGCTCCAAGAGTCAGTATCGTCGATGGCTCCGGCACTACAGGGCCGCCTCCACCGCCACCACCACCGCCTCCAAGGAACAGCAGCGGGACAGCAGCCAGAAGGCCAACCGGACCTCCACCAGCCGCCACGGCCACCGGAGCGGCTTCAACAGCCGTCGTCGCGGTAGTCGCCGTCGCGGGACCAACTGTTGCGGCGCCGGTAAAGACTTCCGTCGGCTGGGCCAGAACTTCGGTGAAGATCGGTTCAGCGTTTGGCACAGCCGTGCTGGATGCGACTTCTGTCATCTGGACGTCCACAGGGACCTCGGCGCCCTGCCCGCTCATTGGCAGGTCAGTGCTGACTTCGGGAGTCTTCTCTGACATCACCTTCTCCACGGATGGAAGGTCGGAGCTCATAGGATTCCCGCACTTGTAGTCAAGCACCGGTTTGTTGTTGGCGTCGGCAAACACCAGCGCTCCGGGGAGAAAAGTTGTGGTCTTGGAGCTGATCTTGCCGCTCTTGGAGATGAAATGAACGCGAGTCGTCAACTGCTTCGACAGCGTCATCACATGAAGTCCCTGGAAGCGTTCCGAAATCACGGAAGGGTCCTGCTTGTAGAAGGCCTGATAGCGCCGGGCCACTTCTGCAGAGTCGTCAATCTGTTTGGCCAACTCAGCGGAGTTGCTGACGCGCCATTTCAGGAACGATCCTGGAAGAGTCCGCTCCGCGTGAGACGGACTCGACATAAAGCCTGTGACAACGGCCAGGGCTACCGTCCACAAGCACAATTTGCCTGTTTTCATACTATCTTTACTCCTGGGTCGGTCTTGCTGACGTGCAATGCGACTGAGCCGGCGCCGTAACCCTCACCTGAGATCAGGCTGAGCCTGATTCAAGTAAGCGGCGCAGCGTGGTAAAGAAAGCAGAACGTTTCCGCCCTAGACGAAAAGCGCCCGCCTCTGCCACTTGCGACCAACTACCGCGCACAAAAGCCGCGCTGTGTTGCGTCGCTGCCCAACTCAAATTGCCTCGGGTATTCTTCGAAGCCTGACACTCCCCCAACAGGAGTGGGCGCACATCTGCATTTACAGCAGTGCTGCCGGCTCTTGGCCGATCCCATCTTTCAGATCGGACGTTTCTGATTTCCGAACTCGACTGAACGTCACGTCTGCAATTGTCATCTGCAAACGCCTCGCCCCGGCTGCGCGGTACCTGTCACCAGACGCCGCCAGCCGCCAAGCGGGAGGCAAGTGCTTCGGAATCTGATTTTCTACTGTCCTATGGTGCAAATCCCGTGCCAATTCGGGCGGGCAGGCGTACGTCTGCTCGTTTTCAAGAAAAGACTGGTGAAAATACCGGGAAAGCAGTGACAGCAGGGTGATGAAGGAGAAAAAGAGCGGCAATCGGCGCCCGTCAGGCGCTGGGTCACACGCCTGGAGCGGTGGGGACTGACAAAACGCCTTGAACCTCGGCGGCTTTGATGAGCGCATCGTGGGCGCGGTCGCAGGCTATCCGGCGACGGTCTTCTTTGCGTCTTTTTGGCCCTCCCACTGGCGGAAGAATGCCGAAATTGGCGTTCATCGGGGCGAAGGCCGCTGATTCGCTTTCCGCAACGTAGCGCACAAGAGCGCCAAGCATGCTCTCAGCGGGCGGGACGAATGGCTCGTCCTCTGACAGAAGGGCGAGCGCGGCATTGATACCCGTAAGAAGTCCGGTGGCCGCAGACTCCAGATAGCCTTCCACTCCCGTGATCTGCCCGGCAAAGGCCACGCGCGGGACGGAGCGCAGGCGCAGCGCTGTGTCCAGCAGGCGCGGGGAGTCCAGATACGTATTCCGGTGCACAACTCCCAGTCTCAGCCACGAAGCATTAGCCAGAGCGGGAATCATCCCAAATATCCGCCGCTGCTCAGGCCAGGTCATTCGGCTCTGACAGGCTACCAGGCTGTAACAGGTGCCGGCGCTGTTTTCACGCCGAAGCTGAACGACCGCATGCGCGCGCTCACCTGTGCGCGGATCGCGCAGGCCTACAGGTTTCCAGGGGCCATGCGCAAGGGTCTCGGGTCCGCGGCGGGCGATCTCCTCAAGCGGCAGGCACCCTTCAAAAAACCTGGGGTCTTCGAAATCGTGGACAGGCGCCAGCTCCGCAGAGCAAATCGCTTCATATATCTCGTCGTACTGCTCTTTGCTCAGTGGGCAGTTCAGATACGCGCCGTCGCCCTTATCGTAGCGGGAGCCTTCCCAGCAATGGTCGAAGTCTATTGAGTCCGTCTCGACTATCGGGGCCACAGCGTCGTAGAAGAATAGCCGCTCGGACCCTGTTATCCGGGCGACATCTGCGGCGAGCGCTTCAGACGTCAAGGGACCGGTCGCCACAATCACCAGCCCTTCGTCCGGAATGCGCTCTGCCTCTTCCCGAATAATCTCCACGCTGGAAAGGGCGTTGAGGCGACTCTGGACACTTGCGGCAAACAGTTCGCGGTCAACCGCCAGAGCTTCGCCAGCCGGCACTGAGGCTTCGTCAGCGGCCTCGAGAATCATAGAACCCAGGCTGCGCATCTCTCGCTTGAGTTCGCCGCTTGCCGTGTGGGGCAGGTTGCTCTTGAAAGAGTTGCTGCAGACCAGCTCCGCCAGATTAGCGGTCTTATGGGCGCCCGTCTGCTTGCCGGGTCGCATTTCGCACAGGCGCACGGGGACGCCGCGTCTGGCTATCTGCCATGCGGCCTCGCTGCCAGCCAGCCCGCCGCCGATGACTGTCACACCGTCAAACATCGCGCACGCTAGGCGGCTTCGTCTTCGGACTCCGGTTTTTCAACAACCGGCCGGCTGTATCCACACCCTTCCACCGTACAGCGAACCTCGTGACCTCGCGCCTTGGTCGTCTTGTCAACCATAAGGCCTCCGCACTGTGGGCAGGGCTCAGAGACGGGCTTGTCCCAGGAGACAAAGTCGCAGTCCGGCCACCGGTTGCACCCGAAGAATATCTTCCCGCGTTTGGATCTGCGCTGTATGACGTCCCCTTCGTGACATGTTGGACACTTCACGTCCAGGGGTGGCTGCAGGCTTTTTGTCGTCTTGCACTCAGGGTAACCGCTGCAGCCCAGAAACTCTTCGCCGGAGCGGCTCTGGCGGATGAGCATCTTGCGCCCGCACTTCGGACACAGCTCGTCGCTCTCGCGCGGCTCCACTTTGACTCGCTCCATTTTTTCCTGAGCTTCGCCAAGCGCCTTCTCAAAGGGTCCGTAAAACTCCCTGAGCAGACTCACCCAGTCAGCTTTTCCATTTTCCACTTCGTCAAGCTGTGTCTCAACATTGGCCGTGAATGAGACATCCAGAATGCTCGGAAAATGTTTTACAAGCAGATCGTTGACGGTAAATCCGAGGTCCGTCGGCTTAAAGCGCTTCTGCTCCAGAACCACATACCCCCGGTCTCGAATCGTGCTTACGATAGAGGCATAGGTGCTGGGGCGACCGATGCCTTTCTCCTCCAGAGTTTTCACCAGCGTCGCTTCAGTATAGCGAGGCGGAGGTTCTGTGAAATGCTGGTCCGGCACAAGCTCCAGCAGCTTCAGAACCTGTTCCTCAGTCATGCTGGGTAGCGGCGGACGGTCTTCGTCGTCCACTTCCTTCTTGTCATCAGTACCTTCAGAGTAGAGAACTCTGAAGCCCTTGAACTTCTCCGTTGACCCCGTGGCGCGAAATCCAAAGCGTCCGGCCTGGATGTCCACCCTCTCGACGTCATAGAGGGCCGGATTCATCTGGCTGGCTACAAAGCGTTGCCAGATCAGGGTGTACAGCTTGAACTGGTCAGAAGAGAGAAAGCTCTTGAGCGCGGCTGGTTCGCGCAGTACGGATGTCGGACGAATGCACTCGTGGGCGTCCTGCGCAGATTTGTTGGACGATTTATGCACGCGCGGGCTGCCCGGCAGATATTCGCTGCCGTACTTGTCTGTGACGTAGCTGCGGCACTCGGCGACGGCCTCCGGAGAAACGCGCGTTGAGTCAGTTCTCAAATAGGTGATCAGTCCAACAGAGCCTTCACCGCCAAGTTCAATCCCTTCATACAAATCCTGCGCCGCCCGCATCGTACGCATGCTTCCAAAGCCGAGTTTGCGGGAAGCTTCCTGTTGCAGAGTGCTGGTGATGAAGGGCGCGGGAGCGTTGCGCTTGCGCTCGGTTCGCGTGATCTTATCAACGCGGTAGGTCTCGCCCTGCAGCTCTTCAACCACGGCCTGAGCCTCGCCCTCATTCGACAGAGACGCTTTGTCCTTGTCAATGGTGAGGAGTCTGGCTTCGAAAGGAAACACCTGATCCTGAGGTGTCAGCCGAGCCGTCAGCGTCCAGTACTCCACAGGTACGAAGCCCTGGATTTCGCGTTCGCGCTCACAGATCAGCCGCACGGCAACGCTCTGGACGCGTCCTGCGCTCAAATTTCGCTTTACGCGAGTCCACAGCAGCGGGCTGATTTTGTAGCCGACCAGTCTGTCCAGTACCCTGCGCGCCTGCTGTGCGCCCACACGCTTTTCATCAATTGTCCTGGGATGCCGAAAAGCCTCGGTTACCGCGGATTTTGTAATCTCGTTGAACTCAATGCGCTTGGGTTCATCCAGCTTCAGAGCCTCGGCCACATGCCACGCGATAGCCTCTCCTTCGCGATCCGGGTCGGAAGCGATATAGACCTCGCTGGCCTTTGCTGCGGCTTTTCTGAGATCTTCCACCACCTTCTTGCGATCCCGGATGATCGAGTACGAAGGTTGGAAGTCGTGTTCCACGTCCACACCCAGTCTGCTTTTGGGCAGATCCCGGACGTGTCCCACCGAAGCGTGAATGTCATACGCCCCGCCGAGAAAGTTCTTCAGCGTTTTGGTCTTTGCGGGAGACTCTACAATTATTAGTGGTTTTTTCTGTGGCATAAATCCTGTCCGGACATTTTGAGACAGCTCTCAAAGTGCAGCGTCTACGCTACTAGAACGCCGCCTCACATGGATTGTTCCCAGGCTGCAGCGGTTTTGTCAGACGAGGCGTGAGCTTGCGATCGCTCTACTGTCAGCCGGTCCGCTCGAATTATCGGGCGGCTGTTATAGCCTCTGTAGCGTGGCTGGAAAAGCGCCCGCCCAGGCAACTCCTCCGGTGAATCAATCAGCCTGCCGAGCAAGAACACAGGTGCGAGAGACAGCCAGCGGATGTTATACGCGCGATTGTCCGCAGTGTCAATGCGGGGGACAGGATGAGGGATCAGCGGACAGGATCGAAGGGTGAGGGGTGGTTAGGGCTGGAGACGATGCGTTGGAATTGTGCGGAGAGCGTATGGCCGAATGTGAGCCGGCGCTTGACAGACCACTCGCGTGGGTGTGAACCGGCTAGAGGTGCGGACGAGCTCGAAGCTGAAGCCACGTGTCCAAGCCGTGACCTTTCTCACGATCAGGATGTGCACGCTGGGACTAATCAGTTCATCGAGCGCAATGCCTGCTCAAATCAAGAACTGCCGCTATAGTGCAATTCTGCTTCGTGTCAAAACTGCAGCGGCGGGGCCTCTCAATGTTATCACCTGCCGGTATTCCGCCCAGTGCCCTCTACCGCAGCAGCCGGACAAAGGCCGGACCCGCCACGCGCTTCACCAGCCGCTTCATCTCTAGAAAGGTTAGAACGCCGGACACCTCCGCCGCGCCCATTCCTGTCTTCTCGATGATGATGTCCAGCGCCAGCGGCTCCAGGTCCAGAAGACTCAGAATCTTCATCTCCTCCTCCGTCACCTCTACTGCGGGGAGCTCCGAAGGGCCGCCTGCTCCTGCGTGGGACCCGCCATTTGAACGGCCAGACTCCAGATTATACTCCTCCAGCACATCCTCAGCGCACTCGACCAGCTTCGCTCCCTCCTTCAGCAGCTTATGCGCGCCCCGGTTGTGGCCAGTGTCAACGTTTCCGGGTACGGCGAAGACGTCCCGGTTCTGATCCAGCGCGCACGTAGCCGTAATGAGGGAGCCGGAATCTTCCGGTGCGTCACAGACAATCACGCCCCGTGACAGCCCACTGATGATCCGGTTGCGTTGCGGAAAGCGCCACCGCACCGGCTGAGCGCCTGGAGGAAACTCACTGACCACTGCTCCCTGCTGGGCGATGCGTTGGTAGAGCTCTTTGTGATCGCCTGGATAGACGACGTCAATGCCGCATCCCAGCACGGCAATCGTGCGTCCGCCCGCCCGCAGAGCCGCTTCGTGAGCGCTGCGATCAATGCCCATCGCCCCGCCACTGATAATCGTCAAACCGGCACAGGCAAGATCTGAGGCGAGCTTGGACGCCATGCTGAGGCCGTAAGGGCGTGGTCTGCGTGAGCCAACTATCGCAATCCCAAAGCGGTCCCGCTCTTTCAACTGACCACGGACAAAAAGCAGTTGTGGGGGATCGGGAATCTGCTTGAGCAACTCAGGGTAGCGGATATCTTCCAAGACGATAGCTTCCACACCCTGTGCATCGAGGCGCTCGATCACTTCGTCAGCCTTGTTCAGGAGCTCTCTGGCGCTTATTACCCTCGCCACGGCTTGGGCTGAAAGTCCGAGCACCATCTCCAGCTCGGAGTCCCGTGCGTTCAGCGCGCTCTCTTCACATCCAAAGACTTCCACAAGGCGCTGCCACGCCTTGACTGATATCTCCGAGCACGAAAGGGCCACACAGGCGCGCAGATGTGCGGGGTCTATCTGGCTCAATTCAGCTTCGCAAGCAGCCTAATACTGCGGGGGGCCGCCCGGCCCGTCAAAGCTCTGCGGCCCTCCTCCCGGTCCCTCAGGCCCCGGAGGCGGTGGTGGCGGCGGTGGCGTGTCTCCACCAAATTCGCCGGCATCATGACCGCCGTCACGCCGACTCCGACGATCCAGCGTCTGATTTGCTGCGTCAGCGGCCGGTTCATTTGTTTGTGCGGGCTTCGGCCGACGCGGCGCCACTACTCGGACCTTGGGCGCCGGTAGTGAGTTGTCAACAATGAAACTCCAATTCGTGCGAAGCTCATTGCCTTTCCAGTCCCCGGCGACCAGCGTCAACTCCCACGTCCCGGCTTCCATAGGCTTGGCCGTTTTGTCGTAGGGGGTCGCATAGGAAACCACGCCAGTGGCAGGTTCATAGTCCGCTTCCAGCGTCTGAGTCGCGCCACCTGGTCCTTTCAGGCTCAGGGAAATGCTACCCTCATCCACTCCCGTGGCCGCATCTGTGACTACTGCCGACATTTTCAGAGGCGGACTACCCGAAACGCGTGTGCCCGGAGCGGGTGTGAGGCTGTACGCCACAGGCGGTGTCTGATCGGGAGCCTGCGTGCGAAACGCCGTCAGCGTGCCGTCATCCGCCAGTGTGTACAGCGTCCCGTTAGCATATACCGGTGATACATTGATGTTGTTATTCGTCCCGGTGATCTTCTGCTCACCACTCTGATTAGGGGCGATGACATAGCGCCACTTGAGTATGCCGGTCTCCGTATCAAACGCGGACACAAGCCCCTTATCCGATGCGACAACAACACTGTTTCCTGCAACCAGCGGCGTCGCGCGCGTTGAATAGATGAGGTCTACAGATCCGGGCCAGACCTCTTTGCCGCTTGTCGAGATGGCGTAGAGTCTCCGGTTGCGAAGGGTAACAAACAGCGTCTTGTCGTGCAGAGCGGGCGGCGCAGAAAACTCTGTTGGAAAACTCAGCGCCCAGCGCTGTGACCCGCTCTTGGAGTTGAGCGCCAGCAGCAGATTGCCGGATGTCAGGTAAACACTGTCCTGATCCAGGACCGGAACGACATTCAGCGTCGGGTTGGTAAAGCGGTAGGAATATCTGATGTGTCCGTTTCCGGCGTTAGCCACATACAAATGAGCGTCGCGCGAAACGAAGTAGATCATGTTGTTGGAGACGGCTACCGGTGAGGTGACGTCGTCACGCGTCCGGAAGGCGTATTTGGGTTCACCGGTCTCCGCGTCAATGCAGTGAACCATATTGTCATCGGAACCAAAGTATATCGCTCCGTCAAAGATAATCGGGGATGACCGAATTGGAGACTGCGTGCTGTACGACCAGCGCAGGTGGCCATCTTCCGAGGATATACAGTAGAGCGTGCCGTCGTTCAGACCAAAATACACGTTGCCTCTGTCGTAGGCGAGGCTGGTCTTGACCTGGCTCCCCAGTGGGTCTTGCGCCGGATACGCCCAGCGAAAAGCTCCGGTCTGGGTGTCAACAGCGAAGATTCGATCCGCCACCGCAAACACCACAGTATTTCCGACCGCAACCGGCTGAGACGTATTGCCGACATATGGCGATGTGTTGAACTGCCAGGCTACCGATACCGGCAGTATCAGGTTTTCGTCTGTCGAGTTAGTCAGCTCGACTCCGCCCCGGGGCAGCGTCCAGTCTTCAGCGGACACGCAGGAAGCACCGGCCAGAAGCATGCCCGTGAAAAAGAGAAATTTCAAGGATTTTACCAAGCTCATTAACAATTCCTGATACTTAGACGCTGACAGACCACAATGGGTTCTCCGAGCCGTGCCACGCGCGCCTCCACCGCAAGCGCGGCATATTATAGCGGATGCGCGTAGCTGCGGGCTACTGGCGTGTTCACGAAGGGTTCTACGAAACAGGTCCTGGAACCTGCCTGAACCGCCGGACAAATGTATGCCTTAGGTCTGGCCTTCGCTGAGGATTTCGTCCGACGTTGCCAGAAATGTCGGCCGGCTCTTCAGGTGCAGGGCGCTCAGCAGCGCCCAGAATCCGGCGGCAACTCCGGCCGCCACAAGTGTTCGCCCGGTATCGCGGCCTGGCTGAGTGGGCTGTTGACCTCGCAGCCAGGATGCAAACTCCCGCGGGTAGATGAACTCGCCGCTGTTGCGAAATGCGGCGGCTCTGGTGTCTGCGGGCACAGAGGCGCAGACGTTGCTGAGCACAAGAATCATGTCTGTGAGAAGGGCCTTGCGTTGGGCCTGGGTGTCGCGAGCGGCGGTCTCAATCAGAAAGGCCGCCACTCCCTGCGCGGCGAAGTACCGATGGGCGAGGGTGGGCGTTGAGCGTGGACTCGCTGTCACCAGCGACGCTCGGCGATCAGTCGAGGTTACTGCGCGCAAGGCGGACACCGCGATATGGCGCTCCAGACGCTGCTGCACGGGCGATTCCGGCCGCAGAACCATTTCCAGTCCGTTGTCCGCAGGTGGCGGGTCGTCCGGACTCCACTGGTGCAGGTCCAGGACCAGGTTCGGCTTCCACGTATCGAACACCCCGCGCACTGCGCGGGTTTCTGGCTGAGTGGCGCGCTGCCAGTCGCGATTCAGGTCCTGGCCGGCTCCGTTGAGACGCTTACCGGCATTGTAGCCATCCGGGTTGGCAACAGGTACGATGAGCCACAGTACATCTTTAAGTCCTGCCAGCTTACCGCCGAGGAGGTGTCGCGTGTGTGGACTGAGAAGAGCCTCTGGTTTGTCGTTTGCGGCGCTTCGTTGGATCAACTCCAATGCTGCGTGGGCGCTTGCTGGTTCATCACCGTGCTGCGCGCAGATAATCAGGATTCGTGTGCGGGGCAGCGCTCTCGTGGCTATCGGCCGGATGGCGACCAGAGGGATGACACGCCCGTTGCCCGATCGGCCCACTTCTGTCACGCGGAGACGGCCTGTCTGCTTCTGCTCTGCGAGCCTGGCCATCAACTGATCGTACGGTCCTGCCGCTGTCGCGGCGTGTGAAGCCGTGACTGAAACGCCAAGCATCCAGCAGATAGCCAAGAGATGCGAGGCGCGCAGGAGGCAGTAGAGTGTGCGACGTGCAGGCATTGTCAGCCGTATTATCGGCTGGTAAGGCTGTGGAGTTGCAGGCGAGCGGCGGAGATTCTCAAAGGTTGCGGTCGAGAAATCGCGCGCTTGAAGGCGGAGAAACGTCGTAGGCGAGGCGTCTCAGGCGGCCATGCTGCAAAGTCTGCATCTCAGAGCTCAGACTGTGCAGGCGTTGTGCCACCAATCTCGCAGTGCGTTCATCGGCCCTGGCTGATTCTGTACCGAGCGCAAACACCTCAGTCATCTGCATCGCAACAGCCATTGACCATTCGGGGTTGGATGCGTCGGCTTCGGCGGTTCGTTTGATTTCTGCGACCTCAGAAAAAAGCGCCTCCAACGTTGTCATCAGCGCACCGCGTTGGGCCACCAGGCTGCTCATCTCCTCGATTCTGCCCTCTGCGACAGCCTGCTCCTGAGCTTTCGATATCTGGGCCCACTGGCGCAGGCCATCTCTGAGGCTGGACAGCGTGGCCATGGCCTGGGTCCGGGAAGTCTCCGGGCTCATTTCAGGCCGCCTCTTCGATGCCGGCTTCACCGCCAGAGTGCGACAGGTGCATTTGCTGCGCAGCCTGACTCCATGCATCACGCAAATCGGCAATTCGCAGTCGCACATCACCAACGGCTTCCGCGTCGCCTTTGAGGTTTGCCTCAATCAAGCGCAGACTGAACCACTCATACAACGAGCTCAGTGACGCGCCTAGCGCTTCGTTGTGCGCGCTTTCGAGATTGGCGCTGAGCACCCCGAGGATGGACTGCGTTCTCTGGATATAGTGGTTCTGCAGGTTGTAATCGTGCTGCAGAATGGCTTCCTCAGCCAACCCGAGAAAGCGCACCATGCCGTCATACGCCCGTACCAGCAATCGCTCTGGACTCGCTGTGGCTGCGTCGTTGGCCGTGTACTGCTGATACCCGCTGGAGTTCATCAACCCTTCATCCTCACAATGCTACTTCTTTTGTCCGCTAAGCGCCGCGAACTGAGCGCTCAGGTACTGTCCCTGGCTTTGGATGGTGCTCAGCGTGCTTTCCAGAGCGGCGAACTGGGTTCGAATGCGCTCCTCTTCCTGTGAGAGGCGGGTGTTCAAGCTCGCCATCTGGTCGTCCAGAGACGTAATCTGATCCTGCAATCCCTTCTGTGTGGTGGTCACTGCCCCGGTGGAGATGTCAGTCAGGCTGGCGAGAACATCGTTGATGGCGGCAGCCACTCCGCGTGAATAGGTGACAAAGCCCTTGCTGCCGGTTGTCGTCGAGTTGACGAGAACGGAGAGTCCTCCGGTCGTCGGGTTGGATGAGGCGCTGGTGAGAATCTTTCCGTTTCCGGTCGCGAGCTCGCCATTGATGAGGCCGGCTACGTCCACTCCAGCGGCGCCCGTCCCGGTTCCGTTCTCACCCTGTGCGGAAGTGTCAGTTGCCTGGACGTTTCCCACACCACTCGAGCCTGCAACGCCACTGCTCACAGTGCTGAGGATGCTCACGTGCACACTCGATCCGTAGCTGTTGCTTCGGAAGGTCAGATAGGATCCAGTACCGGAGCCATCCGCCTGCGTTGCGGCTACGGTCACTCCGGTGCGGCTGGAGATTGCGTTAATCGCGGACACTACTGTGGCAAGGTCAGAGCCCGCGCTGAGTGTCACCTGGGCGCCGTTGATCGTGAGCGTTTCTTCCTGGGCAAGCGGCGCGCTCATTGCGACTCCCGCTGTCACACGCGCCTGCGTAGCAACCTGCGTGATGTCGATCGAGTACCCCGCGCCGGTTGATTCCCGGGTCGCCCCCGTGGCATTTAGAAAAACAATACCTGCGTCCGTAGCTGCGCCTGAACGCGCCATAACACGCGATGCCTGGGCCAGATTGGTCGAAAGCTGCTCCTGAAGTGTGGCTGAGTCAATGCTCAGCGTCCCGTCCTGGGTCAGGCGGACTCCAAGACTGGACAAAGCCGCCACCGCGCCTGACAGGCCAGAGACTCCGCGGTTCAAGTGTCCACTTATGTTGGACTGGAGTGTCTGCAGGGTGAAGTCTCCGATGAGCGGACCGCTTTGCTGCGTCTCAGGGTCGTATCTGGCTGCGTCGCGAGCAAAGCTCACATAGTCGTTGTAAGCGGAGACAAAGTCCTGGATTTTCTTTGTGATGCCCTGAGTGTCACTGCCCACGTTGACCGAAATGGATCGATCTGGCGCGGCGGAGTTCAGAGTCAGTGTAACCCCCGGAATCAGAGTTGTAATCGTATTTGAGCTGCTGGTGACAACGATAGGAGTCGCGCCGCTGCCCAACTGCACCTGAGCGTCATCGGCGGGTGAAATAACGGATGAGGGCCCGTCGAAGGAAAGCCCGGCGCCACCTGTGAGTGAGGTTGTCACGCTGAGAGCTCCGGCGCTGCCGGTCTTGCGGCTCGTGAGCACCAGGCGGTACGGGCTGGCTGATCCGTCGCTGACAATGTTGGCGATGGCGTCGGAGCCGGATGCGTTTATCGCATCGCGCACCGCTTCAAGTGAGTCAGCGCCTTCTGGTATAGTTATGGACCAGGCCTGATTACTCGAAGTGTTGTGAATAGTGATCGTGCCATTGCCTACACTGCTGTTTGTAGGGCTTTCGTAGTTCTGAGCAGATCCCAACTGCTGTGCTTTGGCAAGGCTGAGTACCTTCAGGGTGTAGGAACCCTGCGTCGCTGCGCTCGAGGCGCTGACGGTGGCGACCGATTCGTCTGATGACACAGCCGACTTGGAACCAAAGGTGGAGGCGGTGGTGAGGTCTGCGGCCCTGAGCTTGACCGCCAGAAGCCGCGCGTTGAGGCTTTGCCAGGCCGCAAGTTTATCAGTAAGCTGAGTCTTCTGATTATTCAGAAGCTGGATCGGCCGTTTCTTGAAGTCGATCAGCTTCTGAATGATATCGTCCGTCTGGAGGCCTGATATCAGGCCGCTTATGCTCTGTAGAGCGGGCATGGCTGTGTTCTCTCTCAGAGAAAATTGATAGGACGGCCCGGAGACTGTGGCTCCTTGGCGCAGTCCGGCGCCGGTCAGGTGGCGACTGCTGCGATTCGGCCGCTAAGGTTGTGTCAGGAATAGTGGGAGCCCGCCCCGGGAAGGAACGGACTCCCACTTGCCAGTCGTTACCGTTCCGAAATACTTCGGAACGATTTCGCTCTACCGCTGTATGAGAGCGAAGCCAGTAGTTATCCTCTCAGCAACTGCACGAGCTGCTGAGGGGCAGAGTTGGCTTGGACAAGCATTGCCACGCTCGACTGCATCAGTATCTGGCTCTTCGAGAACTCGGCCATTTCGGCCGCCATATCGGTATCTCGGATGGCGCTTTCGGATGCAGCAATGTTCTCCGAAGCGACAGTCAGGCTGTTGATTGCGCTCTCAAACACGTTCTTCTGCGCGGCTCCCAGATCTGAGCGAACAGTTGATACCTGATTGATCGAAGCGTCAATCAGTCTGAGAGCGTCGCGAGCCCCGGCCAGCGTCGTCACGTCAATGTCGGCGACACTCGTGGCCGACGTCTCCAACCCGCTTGCCGCGATACCCAGCTTGGACGAATGGGTGCTGTTCAAAGCGACGCTTGCCGTCTGCCCCACTTCGGATCCTACCTGGAACTGCAGCGAGCCCTGCGTGACCACTATGTCGAAGGTGGAGGCGGCCAGACCGTTTGCGCTGATGACGGCGCCATCAAGATCCGTGCCAGCGAAGGCAGCTCCGGAGACAAGCCGGCCACTGCCGTTGACGTTGGTCGCGTTGACTGTTCCACCCGTCACCGTGATGTTGGCATTGACACCTGCAGTGAGCGTAGAACCAGTCCCCATCAGTGTTGTTGCTGTCACTGAGCCACCAAAGCTCAGGCTGATGGAGCTGCCAGCACCGTAGCTGTTCTGCGTCAACTCAACTCCGTTAGCGCCAACTGATGCCGTAACGCCCGTTTGCTCACTGTACAGGTTAATCTTCTGCACAGCCAGCGCAGCGGTGGTCTCGACCGCACTGTTCAGAGCGATGGCGACGTTGTTGATAGTGACGGTGCCAGTCTGGGCGGCGTAGGCGCCACCAGTTCCGGCATAGGTCGCTTTCGTAGCCGCTGTGTTGATCGTGACAGTGTAGGTTCCTGCCTTGGTGGCGGTGCCTCCCGAAATGAAGGCGCCATTCGATGGATTGGTCGTCACCTGCCCGGCCACACCAGCGGTGCCATCCAGCAGCTTCTTTCCGCCAAACGCCGTGTTTGAAGAGATTCGGTTCAGGGCGTCGATGGCAGAGGTGATCTGCGACTGGTCAGCAGCCAACTGTGTATCGTCCACGGCCCCGGTGTTCAGAGCATGAACAGCCAGGTCGCGCATTGATCGGAGAAGGCTGTGCACTTCAGCGAGAGCGCCTTCAGCGGTCTTTACCATGTTGACCGCATCCTGTGTGTTCGAGATAGCCTGCTTCAAGCCGCCGATCTGAGCTCTCAAGGACTCCGAAATCGCCAGACCAGCCGGACCATCTGATGCCCGGTTGATCTTGTAACCGGTGGAAAGGCGCTCGATTGAGCGACTCAGCATGTCATCGTTAGTGGCAAGCGACCTGTGCCCAATGAGCGCGGCACTGTTCAGATTAATGCGAAGCGACATTCTTGTATCCTCCTTGAATATTCGCCCCTGTCCAATTACCCGGCTTCATGCCGGGTTTTTCAGTTGTCTTGTAGTGGTAGCCGGCCTGGCTGCTATCCGTGAAAAGATAGAGACATCGTCTGGCTACTCCAGCGTACCTGGCAGGCCGCTGGCTTTTCACAATGTTTTTGTTCCACAGGAATCTCTCAAACTTATGATTTTGGAAGAAAATGCTCAACAATTTTGCTGATGGTAGGATTACCGGTGATGGCGAGCGTTGAGGAGGTACGAAAATGGGCGCCGTGGGAGGAGGTTGGCGAGCACGGCGCCCGAGCGAGACAGTCTAAATGAGACTACCCCGCAGACTGTCTCCGGCACCGGAGCCGGAATAATTCTGTCTGCAAGAACCAGAGACCCAAAGCCACCAACGCGTTCCCGTCCTGTGTTCTCACAAGGTTTGTGCCACAACTCACCTGGGACCCTAACAGCATTGTTTGTCTGGACGAGCTCAAGAGCGAATGCCCGAAATCCCCGCTGGAGCGCTCTTTTTCAGCGCACTCTGACGATATTTGAGCGCCTATCGTCTTCCGCATTCGTGAGAGCCTTGCGTGCGCGGTCGTTCGACACAACTGGCATGCTGTGATCGCGCTGCGTCGAGTGAGTTGCTTCAGATGCGTTGACGCCTGCTTCGCCTGCCGCTATCATCTGAAATGTGCGTGCTCCGGAGGCTATCTTCACGGGTGTGGAGGCCGTCCTGTTCGATCTGGACGGCACACTTGTCGACACGAACATCAATTTCCCCGCAATGAAACGCGCCGTGCTCCACCACGCCCAACAAGCGGGAGCGTCCACAGCTAATATTGAAGACTTTGACATACTGTCCATCGTTGACCAGGCCAGCAGGCAACTTCCGTGTTCTGGCAACCTGTATGTCAAGGATGCGTGGGATCTACTGGAAGACATCGAGATGAAGCATGCCTGGACGGCACGGGTGAAGCCTCACGCGCCGGAGTTGCTGCTGGACAAGGCGTCGCGCGGGTGGCGTCTGGGAATTTTTACGCGCAACTGCCGAAGAGCCACTGACCACCTTCTGACTCTGCTTCCCGACGTATTTTCCGCAACGCTGGCGCGGGAGGACACTCCGCGTGTCAAACCTGACCCGCTCCATCTGACAAACGCGCTGGCGCAACTTGACCGGCCGGCCTCGAGTGCCCTGATGATTGGGGACCATTTTATGGATATAGAGGCCGGTAAAGCGGCCGGTCTGCGCTCTATTGCACTGCTGTATAGAAATCCTGCCGGCCACTTCGATCCCGTCGGCCCGGACTGCGTCTTTTCTGATCTCGCGGAGCTCCACAGTGCGCTGCTCGATGCTCATCGTTAACTGGCGCTCTTCAGCGCTCTTGAGAAAGTTGCTGGAGTCCATCCAACAGCACCCGCCGTCGGGAGAGTATGAAGTCATCGTCGTTGATAATGATGCCGGGCACTTCGAGGCCGCGTCGTTTCAGCAAGACTTCCCTGCTGTGCGTTTCTTTGCGCAGAGTGAGAATCTGGGTTTTGCGCGGGGCAACAATGTGGCGTTTTCACATTCGCGTGGAGACTACATTGTCCTTCTAAATCCTGACACGCAGGTGACGCCAGGCGCGCTGGATACACTGCTCGACTTCCTTATGAACCACCCGTGCGCTGCCATTGCCGCGCCACAGCTTATCCTTCCCGGTGGCGCTGTGCAAAGCTCCTGCAGAGAGTTCCCATGGCCGCTGAGCTTGTTGTGGGCGGCGCTGAAGCTGCCGAGATTGTTCCCGAAAAGCCGCATCTTCGGGGCATACCGCATGACATACTTCGACCATCTGCACACACGCCAGGTGGACCAGCCGATGGCCAGTTGCTGGGCTGTGCCGCGCGCGGCGTGGGAGATTATCGGCGGCTTTGATGAAGCGTTTCCAATTCTCTTCAACGATGTGGACTGGGCATGGCGAGCCAGAGAAGCGGGTTGGGAGGTGTGGTTCGTTGCGGAGGCGAAAGTCGCACACGTGGGTGGCCACAGCACGCAGAGCGCAGGCGCGTGGATTCTGAGGGAGTCGCATCTGGGCCTCGTAAAGTTCTACAACAAGGATCTCAAAGGCCGCTCCTCTCTCCTGTGGCTTGGGAAGGCGATCTCATGGGTCAACTGGAAGATGCGCACGGCGAGAGCGCAACGTGGCTAACATACCCGAAGAATCTGAACTGGACCTCACGGTTTCCATAGTAAACTGGAATACGCGCCAGGATCTGCTGGATTGCCTCAGCTCCTTTGTCCCCGTCGAAGATCGCGCCAGAGATACGGGAGCTGCGTTTCAGATTGACGGATACTCCTGTGAAGTCATCGTAGTGGATAACCATTCAGATGACTTCTCCGTCGAGGCCGTACGGCAGTCTTATCCAGTTGTGCGCATTCTCCCGCAGGAGCGCAATCTCGGCTTTGGAGCCGGGCACAACAGGGCATTTGAGCAGTCGCGCGGGCGATTTGTCTTTGTTCTCAATCCCGATTCGCACCTGAGCTCTGCTGCCATTGTCGCCCTTATCGGATGTGCTGAACAGCACCCTGAGAGCGCGATCTTCGGACCGCGGGTGCTCAACCCGGATGGAAGCGTGCAACATTCCGCGCGGCGTTTTCCAACTCTGGCGGCCGGGCTGTACAGGCACAGCGTACTGGGCAGGCTGTTCCCCAACAATCCTGCGGTGCGCAACTACCTTCAGACAGATTGGGATCACCGCGATAGCCGTGAGGTGGACTGGGTGAGTGGATGCGCCATGCTCATTCGACGCTTGGCGCTGGTGCAGATGGGTGGCTTTGAAGAGGTCTACTACATGTATGTCGAAGATGTTGACATCTGCTGGCGCGCGCGTCAGGCCGGGTGGACAGTCTGGTTTTGCGCACAGGCGGAAGTGACGCACCGCAAAGCGCGGGCAAGTGATCTGGCGCCTAACCGTATGATTTACCACCACCACAGAAGCATGTACATCTTCTTCAGACGGCACTACTGGGAGGGGACTGGCTTGCTGGACCGCCTCATTGTTCCGCTGGGTCTGGGACTCAGAGCGTCGTACTTTATTGCAAAGAATAAGTGGCATAAGTGGCTGCGCGTAAGAAGGTAGAGCAACAAGGGTCAACTCACTTGCGCATCGGGTCTGGACGGCTGACCTCTGCTGCCATGCTCTGCGTGTCATCTCTGGCTCTGGCGCTCTCACCCCTGTGGGCTGGAACAATGCAGACGGACAGAGAGATGTCTGTATATGCCCTTCTTGTCCTGGGCGCTGTTGTAAGCGCTGTGCCTTTCTTTCGTTCCGGACGAATTCAGGCGAGGACGTGGCCAGGGTTCTGGCTTGCTGGGGTGGGCATACTCTTCGTTGCGCTCAGTTCGGTTTGTACGGTCAGCTTCGGACGCACGCTTGTCCGCGACCTGAATCTCCTCAGCAGTCTCATTGTCTTCTGCGCTGTCGCCTACTCTGCGGATGATCGCCGGCCGGTCTTTTGGAGCGCGTTTGCTCTTGTAGCAGGCGCAATCGTCGTGAGCGTCCTTGGCGGTAATGAATACGCTGCGCACTTCCGGCAGGGCGAGCCAGACTGGCGCGTCTTTTCTACAATGTTCAATCCGGGTTATCTGGCAGGATTTCTCGTTCTGACGATACCTGTCACTCTCGCGCTGATCGCTCAGGCACAGGAACGGGCGGCTGTCGCGGGGCTGGGTTTTGCCCTGGCGCTTCAGATTGCCGTGCTGGGCCTGACTGGCGCCAGAGCCGGAGTCCTGGCACTGGCTGTGGGTCTGGCCGTTTTCGGGGCGCTCGCTGCGTTAGTCAGACTGTTTTCGCCCGCTATCTGGGTTCGCCTTGGCCTGTCGCTTGCCATTTCCATTGCGCTGGCCACAGCGCTTGGACGTCCCACTGTCAGGCGCGTGGAGCCGTCGGCCGTCGCCGCACACTCTGAGGGGCACAGCTTTGCATTCCGGAAGCTTACGTGGATCGGCGCAATGCGCACCGCTAATGCCCGTCCCGTAGTCGGCTTTGGCCCGGGTACGTTTGATGTCGCTCTTCCGGGCTATGCGGTCGCCGGTTTTACGCGTATGGCGCACTCCAACTATCTGCAGGGCGCGGCCGAGTATGGCTGGCCCGGGGACATTGCGCTGTTTGGGGCATGGCTCGCGCTGATAGTCTCCAGTGCGCGAGCTCTTGCGTTACGCAAAGTCAAGGCAGACCTCGCCCCGTTTGTCTGCGCAGCGCTGGCTGCCTGCGCTTGCACGGCTGTGCGCGGTGTTTTTGACTCGGACTGGTGGTCGCTGCCCATTGCCCTGGCGGCTTCCGCACTGGCCGGGGTGCTGGCGCGCGCGACGCTGCGAGAGGACAGGCAACTCTCCCTTCGCGCCGGTATCTACGGCTCTGCGGTTGCTGCAGCCGCTGCTCTGCTCACTTTGGCCCTTGCGTTAGTGGTCATCTACAGCTCATTCTATGCCGAAGGCGCCCGGGCGATGGAGACGTCTGAGGACTGGCCGCAGGCGCTGGAGGATTGGAGAACCGCCGGGCGCATCGCGCCCTGGGACGTGAATGTCCGGCTGCGAGCGGCCCAGCTTGAGGACCGGCCGCAGGATATTGAGCGTCTGCATCGTCTGGAGCCGACAAATCCCCGGGTATTCCGCTCTCTTGCGGAGCTTTATCTGCGCGACGGCCGAGATAACGAAGCGCTGGCGGCCTATCAGCAGGCCAGGAAGCTGGACCCGCTCTCCAGCCGTTTGACGCTCGAAGAGGCGCTCCTTCTGGAAAAACTGGGGCACAGAAAGCAGGCTGACGGGCTGTGGAGCCGCCTGCTGTATCTGGAGAAGGCGCCTTACGGACAGGTGCGCGCCATGCCAGAGATGGTTGATCCGGCGTACGCCTGGGCGCATGCGCGCCGGGGTGACCAGCTCCAGGACTCAGGCGACATGTCCGCCGCCACTTCTCAGTGGAAGCAGGCGGATGAGTTACTCAGTCGCTACTTCGCCTCTCTGAAGGAGCTTCGCCCGGTACTGGAAGCCGCGGGCCTGACTGACCCGGAGCTGGAAAGCCAGGCTCGCGCTCTACAGAACGGAGTCCGAGAGAAGCTGCAACGGGCGCGCCAGGCGCGCGCACTGTCTCCAGCCCGTCACTCTGCCAGGGCGACAACTCCAGTACATTCCTCAGTGTGAAAAGTCTCCCTCAGGCAGTAACATGAGTCTAGCGGAATCTTCTGCTGTCGTTGTGTGAGTCTCGGCGGCATGCTCTCCTCCGCACTCTCAACCAGACTCAATCTTCTGAGACTTCTCGCTCGGACATCCGTCCACAATCTAGATTGGAGCTCCCTTGCCTCAAGACAGACAACCCCCGCGCCCTGACTACCGTCACGCTGACGACAAGAGATCCGCGGTCGCGCTTGCCGGCGCCGCTGACGCCGGGGAGTGGCTGGGTTTGTGTTATGAGTCTTGGATTCTGGTGTTGTTTTGCGTTGCGGACGCTGTGTCCACACTGATGCTCGTTCACACGGGACTGGCAACGGAATACAATCCTGTGATGGCGTGGTTTTTGAGTCACAGTCCACTGCACTTTCTGGTAGCCAAACTCGTGAGCTTCACACCCTTTGTTGTGGTCTGTGAACGCTACAGACGTATCGAGCCGTTGCGCGGACGCACGCTCACACGCTGGGCGACAGGAATGTATATGGGGCTATACGTTGTGATGCTTACTCTGGTGAATACCGGCCAGATTTAGACAGGTCAGAGAAGAGGACAAAGCCCGGATATCGCTGGTCTGACAGGCGAGTCCGGGCTTTGCCGGGTCAGGGTGGATGCTGGAGTCTCAGTTGCCGTGCGGCGTGCGGGCAGAGAAGCTGAGCAGGATAAATGCCTCGCGTCATAGCACAAGTTGCTGGAGCTAAAGACTGACAATGTCCATTTCACAGGCGTCTCAGACACAACCTCAACTAACACGCGGCGACCAGGATGTGCTGCGGCGCCTGGCGGCGCGTGTGCGCGAGCTTGCCAACAGGCCAGTCGAGCAGGAAAAGCGCGAGCTCTGGCATGCGCATAACGCGCTGCAGAAAACCCGGCCTCTGGTGTTCTGCTCTCCCGAAAATGGCTGGAACGAGATTATCCTGCCCGGGATGCTGGAGTGTCAGACGGATCAGGGCCGCTTGTGGGAGACCTGGCTGCGCCAGGAGATTTTCTGGGGCGCGGAAATGGGAGACGACCGCGTCACGTGCGATGTGTTCAATATCGGCTACGTCCACAGCGAGACGGGCTACGGTGCGCAGGAGACCTACACACACTCAGGCCACGGCGGATCGTACGTGTGGGACGCCCCTGTCAAGGATCTGGACGACATCTCTTCGCTGCACCCTTCGCTGGCTTGCGTGGATCACGAAGCGACAGAAAACATGCTGGATCTGGCGCGGGAGACCTTCGAGGGGCTGCTGAGAGTGCGGCTTCGCCATACTTGGCAGTGGAGCGTCGGGCTGACATTGCCGCTTGTGCACCTGCGCGGCCTGGAGCAGATGATGCTGGATATGCTCGAAAACCCGACCGGACTGCATCGCATCATGGCCTTTCTGCGAGATGCGCATCTTGCGCGGCTGGAAGCTCTGGAAAGCGCCGGTCTCCTCTGCTTGAACAACGAGGGCGATTATGTCGGATCGGGTGGCTTCGGCTGGACGGACGAGCTTCCGGCGGAAGGATTTCAGGGCCGGGTTCGGCTGAAGGACCTGTGGATTCTGGCTGAAAGTCAGGAGACGGTCGGCGTGAGTCCGGCCATGTTTGAAGAGTTTGTCTTCGATTATCAACTCCCCATTCTGGAGCGCTTCGGGCTGTCCTGCTACGGCTGCTGCGAGCCGCTGGACAACCGGTGGTACGCTATAAAGCGTATTCCAAATCTTCGCCGGGTCTCCGTGTCGCCCTGGTCGGACGTCGCCGTGATGGCGGAGAACCTCCAGGACCGCTACATCATGTCCATGAAGCCCAACCCCGTCGCGCTGGCTACCGAGACTTTCGACGAAGACTTCATCCGGTGTGATTTGCGGACAAGGCTGGAGAAAGCCCACGGTTGTGTGGTCGAGATCATTATGAAGGACACCCACACCATCGGGAGAGATCCGGCGAGGGTGAAGCGGTGGTCGGCGATTGCGCGTGAGGAAGCGGAGCGGGCCGCCGGCGTTTAGCGCCGGAAGCTCAATATCCGCTTCTCATCCCGTCCAGACCGGCTTCAGACCCCATTCACTAGGTTGCTCTCACACCCCGAGCGGAGGCGCTCCGGCCTTCTGATAAATCTTGTTGAGACAGTCTACAGCGACACGCGCGTCGCGCCCACTGCACAGCACGTCGCGATCCTGGCGAATCGCCTGCACAAAGTCCAGCATCTGGGCAGCATGCCCGCCCAGACCCAGCGCCAACGGATCGCTCGAAGCGTCGCCGTCTTTGTCCTGTTTCGTGGTGAGGTCGATCTCTTCGCCCTCAATCCGGAATGAGGTTACCGTGTTACCGTCAAACGAAGCGGAGCCTTTGGTCCCAAAGATCTCCGTGCGCGTGCCAAAGCCGGGGAAGCAGTTCGTTGTGCCCTCCACAACGCCTCTGGCTCCACTTTCAAACCGGCAGACCGCTATCGCAAATGTCTCAGCTTCGATGTCCCGCTCAATGGTCTCGATGTACGCATAGTCAACTTCGGCCACCGGGCCGGCCATCCAGCAGAGCTGGTCCAGGCTGTGAATGCCCTGATTTCCCAGTACGCCGCCGTCCAGTCTGTACGTTCCGCGCCAGTCATCGGCGGAGTAGTAGCTCTGCGCCCGGAACCATTTGATGTAGGTGCTTCCAGAGATAAGCCTGCCCAGCCGTCCCCCCTGAATCAGTTGATGAGCGCGCTGAATCTCGGGGCTGAAGCGATACTGAAAGATGCACGCCAGCTTCAATCCTGTGCGGTCGGCAGTGGCGATGAGTTTGTCGATCCTGTCGAGATTGATATCGATGGGCTTTTCTGTCAGAGCATGCTTTCCCGCTTCAAGCGCCTCTGTGCTCTGCTCTGCGTGCAGACCGGACGGTGTGCAGATGTCAACCGCCTCAATGTCGGCCTTCTTGAGCATCTCCGTCAAGTCCGTAAAAGCCTCAGCGCTGTACAATTCGGCAGCTTTCGCGGCGCGCTCTGGAACAACGTCGCATACGGCTACGACTTTCGCGCCCGGTGTCCTCTGCCATATCTTGAGGTGCTCGTTTCCAATGCCGCCGCACCCAACAAACCCTATTCGTACGTCGCTATCCGCCAAAGTCTCAGTCCAGCCTTTCCGTTATCCGTTGCGACCCGCAGCACACTCAGCGCCCCGGGACTCGATTGCCAGTTTTCCGGGTCTGGTGTCTGCTCGCCTAACCATGAGGCCTTCGCCAGTGACGGTGGTTTTCCTTCAGCGCACTCCTCACGTCTCAGGCTAACTCATCGTCCTCCTGATACTCAAAGGCGTCCTCTGTCTCTGCTTCGCTTTCATAATCTTCAAGCAGCGCAATCGCCTCTTCAGCCTGCGATTTCGGTACACAGAGCTGTTCGTCGCTGAGAGTCGCCGCGAACGGGTGCACTGTATGCGCAAAGTCCGACTTCTCCCAGACCGCGATTCCCGCATCCTCCAGAAGGCTCTTGACAATCTTCGCCTCAGTCTCATCTCGCGCTGTGTAGATCGACACCATTTCTTCGTCCATCAACCTGTCCTCCGCCGTTTCTCTCGTTGTACTTCACTCGTCTGTGCGTCTTGTCACTACGTGTCTGGCTCACCCAGATTGCGTGTTATGTGACGCAGACGTCATTTCGCCAGCGTTCACCATGCTCCTTTTCAGGGCATCCCGTCTGCCCGCCTCCTCCTTGTTATACCCGCAGGCTGTCCTGCGCCGGAGGCTGAGATAGACAACCGTCCGCAAACGCCAGCTATTCTTCCTATCACAGTGCAATCGTGGTACAATGCCGCGAACCTGGGAGTCATTTCGGGAGCTTGCCTATGCTATTTAACCGCTTGATGCGAACATGGTGGCTATTGTTGGGGTTGCTTGTCATTTCTGGAGCGACGGCTATTGGGTACGGGGCACACAAGCTCACGGGCGTCCGCTACAGAGCTACGGCGCGGCTGCTGCTTGCCAAGTCCTCTCCTGTTGCAGCCCTCGACGTTGTTCACCTGGCCACATCCAGCCCTGTGACAAAGCAGGCGGCGAGCGATCTGAAGCTGGATCAGACGGCGCTGCTGGAGCGGCTTCACGTGGAAGTGTCCGCAACGAACCCCAGAACTGCAATCTTTCAGGGACGCGCTGCTACTGCCGAAGAAGCCGTTGAGCTTGCCAACAGGGTAGCTGACCTGACGCTACTCCGCGCGCTGGTGCTCAATCAGGTCGGCGCGTTTCGAAAACAGGATACGACAGCGGTTTTGCTGGACTCTACTCAGAAAAAGCTCGGTGAAGCTGCGGAAAAGTTGAAAGACTTTGAACGCAAACAGGCGGGTGTCCTGCTGCCTCTGGATTACGAGCAGGCCAAGTCCCAGGTAATGCTGCTGAAGCAACAGCGGGATGCGGCGGCTGATCTGGTTGCTGAGCGAGCGCGCCGGGCACAGGATCTGAAAGACGTGCAGTCCGATGTCTCTGCCTATCTGCAGGCTGGTACAGGCGCCGGGGACTCATCACAACAGTCACCGGACGCACAGTCTTTGCTGCGCCCGATTGAGCAGCGGCTTTCTCAGGCTCAGGAGGACCAGAGAGACGCCGTGTCTCGTTACGACACCGCCGCCAGAGATCTTGCTCGCGCTCAGAAGATGCTGGAGAAAATCCCTGCGCTGGCGATGGAACACAAGAAGTTAAAGGCGGACTACGAAGCGGCGAAGCTGCAGGTAGACGCGCTGCAGCCCAAATACGCTGAATCAACCCTTGCGCTCAGGTTGGCTCAAAGCACTATTGACGATCGGCGGGCAATCGGTTCTATAGATTTTGCCAAGAGCGCGACCCTGACCAGAGCGCTGGACCGCCGCGGAGCTTATCGCGCCTTGACGGTCGGATCAGCTGTGTCACTGGTTCTGTGGGTGGTTGCCGCGCTGCCCTTTGCCCGTGGAGCCAGAAGGACAGGCTCGAGTCCGGCCTCTCGTACGTAGCTGGTGCAACTTCAGATACCGGAGCCGTCCTGACATCCGGTACACACAAGGCAACCCCGGCACTGCTCCCCGCGTGTTAGCCGGTGTGCGGCTAGCTCGTCCCCCGGATCGACATGCACAACAGCGCTTGCCAGCGGCGTAATTTTCTCCCGTAGAAAATCGCGCACCTGCACGGCTATGGCGTGTGAGTCCTGCACCGTCAAAAACGGATGCACCGTGATGTGCAGGTCTGCCACAATTTTGTGACCCATCCAGCGCGCCCGCACGTCGTGCACTCCCTGGACGCCTCGTACCTTAAGGGGCAACTCTTCAATCTGAGCCACGATCTCGGGTTCGATTGCGTCCACAAGGCGGCCCCAGACGGCTTTGGCCGTTTCCCCCGCGATGACGAGAATCGAGATCGTAATCACCAGACCGATGAGCGGGTCAATGATTCCGTAGCCGAGCCGTGCGCCCGCCGCCCCGACAACGACTGCCAGACTTGTGAGGCCGTCAATGCGCGAATGCTGTCCGTCAGCTATGAGCGCTGCCGAGCTTATCTCCCGTCCGACTCGCATCCGCAACTGAGCGACCGCTTCGTTTCCAACGAAACCCACAATTCCAGCCGCAGCGACCCATCCGATGTTGGTCATAGGCAGGGGGTGGATGATCTTCTGAATAGACTCATAAGCCGCAGCGCAGGCCGAGGAGAAAATGAGCAGGACGATAGCAACGCCCGCCATATCCTCAGCTTTGCCATAACCGTACGTGAAGCGCTTGCTGGCGCTGCGGCGAGCCAGGGCGAAGGCGACCCACAGCGGGATGCTTGTTGCGGCATCAACAAAATTGTGAATAGTGTCCGCCAGCAGGGCCGCAGACCCGGAGATAGCGACAACGCCGGTCTGCAGCGTCGCTGTGAGCAAAAGGCCGATGAGAGAAATCTTGAGCGCGCGGATTCCACGTTCGTGGCTGGCAAGTGAGTCGTTGAGCGCATGGTCGTGCTTGTGGTCGTGGACAAAGACACCGTGGAGCCACCCACCGTGCCCTTCCGGGTGAGGATAGTTCGTCTGAACGGAAGCCTGTTTGCCGTGTGCGTGTGCCATCAGCTTCAGTCGTTACCGAAAGAGCCCTTCATGCCGCTGTGCTTATCATACCACCGCCAACCAGCGAAGGGAAGCGCTCTCACCAGTGTATTCGGCACAATGCGCGCTTTGTGAACAGAGAAAGAAGAATAGTTGCGTTGACATGGGGAGGATGCTTGGCTAAAATCTCTTCGGCTCCGGCCGGGGTCTTCCTGGCCGGTTTTTTGTGCCGTGGCTTGTGCGAAACTACACGAAGTCGAGGCCTTTCGTGTAGGCAACACAGGCGCGCCCAGCCGGAATCGCGCACAATGCAGGACACGCAGCGATGAATCCTTACTTACCAATCCTTTTTATGCTCATTATTGCCACCGCGTTTGCAGTTGGTGCACTGAGTCTGGCTATGTTCATTGGACGGCCAAAAGGCGGCAACGAGCGCAAACTGGCCCCTTACGAGTGCGGAATAGAGCCGGTCGTTGGCGAGGTTCGGGAGCGCTTTCCGGTCAAGTTCTATCTGGTCGCGATGCTGTTCATCCTCTTTGACATCGAAGTGATCTTTCTGTACCCGTGGGCTGTGGTATTTCGGCAGCTGCAGGTCTTCGGACTCATCGAGATGGGGATTTTTCTTGCAATTCTGCTTCTGGGCTATATGTATGTCTGGCGCGTGGGCGCGTTGGAGTGGCAGTAGCCGTCTAGAGATTAAGTTTTATGGCGCATCTTACAGCAGAATCCAGACAGCGAATTAACGATATCGCCGCCCGTTATCCGGAGAAGCGCTCTGCGCTTTTGCCGGCGCTCTATGTTGCTCAGGAGCAGGACGGAATTGTAACTGATGAGGCCATCATCGACATCGCCGAGCTCCTGGAGGCAACTCCAGCGTACGTCAAAGGCGTCGCCAGCTTCTACACCATGTACTACCGCTACTCGGTTGGAAAGTACATTCTGCAGGTCTGCGGGACACTGTCGTGCGAGCTGTGTGGGTCCGGACAGCTTGTCAATCACCTGGAAGAGCGGCTGGGCATCAAAGAAGGAGAAACGACCCCGGACGGACGCTTTACCTTTGAAACCGTTGAGTGCCTTGGCGCATGCGGTGGGGCGCCGGTGATGTTGCTGGGCGACAAGTATTACGAAAAACTCACCATCAAGCAGCTTGACGCGATCATTGACGACCTGCGCTTCAAGCCCGCCAGCGATCATCCCGAGCCGCCACAGCTTGTTCCGTTTGAGGACAAACCTGCAGGAGCAAAGAGCACGTAATGGCCAATGAGATTGTCTTCAGCCGCAACCATATTGACAACGTCAAAGACCTTGACGTTTACGTGGGCAATGGAGGTTACAGCTCTCTGCAAAAAGGGCTCACTATGGCTCCTGATGAGCTGATCGAGCTTGTTAAAGCCTCGGGTCTGCGTGGACGGGGTGGGGCTGGTTTTCCAACTGGAATGAAGTGGAGCTTTGTCCCCAAGGACACATCCAAACCGCACTACCTTGTGTGCAACGCGGATGAATCTGAGCCTGGCACATTCAAGGATCGTCAGTTGATGGAGGTCAACCCGCACCAGCTTCTCGAAGGGATGATTCTCGCCTGTCACGCTATTGGCGCCAAGACAGGCTTTATCTATATCCGGGGGGAGTTCGTCGGTCCAATCCAGATAGTCAGCAGAGCTATTGAACAGGCTTATGCCAGAGGGTATCTCGGCAAGAACATTCAGGGCACGGGGGTTGACGTCGATCTGGCTGTGCACCCCGGAGCAGGCGCCTATATCTGGGGAGAGGAATCAGCGCTTCTGAACTCGCTGGAGGGGCAGCGCGGGTTGCCGCGCCTGAAGCCGCCGTTTCCTGCTGTATCGGGCCTTTACGCCAGTCCCACCATCATCAACAACGTGGAGACACTGGCTAATATCTCGCACATTGTGAACAACGGTGCGGATTGGTTCAAGCAGTGGGGAACCGAGCGCAGCGCCGGTACCAAAGTGGTCTCCATTTCCGGGCATGTGAATCGCCCCGGGAACTACGAAGTCCCGCTGGCGACTCCTATGATGACGCTGATCAACGAGTTTGCCGGTGGGGTGCGTGATGGCCACAAACTCAAGGCTGTGATTCCCGGCGGGTCAAGCGTCCCCATTCTTCCGGCGGAGAAGTGCGACATTAACTACGACTACGAATCCATCCAGGCGGCGGGCTCTATGCTCGGGTCTGCTGGAATGATCGTTATGGATGAGACAACGTGCATGGTCGGTGTTGCGCGCAATCTGGTTCACTTCTACCGGCACGAGTCATGTGGCAAGTGCACGCCGTGCCGCGAAGGCACGGACTGGATGTTCAAAATCCTGAACGAGCTTGAGCTGACGGGCGGCCAGATGGACGATATCGATCTCCTCCTGGACATCACGGACAACATGGATGGCAAATGTTTCTGCCCGCTCGGAGACACTTCCATTATGTCGGTGGTATCAGGCATTGAGCACTGGCGGCACGAGTTTGAGGAGCATGTGAGAAACGGCGGCTGCCAGCAGCGCGCGCAAAACGGACACTGACCTTTAGCCCTTCGTCTTAGATAATGAGCAATACTACTTTTGACTGGATAGCAAGCCTCATCAAGGCAGTGATCATTTTTGTGGTGCTGCTGCAGCTTGTGCCTGTACTCATCTGGCTGGAGCGCAAGGTTGTCGCGCGAATGCAGCAGCGCATCGGGCCAAACCGTGTCGGTCCGTTCGGTCTGTTGCAGCCTCTCGCTGACGCCGTGAAACTCATGGCCAAGGAGAATATCATTCCGACCGGGGTTGACAAGCTGGTGTACTACCTTGCGCCTGTCATCAGCATCGTCCCTGCGCTGGCGGCCTTTGCAGTCGTGCCTTTTGGGGAACCTATTCACGTTGCGGGCCGTGTGGTTTACCTGCAGGTTGCGCATGTGAACATCGGTATTCTCTATGTGCTTGCGCTATCGTCGCTGGCTGTCTATGGCATCACGCTTGCTGGGTGGAGCTCCAACAACAAGTATTCGCTGCTTGGAGGTCTACGGGCCAGCGCCCAGATGATCTCCTACGAGATTCCTGTTGGTCTGACTGTCGTTGCGGTTGTCTTGCTGGCGGGCTCCCTGGATTTGCTAGACATCGTCAATCAGCAGGTGAAGCAGGGCATCTGGAACATAGGTCCTCAGTTCATAGGTTTTCTGCTCTTTGTCGTGGCAAGCAATGCTGAGTTGAACCGCGCTCCGTTTGACATGGCGGAAGCGGAGTCCGAGCTGGTAGCGGGCTTTCACACGGAGTATACAGGCTTTCGGTTCGCCATGTTTTTTATGGGTGAGTACGTGAACATGGTCACTACAAGCGCCCTGGCTACAGTGATGTATCTGGGGGGCTGGCACGGCTTTGGGCCGGATGTCTGGTATCTGAATCTGATCTGGTTCATCCTGAAGATTTTCGCTTTCATCATTTTCTACATGTGGGTGCGAGCTTCGTGGCCGCGCATTCGCTACGACCAGCTCATGGGCTTCGGATGGAAGGTGATGATTCCCGCCGCCTTGCTGAATCTGGCGGCTACGGCGGTTGTGATTGTGGTGGCCAAAGAGCGCGCGACGCTGTGGCTCACGGCAGTTAACATCGCGCTTTTTGTAGTCTTCCTCGCAGTGCTGAGGCTGGTGAACTCCCGTCAGCTCGAGCAGCACCGTCAGGTTGTCCCTCAGCCGGATGCGGTGAGAGGGTGAACGTGACTGGCAGGAGAGTGGCAGGCCGATGACCTGGATCCCGTTTGTCCTTATAGCCGCTGTCGCGGTGTTCTTTGCGCTGTATCTTGTACTCTCGAAGAACGCTGTGCACGGGGCATTGAGTCTTGTGCTGGTGCTGGTCTCTCTGGCGATCTTTTTTCTGCTGCTGGGCGCCGAGTTTATCTTCATCGTACAGGTTGCCGTGTATGCCGGCGCCATTATGGTGCTGTTTCTGTTCGTGATGATGTTGCTCAATGTTGGTGGCGCTGAAGGTCCACTGAGAGAAAACCCATCGTGGCAGTTGGCGGCGGCAATCGTTCTCGGATGTGTGTTGTTGTTCGAGGCGGCGCTGCACATTGCCAGGGCCGGAGAAGGCGTCCGTCATTTCCCTCAGGCGATCGCTGCGGACTTTGGTTCACCGGAGCGCATCGGTCAGTTGCTGTTCAGCAGCTATCTGCTTCCTTTTGAGATTACGTCGCTTGTCTTGCTGGCCGCTATGATTGGCGCTGTTGTGCTGGCTTTGAGGAGGTTCCCGTAGGTGGACATCTATTCCGCTGTCCCCTTTAGCGCCTGGTTGGCTCTTTCCGGGCTTCTGTTCACGATTGGAGCCATCGGATTCCTGATCCGGCGCGATCCCATCGTGATGTTCATGTGCATCGAGTTGATGCTCAATGCCGGAAATCTGCTGCTCGTCGCATCGGCGAGATATCGCGCGGTGATGGATGGACAGATCTACGTGTTTTTTGTGATGACGGTTGCGGCGGCTGAAGTAGCCGTCGGGTTGGCTATCATAGTGGCCATCTTCCGCCAGCGCCTGGATATTGACGTTGACGAGATGAGTGAGATGAGGGGCTAGGGTTGGACTTCAAGTATCTGTGGCTAATACCGCTTTGCCCGCTCATCGGTGTATTCATTAATGCCTTCATCGGCCATCTGCTGCCCAGGAAGGTCTCCGGCGCTATCGCCAGCCTGGCTGTTCTGGGGAGCCTGATCGTCTCTGTCATGGGGCTGCTGCATCTGTTGGGTCTGCCGGAGGACCAGCGGGTGCTCCACCAGTCTCTTTTTGACTGGATCGCCACGGGGGCCGTGCACACGCAGGTGGCATTCGTGCTGGATCCGCTGTCCGCAGTGATGGTGTGCGTGGTATCGGGGATTGGATTCCTCATTCACGTGTACTCGATGGGGTATATGGCGCATGACCCCCGCTACCCCCGCTTCTTCGCCTACATGAACCTGTTCACGTTCGCGATGTTGCTGCTTGTCCTGGCCGACAACTTCCTGTTGATGTACGTGGGCTGGGAAGGGGTGGCGCTGTGCAGCTATCTGCTGATCGGGTTCTGGTTCGAAAGACCTTCCGCCGCCGCTGCCGGGCAGAAAGCCTTCATCGTCAACCGCGTGGGTGACTGGTGCTTCATTCTGGGAATGCTGTTCATCTTCGTAACCTTCGGTTCTTTGACTTTCCAGGATGTGTTTGCGAAAGTCGCCGCTGCGCCTCTCGCGGTCCCGACTGTGACGATGACCATTATCTGCCTGCTGTTGTTTGCGGGCGCGACAGGCAAGTCCGCCCAGATACCACTCTACGTCTGGTTGCCGGACGCGATGGAAGGCCCGACTCCCGTTTCCGCTCTCATCCATGCCGCCACCATGGTCACGGCGGGTGTCTATATGGTGGCGCGCTGTCATATATTGTTCGTTCATGCGCCTGTCGCGCTGATGGTCGTCGCGGGTATCGGCGCGGCTACGGCGTTATTCGCGGCGCTGATCGGACTGGTGCAAAACGACATCAAGCGCGTCCTCGCGTACTCCACTGTGTCTCAGCTTGGCTACATGTTTATGGCCTGCGGAGTTGGCGCATTTGCCGCTGGGATTTTTCATGTGATGACGCATGCCTTCTTCAAGGCGCTGCTGTTCCTTGGGTCCGGGAGCGTCATTCACGCTATGCATGACGAGCAGGACATCCGGCGAATGGGTGGGCTGTCCAGATGGATGCCGGTGACTACCTGGACGTTCTGGATAGCGACGCTGGCTATCGCGGGCATTCCGCTGTTTTCCGGGTTCATCTCCAAAGACCAGATTCTGTGGTACGCGTTCAGCTCTCCGCTTGGCGGAGTAGTTCTGTGGACTGTTGGGGTTGTGACGGCTCTGTTGACTGCGTTTTACATGGCGCGCGTGACCTATAAGACTTTTCACGGCCAGCCGCGCATGGATGAAGAGACTCAGCGCCACATTCACGAATCCCCTGCGTCAATGAGTATTGTGCTGATCCTGCTGGCGGTGGGGGCGGTATTCGCAGGGTTTCTAAACATGCCTGAGGCGCTGATGAAGATTGCGCCGATCGGCTGGCTGACACACCTGTTTGGCGCTTCCGCCGAGACGTTTTCAGATTTTCTCGCTCCGTCTGTGGGAACGCAGGCGGACGTCGCGCGCGCGCTCGAGATGCTCCATCGCCAGATCGTCCCAACCAGCCACGTCTGGGAGATGCGCCTGATGGGCGTTACAGTGGTGCTGTCGGTTCTGGGCATCTACGCGGGCTATCAGATGTACGTCAGAAAGCCCGGAAGCGCCTGGTCAATAGCTCGCAGCGCTCCGTGGCTGTACAACCTGCTGCTTAACAAGTTCTACGTTGATGAGTTTTACAAGGCTGTTGTTGTGCGCCCCGGAATGGGCCTGGCCTATTTCCTCTGGCGCGGGATCGATGTGCTGGTTATTGACGCCATCGTCAACGCCGTCGCAACGATCGTCGGTATTTTCAGCCATCTCTTCCGCGGATTGCAGACTGGCTACGTGCGCAACTATGCGGCGGGGATGGTACTCGGCGCGATTGTCGTCATCTGGGTGCTGACCAGATAGCAGAAACGGATAGACTCACCGGCTTATGCATTACAACCAGTGCATTCTTTCACTGTTGATCTTTCTGCCGCTCGCAGGCGCGGCCGTACTGCCTTTCTTTCCCCGCAAAGCGGAATCCGCTGCGAAGGGTTTCGCTTTTGTCCTGGCGCTGATTACCTTTGCGCTCAGCGTACCGCTGTTCTTCCTTTACTCAAGCAGTGGCGCAGTCTGGCAGTTCGAGGTGCAAAAGCCCTGGATTCAGTTGATGGGGCAACCGGCGCTCACCTATCACATCGGTCTGGATGGTATCAGTCTGGTGATGGTGCTCTTGACCACGTTCCTCAGCGCTGTCGCCATTCTCGGCTCCTTCGCCGGCATTAAAGATCGCCAGAAAGAGTACTACGCGCTGATGCTGCTTCTGGAGAGCGCGATGATCGGCGTATTCTGCGCTCTGGACCTCGTGCTTTTCTATGTTTTCTGGGAAGCTATGCTCATCCCGATGTATTTCATCATTGGGATGTGGGGTGGGCAGCGGCGAATATACGCCGCAGTCAAGTTCTTCCTGTATACGATGGTGGGCAGCCTGCTGATGCTGGTGGCCATCCTCGTGATGGTGTGGATCAATTTCAAAACGACGGGTGAGCTGACCTTCGATCTGCCCAAGCTCTACGTGATGCATCTCACCGCAGCCGCGCAGACGCTTCTGTTCCTGGCGTTCGCGCTCGCCTTCGCCATCAAAGTGCCAATGTTTCCGTTTCACACCTGGCTACCCGATGCGCACGTAGAAGCGCCCACGGCCGGGTCTGTCATTCTGGCCGGTTTGTTGCTGAAGATGGGCACTTACGGCTTCTTGCGGTTCTGTCTGCCACTTTTCCCCAACGCCAGCCTGCACTTTGCGCCTCTTCTGGTGACGCTGGCTATCATCAGCATCATTTACGGGGCATTGGTGGCCCTGCGCCAGCCTGACATGAAGAAGCTGGTGGCGTACACTTCTGTCAGTCATCTGGGCATAGCTATGCTCGGTATCTTCGTATTCACGCTCGAGGGACTGCAGGGCGGTGTTTACCAGATGATCAGCCATGGGCTGGCCACAGGAGCGCTGTTTCTCCTTGTCGGGATGATCTATGAGCGCAGGCACACGCGCCAGATTGCCGATTACGGCGGCATCTACAGTGTAATGCCCAAGTATGGCGCTGTCTTTATCATCATTACAATGGCTTCCATCGGCCTGCCGTTTCTCTCGGGCTTCGTCGGAGAGTTTCTGGTGTTTCTGGGGAGCTGGATGCGCAATCCGTGGTATGCGGTGCTCGGCGCCAGTACCGCCGTTCTCAGCGCCTGTTACCTGCTCTGGATGGTGCAGCGCGTCCTGCATGGGCCGATGACTAATGAGGAGAACAAGAGCCTTCTGGACCTGAGCGCTCGTGAGATTGCCGTGCTGACCCCGCTGGCCGTTGGTGTCATATTCTTCGGGGTCTATCCGAAGCCTATCCTGGAGCGCGTAGAGCCCAGCGTTCTGCGCATCGTGCAGACTGTTGAAAACGCCCGCCAGGCCTCCATCTCGCCTTCCGTTCCGTCAACTGAAAGCCGGCGGACCCACGCCTCTCCCGCTCTTGCGCAGTCTGCAGAGCAGCCCGATCAACTGGAGATTCTTCATACTCGATGAGCATCGATCTGACAACTGAGTTTATCAAGCAGAACCTGTGGGTGTCCGCACCGGTGTGGTCACTGGCTGCCGCGGCGGCGCTCGTGCTGCTTGTCGGCGCTTTCCGCCCGCGCTCGACGCACAGCCTGCTCCCGGCGCTTGGGCTGATCGGTGTGATTGTCAGCGGGTGCGTGACTGTTCATGCGTCCCAGATTGCCACCGCGCCGCTCGGAATGCAGTCCATTGACAGCTTCACTGTCGTTTTCGACCTTATCATCCTTATTGCCACCGCTATCGGGATCATCATTTCAAGCCCGTATGTCAACCGCGAATCTCTGGCGCGCGGTGAGTACTATGCCCTGATGATGTTCTCTTCGTCCGGCGCGATGCTGATGGGAGCCTCAGACAACTTCATTATGATGTTTCTGGGGCTGGAGCTCCTGTCGATACCGCTGTACGTGCTCTCTGGATTTCGACGCCTGGAGGGCATCAGCCAGGAAGCGGCGCTCAAGTACTTTCTGCTCGGTTCCTTCGCGTCCGCGTTCTTCGTGTATGGCACAGCTCTGGTTTTTGCTGCGACGGGTACGACTTCCATCGCTGCCGCCCTTGCCGCCAATTCGGGAGCCATGCTGACCATGGGCGTGGGGATGGTTCTGGTGGCTCTGGGATTCAAGGTGGCGCTTGTTCCCTTTCACATGTGGACTCCAGATGTCTATGAAGGAGCTCCAACATCTGTCACGGCTTTTATGTCCGTCGTTGCCAAGGCTGCTGGCTTTGGTGGGCTGGCCCGAATTGTTGCCCCTGGTCTATCTCCAAACTGGCACCTGTTGTTGTGGCTCCTGGCGGCTGGCACAATGATCTGGGGCAACCTGATTGCCATTCCGCAGCAGAATATCAAGAGGCTCCTGGCTTATTCCAGCATCTCGCACGCAGGCTATATTCTGATGGGGCTGTTGACGCTGTCACGCGACAGCGTGGCGGGCGTTGACGGCATGTCCGCGGTGCTGTTCTATCTTCTTGTGTACACGCTGATGAACTTCGGCGCATTCGCTGTCGTCATCGTTTTTGCTGGTTCGGGAGACAAAGCGGAAGATATTGATGATTACAGAGGCATTGCGCGGCGCAGCCCGCTCTTGGCGGCGTTGATGTCAGTTTTTCTGCTTTCACTCGCCGGTATACCACCGTTCGCCGGGTTCTTTGGAAAGCTGTTCCTCTTCAGCGCTGCGGTCCAGGCCGGATATCCGGGCCTGGCGGTGATTGCCGTCCTTACGAGCGTCATGGGAGTGTTTTACTACCTGCGCGTAACCGTGGTCATGTTTATGGAAGAAGAGCCTGCATCCGGCGTGGCCGACAAGCCTTCGGTGAGCGCTTCCCCCACGTACGGCTTTGTCCTTGGCGCGCTCGCGGCTCTGGTTATCGTCGTGGGTATTCTGGCCGCTCCTGTGCTGAACTGGACGGCTGGAGGAGCGGAGTCTCTTACTGCCGGGCGCCCGGCAGCCAGCGCTTCCGTGCGTTATTGTGCCCTTTGTCGCCTTCAACGCTTCATTTCCAGACCCTTCGCCTTCGATTGCACGGAGCTCAGGAATTTGCGCTATCGCTAAGCGTGGTGCTACAATCCAGCGTTTGTGTCGTTTTCGAAGCGCAGAGCGCGTTTCGGTTACGGGCAGTCCCGTGCTGGCTCAGAAGATCTGTGGCATAACATTCGGGGCTTTGCTCACTTCACAGTCTCGTGGACCGCGCGGCTGGGTCGAGTTCGTCGTGTGCACAATTGTTGCAGCGCCGGGCTCGCGCCGCAGGGTTGAAGCGAGATCAACGCGATAACCTGAAAGGAAAATCTATGCCCAGTATCAGCATGAAAGAGCTTCTCGAAGCAGGAGTTCATTTCGGCCACCGCACCAACCGCTGGAACCCCAAGATGAAAAGGTACATCTATGGGGGACGCAACGGTATCTACATTATTGACCTCCACCAGACTCTCAAGCTCTTTGAAGACGCGCGCGCGTTCATTCAGTCTGTTGCCGAAGACAACAAGCCGATTCTATTCGTCGGGACGAAGAAACAGGCGCAGGAAGCGGTTGAGGATGCCGCTCGAAAGTGCCGCCAGTACTGGGTGAATCAGCGCTGGCTCGGTGGTATGCTGACTAACTACCGCACCATTAAAGACCGTATTCAGCGTCTGCGCGATCTGGAGACCATGGAAGCGGACGGCAGCTTCGAGAAGTTCAACAAGAAAGAAGCCAGTCTTCTGCGTGAGGAGAAAGACCGCCTGGAGCGCTACCTCGGCGGTATCAAAGACATGCCGGAGCTCCCGGGCGCAGTTTTCATTGTAGACCTCAAGAAAGAGCACATCGCTGTTCAGGAAGCGCGCAAATTGGAGATTCCTGTCGTCGCTATCGTTGACACCAACTGCGACCCTGACGAGGTGGATCTGGTCATCCCTGGCAACGACGACGCCATCCGCGCTATCAAGCTGATGTGTCAGAAGATGTCGGAGGCTATCATCGAAGTCAAGCAGATCGAATGGCAGGGCGCAGAGGTGGTTGAAGACGGTGAGGATATCTCACAGGTGGAAGCCTCGGAAGAAGAAAGTGTTGTGACGGCCGAGGATGCGGCTGTGTTTTCCGCCTCCCCCGATGGTCACGAAGGAGAAGGGCCCGCAGCCGCTACTGCATCCGAGTTGACTGCTGTCGGAGTTGCCCAGGCCGAGCCTGTCACCTCATCTGAGGACACTTCTGCGGGCGCAGCAGACATTTCCGCAGACGGCGACAGCGCCGAGGCCTGATCTTTTCTACTCTGGGCCCGGCATCTGTCCGGCCTTGTTGCTTTTGAATCAAGATGGAGAAATACACGCAGTGGCAATAGACGCTCAGACTGTAAAGAAGCTCCGGGACGAAACCGGAGCTCCGATGATGGCCTGCAAGAGGGCGCTTGAAGAGACAAACGGGGACTTTGAGAAGGCCCGGGACTTGCTGCGCAAGCGCGGGGAAGCGACCGCCGCCAAACGCCAGGACAGGCAGGCTTCCGAAGGCATCATTGAGACCTACATCCATACTGGCCGTCAGATCGCTGTAATGCTTGAGCTTGGCTGCGAGACGCCTTTTGTCGCCAAGAACGAGCAGTTTCAGGAGTTGGCTCACAAGCTGGCCATGCACATTGCGTGGACAAACCCCGAATACCTCAAGCGCGAGGACATCTCGCCGGATGTTCTGGAGCGTGAGCGCGAAATCCACGAAGTGTGGGCGCGTCAGCAGAACAAACCCGAAGCCGCCCTGCCTAAGATTGTCGAAGGGCGAATGGAAAAGCTCTTCTTTGGTGAAAAAGTCCTTCTGGACCAGCCCTCCATTCAGGATGAGGGCAAGACCATCAAACAGCTTGTCAACGAGACTGTAGCGATAATCGGCGAGAAGATTGAGATTAAGCGCTTTGTTCGCTGGCGCGTCGGAGAGACAGAGGCGAAAGAGGAGACTGAGGAGTCGGCTTCTGGCAACGGAACTACGGGTTAGTGACGTACTGGGAGACGCAACCAGAGTCGTGAGCGCAAAGAAGGCAGATCCCAACTTCCAATCGAGCGGCCGGTCTTCTGGCGGCCTGGACGCTCTCGGGATACAGCAAAAGCTGCGCTGGTCCCGCGTTCTGCTGAAGCTTTCGGGTGAGGCTTTCGCCGGGTCTCAGGGTTTCGGCATCTGTCCCGAAACAATCGGAGCAATTGCGGAAGACGTGCGATCCTTGAAGGATCTTGGCGTCCAGTTAGCTATCGTCGTCGGTGGTGGAAACATCATACGCGGTCAGCAGGCTTCAGAGGGCGGCGTTGACAGAGTCACGGGCGACACAATGGGTATGCTGGCGACGGTGATCAACTCTCTGGCCCTGCAGGATGCTCTGGAGCGCCTTGGCGTAGATACGCGTGTCCAGACTGCCATCAACATGGACAAGGTCGCCGAGCCGTTCATCCGCCGCCGCGCGATCAGGCATCTTGAAAAGGGGCGCGTGGTCATTCTGGCCGCCGGGTCCGGAAATCCGTACTTTACAACTGATACGGCCGCCGTGCTGCGCGCTGTTGAAATCCACGCGCAGGCTTTGCTGAAAGCGACTAACGTTGACGGTATCTACGACTCGGACCCGCGAAAGAACCCGGAAGCAGTCAAGTACGATCGAATCAGCTACGCGGATGCGATCAGCCAGAACCTCAAGGTGATGGATATGACGGCCTTTACCATGTGCCAGGAAAACAATCTGCCGATCGTCGTATTCAATATCACCAGGCGAGGGAATATCCGGGAGGTCGTCTTGCGCGATGACTTCGGGACGTATGTTGGAGGGATTGACTCTTGACAACTGATCTGATGAAAGATGCTGAATACAGAATGCAGCGGGCTGTTGAGGTGGCGATAGAGGACTTTCAGACGCTGCGCACTGGTCGCGCGAATCCAACTCTGCTCGATCACGTGATGGTGGACTACCACGGCACTCCCATGCCCATCAATCAGCTCGGGACTGTCACCGCTCCTGAGCCCCGGCAGCTTCTGATCTCTCCATGGGACAAGCAGTCTATCGCTGCTATTGAAAAGGCTATCACCAACAGCGATCTTGGCCTGACGCCTTCCAGTGACGGGAACGTTATCCGCCTGCAAATCCCGTATCTAACAGAAGAGCGCCGCAAGGACATGGTGAAGCAGCTTCACAAGAGAGCCGAAGACCACCGCATTGCTGTCCGAAATGTCCGGCGAGATGTGAACGACAAGCTCAAGCATCAGGAGAAGGAGCACGAGATCTCCGAAGACGATGCCCGGCGGCTTCAGGAGCAGGTGCAGAAGTTGACGGACAAGTTCATTGAAGAGATTGACAGGCTTCAGAAGAACAAAGAAACCGAGTTGATGGAAGTATAATAGTCGCCTGACCACACCGCCGCCGGTTGTTATAGATCGCTGGCGGAAGACGATGGCTGGCGAGCGGCATAATGTCTGAACTCCGCCCTGACAAACTTCGCGAATGCGGCATCGATCCGGAGCGTGTGCCCGCTCACATTGCCATCATTATGGACGGCAATGGACGCTGGGCGTCTCACCGTGGGTTGCCGCGCCTGGAAGGCCACCGCCGTGGCTACAAGACTGTGGATCGTGTTGTTCGTCTGGCGGGTGAGTTCGGCATCAAGGCTCTGACTCTCTACACTTTCTCTGCCGAGAACTGGCGCCGCCCGCGCAGTGAGATCAGCGGTATTATGAAGCTGATTGCGTCCGCCGCTCACCAGGAGTTGCGAAAGCTCATGGATGAGGGCGTTCAGCTAAGGTTAAGCGGACGCACAGATGACCTCCCCGATTTCGTCCGGCAGGCGCTTCTGGACGATGTGCGCAGGACACAGGATAACACCGGGCTTATTCTCAATCTCGCAATCAATTATGGCGGCCGGGGCGAGCTTGTGGACGCATTCCGCCAGATTGCGCTCCGGGTGCAGCGGGGCGAACTTTCTCCAGACGATATTGACGAGCGCACTATTGCCGCCTCGCTCTACCAGCCGGGGCTCCCCGACCCGGATTTGCTGATTCGCACAGCGGGAGAGATGCGCATCTCCAACTTTCTTTTGTGGCAGATTGCCTATGCGGAACTCCACGTCACTCACGTGCTCTGGCCGGACTTTGGTGAGGAAGACTTGTTGAAGGCCATTGCGGACTATCAGAGCCGCGTGCGAAAGTTCGGCGGGGTTGTCAACTCGCCCGGTCAGGATCTGGCGAGTGCTGCGGCGCCTGACCTCTCTCCTGCTCCGTCAATTTCCTGATCAGTGGCTGAAACACGAACAATCAGTGTGCTTGGAAGTACGGGTTCCGTAGGGACGCAAGTTCTGGATGTAGTCGAGCGGCTGGGAAAGCGCGTCCGGGTAAGGTCGCTATCCGGCGCAGGCAACATTGAACTGCTGACTGAACAGACAGTGCGTTGGCAGCCACGCGCAGTTGTCACGCGGGACGCTGAAGGCGCACAGATTCTGAAAGCCCGCAACCGGGAGTTTCCCAATACACAAATCCTCGTAGGCGAAGAAGGACTGTGTGAGGCGGCTTCAGACCCGGAGACGGACACTCTTGTTGTTGCTGTGCAGGGCTTTGCGGGTTTGCGTCCCACTCTCGCCGCGGCTGCTCTTGGGAAAAACATCGCTATTGCCAGCAAGGAAGTTCTCGTTGTGGCGGGCTCGCTGGTGCGGAAAGCTGTCCAGAAAGGCAACGCGCGCCTGATTCCGATAGACAGCGAGCACTCCGCGATTTTCCAGTGTCTCATTGGCGAGCCGGAAGGCTCGATCGAAGCCCTGATTCTGACGGCCTCAGGCGGGCCCTTCGCGCAGTTGACCACCGAGGAAATGGCGAACATAACGCCGGCGATGGCGCTTGACCACCCGACGTGGAAAATGGGGCGAAAGATAACGGTTGATTCAGCCACTCTTATGAACAAGGGGCTGGAGATTCTGGAAGCCGAGGCGTTGTTTGGCGTGAAGGCCTCACAGGTGAAGGTCGTTGTCCACCCGAAAAGCATTGTCCATTCACTGGTGCGGTTGGTTGATGGCAGTGTAAAGGCGCAGCTTGGTCTGCCGGACATGCGCCTGCCCATTCAGTATGCGCTGCTGTTTCCAGAGCGGATGAACACAGATCTGCCGCGGCTGGATTTGCTAGTGAGTGGCCCGCTGGAGTTTTTCCCGCCAGACGCAGAAAGATTTCCGGCGCTGCGACTTGCTCGTGAAGCTGCGGATGAGGGCGGTGTGATGCCTGCAGTTATGAGTGCGGCGGACGATGTGGCAGTGGAGGCGTTTCTCAAAGAAGAGATCGGTTTTCTCGACATCGTGCGCGTCGTCGAAAAAACTATGACTCACTTTGACAACATCCGGAATCCGGATCTTGATTGCATTGTTGAGACTGATAAGCGCGCCAGAGCACAGGCGACGCACATTGTCGAAGAAGGCCGCCGTTTGTTTACACCGGTCATGGCCAGGTAGATGATGTATTATGCGACAGGGGAGTTGAGCCATATACGCTAGTCTGATCAGTATTGTCGGTGTCATCGCCGTCATTGTAATTCTCGTAGTTGCGCATGAGCTGGGGCACTTTCTGGCCGCAAAAGCGTGCGGGATGGCCGTAGATGAGTTTGCCGTCGGCTTTGGCAACCCGAAGTTGACTATCGTCAAGCGCGGCGGGACTGAGTACAACCTGCGCCCGATTCCCGCTGGCGGTTTTGTACGTATTCCGGGGATGGATCCGAGCGAAGAGGGCCCACCACATGGGTTCAACGCTCAGTCTGTCTGGAAGCGAATGATCGTCATCTTTGCCGGGCCGTTTGCCAGCTTCCTGTTTGCCTACCTTGTATTCATCGTTATTGGTATGGCCTCCGGCCTGCCCGTTGGCCAGCCTCTGGTCGCTTCTGTAGAGAAAGACTCTCCAGCAGCGCGTGCTGGAATGAAGCCGGATGACAAGATTTTGAGTGTCGCGGGAGAGCGCATCCGCGAAGTGGACCAGCTCATTGGAGTAATTCAGAAGCACCCGGGAGAGACCATCGCGGTTGTTGTTCAGCGCGGTGACAAACGCCTCACCCTTCAGGCGACACCTCGTGTTGATATGGACAAGGGCAAGAAGGTCGGCCGGCTCGGATTCTATCCCGGAAGCGCCATCAAGAAGCTTGGCGTTGTGGAGGCTGTCCAGCGGGGTACGCAGATCAGCTTCGGATTCGTCAAGAAGCTGGTGCAGACGATCTTCTCCAGACAGATTGCCAAAGAAGCCGGTGGGCCTATCGCCATTGTTCAGGCAACCAGCAGCGCCGCGCAGGCGGGTCTGGTGCCTCTGGTGATTCTGGCGGCCGGCCTGAGCCTGAACTTTGCTGTTCTCAATCTCTTGCCGATTGGCCCGCTGGACGGCAGTCTGCTTTTGCTGCTGATTATCGAAGCCGCTCGCGGGCGCCGGCTCAGCCCGCAGACGCAACAGGCCGCTTTGACCGTTGGGTTTGCTGTGCTTGGTGTCATAATCGTTCTGGTGATGTACAAAGACATCACTAACCTGCCGCTCATCAAGAGCCTGATGCACAGCCGCTAGGGTTCAGTCACAACCAGACTTGCGATGCGTCAGGCGCTCTTGCTGCGCCGTCGCTTTCGCGCGCGTGTGAAAGGTCCGCACCTACCGTTATGATTCAACGACGCAAAACCCGAATGGTGAATGTCGGTGGCGTAGGCATCGGAGGAGACGCTCCGGTTGCGCTTCAGTCTATGTGTACCACCAAGACGCATGACGTTGACGCCACTGTCAGGCAGATTAACCAACTGGCCGAGGCGGGAGCAGATATCGTCCGCATTGCCGTGCCGCATCATGAGGACGCCCAGGCTATCCCCGAAATACGCAAACAGTCTCCCGTGCCGCTGGTGGCGGACATCCACTTCAGCCATCTTCTGGCGCTCGAAGCCATTGAAGCGGGGGTTGACAAGCTGCGCCTGAATCCGGGCAACATTCGCGATCCAAACAAGATTCGCGAAGTAGTGCGAGCTGCTCGAGACCGCATGATTCCCATACGCGTAGGCGCGAACGCGGGGTCACTGGATACCGCACGCTACGGGCATCCGACGGCTGACGCCATTGTGCAGAGCGCTCTCGATGAGGTGCATATTCTTGAAGACGAAGGCTTTCACGACATTGTCATCTCTCTGAAGTCTTTCGAAGTCCCTGTCACCATTGAAGCGTACAGAAAGATGTCTGAGCTGGTAGATTATCCGCTGCATCTGGGGATAACCGAGGCCGGCCTTCCCTGGGAAGGGACCATCCGATCGTGCGTGGGAATTGGCACGCTGTTGGCGCTTGGTATTGGTGACACCATTCGGATGTCATTGACTGCGGATCCAGTGGAAGAGATCAAGGCCGGCCTTGAGATGCTGAGAGTTCTGGATCTCCGCCAGGGCGGAATCACCATCGTTGCTTGTCCCTCGTGCGGGCGTGCGGACATTGATCTACACGCCACGGCGCAGGCTGTCAAAGCGCGTCTGAGTCACATCAAGACGAAGAAACCGCTGCGCGTCGCTGTAATGGGCTGTGTGGTGAACGGTCCTGGCGAGGCGCGTATGGCGGATGTCGGTCTGGCTGGTGGTGGCGGCGTAGGTCTGATCTTTGCCGGCGGAGAGTCTTTGAACAAAGTTCCGGAAGCTGACATGGTGGATGAGCTGGTCAAGCATGTGGAGCGCGTTGTGGCTGAACAGGAAGAGGATTGACGACTGTTTCTGCGCTGTTGAGAAGTCTTACTGCGGAGATCGTCGCGCAGGCTCTTTCCGTCTGATAGCTGGCGGCAATGGAGATACGCAAAGCACGCATAGCTGATGTTCCCGGGATCGCGAAGCTCATCAACCGGCAGGCAGGGATCGGCAACGTGTTACCGCGCTCTGAAGAGGAGCTGTGCGATGCGCTGCGGGACTTCTTCGTTGCCGAGGTCAAGGGCGGCATTGTGGGCTGTTCCTCCCTCAAGATTATGGGCGGCGATCTGGCGGAAGTTCGCTCGCTGGTCGTAGCGGATGAGGCGCAGGGAACAGGACTTGGGAAAAGCCTGGTTAACGCCTGCCTCGAGGAAGCTGCCGTTCTCGGACTCTCCTGCGTTTTTGCGTTGACTGCAGTGCCACACTTTTTCGAAAAGCTGGGTTTTCGGCAGGTTCCGCGCTCAACGTTTCCCCAAAAAATCTGGCGGGACTGCTCAAAATGCAAGTTCTTTGAGGCGTGCAGAGAAGTTGCTGTGCAGTACGATCTGACACCTGTTTTGGACCGTCGGATACCGGCCGGCAGGCTTTAGGCGCTCGCCTGCAGAATTGACAGATAGAGCCTTGCGCGTTACGCTATACTCCCGTTGGTCGGAGCAGTGACGGCTCGACGCGAATTGTCACAACGGAAAGGAAACAGTCCTCGTGCGTTATTCCCGGGCGTTCATTCCCACTCTGCGTGAGGTGCCCTCAGAGGCGGAACTCATCAGCCACCAGCTTCTGTTGCGGGCCGGGTATCTGAGAAAGCTGGCCAGCGGAGTCTACTCCTGGCTGCCGCTGGGCAACCGGGTGTTGCGCAAGGTGGCCAATATCGTGCGGGAAGAGAACAACCGCGTTGGCGGGCAGGAGTTGCTGCTGCCCGCTCTTCACCCTCAGGAGCTTTGGGACGAGACAGGCCGCTCTGCAGTGGATGTCATCTTCCGCCTCAAAGATCGAAGCGATCGCGACCTTGTCCTGGGGATGACCCACGAAGAAGTCATCACCGACATTGTCCGCTCTGAGGTGCGCTCTTACCGCCAGATGCCCCTCATGCTCTATCAGATACAGACCAAGTTTCGGGATGAACCCAGGCCGCGCGGAGGAGTTGTGCGCGGGCGTGAGTTCATGATGCACGACTGTTACAGATTCCACACCTCAGAAGAGAGCCTGGATGAATCGTACTCTCAGATGTACGAGTGCTACGGTCGGATTCTCAAGAGGCTGGGCCTGGACTATCAGGTTGTCGAGGCGGAATCGGGCGCTATCGGCGGCTCGGTGAGTCACGAATACATGGTGGTTGTCGAGTCCGGTGAAGACACCATTCTCATCTGTGATTCGTGCGGTTACGCGGCTAACGCGGAGCGCTGCGAGATCGGAACTACTGACGCTGTTGACTTACCCGAGCCGGACATTCTGAAAGTAGTGGAGACTCCGGACAAGCGCTCAGTCGAGGAAGTGACGGATTTTCTGCAGATTCCCTCAGAGAAGCTCATCAAGACTCTGATTTACGAAGATGACGAAGGGGTCGTAGTGGCGCTTGTTCGCGGGGACAAGGACCTCAACGAAGCGAAGCTCTCAAGGTTGATGCGGGGTCGAAAGCTGCAGTTGGCCTCCGCGCAGACAGTCCAGAGAGTTACCGGCGCTCCCGTTGGCTTTGCCGGCCCATGCGGTTTGAGTGGCGTCACAATAGTTGCCGGAGATGAGCTTAGATGCGGCGGGAACTGGGTGAGTGGCGCGAACAAACAGGATGCACACGTGGTAAATATCAATCTCGATCGTGACTTCCACGTGGACGTATGGGGTGATTTACGTGTGGCTGCAGGGGGAGATCCGTGTCCTCGTTGCGGTGGTGTCCTCAAGGACGAGCATGGGATCGAAGCCGGGCACATCTTCAAGCTGGGCACGAAATACAGCGCGGTGATGGGCGCCAAATTTCTTGATCAAAACGGTCAGGAACAGCCGATTATTATGGGCACCTATGGCTTCGGCGTTACGCGGATCATTGGAGCTATGGCGGAGCAGTTCGCGGATGTGGACGGGCTTCTGTGGCCCATGTCTGTTTCGCCCTTTGACGTCACGCTGTTGTGCCTGAACGTTGAGGAAGACGGCGCTCGGGCTGACGCTTTGTATGATGAGCTTCGCGATCTGGGCCTGGCGGTGTTGTACGATGACCGCACGGAACGCGCCGGGGTGAAGTTCAAGGATGCGGATCTTATCGGAATACCTCTTCAGATTGTGCTGGGGCGCGGAGCCCGGGAGGGCAAAGCCGAGTTCCGCAACCGCTGGGCGGGGGAGAAACGCGACATTGCTCTGGATGAGGTTGCGCGGGAAGTGCACAGCGCGCGACAGCAACTGCTGGATGAACTTAACAGCGCTGCGGCGCAGGTAAAGGCGCCCGCCTGAGCTACCAGATGGGAAGCAGCGAGGCTGACTGTCGATGATTGATGTCGCTTTTCTTGGCAGCGCTACAGGGCAGCTAGTTTTGTCAGCGTTGTGCGCCGGGTTTATCGGTTTTGAACGCGAGATTCGGGGGCATCCCGCAGGGCTGCGAACTCATATCCTGGTCTCCGTGGGGGCAACGTTGATCACGCTCGGGTCTATCCATATTGCGATCGGACGCCCGGACACGGACAGCAGCAGAATAGCCGCGCAGATTGTCAGCGGAATAGGCTTTCTGGGGGCAGGCACTATCATTCAGCAGGGCAGCGCTGTTCGTGGACTCACGACTGCGGCCAGCCTGTGGGCTACAGCTGGCGTGGGTATTGCAATAGGTGTCGGACGGCAGATGCTGATTGTGGCGCTCATCGCGACGTTGCTAATGTATGTTACACTGGCTGTCGTCCGCAGCGCTGAGCATATTGTTGACACGCGGCGCTCGGACTGCATTCTGCGCGTGTCTGCCATCGACCCCAGAGGGGCGCTGAAAGACATTATGCTGGCTTTGAGCGATGCCGGAGCTGACTTCCTCAGCGTAAACCTGACTGAAAGCGTCGGGGGGGAAGCTCCTGCTGTCTTGATCAGAATT